>NZ_DALYMP010000003.1:0-278874 GCF_031975715.1 Moraxella sp. CTOTU46711
ATCGTCAGCTCCCTATTCCAAAACACCCACCTTACATAAGTAAGTGGGTGTTTTTATTGGTCTTTGAAATTCTAAAATAAATTTCGCATATTGACGTTGAAAAATTGGTATTAAAGCCTTCTAACCAAGGCTTCAATCTCAAATGTTTATGCCAAAATTAATCGATTTTTTCTACGTTAACTTTCATATCTTTTAATTCAAATGGCGCGAAGAAAGTCGCAAAAGCAACGTCCGCAGCATCCCTTCCATAACCTAAGATCACACGACCGCCTTTGGGCGATGATTGCGTTGCGTCAAATGTGTACCAACGGTCGCCAATAAAAACCTCATACCATGCATGTAAGTCCATTGGGTCAAGTTGATATAAGTACCCAACTACCATGCGAGCCGGCATATCTAATGCCCGTGATAGACTGATGCCCAAATGGGCAAAATCACGACAGACGCCTTTTTTATGTTGCCACGTATCTAGTGCTGTGGTCTCTGCTGTACTACTCCCATATTGATAAGTAAAGTTTTGGTAAATATAGGCGCAAATTGCCGCCGCTTTGTCATAACCGTCGGCAAAATCTTGGGTTATCATTTGGGCTTCTTGAAGTAGAAATTCTGGCAGACAATAGCGACTGGGTAACAAATATACCATCGTATCTGAAGGCAGCTGCTCAATCGGTGTTTTTGGCATACCGGGTGCGACATCTATCCATTCGCTAGTATATAGCTCAACTGTTAGACGAACTTGGTAATCCCCCATCGGAAATAAAACCCTGTCACATAAGTTACCAAAATTATCGTTATAGCTTGTAACTGGTAAGGGTGGCGTGACTTGCCATTCTTCTTGAGTGATCTGCTGTGCTAACCCTGATTGCGGTCGTAATAGGAACACTGCAGGGGTTGGCTGGGAAAAGTAATAATCGAGTTGGCAAGTGGCGCGTAATTTCATCATAGATTTTTCATCAAATAAGGTGACAGCACTAACTAAAAATTGCAAGGTGGAGTGATTGCTGCAAAAAAATAGCAGAAGGCTTAGAATTTATGTCATTATCATTAAAATGGCAATCAATATTTATAGATTTTATTTGCACTTAAATTCTCATAATTTAAAGCTTGTTTATCAGTGGCTATCAATGCTCACGGCAGTAGATATTGTGAAAACTCTAGGATTAATCTATGGTAGAATGAGGAAATTTTTTAAAACCCATTACCACCATGACATCACCTAGTTCAAATCAGCGCTCTGATAAATTTGCTAGCCATTTAGATGGGTATGCCGCGCAGACCAAGGGAAAAACAGGGTTCAAACGTATCATCAATGCCGCCGGTTACTCAAAAGATGGTTTGGTTGCGGCGTATCAAAATGAAGCAGCTTTTCGACAGGTTGCATGGCTCAATAGCATTTTATTAGTTGTGCTGATTTTTTTACCTTTTATGATGCCGATTAAAATGATACTGGTGTTTTCATCGTTTTTTTCTCTCATCGTTGAGTTGTTTAATACCGGTATTGAAGCGTCAATTGACCATACATCGACAGAACGGCATCCGTTGGCAAAGATTGGTAAAGATGTAGGTTCTGCCGCGCAGCTATTAGCCTTGACGATGCTGTTTTTGTTATGGATGATGGCGCTATATACGACTTTTATTAATTTCTATTAATCAATGACGGGCTAATTTTGCAATTGAGTAGAACAATTTTCTATGAGCATCTATATCGGAACCGGTGGATACAGTGATACGGATTTTTTGGGAATCCTATATCCTGCTGACACCAAAAAAACCGAATTTTTAACCGAGTATAGTCGTCATTATGCCACTGTTGAAATCAATAGTAGCTTCTATGCGCCTTTAGGTCGAAAAGCGTATGAAGGTATGCTCAAAAAATCCAACGGGCAGCTAAAATTTTCGATTAAGATTCACCAAGATTTTACCCACCGATTAACCGCCACCGCAGAGACTGCGCAAGCTTTTTTGCAGGCGATTGAACCTATCTTGACGGCAGATTGCTTGTCTGCGTTATTGATTCAATTTCCGCATGGTTTTGATAGAACGGTGGCACATCGTCAGTATTTGGCAATCTTAACCAGTTGGTTTGATGGGTTGCCATTGGCGATAGAATTTCGCCACCAAAGCTGGCATATCCCGCAAGTTTACGCCAGTTTTCAGCAGCAAAATTTGATTTGGTGTAGTGTGGACTATCCAAATATCCATGGTTTGCCGCCCAGTCGGTTGTTATTTACTAGCCGCATCGGTTATTTACGCATGCATGGGCAAAACTTAGACTGGTGGGATGCCCATTCGGCGGCCGAGCGGCATGATTATCGATACAGGGATACAGAAATGCAAGCTTGGGCAAAGACAATTGCCAATCAACAAGCCAATTTTGATACTTTGTATATTTACTTTGAAAATACGGTAAAAGGTCACGCGGTGTATAATATCGAGATGCTCACACAAGCGCTCATGACCGAAGGTATGCCAGTCGTCAGTCGGTTGATAGCGAATGATGAATAACTAAACAGCAGCTATCAACAAAATCATTCACTTGAAAATGTAATTTTTGCTATCATAAACAGTTTTACTTTTCATCATTTAAATTTCTAATTTGGAAGCATGGTTAAGCGGTATGACTGATTTTGCGATTGGACAACGTTATCTGTCGGATACAGAGAATGAATTGGGGCTGGGCGTCGTCGTGCTCGTTGATGAACGCTGCGTGCATATTTTGTTCCCGCAAAGTGAAGAAACGCGTGTGTATGCCAAGACATCGGCGCCTTTGTCGCGTGTGACTTTCAAAGCAGGGGATACCATACATGACCAAGATGGCGCGTCGTATGTGGTCAGCGATTTTGAAGAAACTAATGGCGTCTATAAATACTCGGTTGAAGGTCATGACCGTGCGATTATGGAAACGCGCCTTGCGGCTAATATTAATTTGGCAAAACCACTTGAGCGCTTGCTCGCCAGTCGTATCCACCAAAATGATTGGTACGAACTGCGCCAAGAGCTACTGCGTACCCAAGCCTATTTGGCGTCTCATCCACTAAGAGGCTTGATGGGTGCACGTGTCGATGTTATTGAGCATCAGCTGTATATCGCCCATGAAGTCGGTAAACGTATCGCGCCGCGTGTCCTGCTTGCCGATGAGGTAGGGCTTGGCAAGACGATTGAAGCGGGTCTCATTATTCATCAGCAACTCATCACCGGCAAATCTGAGCGTATTTTGATTTTGGTACCTGATAGTTTACAGTACCAATGGATGATTGAAATGCGTCGCCGTTTCAATCTTGAGTTTGCGATTTTTGATTTGGTCAGAACCGCAGCGATTGCAGAGCATGACCCTGAGCAAAATCCTTTTACGACTGAGCAGTTGATTATTGCCAGTATCGATTTGCTACTCGACCATGAAGATTTGCATGAAAAAGCCTTGGAAGCGGGGTTTGATTTGCTGGTTGTGGATGAAGCGCACCATCTGCATTGGGACAGTGAGCAAGGGGGCAATGACAAATACGATTTGGTTGAAGATTTGGCCGAACAAACCGCAGGTGTGTTGTTACTCACAGCAACCCCTGAGCAGTTAGGTTTAGAAAGCCATTTTGCGCGGTTACGATTGTTAGATCCCAATCGTTTTAATGATTTAGACGACTTTATCGATGCAGAAGAAAATTTTGCGCAAACCGCCGCAATTGCTGAGGTGTTATTAAGTGACCAATCGCTGTCAGATAAGCAAAAATCAGCATTAGCGCAGTTGTTAGGTCATGACATCAGTGATGACGAGCAAGGTCGTGCGCGCGCCATCAATGAATTGTTAGATCGTCATGGTACTGGTCGTGTGCTATTTCGCAACACCCGTGAGAGCGTCTCTGAGCTCATTTCTGGCTTCAAAGGTCGGCGCTCAATGGCGTACCCGCTGCCGCTCCCGATAAGTTGGCAAGACAGTTATCACACGCAAGGTAAATTGCGCGAACAATTATGGCCAGAAGAGTTACAGCCGGATGGCAGTTGGCTGGAACAAGACCCGCGGGTGCCTTGGCTGGTTGATTTGCTTAAAAACACCTTAAAACATCAAAAGGTGCTACTGATTGCGCGCAGTGGGGCAACGGTTGAGAGTTTAGAGGCAGTATTACGATTGCATGCGGGCATTAAAACCGCGATTTTTACTGAGCAAATGACCCTACTGGAGCGCGACCAAGCGGCGGCATATTTTGCCGATATTGAAGGCGCGCAAGTCTTGTTGGCTTCTGAAATTGGCTCTGAAGGGCGTAATTTTCAGTTTGCCAGTGATTTGGTGCTGTTTGATTTGCCCGCCAATCCTGACACATTAGAGCAGCGGATTGGTCGCCTCGATCGGATTGGTCAGCAAAACGAGATTACCATTCATGTGCCTTTTGTCGAAGGCACGGCAACTGAACGTATGTACCGCTGGTATAACGAAGCCCTAAATATTTTTAACCAAATCTCACCCACGGCGCAAACCGTTCAAGAGCAGTTTATTGTGGATTTAAAACCGCTACTTGAAGGGCAAAAAGCCGAAGATGATGGTCAAGAAATTACTTTAGATCAGTTGATTGAAGAAGGCAACGCCCAGCGCCTCGCACTGGAAGCAGCCATGCAAGCAGGGCGTGACAGACTGCTTGAATACAATTCTTGTCGCCCGCGTGTCGCCAGTAAAATCGCTTACACCATGCGTGATTTTGATGATACCCACATGTTGCCACGTTTGTTTGAACGCTTTATGTCGTCCATCAATATGGAATATAGTGGACAGCGTGATGGCTCATTGATGCTGCATCCGAGCGATGAAGTACAAGTGCAAGGACTGTCTGTCCCTGAAGATGGTATGAACTTGACCTTTGAGCGTGACCAAGCGTTACTACGCGAAGACATGGAATTTATGACTTATGAGCATCCTTTGATGCAAAGTATCTTTGAAACGGTCAACGCAGGCACGTTTGGTAATACCACGGTTGCAACTTTGCAAAGTAATGCCATGCCTGAAGGACTAGTATTGGTCGAAGTTAATTTCCGTGTTGAAGCGATTGCGCCAAAGCTACTTAATTTACCTGCATTTTTGCCAAAGCCGCTCATTCGGGTGTTTTTAAGCCAGCAAGGGACTGATTTTAGCGATAAAATTGCGCCTGATATGATTGTGTCGCATATTCATCGTTTGGATAAAACCCGAGCGCGTCAAGTCATCAAAGCGCGTAAAGACATTATCGAAGTGCGCTATGAGCAAGCAGTAGCATTGGCAAACCAGCAATTACCTGCGATAAGTGAGCAAGCCAAAGAGGTATTTAATCAGCGCTATGAGCGTGAAGTTGAGCGCCTGCAATATTTGCAATCCATCAATCCGAATGTACGAGACGCAGAAATCAATCAATTAAAACGTTTGCAAGAACAGGGCTTACATGCCCTAGGTCATTTATCCTTAATTCCTGATAGTATCCGTGTGCTAGTCGCGGTCAAGCCCACTTAATTGTTTTGAATTTAGGTTAATTTAGGTTAATTTAGGTTAAAGGTCAGCTTATATTAGGCTGACTTTTTTATTGGTGGTATAACAACCCCTCGCAATCAACCCCCTTGCTATCCTTGTGATTTTAAAATGCGTTTAGGACAGATTACCAATCGTGTCGTACAAAAAAATTGAGTGCGATGCGTTTGGCGTCATTCATGTTTAAGTCATCGGCTAGATAACTTATGCCAAAGTCTTTATGCTTGACTTGCAGGCCGATAGCTTTAGTTTGGGGTTCTAGTAAGCCAGTCATTGCCAATGGCGTGTGTTTAAATTGGGTATGATGCGTTAGCGCTAGTTGGTGTAAATTAGTTACATCGTTAAACTCACTATATAAACCAAGCGACCAAGCTGGCGTAAAGCGTTTTTCAATCGCAGTTTGAACATGCCAAGGTAAGTTTTGACTCAAGTCTTTTTTGCTCAGCTGTCCTTCTAGTGTGTACGGTGGACGCCCAATGGCGCTGTAGTTAAAGTTATAATCTGTCATTGGCATATCGTGCCAATACATTTTTCCTAAGATATCATAAGCATCAACCATTAAAGTGGTATCGTAAGGTAATTTGCCGTTTATATGTAAGTCAAGCGAGTAGCCAATACCATTTGGGTGGTTAGGCTGCCAACCGATACGATCCTCTTTTAAAGCGGGTTTGTCATATTGATAAGACAAATCAATAGTTGCTACGCTTACCGTATCAACAAGCTTACGCTGTTCATCATAAGCAGTTTTGGTAGTTAAATCCCCCTTTAAAGTGCCAGTCAACCCATGTAATCCCTGCCAAATATTGAGCTGGGGCGTTATCTGCCATTGTTTTGGTAGTTCAAATTGGTTGGCAATACCAAACCCTAAGCGCTCACTATAATCGGCAGTGAGCTTTAATGGATAACGACGGTTTTCTGACGGTAGTTTGTTATTTTTATAATCCCAATAGACTTGAGCAGTCGCAGGATTAAAAGATAAAAGATAATCATAACGGTAGTTTAAAGCATAGCTTAGGGGGCTTTGGTCAGTAGAATAGCGGATGTCACTGCGACCTTGAATATAAGCAAAATCACCATTTTCTAAGGGCTCATCCCAATCATCGGTAAAACTATCAATCGACTGAGTCGGACTATAACTGGTAATGTCAGTTTCCCACTGAATGTTATAAGGTTTCTCAGATTCATAGGTATCCGCTTGGGCGTGACTGTTCAAACTGTAAGATATGAATAGCAGTGCAGATAGTAGTTGCAGAGATGCTTGAGAACGGCTGGCATTAAATAAAAGTTTCAAGTTGAGCACCGAACGGTCATAAGAGATTATTTTAATTAAGATAATAAAAAGAGACAGCAAACTGTCTCTTTAAAGCAACTATCATCACGTATTAAAGTGTGATTAAGCTATTATCAGTGAATTTAGCAGTAATCATACTGCCATTTTGGATTAAATCGCCATAGTCTTTACCATTAACAAGGATGTCCGCGAGTTTACCATTCGTGCTAATAGCATCATTATTTTTGTCAAACTTGACAGTAATCGTCGCTTTGTTTTGTTTGAAAGTAACTTCCGAGTTTAGTAACTCATTATTCGCATCAAAATTGCTTGTACCCAATGCGTATAGTGTTTTACCTTCTACGGTGGCAACCAAGTTATCAAGACTAACAACTTTATTGGCTTTACGATTTAAGGTTGCTTGGAAATCTAATGGAATGGCTTTGTTGTTTTCGCCGGTCGCTTGACCTTTGATACTAACCAAGGCAGTGATTGGCAAAGTTACGCCATTTTTTTCAACAACCTCATCATTGGCATCAATCACAAGCATATTTTTGATATCACTTTCTTTAGCACTTGCATTTAAAGAAAACGTTGCATCAGTTTTTGGCGTCGCCATTTTCAACTGACCTGCGATTTTAAATTGATATGGGACTGTACGAATTAGTGTTTGACCATTGACGATATTGCTAATGTCTAAAGCCGATGCTGAGAGTTCAGTAGCATTAACTGTATTGCCATTTGCAGTTAGCACAATATTTTTAATAGTGGCTTCACCTTTGTTAAGGGTAGTCCCAGCCATGTGCACGGTATCAATATCAAATTCGCTGTCATAATTCACGTTTTTGCTGAAACTTGCGTTAAATTGCCCTGCGGTTTGGTTGGCAGTTAAGTTAACCAACTCTGCGCCACTACCAATTGTAATACTGTCAAAACCAAAATTACCTTGAATGGTACTGCTATTTTGTATTCTATCTAAGGTATCTTTATAACCTTTATAAACTACCTCATAGATATCTTTGTCAACTTGTTGATAAGTATAACGATTATTGACTCGAACATAGTCATAAATATCTTTGGTTGCTGTTAGCTTGCCTTGCATCGTAAATTGGTCATCAGCAGTACGAGAAATTTGAAAATCGCTACTAGGCACTAGACTAATTTGTCCCAAATATGAATATAAATTTTCAAATGATGTGGTATCACGCTTAGTCAAATCTTGTAATTGTGCTGCAGTCAATGTAGTTAAATTATGCTTACGCATATAATCATGGATGATGGCTGGTATATCTACTGCATCAGATAAGCGATCCTGCTGTTTATCAGTCATTAAATCGCTAGCACTTTCATACGTTTTTTGCACAGAATCTGCATCGGTCAAAAACAACTTTGCAGTACGAACAATTTCTTTGGCTTGTTCAATTTCTGATAAACTGGTGTTTACAGGGGGATTTGTCGCATTGCCTGTACTGGATGAAGATGAGTCGCTACCGCCACAAGCCGTCAATCCGCTTGCCATTAACATGATAGAAAGGGTGGCAATTGAGAGTTTTTTAATTTTCATATATATCTCCTAAGTTTAGATAAAAAGAGTTAGTTAACCAATTTTAGTTAAAAAGAGTGAACTAAAGTCTTTTATGATATTAACAAATATTTAGAAAACTAAAAGTTTTTGTTACATAAAGCAACAATATAGATAAGAAAAATAAAATTTATTTTTTAGTATTTTTTATAACCCTAATATAATTATGGTTAGCGGTAAGTACATTTTGACTCTCAATAAATTAACGTTAATATTGAAAAAATGTTAAGCCCCCAAAGCTAATAGGGATTACCTCTCAGGATTAACCACATTCATACTAAATTTGAGTCCGATACTAGTGAGTACAATCGCTAGCGGCAATAGCACCATCGCAATGCGTTGGGTTTTATGCCTGACAGGCGGCTCCTTACTGACTTTAGATAATAAAAAACATAGCATACCCGCGACCAATGTCAAAATCCCTAGACCTAAACAAAGAAAACCTAAATAATTCATCTGTTTACCCATTACCCATACTGATATGTTTGACGGGTGTAAATTACATACCACCACGACCCATCGATATTTGTTGAAACATGATTGTTGCCTCAGACAACTTTGATTATAATCTAACAAGACTCATAGGACATGAGATTTATTTTTAGCCGCAATACAAGGATGGTGATATGAGTGGCTCAACGATACAGACTTTGGACATACAACATCTACACCAGCCCCCGTTTGATACATTAAGCGTTCAGCAGCGAACCCATCTGCAGCAGCACAGTAAAATCGTCTATTTGGACAACTTGCAGCCCATACCTGCAGGATGGCAAGGGGATTTTTTCATTATCCTTAAAGGCTTTGTTCATCAATTACAAGGTGATACGTTGATTTCTACCTTAAACGCAGGCGATTGGTTTGATACCAAGGTCAGGCAAAACGGCGTGTTCAACTTTATCACCCAGCAGCAAAGTCTGATGTACCGTATCGATGGGCAAGTGCTAAGTGCAATCACCGAGCAAAATCCCACCTTAAAAAACGCCTTGTTTGCCGATGTCGCTGCCCGTCTCAACCATCACCAAGCCCGCCTTGCCCAAAGTGAAAGTCAAAAACTGCTATATCAACCGATTGCCAATTTGGGGCAGCATATCAAACCGCCGCATTTTGTCGATGATACGGCAACGCTGTATGAAGCCACCATGGCGATGAACCAATTTGACATCAAGCATATTTTGGTTAAGTCACAAGCGCGAATGACCGAAGCGGAGCGTGACAAACTCATCGCACAAGGTGTCGAAAAATCTACCATCGCAGCGTATGTCGAGCGCATCGGTATTTTTACCCAAACCGATGTGTGCCGAGCGATTGGACAAAAAGTTGATTTTGCTACCACGCCTGTGCTGGACTTTACTAATTTTAAAATCCATACCGTGCATCAATCGCAAGATGTGAGTGAAGCCTTGCTGACCATGCTACAAACTCGTACCCACCGTTTACCCATTATTGACAGTCAAGGTCAAATCATTGGGATTTTGGGACAAACCGAATTACTGAGCTTTTTAACCAACCATTCCAATCTTATTGTTGCTCGTATTGAGCAAGCGCAGAGCCTAGAGGATGTTGCGGTGGCGGTGGAGTTGATTGGTAAATTTATCCGTGAGCAGCACGCGAGCGGCATCAAAATCCATGTTATCAGCCGTATGGTACAAAGTTTGAATTTACAAGTGTTTGCCAAGGTATGGCAGCTAATTGTGCCTGCTATCACCTTCTACAATACCTGTCTGTTTGTGATGGGCTCAGAAGGGCGTGGCGAACAAATCTTGCGTACTGACCAAGACAATGCGCTGATTATCCGCAATGGTTTTAAAGATGATAATCTGCCCAGCTATGCCGCGCAGTTCAATGAGGCATTGGCGAACATGGGTTATCCCTATTGTGATGGCAAGATTATGCTTAGCAACGAGCGTTGGCGAAAAACTTCAACCGCATTTGAAAAACAAATCACCGCATGGTACGTGAGTGGCAGTAGTGAAGATATGATGTGGATTGCGACCTTAGTCGATGCGCATTTTGTTTGCGGCGATATTAAGCTCTTTGAGCAGCTGCAAAAACATTGGCAAGTCAGCGCGCAAAATGTGGCGACTAGTAACTTTATCAACCGTTTCGCCAAACCAATTTTACAATTTGGCGATAGCAGTGGTTGGTGGCAAAAATTTGTCGGTGCCAGTGAAACCGATATTGACCTAAAAAAAGCAGGGATATTCCCGATTGTCCACGGCGTGCGCGCCTTGTCACTGGAATATCATATCACTGAGACCAATACTCGAAGTCGACTGCAGCAGCTGGCACAGCAACAGGTGCTAGATGACATCATGGCGCAAAATCTGGCAGAAGCACTGGATTTTTTTATGGCAAAACGACTGGATGTGGCATTGACCACACAGGATAGAACAGCGCGAGCGGTAAATCCCAATCACTTATCAGCACTGGAAAAAGACTTGTTAAAAGAATGTTTGGCGATGGTCAAAGATTTTAAAACCTTCATTACCCATCATTATCGCCTAGATATTTTTTAACTAAGTAGATATTTTTTAATTGAAGATATTTTTTAACTAAATAGATAGTGTTAATTGCCTAGAGAAAAGCCATGTTTCATCGCATCAAAAATCTGTTCAGCGTTCAAAAACTTGAGCGACAAAAACAGCGGCTCAGCAAGCCTGAGTACGCTTATCTGTTTGATACCCCGCTATCTAAAGTCCCCAATGAGTGGGTGAGCCTAGACCTAGAAATGACCGGGCTTAATGCCAAACAAGATTATATTTTAAGTGTCGGCGCAGTACAGGTACGCAAAGAAAGTAACGGGTTTGTGATTGATACCGATAGCGCGCTGTCCTTGGTATGCCGTCCGCCTGTGATGCCAACCCAGGACACCATTGTGATTCACGGATTAAGACCGATAGATGTTGACAATGGCTTATCGTATGACGAGATGCTCACCCAATTATTGCCAATGCTTAAAAACCGTCCGATAATTGGGTTTTGTGTGGACATGGACATGGCGTTTTTAAATGCCATTGCCAAACCGTTTTTGGGTGTGGAACTGGCTAATAAACTTGTCGATGTCAGTCGCTTGTATCAACAAAATCAGCATCGACATGACCCTAGCCAAGTTGGGCAGTTACCACACCTCAATCAACTGCTAGAAGAATACCAAATCCCGCGATTACCTGCCCATAATGCCTTGAATGATGCCATCATGACTGCCATGTTATTTACCCACCTGATGCAGTCATAGCAGGCTTATGAAGTCATAAAAACTAACCGACATAAAAAAACTCTCATCATGAGAGTTTTTTATTTAAAAATGACTTTATTTTTTGCTAGCCGCGGCGTCTGCGCCTTTTGGCTTGATGCCTGCTTCTTGGGTTAATTGCATCAACATGGTACGGGCTTCTTCAGCGGATTTTTGCGCTTTTTCCATTGACTTAGCAATTTCTGGATTGGTCTCTGGGGTTGCCGTTGGTTTTTTGATTAAAGCCGCCGTACCGGCACGGCTATTGGTAATACTTTCAACCATTTTATCGCGGGTTTGTGCAACACGGGGGTCATTAAATTTTAATTTGTTGAGCGTGGCTTTTTGCAAATCTAACTGTGCCACCACTTCTTTAAAGAAAGCTTGTTGGTCAGCAGGTGTTTTGGCGTTTTGCATTTTTTTTGCCATTTCTGCTTGTTTGGCTTGGGTATTGCGGTCAAGCTCGTTTAAGGTTTTAAATAACTGCGTCAAATCCGCTTTTAGAGCAAGATTAGGGGTCGCAGCCGCGGCATTATTGGCGGCAACTGTAGGCGCGCTGCTGACGTTGGCGGTTTTTTCTGCAGTCGCTGGCGTGGTGACAGTTATCGTGGTTGACGAAGCAGCGGTGATAACGGCAGCACTAGCAGGCGCGCTAGAGGTGGCTTGGGAAGCCGCCACAGGGGCAGTAGTCGTAGAGGTTGACGTGGTGGTGGTCGTCGTTGCAGAAGCAGTGGTGGTTGCGGCTTTGTCATCTTTTTTTGAGCATGCAGATAGCGCTAGCACAACACTCATAGCGCCTATAGTCATGGCAGAGGTGGCGATAGATTTGTTTAACATAGAGTTTTTTTAACCTAAATAATTTTTTAATTTAAATAATTTTTCACCCAAAACAATTGGGGGCAGCGTTCTCGATTGAAACCCAAAACGGCAATAGCAGTGACTGAAATGTTGCAATTAGGCGACAGTTTAGCAAATATCTAAAAATTGAAATGTAGAGAATTGCAACAGAAGGCTACGGCAGTTTGTCTAAATGCCTTAATTTTAGCCGATTTGCTATGAAATCAGGTGGATTTTTACGGCAAAAAGCGATAAGGTGGCAGCTTATTTTTGCCTAATTTATTTTTGCTTAATAAGATTCGATACCTAGTATAGATTCGTCACATTGTTGCTGTTGTTATGAAAAATTCGCGCCAATCCGTGGGTCTGCAAACCCGCGCTACTCAATTATTGTCTTTAAAAACGGGTTTGTTGCTATGGATGGCTTGTCTGTCCTTGGTGGGTCATACGTCAGATACCACACAAGTCCAGCCGCCAATACCCACTGACCCAGTGGCTAAGCAAAGCCATGCAGTCATGGGGCAACGCGATCCAGTCAGTAAGCTACCTGAAACGATTCAGGCCAAACTTGCCCAAGCCAATATTCCGACCGATAGTATGAGTATGGTGGTACAACCGCTAACGGACAATCCACAAAATGCAGCGTCGACTGCGCCCCAAACGCCTTTGTTTAGTTATAATGCTGATGTGCCACGCACCCCTGCATCTACGCAAAAACTGATTCCCACTTATGTGGCACTCGATAGTTTGGGCAAAGATTTTGTTTGGCAAACCAAATTATACCAGAATGGTTTTGTGTGGAAAGGCACGCTTTATGGTGATGTGATTGTGCAGGGCAGTGGCGACCCAAAACTGGAAAACGAGCGCTTGTACCAGCTACTTGCCATGATTAAAGCGCAGGGTATTAAGCAAGTACAAGGCAATTTAATCATCGATAATCGCCAATTTGAAGGGGTGGATTTTGATGTTAACGCGTTTGATGGTAAAGGGTTACGCCCTTATAATGCCCAGCCCAATGCTTTGTTAACCAATTTTGGTACAGTGGAAGTGGATTTAGTGCCACTGCCAAAACCCAATGCCACACCCGTCGTAAAGCCTAATACCAGTAGCGTCACGCGATCCACAACATCAGCTTCGACAGATATCGACAATCCCGCGGCAAATCTTGAGCAAATCCAAAGCAAACCCTCGATTAATCCCAAAGACGTAGCGGCGTATCAAGTCAGCCTAAAGCCTGCGCTGGCAAACTTTACTATGCCTTCAACACTTAAAGCCAGTCAAGAGCCTTGTAATAACAACCAAGATGATTGGATTGGGACATTGACGTCCACAGGATTGAGCTTTCACCAAACCGCGTCCGCCTTTTGTGGTGAGCAAAAGCGCTATCTGACGTTTCCTGATGGGGATGTACTGGTCAAACAACAAATCATCGCTGACTGGCAAAACATCTTGCCAAACTTTACAGGGAATATTGAATTTGCCAATCCTGCGGTGCCTTATATGCAGCAAGCCAAGGCGATACCGCAAGCGCTACCTTGGTATATTCGGTTATACCTAAAATACTTTGGCAAACCCTTGACCCCAAAATTGGTTGGCTATGTCGCCTCCAATCCATTGCACGAGCAAATCAAAGACATCAATCAGCACTCCAACAATGTGATGACCGAACAAATCGCCTTGTCGCTACCACTGTATGCCGACAAGCAGCGTATCAGCACTTATCCAAAAACCTTTGCCTACATCCACCAGTGGTGGCAACAAAAGCTGCCCCAAACACAGCCCCCTGTGATGACTAGAGCCTCAGGTTTATGCCGTGATTGCCGCGTGGCGCCCAATAGTATGTTAGCGCTGCTAACTCTCGCTTATCATTCACCCAATTTTACCGTATATCGTGATTCCTTGGGCGTGGCAGGCGAGTCGGGTACCATCAAAGCGCTCAAACTGCGCCAGCCAAATAACCCTGCCATTGGGCATGCTTGGATCAAAACAGGCACGCTCGATAATGTCACCAGTATGGCAGGCTATGTTCAAGGCAAATCAGGAAAATGGTATGCAGTGGTTGGGATGATTAATGCCGACAATGTCAAAAATAATAGCAATGCCAAAGCCGTGCTGGATGAAATGCTAGCGTGGACAGCGCTGCAGTGATTGGTTTGTGGTTGATTGGCTATTTATCGTGAACATTAAAATACCAATCAATCTGGCGGTCAAATCCCATTTCCAGTAGGCTTGCGGTGATGCGTCCAGTCAAGCCCCACACGGTCTCGCCATCAATGATAAAGCTCGGTGATACCATCACTTGGCGACCCAAATCATACGCATAATCGATGGTCGGCTGGTGAATGAGCGTGGCTAAATCTGCCCAAAATAGCCTTGCAATTTCGCACATTTCTGGCACAAGGTTAACACCGGGTGGTATTACCCCCACAATCGGTTTGACAGGTCTGCCGCTTTTGGCAAATTGTAGTGGCAATTCGCCCAACACAGTCACTTGACTGGGATGAATACCTGTTTCCTCATGCGTTTCTCGTAACGCGGTAGCTTGGTTGCTATCATCCGTGTCTTCGCGTCTTCCCCCTGCAAATGATACTTCGCCGGCATGTTCTCGCATATCCGAAGCGCGCAACGAGTACAAAACTTTTGGCTCAGCTTCGTTGGTAATGGCGATGAGTACCGAATACGGCTGCGGCGTAGGGTCGAATGGCAGTTTTGCAATTCGCTCTGCCAGTTGGGTCAGTAAAGGACTTTGAAATCTAGTTGTGGACATATTTTTTAATTCATCAAAATTTAATGGGCAATTTCGCAATGTTTATACGGCGCTTTGAGTTGAACGAATTTATCTAAAACTCATTGTCTATTGTCGATATCACTATCAAGCGGTAATGCTGGCATAGCTGAAACAGTTTTTTGCATACTAGGCTGGGTATGCAGCGCGTTACAACCTGCTAATAATTCCAAACTTAATACCCAGCTAAATACTAAGCTAAACTTGCTCATAATCGGCTGCTCAAATCATTTTTATCATGTAAAAACCTGCAATCAATGCTACCATACTTAAAACGACTTTCACCTTACAAAACATAAAAATAATAGGAAAATACCATGCCTTACTGCCTGCAATGCGGTCATCTAGCCGAAACCAAAATCCCGCCGATGGACAGTCTGCCGCGCATTGTATGCCCGTCTTGTGGCTACATCCATTACGAAAATCCCAAAGTCATCAACGGCTGTTTACTCATCCATGAAGATAAAGTTTTGCTCTGTCGCCGCGCGATTGAACCGCGGCATGGTTATTGGACGCTGCCTGCAGGCTTTATGGAGCTTGGCGAGACCATGAAAGATGGCGGCAATCGTGAGTGCTTTGAAGAAGCCGAAGCCATCGGCAGTGGATTAGAGCTATATTGTCTATACGACATACCAGATATCGGACAGATTCATATGATATTTATTGGCTCGCTCAAAGATGGCAAATTTGGCGTGGGCATCGAGAGCCTAGAATGTGCGCTGTTTGCCGAAGAAGATATCCCTTGGCAAGACTTGGCATTCCAAAATGTCATTGAAACGCTGCAACATTATTTTGCTGACCGTAAAGCAGGGGCAACTTTGGGTAATTTCCCCATCCATCAGCAAGTAATTACCAAATACGTGCATTTGGGCGATTAAGTGTCCATTTAAATAGTAAATTTTAAACGGCAAATTGTTCGCTAAAAAGATACGGGCGTGGCGCATACGCCCTAACTATCTACGTTCTAAACACCAAGATTATAATCTTCACTCAATGACCGCATTTACCACAGCCGCCACAACTATTATTTTTGCTAGTTAAGCGCTTTTTGGCTTTGATTGCCACATATATTAGCGCTATCAATACCATCAACATCACAATAAAAGTCTGCATTTGCGCGTTCATAATGACTCCTTCCAATCAATTAATTAACGAGTATATCTGTCACACGATAAGTAATAAAAGCTGCGATATAGGCTAATACAAATAAAAATGCCACAATCATCGCCGTATATTTGCCGGAATTGCTCTCTCGTTTAATGGTGGCAATCGTTGCCATACACATGGGTGCATAGATATACCACGCCAAAAACGCAAACGCCGTTGGGAGTCCCCAATGATTGCGGATAATCGGGATTAAGCCTTCACTCACCGCCGCTTCATCACCACTCACCGCATACACAGTACCCATCGCAGCGACCACCACTTCACGGGCAGCAATGCCAGGAATCATGGCGATACAGGTTTGCCAATCAAACCCAATCGGCGCGAAAAGCGGATGAATCCAATGCCCAAGATGACCGGCAATACTATAATCAATCGCAGGACCTGTGGCGTTGGCAGGCGGTTTTGGGAAAGTCACCAATACCCATAACAATACAGACAACGAAAAAATAATCGTACCTGCGCGTGTCAAGAACGCTTTAACTTTATCCCAAAGGCTAATCGCAATATGGCGCACATTGGGCAAGCGATAAGTCGGTAGCTCCATCATCAGCGCCGTCAAGCTCGTGCGCCCTTGTACTTTAGCTATCCATTTAAGCCCCAAGGCGACCAAAGCGGCTGATACAATCCCAGCAAGATAGAGCGCAAACAAAGTCAGACCTTGCAGATTAAACAGCCCCAATACTTTGGTATCAGGAATCACGGCAGCGATGATTAATGCATAAATCGGCAAGCGTGCTGAACAGGTCAACATCGGTGCCAATGCCATGGTGACAAGGCGCTCGCGGGCATTGGGAATGGTGCGAGTCGCCATGACCGAAGGTACGGCGCAGGCAAAACTTGAAAGCAGCGGGATAAACGCCCGACCTGACAAGCCTGTTTTTGCCAATAAGTTATCCAGCAAAAAAGCGGCGCGTGGCAAATAACCCGAATCTTCTAACACCAAAATAAACAAAAACAGAATCGTAATCTGCGGCAAAAAAACAATCACCCCGCCGACACCCGCAAGCACGCCATCGACCAATAGACTTTGTAACAGTCCAGAACCTAACTGAGCGGTAATCCAAGTCCCTAGCGTATTGACTAGGCTATCTAAGCCATCCATCAACGGGGCAGCCCACGAATACACCGCTTGGAACATCACAAACAGCACCATCAGCAAAATCACCATGCCCCAAAATGGGTGCAATAACAGACTGTCTAAACGCTCATGCCAATTGGGTAGGGCGCCTTTTTCGCGTACCGCATGGGCGATAATCGAGTCGGCTTCATGGTATAAGACAGTGGCATCTAAGTTATCAATGGTGTCAGCGACTTGGGTAAAATATTGCGCGTTACGCAGCGCGATAGCGGATTGGTTGGCTTGCTGCGCCACAAACTCACCGAGTAGTTGGTGCAATTTGGCAGTGCCGTCACGTTTGATGGCGATGGTTTTGACCACGGGCATACCCAAGACTTCCGCTAGCGCATCTTCATCAATCACCACCCCGCGTGAAGCTGCGACATCGGATAAATTGAGCGCAACCATCATCGGCAAGCCCAGTTGTTTGAGCTCCAGTAGCATCCGCAAACTCAGACGCAAATTCGTCGCATCGGCGACCGCGATAATGCCATCAAGCGGTTTTTCACCTGCCTGTTGACCGAGCAATACCTCACGGGTGACCTGCTCATCAGGGCTGGTGGTGCGCAAACTATAAGTACCGGGTAAATCTAAGATAGTGACCGCTGGATTGCCCAACCACGTGGCAAATTTTTTGTCCACGGTGACGCCAGAGTAGTTGGCAATTTTTGCTTTTGCACCCGTCAAGGCATTAAAAGTAGCCGTTTTACCGCAGTTTGGTGCCCCGACCAATGCCAACGTGATTGCCATAATAACCCTCTAATTCAACACTATCTATCTATACCCTAAAAAAACAAAAAGCGTAGCCACTCATCTGCTACGCCTGCTATCTCTCAACCTAACATCTATTAAACAGTGACAAAAATCGTTACACCCTACGGCACTTAATCTTAGCAAGCTCATCACGGCGTAAACTAAACTGCGCACCACCTGCTAATTGGATAGCAAAGGGGGGGCGCCCAAACAAGCCTTTTGCCACGATTTTAATCGCTGTATTTGGCAAAAATCCCAAATCATGCAGGCGCCGGCTCACTAAATTGTCTTGCAAACCAAATGCAGGATTGGCAATGATTTCTTCCACATAAGCGATAGTGTGTTTTGGTAGGTCTAACAAGGGCTGAGCCGCTGCTTTTGGGGAGATTGACTCTGGCACGGGTGCCATGTCATTAGAAAATGTCAATACGGTCATCTTGCTGCCTTTCGCGAACGGTTTAGCTTTAAAATAGAAAATAAAGCACTCAATGAAAGCGAGTAAATACGAACTAAAGTATAAATGAGAGACATTATCTTTTAGTGATAATTATTATTATGCTAACGTCTTAAAAAATCAAGCAGCGATTCAATTTTTTTAATATAGCATTGAGTTTTTTTTAAAATTGCGCGTATTCACCTTGATACGACATAGATATTTAAGCAACAATGTTGATGTTTAATCAAAGGTTCATGAATGACAAAATCATCAAAAAAGTCACGCATATATCATTTTGTCGCTATAAAATCTTGCTACAATACTTGAGTGATATATATTCTATACTAGATAAAAACCACTATACTTATGGATGATGAGATTATTATGTCAACTAGAAAAACCATCCCTACACCTGCACAACCATCCAAGCCATCACCTGATATTAAGCCATCACCTGATAATTTATCACCGCTCAAGGCGATAGAGCCACCAAACCCAAACCCCAATCAACCCACCCCACAAGGCACACCACCGCTCAAAGAATTGGTCAAACAATACGATAGCGTGTCGTTGCTGCTGCAAGGTGGCGGTGCGCTCGGTGCCTACCAAGCAGGAATTTATGAAGGACTGCATAAACAAGGCATCAAAATCGACCGTATCTCAGGTATTTCAATCGGCGCGCTCAATACCGCCATCATCGCAGGTAACCGTCCAGAGAACCGCTTGGCGGCACTGCAAGGGTTTTGGAATACCATCACCCATCGTAACTACACCCCTGCAGGGATGAATGTCTACCGTCAAACGGCCAATGAGCTAGATAAACTCAGCAAGATTGACATGGTAAGCCATTTTATGCCTTGGATATTTGAAAATGGCTTTTTAAAGCAGCAGCTACGGGTGATGGAATCTACCGCTGAGGCTTGGCAAACCATGATTGAAGGACAGCGTGGCTTTTTTAAACCGCGTTATTTTGTGCCGTATGACACCACCCCCAATCACTTAAGCTATTATACCACCGACAAGCTGCGCGAGACCCTTGAGCGTTATTGTGACTTAAAACTGGTCAATGACGTCAATCGGATGAAAGTATCGGTGTCTGCGGTCAATGTGCGTAACGGTAACTTTGCTATTTTTAGCAATGAAAATGAAGAACTGCGCTATGATCACTTTATCGCATCGGGCGCATTGCCGCCAGGTTTTCCAGCGGTTGAGATTGATGGGGAGTATTATTGGGATGGCGGATTGGTGTCCAACACGCCACTCAATGAAATCTTAAGCCATGAAGAGCACCTCAAGCAATTGATTTTCCAAGTGGATTTATGGAATGCCAAGGGCACGGTGCCAGAGAATATGATGGAGATTGATGAGCGCGTCAAAGACATCCAATATTCCAGCAAAACCCGCATGGTCACTGACTTTATGGCGCAAAAATTGCGTTATACGCGCCTTATCAAAGAGTTACTCGAAATCATCGATGACGATGCCAAAATTGATAAAGTTGAAGAACTGTGCGTCAATAAAGCCCGCGAAATGACAGAAGTCGGTGTCAAAAACGTGATTCATCTGATTTATCACAAAAAGACTTACGAGCGCGGCTATAAAGACTACGAGTTTAGCGGCTCAACCATGCAAGAGCACTGGGAAAGTGGCTTACAAGATATTGAGAACACTTTTCGCCACCCCGATTGGTTTATGCTACCTGAAACCGATGACATCTTTGTCAGCCATGATATCCACCAAAAACGCAAACGCTTGGCACAGGTCAGTACCCTGCTAAAAAATCTTGAAGACTAGCAGTCGTTCCACGTTGAATCTTTACAAGCTGAAGGCTTACAAAAAGTCAAAAAAAGTGATGGTATCTAGCCATCACTTTTTTTATGAAAAATTACACCAAATTTGATAAGTCCAAGCTCAGCAATCGATCAATCGCCTCGCTGCTTTGTGCGATATCTGCAACCAATGCCATGCGCACATGGTTTTTGCCAGCGTTGCCGCTGTTCTTTTGGTATGGGGGCATATCGCGAGATAGGTAACGCCCTGCAAGCGCATGGATATTTAGCTGTTCATAAATCACTTTGACAAACTGCTCATCATCTTGTACCGGCAACCAAAAATAAAAACCGGCATCAGGACGGCGTAGCGGTAATTTGTCTGACAGCTTGTCCATCCACAAATCAAACTTTTGGCGATATAGTTTGCGGTTTTCTTCCACATGGGCTTCATCTTGCCACGCGGTAATCGAAGCGAGCTGATGATGAATCGGCATCGCGCAGCCTTGATAAGTGCGGTATTGGGCATATGGCGCTAGTAACTTGGCATCACCTGCCACAAATCCTGAGCGCATGCCAGGTAGATTGGAGCGTTTTGACAGCGAATGAAACACCACGCAATTGGCAAAATCATCGCGTCCGAGTTTGGCGCAGACTTCAAGTAGTCCAATTGGCGGCGTATCAAAGTACAGCTCACTGTAGCACTCGTCACTGGCTAGGATAAACCCGTATTTATCCGATAACTCAACCAGACGTTGCCACTGCGCCAAATCCATCACTGAGCCAGTTGGGTTGTTTGGACTACACACAAAGACCAGTTGGGTTTTTTCCCAAACCTCGCTTGGCACGCTGTCATAGTCACCGACAAAGTTATTGTCGGCGGTACAATTGACAAAATACGGCTGTCCACCAGCGAGCAGCGTCGCCCCTTCATAAATCTGATAAAACGGATTGGGCATCACCACGTAAGGTCGTTTGCTATCCTCACGGTCAAATGCCGCTTGTACAAAACTAAATAGCGCCTCACGCGTACCCATCACCGGTAATACTTGGGTGTCGGCATTTAATTGTTTGACCTGAAAACGGCGCTGTACCCAATCGGCAATCGCTTGGCGCAGCTCAGGCAAACCGTTGGTGGTGGGGTAATTTTGGATTTTAGCCAGATTGTCTTTGATGACGTCTAACACAAACTGTGGTGGTGTGTGCTGCGGTTCACCGATACCTAGTTTAATCGGGGCATAGTTGGGGTTTGGCGTGATGCCTTGTAGCAAGGTTGCCATCTTGGCAAATGGATAAGGATGCAAAAGCTGTAATTGCGGATTCATAAGGGGTTGGCTATCCATATATTCGAGAGAACTAATTTTAAAAATACTCTGATTTTAAAGTTACCGGGATTTTAAAAATACTGGGATGTTAAAAATACTGTGAAAAATGAGGTTACTTTACCCCGAATCGCTGAGTTTGCCAAGATTGAACCAAAAGTTTGCTAAAAGTTGATAGCCAATTAACGTTTTGAACCATGAGCTTGGGCGATGTTTCGCTCAAAAAAATGGGTAAAGGTGAGTATCAAGGTAAAAAGGGTGGGGAAAAAGCAGGTGTTTACTATATCATGCACACTGCCTTGCCAGTACCAGTGCTTGGCAATTATAAGCTGGTCATGTCTGTCTAGCACTTCACCCATGCTGGCAGCAGCAATCACCGCAAATAAGGCGATAAGCCAACGGTAGCGGTGATTTTTAAAAAGTAGGCTTGTGATAAGAAATACCCCAATACCGACATAGATATGTAGGGCATCTCGCTCTAAGCCTGTGAAGCTAACGATGTGGGTTTTGATGTCTTGAAATACGGAGTCGTACATAGAAAGTTTAATTTTGATTGAAAAGTTGCCAGAGCATAGCTATTTTCTGCCAATGGTTAAATGCGGTTTTTGTGTTGAATTATTACGGGCTTCTTAGCGTGGTAGAGGACATCTCGTTCAAGCCCGACGAGATTGATCATGAAAAGCTTGATATCTTGTAAATGGCTGGGGCATCTAATTTAACTAATTTTATTCATTATCTTTAGGTTTTTTTCGTTCAGTTGGTGGAGCTTTTTGACTAGATAACTTCACTTCTGGGTCAGCTTTAGCATTTATTTTTTGTTTTATACTTTCGTCTTCATTTTTTGATAACTCTAACTTCAACAAGTCATTATAAGCGGAGTCACCAAGAAGAATTCTAATTACAGGTGTGCTAGATGCAATTTCTTTATCTAATCCTTTAGAGCTCTTTATAATCTTTATTCTGTCATTCTTGTTGTTAACAGCTTCCACTAGACGTGATTTTCTTTGAGCTCTACTAATAGTTTTAATATCCTTATCCCAAGATTCATCACTTACCGTAACTTTATCTCGATCCAATTTAGGATTTTGCTCTAAGCTACTTTTTTGATTTTCTCCCGCATCTAAATTTATATTGTCAAGAGAATTTGCATTCTTCTTTAATTCCTCTTCGCTTAACTTGACAAAATATTCATAATCGGTTGAAACCATTTGTTCACAAGCACTTAATGCACCATTTAAAATTGACATTCGTCTAATTAGTTCTGGATGATTTTCAAAGTTAGGATATCTCACATAATGGTCAATTTCACCCCATGTTTCTTCAAGAATACTTCGAGTTTGCAACTCAAATTTGAAATTATGTGGTGGTATGCCCTCTATTAAATAATGAGTTGAGCGGTAGTTGGTCTTTTCTTTAACTTTCTTTTCCAAATTATATTTTTTATTATTAGCTTCAATAAAGTTATTGTCAGGAATTTGAGTTAAGTCATCGTTTGGAGCATAGTAGATAGTAATTGGTTCATTTTCACAAACCTTAAATTCTTTCAAAATAAAATCATTAACTTTATACCAATCAGCTTTAAATAGATAAATTGCTCTTAAACCTATCAAATCATTTACAATATTTTTATAATTTTCAACATCAATAGTCATATATTTTGAGTTTTTATCTTGCTCTTTAATTGCTTCTTTTCTTTTACGAACAATCTTTTGTAGTAAATGAATGGGGTCTTTAATTCGCCACTTAACAGAATTAACACTATCACCAAATTGAAGGATGTTAGCAAAATAACTGGCTTGATATTTCAATCTTTCTTGATTAGACAAATAATCATTTAGAATTTCTACTAAAGTATCTTTCGAAACTTTAGCTTCCGCAAGGTCAGTAGATAATAAGCCACTAGATTCAAAAAATTTATCTTGATTTTCCATCAAATTTTCTCCACTTTACTTACTTTTTGAAAACCTTTTGGCAATAGTCCGCCGCGTCGACCGCGTGTACCCATAAAATTGGCAATATCCATCGGTTTGAGCGTCAACGTGCGTTTACCACTGTCCAATGACAAACTATCCCCTTCGGCAAATGTGGTGATGGCGACCACGCTGTCACCGTCTTTTAAATCAATCAGCTTGTTGCCTTTACCTTTTTTCATCATCGGTAACTCAGTCAATGGGTATACCAGCAAATGCCCTGCCGAACTGACCACGCCAACTAGCGTATCTTGCTCACCAATTTGGTGGGTTATTAAACCAAAGGCGTCATCAAAATTAATCACATTTTTGCCCGCTTTTTGGTTGGTATCAAGATCAGCAAAAGTGTTAATAAAGCCATAGCCTTGTGAGCTTGCCATGATAAGCTTACTGCCATCTTGTCCCATCAGCACATTGACAAAACTTGCTCCGCCCGTGGGTTTTAGCAGGCTGGTAAGCGGCTCGCCTTGTCCTCGCGCAGAGGGCAAGGTATGGGCATCGAGGCGATAGCTGCGACCGGTGTTATCCATGAGATAGACTTTTTCATTGGATTTGCCTTGCGCATGGGCAAGGTAGGCATCGCCCGAACGGTAATTCATATTGGCGGCATCGACATCGTGCCCTTTGGCGGAGCGAATCCAGCCTGATTTTGACACGATGACCGTCACAGGCTCGCTTGGGGCTAGGTCAGTTTCTTTAAGCGCAATGGCTTCCGTGCGCTCTATAATCGGCGATTGGCGTTTATCGCCATGTTCTTTCATATCGGCAGTGAGCTCTTCAATCATTAAACCCGTCAATTTGTCTGGGTTGTTCAAGTATGCTTCGATTTGGGCTTTCTCTGCTTCTAGGTCACTTTGTTCACGTTTGAGCTCAATTTCTTCAAGACGCGCCAATTGACGCAGACGAATATCCAAAATCGCGTTGGCTTGGATTTCGGTCAAATCATAGCGGGTCATCAATTCTGCTTTTGGGTCGTCTTCCTCACGGATGATACGGATAACTTCATCAATATGAAGATAGGCAATTAGCAAACCTGCCAAGATATGCAGGCGCTGCTCGATTCTACTCAAGCGGTATTGCAGACGGCGCGTGACGGTATCTCGGCGCACAGAGAGCCATTCGGTGAGAATGGTAAGCAGTGATTTGACTTGGGGTTTGCCATTGGTGCCAATCATGTTGAGATTAACACGGTAATTACTCTCAAGGTCGGTACTGGCAAACAAATGGCTCATCATCGGCTCGATATCAACACGGTTAGAGCGCAGCTCAAGCACGATACGGCAAGCGTTTTGGTGGTCGGATTCGTCATGGATGTCAGTTACCCAAGGCAGTTTTTTGGCATTTATTAAATTGGCGATTTGCTCAATGATTTTATTGCCGGAGATTTGATAGGGTAGCGCATCGATGATGATTAAGTTTTTTTCTTTGTCATCGACATGATAAGTAGCGCGCATTTTGTAGCTACCACGACCCGTTTTATATAGCTGTAGCAAATCCTTAGGCGAGGTGATGATTTCTGCTTTGGTCGGTAAATCGGGTGCAGGGATGTACTTTGCCAGCTCTTTTTCCGTCATCGTGGGTTTTTTAAGTAGCGCGATGCAGCCTTTGACTACTTCAGACAAGTTATGTGGCGGGATATCGGTTGCCATACCGACCGCAATGCCGGTTGTGCCGTTGAGCAAGATGTTCGGCAGGCGAGCAGGCAAGGTGACAGGTTCTTGCAAGGTGCCGTCAAAGTTGTCTTGCCAATCGACAGTGCCTTGACCGAGCTCGTTTAGCAGAGTATTGGCATAAGCCGATAGCTTGGCTTCAGTATAGCGCATCGCAGCGAAGGATTTTGGGTCGTCGGGCGAGCCGAAGTTGCCTTGACCGCTAATGAGTGGATAACGGTAGCTAAACGGCTGACTCATCAACACCATGGCTTCATAACAGGCGGAGTCGCCATGCGGGTGGTATTTACCAATGACGTCACCGATAGTGCGCGCTGATTTTTTGGGTTTGGCGGTATTTTTGAGCCCAAGCTCGCTCATCGCATACACGATACGGCGCTGCACGGGTTTTAAGCCGTCGGCAACGTTTGGCAATGCCCGGTCCATGATGACGTACATCGCGTAGTTGAGATACGCGTTTTCGGTAAATTCAGCGACTGAGCGAGTGGGGTTGTTCAAATCGTTTGGTTTGGTAATTTTTGCTACAAGGGTATCAGACATAATGGTTACTTAATCAATGACAAAAAATAAAAGAAAGTGCAAAAGAAAGAAAGTGCAAAAGATAGATAAGAAGTATGAGGAAATATCATAAAGCTTGAGAGTAGAAAAACAAGTGCTAATCCATGACATGGCAAATTTGCCCAGTTTTACACGTCAAACTGTGTCGCAAAAACGCCTTTTAAAGATAATTGGACACTGTAGCCGCTTTAATGGTCAAATAAACGATAACTATTTCGACGCGAAATCATTTTTATCATCCCATAAGTACAGAGAATAGGCTTGAGAATTGAGTAAATATTTAGTATGTTAATAGTACATTTGGCCGCGATTTTTAATATAATTTTTAGCAGTGGGATTGACCTTTTTATAAAAATTCTTTTAATTATCAATATGCTATTCGCTGATAGACCGCATACCTAAGGAAAACATTTCTCATGAATGAATCAACCACCTCAGCTCAAACCCCTGACAACAATACCCAATACAATGCGCCTATCGATACTCCCGTCGATAATATGGAAGCGCAGCCACATGCGCCAAAGCTTACCGATCATCATGAGAAACCTTGGTTAAAGACTTACCAGCATTACGGCATGAACTATAACATGCAAATGCCCGGTGACGAAGTTAACCTAATGAATGTTTTTGAAAAGAATTTCGAACAATTCAATGGTAGTGATGCCTTTGTGTGTATGGGTAGTAGCATGACCTATCGTCAGCTAGATACTTATAGCCGCCAAATTGCAGCGTATTTGCAGGGATTGGGTCTACAAAAAGGCGATACCGTTGCAGTGATGATGCCAAATATCTTGCAATATCCAGTGTGTATGATTGGTATCATCCGCGCAGGTTTTATCTTGGTCAATGTCAATCCCTTATACACCGCTCATGAATTAGCGCATCAGTTAGAAGACTCGCAAGCCAAAGCGTTATTTATCGTTGAAAACTTTGCCAAAACCTATCAAGATATCGGCAAAAAAATGGTTGATCACGTTATCGTCTGTTCAATCGGTGATTTGATGGGTACCTTCAAAGGTATGCTAGTTAATACCGTGGTCAAGTATGTCAAAAAAGCCATTCCAGCTTGGCAAATTGACGGGCATGTGACCTTTAAGAGTGTTATCAAGCAAGCGTCTGCCAGTCGCTATCAGCGCCCAGAAGGTATCAAAGGCAGTGATATTGCGGTACTACAGTACACTGGCGGCACCACAGGGGTTGCCAAAGGTGCGATGCTTACCCACAGTAACTTGGTATCCAATATGCTACAGTGCCAAGAGTTCGCCAGACAAGTGTTTCCCAATCAAATGGTGGGTGAGTACGTCGTCGTTGCCTTACCGCTCTACCATATTTTCTCATTTACTGCCTGTGCGCTACTAGGTATGAACATGGGCTTTACAGGTGTATTGATTCCAAACCCCCGTGACATGGACAGTTTTGTCAAAGAATTAGCAAAATATAAGCCAGTCTTCTTCCCAGCGGTAAACACATTATTTAATGGTTTGGCGCACCACGCCGGTTTTCGTGCATTAGACCACAGCAAATTGCGTTTGTCGCTAGGCGGTGGTATGTCGGTATTGCCTTCAACCGCTGAAGAGTGGAAACGTATTACAGGTACCAATATCCTAGAAGGCTACGGCTTGTCCGAAACCTCACCCGTTGCCACCCTAAACCCCTTGGCACAAGAACAATTTAGCGCCAAAATTGGTATCCCGATGCCCAACACCGACATCAAACTGCTTGATGACAACGGCAATGAAGTCGCAGCAGGTGAGCGTGGTGAGATTGCAGTTAAAGGTCCACAAGTGATGAAAGGCTACTGGCAGCGTCCTGAAGCCACTACAGAAGTAATGACAGCAGACGGTTATTTCAAAACCGGTGACATCGCTGTCATTGATGAGCAAGGCTACTTCAAAATCGTTGACCGTAAAAAAGACATGATTTTGGTATCAGGATTTAACGTCTATCCAAACGAAGTTGAAGAAGTGCTAGCGGCGCATCCTAAAGTATTGGAAGTCGGGGTGATTGGGGTGCCGAGCGAAAAAAGCGGCGAAGTACCAAAAGCGTTTGTGGTACGTAAAGACCCAAGCCTCACCGAGGAAGAGTTGCTGCAATATGCGCGAAGCGAGTTAACCGGTTATAAACGTCCGCGTAAAGTTGAGTTTGTGGATGAATTGCCAAAATCGAACGTTGGCAAAATCTTGCGTAAAGAACTGCGTAAACTTGAAGAAAAAAAGTAAGCTAACGCTTGTTGCCAAAACCCAGCTTTTCTATATCAGATTAGTTGGGTTTTTTATTGCATCGCGCCCAACTAACCTTATAAAATTGGGAATACCACTAGGCTGTTATGAGCAATACTGAGTTTATGGATGACGCTATTTCACCAATCAATGACCGCCCGATGCATGAGATGTATGAATGGGAAGAAAATCAGCAACCGTGGCTGATTAGCTACGAGCGCTATAATATTTGTAGTACCATCGATATGCCAGATGACCAAACCTCGCTGATTGACATGTTAGAAGCGGGGTTTGCTAAACATGCGCGGCAAGTGGCGTATTATTGCGATGATCAGCAGATTACTTACGAACAGTTAGATAAACTGAGTCTAAAAGTTGCCATTTATTTACAGCAGTTAGGGCTCAATGTCGGCGATGCCATTGGCGTGATGTTGCCCAATATTTTGCAATATCCTGTGATTACCCTTGGCGTCATCCGTGCTGGTATGGTGCTGGTGAGTATGAACCCTTCCTACACCAGCCGCGAGCTTGAGCACCAAATGGATGATGCCGATATCAAGGCGTTGTTTATACTAGATAAATTTATTTATACCTATAAAGACATTGCCGATAACCTTAACCGCGATTTACATCATTTAATCATCTGTCGTTTGGGCGATTTAAAAAGTAAGCTCAAAGGCGCGTTAATCAATCTGGTCTCAGCGACCACCGATTTGCCGCCCAAAGGTAATTGGATATATTTTAGTCATTTATTAGCGGGCGCTAGCAAGGCTTATCAACGGCCAAATCTCACGTTATCGAATATCGTATTAATTCAATATACCGGTGGTACCACAGGGACGGCAAAAGGCGCGATGCTCAGTCATGGCAATGTGATTGCCAATTTGCTGCAAATCGATGCGTTGATTCGCAGCGCGTACGATGAAGAAGGGCAAGAAGATATTATTTTGGCATCATTGCCGCTGTATCATGTATTTTCATTCACCATTTGTTGTGTCTTTATTTTATATCGTGGGTTTGCATCAAGGCTCGTGCCCAATCCACGTGATATCAATGAACTGGTTAATACGCTAAAGCGTACACCGCCGCATTTTATTTTGGGGGTCAATACGCTATTTAGCGCCTTGATACAGCATCCTGAATTTCGAAGGCTCGATTTTTCCCAACTCAAAGCCACCATTGGCGGCGGCATGGCAATCTTACCTAGCGTTGCCAAAAAATGGCACACTATCACAGGGTTACCGATTATTGAAGGGTATGGGCTTTCAGAAACCGCGCCTGTGATTACCTTTAATCCGTTAACTATCGCAGAATTTACCAATAAAGTCGGGCTTCCAACCCCTGCCACTGACATCATCTTATTGGATAACAACGACCAACCTGTGCGCATTGGCGAACGCGGAGAAATCGCCGTCAAAGGCCCGCAAGTGATGGTGGGGTATCGCAATCTACCTGTCGAGACCGCGAATGCGTTTACCGCGACAGGCTATTTGCGCACGGGCGATATTGGCATCATTGATGAGCGCGGTTTTATCAAAATCGTTGACCGTAAAAAAGACATGATTGTGGTGTCAGGGTTTAATGTCTACCCAAATGAGATTGAGTCAGTGATGCTCGAGCATGCCGATGTGCTTGAGTGTGTGGCGATTGGTGTACCAAGCGCGACGCGCGGCGAAGAGCCCAAAATATTCGTGGTCAGAAAACACAACCGCGTCACCGCTGAGCAACTACTGGCGTTTGGTAAACAACACTTAAGTGGCTATAAACGCCCACGCTATGTCGAGTTTGTCGATAGTCTGCCCAAGTCCAATGTTGGTAAGATTTTACGTAAAGAGCTACGTAAGCGCGAAGGGCTTGAATAGCAACCTACCATGTTGCCGACGGAATTGTCTTGCTAAAACTGGGTTGGCAAGGTAGCATAAAACCACTGTAATTTTTGCCCATTGCTTAAAAACTATCTACCAAACCGTCAAGGCGGTCTTTTAGGGAATCTTATGCGTATCGATAATCGTGAAAACAACCAACTTCGCCCAATTAGTTTTGTGCGTAACTTTACCAAACATGCCGAAGGCGCCGTGCTGGTCAGCTATGGTGATACCAAAGTGCTATGTACCGCCAGTATTGAAACCCAAGTACCGCGCTGGCTTAAAGGCACAGGTAAAGGCTGGATTACTGCTGAATACGGTATGTTGCCACGCGCGACCCACGAGCGTACCCAACGCGAAGCCGCCAAAGGAAAGCAATCAGGTCGTACCCAAGAGATTCAGCGGTTGATTGGTCGTAGCTTACGGGCGATGGTAGATCTTGAAAAGCTTGGGGAAAATACCATCCATATCGACTGTGACGTGCTGCAAGCCGATGGCGGTACCCGTACTGCCAGTATCACCGGTGCGGCTGTGGCATTGGTCGATGCATTAGAAAAACTGCAAGCCGCCAAAAAACTCAAAGCCGATCCTTTGGTAGGCTTGGTAGCAGCCGTCTCTGTGGGCATCAAAAATGGTGAAGTGCTCTTAGATTTGAACTATAGCGAAGACTCAAGCTGTGACACAGATCTTAACGTCGTGATGACGCAAAAAGGCGAGTTTATCGAGATTCAAGGCACTGCCGAAGAAAAACCGTTCACCCGTGCGCAAGTGGATGAAATGCTAGCGATTGCTGAAGAAGGTATCAAACAGCTGATTGCCGAACAACAAGCAGTGCTAGGTTGGTAAAATAGCCTAACAAAACAAGCTAGACTAGTAAGGGCGTAGCGCATACGCCCTTGAAATCGTTATAGAGATTATTATGTTAAAAGTCACCGAGATAGGCGTTACCATTGGTTTGCAAAGTCAAGCGGTGACACCAAACAAGCTGACCCAAATACTCTGGGTGGGTATAGCCATTGCCGTGGTAGGGCTATTAATGGCATTTAAAATGCTCTCAGTCGCCATCGGCTCGCTGATGATTTTACTAGCCATCATCGCAAGTGTTGCGTGGCAATCATTCAACCGAAAAAAAGAGGTGCCTACTTTAACAGGGGGTGAACTGCGACTGACCCAACAGGGTTTTAGCCATCACCAAGGTGCTAAAGTCACAAGTTATCAATTATTGCCCAGCGATAGCATTGAGCCCACTATTGATGGCATGACCATCTACAATGCTGACGGTCTAACCTTGTATCACATCACAGGTTTTCATGACCCTAAACATATCAAAATCGCCCAAGCCGTCCTACAAGGTAAGCCTATCAAAACCCAAGGCAAAGCAATCAAATTACAAAGCACTTAATCAAAAAACCACACCCTATCTCACACAGTGGTTAGGCACAGTGGTTAGGCTTAGTTACCAAATCATAATAATTTTTTTGCCAATACTTGTTAAAATCCTTAGAGATGATTAATCCACACTCTGATAATAACATTAATTATTTAATTCATATAAACCAAAAACACGGAAGGAAAGGACGATGTCAACTGCATTAAAATTTGCCACCCCATTAATCATTGCGATGGCGCTGGTAGGCTGTAATAAAAAAACAGAAACCACAACAACTACTGCTTCAGCGCCTGCTACCACAGTTACCGCTAGTGCCAATGGTGCAACGGCAACCGCTACGGTAAGTACCACAACGACGTCGACCACGGCAGTTGACCCTAATATGACGCCAGAAGACCACAAAAAAGCGCGTGAAAGAATCATGAAAGATTGGAAAAAAACCAACCAAACCATTGGTGCCATGGTCAAAGATCCAAGCAAATTTGATGCCGCGCAAGTCAAAGCCGCTGCCGAGAAACTTAACCAAAATCCTTGGGTGCATTATCCAGAGACAGCCAAAGGCGGTGAAGCAAAAAATGAAATTTGGAGTGATGCTGCAGGGTTCCAACAGCAGATTGATAAATTTAAAACCGCTGCCAGTGCCCTCAATGCCGCCGCTGCGACTGCAACCAGTGTCGATGGCATTAAAACCCAATTTGGCGATTTGGGCGCTAGCTGTAAATCCTGTCATGACAAATATAAAGAAGATTAAGTTTTTATCCCCCATAAAAAAGGCAGCGTTTAATGACTGCCTTTTTTATTGATTTAATTCGCTTTGATAAAATTGTGATAGATATCAAACGAGGTCAATGGTAGCGGGCGCAGTTTGATTAACTGGCTTAGCAACACTTTGGCATCGGTTGACAGTTTTTGCCCCGTTTGCCAAAACTTCACCGCTTGGGCTTGTACATCGGCTTCAAAAGTGCTCTGACTGGTATCAAAATCAGCAAACAAATTATCTTTAGACACGCTAAAAGGTTTGTTGCAGGCGAGCGTCAATAAACATTCAATCGCTTGCGGCAGGATTTCTACTTGTTCAAACTGTTGCTGCTGCTGCTCATTACGTCCATCAGGCGCATACCAGTAGCCAAAGTCATTGAGCAATCGGCGTTTTTGACCTGCCATACACCAATGGCTAATTTCATGCAAGGCACTGGCAAAAAATCCATGCGCAAACACAATTTTGGCAGGCTCGTTATCGGTCGCGGCAAAATATTCAGGCTCATGCTCGCCTTTGACCAAAATCGTATCACGATGGCAAAACCATAGTTTGAACCAACCCATCAGCCATTGCACTTGTAATGCTTCCACCGATACCCATTGATAGTCAGTCAAAGGGCGATTTTTTGTCTTTGATATACTGGCGAGTACGGGCACAAAATTAACCCTTAATGCTAAATGCGCACTTTTTTGGTCAATCACAGTTGTGTCAATATCATTGGCTAACACAGGCGCCACCGCGAATTGACTGACAAAAGGCAGCGTCATAAAGGGAAAAATAGCAAGGGTTGGTGCGGATATTGGCGATAGGTGTGTGGACATAGCAAAAGTAGGGTTGATAAAAATTGCTATTATACAATTTAACAGCCCGCATCGACTAGGAAATCACGCCTACAACATGCTACCATGCAATGGACGTCAGTATGCTTTATACTACAACGTAACATAACTAACAGGAGCGGTGAAATGACGCTACATTCTTCATCAAACGTACTAGCACAATCATCGCAAGATGTACCGACAACTGCCTCATCCAAAACCGCTAATAACACCACCAGTGAGATTGGCTCTAGTGCCAGCTTGGTTAAGTTTATTGATTTGGCACGTTGGGAGCATAACAATGACAACCATTATCACTGGGAAGGCAAGGTGAGTCTCAAGGATTTGCCACGTATCTATGCCTTGGGTGATGAACATCATGACAACGATCAACCACTGGATGTGATATTAGACATTCAGAAAAAAGGGGACGTGGTATTTTGGCAATTACACACTACGGGCGTGCTTTGGCAAACCTGCCAGCGCTGCCTAGACCCCGTCGCAGTGAGTCTGGATGTCGATAGTGAGCTTGCACTGCTTGAAGATGAAAATCACGTCGCATTGCTTGATGAAGGGACAGAAATGATCCTGATTGATGAGCTAACAGATGACAACAAGCTGTGGCTATTACCAATGATTGAAGATGAGTTATTGGTTGATTTGCCATTAGCACCCAAGCATGATGACTGCGAGATGGCAGTGACTGAGGTGGGCGAGTTGCCAGAGGCCGTGGCGGAAAAAGAAAATCCGTTTGCGGTACTGGCAAGCCTAAAAAGTTAATAACAACCACGCCATTAGATATGCCTTCATACACGTAGTAACAAAAACTTGCCACTAAATGTCGGTTAAGGCTTTGCTAAATAGGTTTTTTTACGTATAATATGGCGTTTATAAATTTATCTGATTGTCTGTTCCAATAGTTTGCCTTATATCCATGTCAAATATCGATATCAAGTTGTTTGCATGATGATGTAATGAGGTTAAGGGAACGATGTTTTAATAGCGAGAAGCACAGGAGCTAACCTCATGGCTGTTCAACAAAACCGTAAAAGCCGTTCACGCCGTGATATGCGTCGTTCACACGACCGCATCACAATCAATGCTGTTGCTATAGATGCAACTACCGGTGAAAAACACATCCGTCACCATGCGACCAAAGACGGTTTTTACCGTGGTCGTCAATTATTCAAAGTAGCAGCGGTTGCTGAATAATTAGCGCAAAATGCAGGGCTTTGACATAGCTTAGTATGTATTGGCTAAGCACCAAAAAGGCTGATGATAATTCATCAGCCTTTTTTTTGTAAGCCTTGATAATAATGGGTTTGTCATTTCATTAATTTAGTTTATTTGAAAACTTTGATATTTTTATCTCATAAAATTTTTGAGTATAAAAAACCCACTGCTTGAGTGGGTTTACTTGTATTTTTCGTTTAAATATTTTTTTATTTCTTCCTTTGGCTGTTCAAATGAGCAAGCTATATCAATAGTATTAATAGCTATACCTTTTGGTGCAGGATATCGAAATTTAAAATTCTCTTTAGCCATATATTCATTTTTAGTTGTTGGTCTTATATATTCTTCATTGCTCTTAAGTTCATCATCAAGATAGTATTCGACTGAATCTATAAAATATGTATTATTAGCACAATTAATATTCCAATGCTCAACCGTGTTATTGAAGAACACATTTTCTATCTGTTTTTCATCTAGTGCAACGGTCTTTAACCAACCCTCGACTGTTTTAATTCTTGAATCGAGGTCATAATCTTCACCAAACATATATGATATATTCCAACTATTTCTTAAAAAAAACACTTTGGTATCATTTGCTTGCGTTGCATAAATCCATTCATCTGAATACTTGTTATTCTTATCAGTTAATGGTTTTAATGCTAAGCGTATATCATTTTTAGTATAAGTTTCTGCACCAACTGCCACACCAGCCATCATGAAGCCAAAAACTGCTACCGCTAACTGTTTCATACTCCATCCCTTACATAAGTTGGATTTTTACTATATACGATAAGTTATGGGCAAGCAATTACTGATTAGATAGTTTTGCCAGCGTTCAGTACTGATGGAGCTGAATGCATTTTAGGCACTGCAAAAAGTCCGCTCATTACTTACCATTCGCGTTATGCACATGCTTGTGGTGTCGGTGGTAAATTTGCTTCTCTAATGCCTTAACGCTGAGATATGGGGCGATGTTTGGGCAATAAAAAAGGGCAAAGGTTTAACCATCACCCAATCATTTAAAATGTAGTTAGGCGTGTTTACTCACTACTTGTAATTGATAGCCCAAACTGTCTAATACTTTGGCTAGGCTTTCAAAACGTGGCTTTTCAGATTGTAAGGTTTTATACAGGGTAGTCCTACCCATATTTGCCCCTTTGGCTACGTCATTCATGCCCCTTGCTCTAGCAACATCGTTAAGGGCTTGCACAAATTCGGCTGGCGTTCCGTCCTCTAGCAGTTCATTAAGATACGCCTGTATGGTGGCTTCATCAGTTAAATAACTTGCCACATCAAAACGGCTGATTTTAATAGGTTGGTTAGTTGCAATCATTGTCTGTGGTGTCCTGCTGTTGTATGGTTTGCCATAATTTCACGGCTTTGTTGATATCTGTTTGCTGGCTATCTTTTGCGCCGCCCATCAATAATAAATAAATCGTTTCGCCTTGTTGGGCGTAATATACTCGATAGCCATTGCCCTTAAATATTCGCATTTCATATATACCGCCAGTACTAGGTAGTAGCTTGCAATCGCCAAAATTACCACTTTCAGCCCGTTTAATTCTTATCGCTATGCCTGCTTTGCCTATAGGGTCTTTTAGGGCATTAAGCCAATCGCTAAATATATTTGTTTGGTTAATCGTGTAAGTTGTCATTATAGCCCCTCATTATTTTTATATTGTAGTGTTTTTACTACATTTAGACAATAAAAAAAGGCATGGCTAAAGTAACCCTACCTCATCATGCTCGTTCAGCCTTAAAATAAAAATTTACTATCACCTTATAACAGTGAAGCGGACATAACCGTCCTAGATTTTAAAATACCCCAAAGAAAAAGCTAGAATTTTTTTTTCAATATGCCATAATAATCAGAGTACAATTGTACACATAAATTTGCTGGCTTACTTTTGCCTGTTTGCTGGATAGTAAGTTATATGATTGCCAGTTAAGTTTAATAAGCCTATAACGTCAATCTAAGCTACTGACGCCATTTTGATTTTGCCGATAACTTTTGGTAAAGTAATCGACCTAAAAATAGCCCAAGCAAGTTTTTTTGACCGTATTTTTTAGCGCTCTAGTAGACACGATACAACCTAAGCAGTACAACTGAAGCAGTACAATATAATAAGTTAGGACATTATGGATAACCCAATGCAAAGCCAAGCCAGCGCAAATCAACCAGCCACTTCAGCAAAAGACAATGCTGCACCTATGAAATATGCTGTGATTTTTCCAGGACAAGGCTCGCAGAGTGTGGGTATGCTACAAGATTGGGCAGCCCAGTATCCTACTGTCAAAGCAACGTTTGATGAAGCCTCAACAGCCCTTGGGTTTGACTTGTGGGCGATATGCCAAGGGGCGTCAGGTGCCGCGTCTTTGGATGATACTGCGTATACCCAACCTGCACTCTTGACCGCTAGTATGGCGATTTGGCGAGTGCTGCGCGATGAGCTTGATTTACAGCCGGCATATGTTGCCGGACATTCACTGGGTGAATACAGTGCGCTGTGTGCCGCTGGGGTATTGAGTTTGACAGATGCTGTAAAGCTGGTGCATCAACGTGGTCAGTATATGAGCGCCGCCATGCAATCACAAACAGGTAAAATGGCGGCGATTTTAGGTCTGTCTGATGAAGATGTACAACAAATATGTGATGCTGTGGTAGCGGCGCATACGCAGGCAGTAGTCAGTCCAGCCAATTTTAACGCGCCAGGGCAAGTGGTGATTGCAGGCAATGTGGCAGGCGTGGATTTAGCGTCAGAGAAAATCGCTTCACTCGGTAAAAAAAGCATGCCGCTTAAAGTTAGTGTACCGTCCCATTGCCAACTGATGACACCTGCCACCGATAAGCTTGCCGCAGAATTAGAAAACGTGACATTTAACCAGCCCAGCATTCCGGTGATACAAAATCGCCATGCGCGGGTAGAAAACGATGTGACCGCAATCAAACAAGCCTTGATTGAACAGCTCAATATGCCCGTGTTATGGTCGACTATTGAGAATAATTTAGCAGATGCGCAAATCACTTTACAAATCGAATGTGGCAGTGGTAGTGTGCTGACAGGACTAGCCAAACGCCAAGCGCAGAAAATTACCACACTATCAACCGATACAGTGGCCAAACTAGACAATATAAAACAACAATTATCAGCCCAATAAAAAACCAAGGAAGTATATGACTCAACGTATTGCATTAGTGACAGGCGCTAGCCGTGGGATTGGTCAAGCAATTGCCAAACGTCTAGCAAATGAAGGCTATCTTGTCATCGGCACTGCTACCAGTGAAAAAGGTGCAGTGGCAGTCAATGATTACCTACAGGAATCGGGTGGCGCAGGTCGCGTGCTCAATGTGCAAGATGCCGAGCAAATCAACCAGTTATTTGATAGCATTGAAAAAGAATTTGGCAATGTACAGGTGCTAGTCAACAATGCCGGTATTACCCAAGATGGTCTACTCATGCGGATGGATGACAATGCCTGGGAGCGCGTGCTCGACGTGAATTTGACCTCGGTATTTCGTACCAGTAAACGCGCCATGAAAGGCATGATGAAAGCGCGGCAAGGTCGCATCATCAATATCACTTCCGTAGTCGCAGCGATGGGCAATGCCGGACAAATCAACTATACGGCAAGCAAAGCAGGCATTGAAGGCTTTACCCGTTCACTGGCCCGGGAGATTGGGTCACGCCAAATCACCGTCAACTGCGTGGCACCAGGCTTTATCGACACTGACATGACCAGCGAGCTTGATGAAGCATTGATTCAATCCATGCTTAATGCCGTTCCGCTAGCCAAACTGGGCAAACCTGAAGACATCGCCGCAGCGGTAAATTTCTTGGCAAGTGAAGAAGCAGGTTATATTACCGGCACCGTGCTTGACGTCAATGGCGGCATGTACATGTAAATGGATTAGCCTGCCAAACACCAACCTAACGGGCTCTAAAATGCAGTTTTGAACTTAAAATACAGTTTTTGAAATAGTAACAGGTTGCATTATTTTATTTTGAAATAGGCAATGAGCATGATAATATGCTCTAATATGTAGTTTACTCGATATATCATATACCCCAATGCAAGGAGAGAAGCATGAGTAACGAAATCGAACAAAAAGTAAAAGCCGCAGTAGCTGAGCAATTAGGCGTGAATGCAGAAGACATCAAAAATGAATCTTCATTCATGGATGACCTCGGTGCAGATTCACTTGACCTTGTTGAATTGGTGATGTCTTTTGAAAACGAATTTGGTATTACCATTCCTGACGAAGACAGCGCACAATTGACCACGGTGCAAAGTGCTATCAGCTATGTACAATCAAAATTGGCTAACTAGTTACTAGTTACTTAATTTAGCAGCTTACTTATTACTTAGTTTAGCGGCATTTTACCCCAGTTTTAGCGATAAAATTGGGGTTTTTATTTGTTTAAAATCAGCTCCAACACAAACTTCGTCCCGATAAACGCCAAGCCAAGCAAAATCACACCATATAGCGTCATATTAGCCGCGCGTTGACCTCGCCAGCCAAAGCGCCAATGTCCAACCAATAGCGCCCCAAATACCAACCAAGACAACAGACTAAACACAGTCTTGTGTACCAAATGCTGCGCCAGTAAATTGGTCGTATCGATAAAGCCCAACAACAGCGAAATCGACAATAGCGTAAAACCCACAGTAATCATATCAAACAGCAAGGCTTCCATGCTTTGGAGTGAAGGTAGTTTATCGACCCAGACACGGTGAAAGGTTTGACGTTTGAGTTCGCTGATTTGTAGCCGCAGCATAATCGCGGCAATCGCTGCCATAAATAGTACCGAATAAGCAGCTAAAGACATGATGATATGGGCTTGTAAGATAGGACTGATGGTTGATAATGGGTGATATGGTGCATCGCCAAAAAAACCAATCATCATGCCTAAGAATGCCAACGGCGTTGCCAAAATCCCAAGCGGCAAAATTTGGCGATAAAGACAGAATCCCCAATAAAATAACAGCATAAACAATGTCGTCAACGACACGACATTAAAAATATTAAAGTTTAGACCGCCTTGGGTAATGATATCAGGATATAACACCACCGCATGACCCAATAACCCAATCAGCAATTGCCCAAGCACCATGCCTTTACGGATGGGCTTTTGTTGCGTAACTGCCCACATCAAATAGACGGTAGTTAAGCCATAACAGACTAACGCAAGTACAAAGATTACAAACACCCTAGCCTCATCAAAAATCATCAAATACGTGCAAAATGCGATGGTTATACTAGCATGAGCCATGTAACAAATCGCGATTTTATCGGTATTATATTAGCAGTTTTAGCTAATTTAGCATAAAATAGTAAGATTATAAAATTGATAGCAATAGATTAGAGAAATTATATGTTTGAAACCTTAACCGAACGCCTGTCGACGAGTTTACGTAGTATCTCTGGTACAGGGCAGCTAACTGAAGATAACATCAAAGACACCTTGCGTGAAGTGCGTATGGCACTACTAGAAGCTGATGTCGCCTTGCCAGTGACGCGCGATTTTGTGTCACGGGTAAAAGACAAAGCCCTAGGTCAAGAAGTCCTTAAAGAACTCGCCCCAGGTCAAGCCTTTGTCAAAATCGTCTATGACGAGCTGACCGAGATGATGGGCAGTGCTAACCAATCACTTGAAATGACAGGCAAACCACCCGTTGTATATTTGCTAGCGGGTTTGCAAGGGGCGGGCAAAACCACCACAGCCGGTAAACTTGCCAAATATCTGCAAGAGCGCCATAAGAAAAAGGTCATGCTAGTTTCTGCGGACGTCTATCGCCCCGCAGCAATCAAGCAGCTTGAGCAAGTCGCTGAGCAAGTCAAAGCCAGTTTTGTGCCATCAAGTGCTGACCAAAACCCGATTGATATCGCCAAACGCGCTATCGAGCAAGCCAAAGTACAGTTTCAAGATATTTTGATTATCGATACCGCAGGTCGTCTGCACATTGACGAAGCCATGATGGACGAAATCAAAGTCTTAACCGCAGCCGTCACTCCGTCAGAAACCTTATTTGTCGTTGACTCAATGACCGGTCAAGATGCGGCAAATACTGCAAAAGCCTTTAATGATGCACTACCTTTGACTGGCGTGATTTTGACCAAGACTGACGGCGATGCGCGCGGTGGTGCGGCGTTGTCGGTACGTGCCATCACCGGTAAACCGATCAAATTTTTGGGTCGTGGTGAAAAACTGGATGCGCTTGAGCCCTTCCACCCTGAGCGTGTGGCACAGCGTATCTTGGGCATGGGTGACGTGTTGTCACTGGTCGAAGAAGTCGAGCAAAAAATTGACCGCGAAAAAGCGGAAAAAATGGCGAAAAAAATCCAAAAAGGTGGTGAGTTTGACCTTGAGGATTTGCTAACCCAATTCCAACAAATGAAAAATTTGGGCGGCATGGCGGGCTTCTTAGATAAAATGCCAGGTATGAGCGGTGCAGATGTCCAAAAAGCGGTATCAGATGCCAAACCAGAAGAAAAGGTCAAAGAAATGGAAGCACTCATTCATTCAATGACCCCATTTGAACGTAAAAACCCCGATAAAATCAACCCAAGCCGTAAACGCCGTATCGCGGCAGGCGCGGGTAAAGACGTGCAGCACGTCAATCAGCTGTTAAAGCAGCACAAGCAAATGGCAAAAATGATGAAAATGTTATCTGACCCATCGGGCATCAGCAAAATGATGAAAGCGGTGCAAGGGTTGACCAAAGGCATGGGCGGTGGCGGTGGTCCATTATTTGGACAAAACAACCAAGCAGGCGCAAATACCACAACAGTTAATGGTCAAGCCAATCCAGTTGCGCCAAAATTTAAAACCCGTTTTTAAAATTTTAATCGCAGGATTGTACTTTCAAAGCCCGTATGCATTACGGGCTTTTTTATTCAACTAAGGAATAATGAAAGTATTAAATATTCCAAGACAGTATAATTAAAAATCCTTACTATATTTTCAATCATTAAGCCATTGGATGTTTAGCTTGGCACTTTGAAAACTTATGAGGAAAACATGACAAACGCGACCCAAAATCACCCATTCACCACCCGTACTTACTCTAAAAGTAAAGTCTTTGCATTAGTCGGTATTTCAGTGATGGCAGTGGCAAGCTTAACTGCCTGCCAAAAAGCCCCGCCCAAAAACGAGAGTGCAGCCAGCGCTTCAGCCGCTAACGGCAATGGTGTATCTTTGCTAAACGTATCTTACGATGTGTCCCGCGAGTTGTATAAAGAATACAACCCAATTTTTACGGGGCAGCAAAAACAGGCCGTCACTATCCAGCAGTCGCATGGCGGCTCAAGTAAACAAGCCTTGAGCGTGGCCAATGGGCTTAAAGCGGATGTGGTGACCATGAACCAAACCTCAGATATAGAACTGCTGGTGAAAAAAGGCTTGGTGGATAAAAACTGGCAGCAAGCGTTTCCCAATAACGCGGTACCTTATACTAGCACCATGGTACTACTAGTTCGCAACAACAACCCCAAGCAAATCAAAGACTGGGATGACTTGGCAAAGCCTGGTGTCAGTATCGTGATTGCCAATCCAAAAACGAGTGGTACAGCGCGATATGGTTTCTTGGGGGCGTATGGATATGGCTTGCACCACTTCAATAATGACGAAGCCAAAACCAAAACCTTGGTGAAACAAATTTTGAGCAATGTGGCAGTGTATGACAGTGGCGCAAGGGCAGCGACAACAAGCTTTTTACAACGAGAAATCGGCGATGTGCTGATTACCACAGAGAATGAAGCACAAATCACCAAAAAAGAATTTGCCGATAAAAACTTACAGATTATTTATCCCAGTTATTCGGTCAAGATTAGTAACCCTGTCGCTGTGGTGAATGCCGTTACCGAGCAAAAAGGTACCACTGAATTGGCAAAAGCCTATTTAAAAGGTTTGTGGGATACGCCTGCCCAAGAGATTATGGCCAAGAATTATTTGCGCCCTGTGGATGCGGCGACTTTGGCAAAATACCAAAGCCAATTTCCTGCAATTGCCACGTTTGAGCCAAATCAAGTTTTTGGTAGCTGGGATGAGATTATGAGCAAGTTTTTTAAAGATGGCGCAATTTTTGACCAATTAGCGGTAAAAAAATAGCCGTGGCGCTAGCGATTGGCTAAGGTAGTTAGGTCATACTTTAAGGCATCAAAACACACCTCTGCAGCAAAGCCCCGATATTGCAAAAATCGCAGTTGACGGGCTTTTTCTTTAGGCTCCGTAGGAATGGCATCACCGTATTTTCGTACCCGTGCTGCCACCGCTTGGGCAAGCCAATCCACTTCATAGGTCTCAGCTGGGTCGTCATCCGCCGTGTCTGATTCAATGTCATTGAGTAATAAATGCTCAAAAAAATCATTGTGCGTCTCAATCCATGCATTAATCGCACTGACCGAACGGACGGTGGTTAATCCATGTTTTTTTAACGTTTGAAAAATCCGCTGGGTACCATGCTGCTTGCCAATACCTTCTTTGATCAATGCAGATGTCATACGCTCATCGCTTTGATAACCTTCTGCTTCAAATTCGCGCAAAAGCGCTTCGATAGCCCCCGCATCACATCCTTTAGCCAGTAGTTTATCCCGCAGCTCTTTTTTAGATTGCTCACGCCGCCCAAGATAATAAAACGCCAGCCAACGCATGTAGCTCTCGGCTTTAAGTTTGTCATGGTAAGCTTGGCGTTGTTCATCAGTCATTAACTGATTTTCGATAGTTTCTAACAAGGATTTAGGATTTGGCATAGCGGTTTTAACCGTGACTAAAAAAAGCTAACAGGCTGGGGAACAAGTTGAACGGTTTAAAAACAAAAACCCCAGTAAAAACTAGGGTTTTGGTTAGCTAGGCAGTTATTGCATACCTTCGACAAACTCAGGGGGTTCAACGTCTTGCGCTTCTTCTTGCACAGGTTCGACATTACCAAGCTTAGCAGCGCGCACTTTGGCTTCAATCTCTTGGGCGATTTGTGGGTTTTCTTCCAAGAATCTAATGGCGTTGGCTTTACCTTGACCAATTTTACTGTCATTGTAGCTGTACCAAGCGCCCGATTTTTTGACCGCATCAATATCGACACCCAAGTCAACCACTTCACCTAAATGATTGGTACCTGTCCCATACATGATGTCAAATTCTGCTTGGCGAAACGGCGGCGCCAGTTTATTTTTGATGACTTTAACGCGGGTCTCAGAACCGACGATGTTTTCACCGTCTTTGACCGCACCAATACGACGAATATCCAAGCGCACCGACGCATAAAATTTTAGGGCGTTACCACCGGTCGTGGTTTCTGGCGAGCCAAACATGACACCGATTTTCATACGAATTTGGTTAATGAATACCACCATACAGTTAGAGCGTTTGGCGTTACCGGTGATTTTACGTAGCGCTTGGCTCATCAAACGTGCTTGCAGACCCATGTGGCTGTCGCCCATCTCGCCTTCAATCTCCGCGCGTGGGGTAAGGGCGGCGACCGAGTCAACAACAATCATATCCACCGCACCTGAGCGCACTAGCATATCGGTGATTTCAAGCGCTTGTTCACCGTTGTCAGGCTGCGTGACAAGTAAAGCATCGACATCAACGCCCAATTTTTTGGCATAAATAGGGTCTAGCGCATGTTCAGCATCGATAAAAGCACAGGTACCGCCTTGCTTTTGACATTGGGCGATTGCTTGCAAGGTTAAAGTGGTTTTACCCGAACTTTCAGGACCATAAATTTCGACGATACGACCCTTTGGCAAACCGCCAATGCCCAGTGCAATATCCAAACCCAATGAGCCTGTGGAGACTACATCCACGTTAATTTTTGCTGACTCATCACCCAGGCGCATGATGGTATTTTTACCAAATTGTTTTTCAATTTGTGATAAAGCGGCAGTTAAAGCTTTGGCTTTATTCTCGTCCATAAGGACTCCTTGTCATAAAAAAAGTTAATAAAAAAGGGAAAAATATAAAAGTAGGAATAAGTTAAAAAAGAAGTGAATTGATAAGGCTATAATAACAAAATACACGAAAAATTATAGGGCTAAATCACTGATATACGACATATATTGTCGCTTATGATTGTTAAAAATTAATTAAAAATAACATGAGAAAATCTCTAAATAAATGGGTGTTTTTTGGGTGTTTTCAAGCTATATTTTGCAACAAAAATCCCCACTAACAAAGTGAGGATATGCAATGCGATTCGCCACTATTAAGTATTAGGGCGCATCTTCTGATGAATCATTGGGTAGGGGTTGGGTGTTACTAGGTATGACAGAGCTAGGTATGGCAGAGTCAGGCATGGCAGTGCTCGGATTTGAGTCGGCTGTCGCTGCCAAGTAGCTTTGCGGATGATGGTGAGTGATTTTTGCTTCTTCATGCGCCAGTGAGCGCGCAGCTTGACGTAGCTCAAATTTTTGCACTTTACCTGTCGAGGTTTTTGGGATTTGCGCAAAAATAATATGTTTGGGCACTTGGAAACCTGCCAAATATTTACGGCAATGGGCAATGATGTCTTCCCGATCTAGCGTTGAGCCTTCGCGGATTTCGATAAAGGCTACCGGTACTTCACCCCATTTGTCATGGGGAGCAGCAACCACCCCACAGCTTTCCACTTCTGGCATACGATACAGTACGTTTTCTACTTCAATACTTGAGATATTCTCGCCGCCGGAGATGATGATGTCTTTGAGCCGGTCCATAATTTTGATGTAACCATCTGAGTATTTGACGCCCAAGTCACCGGTCTTAAACCAGCCACCGTCAAAGGCTTCTGCGGTAGCTTTGCGATTTTTTAGATAGCCTTTCATCACCATATTGCCGCGGATAGCAAGCTCACCAATTTCACTACCATCGGCTGCGACTGGGGTGGTGGTGCCTTGTTTGAACACATCAAACCCCGCTAGCAGATGTGAATTCATGCCTTGGCGGGATTTTTTTTGCGCGCGTTCACTGACAGTCAAATCATCCCATTCTGGGCGCTCAACACACAGGGTGACGGGACCATATACTTCTGTCAAACCGTAGACATGCGTGATTTTAAAACCCATTTCTTCCATTTTGGCAAGCAAAGACTCAGGGGGTGGCGCGCCTGCGACATTACAACGTACTTCATGTTTGATGGCTTTTTTCAGCGCTTCATTACCATTTGCAATCATGTTGTGCACGATAGGCGCTGCGCTATAATGGGTGACTTTTTCATCGGCAATCAACCGTAAAATCAAATCAGCATCAATTTTGCGTAAGCACACATTGGTACCCGCACGCTCACCAATGCTCCAAGGAAAGCTCCAGCCATTACAGTGAAACAAGGGTAGCGTCCATAAATACACAGGGTGCTTTGGCATATCCCAATCTAAAATATTAGAGACGGCATTTAAGGTGGCACCACGATGGTGATACACCACGCCTTTTGGGATACCTGTGGTACCTGATGTGTAGTTGAGCGCAATGGCATCCCATTCATCAGTTGGTTTTTCCCAGTTGTCTAAGTCGGTTCCTGAGGCGATCAATTCTTCATACGTCATGTTGCCAAACTGCTCAGTTGGCTTGACGGCAGGGTCGGTGGCATGAATGATAATTAAGTTAGGAAATGACTCTTGAACCAGTGCAATATGCTGTTCAAACTCAGTATCAACAATCAATACTTTAGCCTCACTGTGCTGTAGGCAAAATACCAACGCATTGATATCCAAACGGGTATTTAAGGTACATAGCACGCCACCAGACATCGGTACGCCAAACGCGACTTCAACCATGGGTGGGGTATTGGGCAGTAGCACTGCAACGGTATCGTCTTTATCGATGCCCAATTTTTTTAGGGCATCCGACATTTTGCGGCAGCGATTATAGGTTTCGCCCCAACTTTGCCGTAGGTCATTGTGCTCATAATCTTTATACACTATCGCCGTTTGATCGGAATAGATGCTAGCAGTACGCTCAATAAAATCAATGGGAGTAAGCGGGGTATAGTTGGCAGGATTTTTTTCCAGCCCAGTATGGAAGTTTGGCATAACGACATCCCTGTAGTTAACAAATAAACGCCTTTATCATAACAAGGATTTTGACGAAATCCTATATATCAATCTGCTTTTTCACAAATATAAAAAATGACCAAAACAGACAGCCCCGCCTGTCATTTTATAAGCTAGCAAAACTCCGTCAGGGTTTAGTCTTCGACAAATACGCAGCCAAGTGTGAACACACCGATATTTGCTATAGAGACACTGGCGGCAGGAAGAACTTCGGTTTTATCATAACCGCGTGACGATAAATAGTTGAGTAGTGACTTGGTATGAGGGTTTAAATTACCGCTGATCACATACATTTTACCTTTTTTACCATTGGCGGGGTTGATGGCAGCATCCGCGAGTCGCTCAATACATTTTTCAAAACTACGCACCTTTTCAAAGGCGACCATTTGACCTGAGTCTTCCATTTTTACAATCGGTTTAATACCAAATAAATTGGCAAAAAAGCCTACTGGCGCTGAAATACGTTTGGTGCGAATCATACCTTTAAGGTTATCAACTGCCAAATAGATATGGATTTTATCGCGCAGGCGGTTGATTTCGGTGATGATTTGAGGGATTTCCATGCCTTGTTTGAGTAAGCGTGAAGCTTCTTTTACAAGAACCGCTTCGCCATGTGAAATCGTGCGTGAATCATAGATATAAATTTTCATGCGATGACTAAACATCGAGCTGATATTGAGCAAGTTGTTGTAGGTTTGGCTTAAAGAAGAGGATAAACAGATGATTAAAACTTCTTGCACATCTTCTTTGATGAGTTGATAAAAGAATTCAATGAGCTGATTTTCAGTGGGTGCAGAGGTACTGATGTCGATATTGGGGTTATCGAGTAGAACACGCGACAGCCTATCTAGGCTTAGGTCTTGTCCATCTAGATAATTGGCACCGCCCATATGGATATTCATCGGCAACATTTTGACATTTTCTGGAATGCCAAGGTCGTCTAGACATGACGTGGACGTGCTAACAATCATTTTCTTCACAGTAATTTCCCTCCTGTTGTACTTTTATCCTAGCGTGATATTAACATTGTCGCAAAAATAAGCATGATTTTTTTGTAGACTCATCGGGACAAAATTTGCCTTATGCTTTCAAACATGACTATTTATAATAGGTTGACCTATTTTTGGTTTGATGTATGCTTAAGGTATATTGATACAGCTACATTGCGTGACCAAATTGACGAATTTCCACATTAACGAATTGATTATGAAAACGAGCTCATTTACAAAATGACAAGATTAGTTCCTTAATGTGACCAAATAGTGAAAGGAAATTACTGCCAAGGATTATTTATGTCAAATAACAGCCAGATATCTACTCATAACACCCATTATCCGCATATTTTTGAACCCCTGGATTTAGGATTTACCACGTTAAAAAATCGTATTGTGATGGGCTCGATGCATACAGGGCTTGAAGATCGGTTCTTTAACTATCCAAAGCTAGCCGCTTATTTTGCCGAGCGCGCCAAAGGGGGAGTTGCCATGATGATCACGGGCGGTATCTCGCCCAATCATGAAGGTTGGTTAGTGCCGGCAGGCGGAACGCTCAATCACAAAGGCGATGTGGTGAATCATCGTAAAGTCACCAAAGCTGTGCACCAATATGACTGCAAAATCATCTTGCAAATTCTGCACAGCGGGCGCTATGGTTATCATCCATTGGCGGTATCAGCCAGTGCCATCAAATCGCCTATTTCACCCTTCAAACCCCGTCAAATGAGTGAAAAAAATATTTTAGCGACCATTAAAGACTATGCCAAAACTGCCAAACTTGCACAAATGGCGGGCTATGATGGTGTCGAAATCATGGGTTCAGAAGGCTATTTACTCAATCAGTTTTTAAGCAATCACGTCAATCAGCGCACCGACCAATGGGGCGGTAGTCTAGAAAACCGTATGCGTTTTGCGCTTGAAGTCATCAAAGCGGTACGCGAGGCGGTGGGAGAAGCGTTTATTATCACCTTCCGTTTGTCGATGATTGACTTGGTGCCCGATGGCAACACCATGGATGAAGTCATTACTATCGCCAAAGCCATCGAAAAAGCCGGCGTGACCATAATAAATACGGGCATTGGCTGGCATGAAGCGCGTATCCCGACCATCGTCACGTCGGTACCACGCGCAGCGTTTGCCGATGTGATTGCTGAAGTCAAACGCCACGTGAGTATTCCTGTGATTGCTGCCAACCGTGTCAATATGCCGGAGACTGCCGAGCAGCTGCTAGCAGACAACCAAGCTGACTTGGTACAAATGGCGCGTCCGTTCTTGGCAGACCCAGACTGGGTGGCAAAAGCCAGTTTAGGACAAACTGACTTAATTAATACCTGTATTGGCTGTAACCAAGCATGTCTAGACCATACATTTGAGAACCAACGCTCAACCTGTCTGGTCAATCCCCAAGCCTGTTATGAAACAGAATTGGTCTATAAACCTGCCAAAAAAGCCAAAAAAATTGCCGTAGTGGGCGCAGGCATGGCAGGCTTATCAGCAGCGACGGTCGCCGCCAAACGCGGTCATCAGGTCACCTTGTTTGAAGCACAGGATAAAATCGGCGGACAGTTTAACTATGCCAAAGTGATTCCAGGTAAAGAAGAATTCTTTGAAACCATCCGCTATTTCACCAATTTGGTGGATAGTTTAAACATTGAGCTCAAATTGAATCACAAAGTGAGCAAAGAGGAACTAGAGTCAGGTCAGTTTGATGATGTGATTATTGCCACAGGCGTTGTGCCACGGGCGCTTGACTTTGAAGGGGTAGAGTTACCGCAAGTGATGAGCTATGCCGAATTGCTATCAGGTCAAAAAGTTGCAGGTAAGCGAGTCGCGGTGATTGGTGCAGGCGGAATTGGCTTTGATGTCAGCGAATATTTGACCTCAACCCATGTTAAACCGTTTGAAAAAGATGCCCAAGGCAATGTGATTTATCAACCCCATCCGCAAAGCGTGGCCTCATGGAAACGTGAGTGGGGCGTAGACACCAACGCACACTATGACAGCGAAGGTGGACTGGTAAAACCAGAGCCCATTACCCCGACCCGTGAAGTGTATTTGATGCAGCGTAAAAAAGGTCGCTTGGGGGTAGGTCTCAATAAAACCTCAGGCTGGGTGCACCGTGCTCATATCAATAAGCATGGCGTCAAACAGGTGAGCGGCATTGGCTATGAGAAAATTACCAATGAAGGGATTTGGATTACTAACCCAGACGGTCATAGCCAATTATTGCGCGTTGATAGTATAGTTATCTGCGCGGGGCAAGAATCGGTCAATCACTTAATGCCTGCGGTGGGTGATGACTTGACAGCGCAATATCACTTGATTGGTGGGGCAAAATTGGCAGGCGAATTGGATGCCAAACGTGCCATTCGCGAAGGCGCGGAAGTCGCTGCCATGTTGTAGCAGCTTTTACTATGTGATAAAAAAGGCGGTGACATTCATTCATCGCCTTTTTTATGTTGGCCGCGTATTATTGAATGGCATCAGAGGCTAAGAAAAAATTGCGGGCTTGCTGAGAGTCAATCAGCTTGTCTACCGCACGTTGCAAATCATGCGTAGTGTGCGGCTGCTCAATCATCTCGCTAATGGTGTCATACAGCCGTGAAAACAACGAGAAATTACTCTGTAGCAAATAACTCATAATTAGCTCGCTCACCCCCGTCACTTCCAAATCAAGCGACGTCTTAAAGCGCAGCTCGCCGTCCATCACATCCATTTCCAAATTGCCAATCATCAAATCATAATTAAGATAAGCTAGCATGGCGAGCATCTCGGGGCGATTGGCTTCAGCAATCGCAGTAGGATAAACACTGTACACCGCAATCAATTGCTGCTCACTAAAAAAACGAATCATACAACCCCAATGCCGCTCTTTATCTGACACTTGCATCGTATAATGATGAATGTTTTGCTCATCTTGTTCGCTGGCCGGGTGATACATAAATTGATAACCCATACTGGCTAAGATATGCTCTATATCATCGGGGGTAATCGGTTGTAGCGCTAATTCGTCATCTGACTCGAGCGACTCACTGGCTAAAAGCGGTTCATCTTGTGAATGGCTATGTTCATCAAACGCTGGATTGACCGGGTTTTCGGCAAAAGGCTGATAACCAGTAGCTTCGGTATGCTCGCCTGTCTCAGCACAATGACTAGGGTCAGTTGTTTTATCGGCTACAGGGAGCGGCGCTGATTTTTCAGCAGTAAAGAACAGTTTTAGGCGTTGCCATAAACGCTTCGGATTTTTGGACATTGATTTCACTTACCCAAGAAGAAATAGCTAAAAATAGAAAGAAAAACGAAAAGCAGAACAGTTAAAAAACAAAAAAGTTAACAAACAGGTTAGCAAAACTTTGACGCTACTACCAAGCTTTATATGGATACTTTATATTGATAATAGCAAAGACCTGTCGCAAGTTAGTATATAATAAGCTTTCTACACAACTATAGCCAATTATCTATACAATGGGTATGAGGCCATGATTTATCAATTTAATCCGTTATCTATTTAATGACTTGCAAATTTTAATCAATGCTATGCCAAATCCAACACCCACTGCTATGCCTATCTCGGCGACCAGTTCGCTGCTAAACTGTCAAAACGTCACCATACAACGTGGCGAATTTCCACTGTGTGAAGCGGTGAATTTGGTGCTAAACCGTGGCGATATTTGTCATTTGGTGGGTGAAAATGGCACCGGCAAAACCACATTTTTGATGCAGCTTGCAGGGTTGATTCCTGTGTTGACCGGTGATATCAGCTGGGAGGGCAAGGCAGGACTACCTGTGCAGCCATTTTATGTGGCGCATCAATTGGGTATTCATTTGCAACTCACCGTTGAGCAAAATTTGCGATTTTTGTTAGCCTTGTATGGCATCAAGCCAAGCGCAGACGCCCTTGAGCAAGCACTCGATTGGGTTGGATTAGCAGGTTATGAGAAAATCAACTGCTATCAACTCTCGGCAGGGCAGACGCGCCGCGTGGGTCTGGCACGCTTGCTGTTTGCGCTGGAGTATGTAGTGCAATTTCCTTGCTGGCTACTTGATGAGCCGCTGACCGCGCTTGATGTCAATATGATTGCCAAAATTGAACACTTGATGCAGACATTCGTTCAGCGCGGCGGGGCAGTGCTCATGACCAGTCACCAAACTGTCGCCGTCGCTAACAAGCAATTAGATTTAACCTTGTATATGGTTTAGGGGCAACTGCAATGATTGATTTTTCTGCCCTGTGGCAACGCGAATGGCAAATTAAGCAGCAAAACAAAGTGCAGTGGTTATATCCATTGGTGTTGTTTTTAATTATCATCACCTTGTTTCCACTGGCGATGGGGACGGAACCAAAATTACTGCAGCAACTGGGCGTGCCTGCGGTATGGATTGCAGCGTTATTGTCACTGATTATGGGTATGGAAAACTTATTTCGCCCAGCCCTCGATAACGGCACACTGGCGCAATTGGTTGTCGCTCGTGCCTCGATTCCCACTTGGGTTCTAGTACGGCTCATCGTGCATTGGCTGACCAGTGCGGGGATGGTGTGTCTGCTCGCATTTTTGGCGATGCCGCTTTTTGGTTTGACCAGCCAAGCAGCCATTGCCCTTAGTGCTTCGATTTTGGTGGGTAGTCCGATTTTGCTATGCTTATCAGCGATTGCCAGTAGCTTGACATTATCGCTAAAAAACGGCGCGGTGTTAGTGCCATTGATTTCGTTACCGATGCAGCTCCCTGTGCTGATTTTTGCCACAGGGGCAGTGGGGCAATTTGCCATGGGGCTTAACGGTTATCCGATTTTAGCACTATTACTGGCGGGCAGTATTTTGGCAGTCATCGTCACGCCTTTTGTGATTGCATTTTCATTAAAACTGGCTTGGTTAAGCTGATGATTTTTAGATGAAAAAATCCCCAAATACCAGTAAAATAAGCGAACAAATATCTTATTGTTGATGGCTTACATTCATTTTAGAAAAAAAAGCAAGGCGCATTCCATGGCAGAAATTACCCCAAACGTTGGCAAAACTGGCTTTTTTTCTCGCCTTTGGCAAGGGTTTCTTAAAACTGTTGGCACCAAAGAGTTTTATCGTATTTTTGCCCCTTGGGTGAGATACTTAGCTGTCATTGCTGCGCTGCCATTGGCGGTGGGTGCCGTTTGGGGTTTAGCGTTTGCGCCACCCGATTATTTGCAAGGCAATAGCTATCGCATTATCTTTATCCATGTCCCCACTGCCAGTCTAGCCATGTCAATTTATTTGGGCATGGCAATTTTGGGGGTGATTTTTTTGGTCTGGAAAATTAAAACCGCAAATTTGGTTGCCCAAGCGATTGCGCCGATAGGCTTCATGCTTTGTGTGTTAAGTCTACTCACAGGCTCGATTTGGGCAAAGCCTACTTGGGGCACATACTGGGTATGGGATGCGCGTCTCACTTCTATGCTGATTTTGGCGTTTTTATACGCAGGCGTGATGGCGCTATTTGCTGCATTTGAGCATACCGCCAGTCGTGGTAAAGCGGCGGCGATTTTATCGATTGTCGGTGCGGTTAATTTGCCGATTATCAAATATTCTGTCAACTGGTGGAACACCCTACACCAAGGCTCGACATTTACCGTAACTGAGCGTCCAAAAATGCCGCCTGATATGTATATTCCGCTGTTGCTGATGATGTTAGGCAGTTATTTTTTGGTAGCTGCGCTGACCATCTATCGTACCAATACCTTGATTTTGCAACGTGAAAGTAGCAAACAGTGGGTGATTGATGAATGCAAACGGCTATATCGCTAAAGTGTTATCGTTAAAGCCTCCCTACTGACGTAAAGTATCGCCATTTAACTAGCGATAGCTTCAATCCTATGGCATCAATCCATTATATAAACCTAAATCCAAACCTGAGGTGACCAATGAGCCCGTATTTTCATAATTTTGCCGAGTTTATCGCCATGGGTGGGCATGGTAGCTATGTGTGGTCGACTTGGCTACTGACTTTACTAGGCATTGTCGCGCTCGTCTTTTTTAGTCGTAGTCAGCGTAAAGCGACCTACCGAGATATCACTACCCAGCAGGCGCGCCAGCAACAGCGTCATCAGCGTACGGCTAAGGGTAGCGGATAATAGTATTTATCGCCCTAATCGGTGTTATAATAAACAAGTATCCCCATAGGGTTTGGTTCATCAAAAGTGAGATGAAAAAAAGCGATGAATAAAGTACGACAAAAAAAATTAATGTGGGTGATGGCAACCTTATTTGGCGCAATCATTGCCGTCGTCCTTGTGATTTATGCGGTAGGACAACAAACCGACTATTATTTTGACCCCACAGCCATTAGTCAAGGCAAGGCACCTGAAGATACCCGTATCCGAGCAGGGGGCATGGTTGTGCGTGGTAGTGTCGAGCGAGATAGCAAAGACCCACTCAATGTCAAATTTAAAATCACCGATTTTAAATCCACCGTACCGGTATCGTATAAAGGCATTTTGCCAGATTTATTCGCCGAAGGTTCGGGCGTGGTAGCAACAGGCGCGCTTGAAGGCAATACCTTTGTAGCAAGCGAAGTATTAGCAAAGCATGATGAGAATTATATGCCGCCTGAAGTGGCAAAATCACTAAAAACGCAGCATCAAGCCAACGGCACTGACGTCAACCAAGCACAGTTTATGCCAGCCACCCCTGTTAAACAATAAAGTCACTTAACCAAAAAGTCCCTTAGTTAAAAAATTAATTAGCTAAAAAATCAGCTGGCTAACAAAGTTATAGAGCTAAAAAAGTGGGCAATGACCCACTTTTTTAAAATCTAAATAATGTTAAAAATTTTATGCCACACAAAATCTTTAACCATAAAATTTTTAAGCATAAAAAAAGGAAACCGATGAGGTTTCCTTTTTGTTCAGTTTAAAAAACTGATTATTTTGCAGCAGATGCAGAAGCGTCAGCAACAGTTGCAGCAGCAGAAGCGGCAGCATCAGCAACTTGGTTAGCAGCGTCAGCAGCAGCTGAAGCTGGTGCAGCAGCAGATGCAGTTTCTACTACAACAGTAGAAGCGTTAACAGTTGCAGCAGATGCAGTTACTGCTGGTGCAGAAGCTTCAACAGTGGTAGTAGTAGTTGATGAAGCAACTGTAGTTGAAGCAGTGGTAGAGGCAGCAGCTGGTGCAGCTTCTTCTTTTTTGCTACATGCAGTCATAGCTAAAGATGCAGCAACTAAACTTGATACAGCGATTAATTTAACGTTCATTACGTGTTCTCCTAAAGAAAATAACCCCGTATTCACTCGACGATACTCTAAATAAAGAGTTTATTTAGAATTAAAGACACACGGGACATGAAACTGGCAATATTGTAGCGGAAACTTAGTCAAGATAGAATAACTTTCGCATAAAAAAATATAATAAATCTGATAAAAGGTTGTAACAAAATAACACCGCAATCACAAATACAACTTTTTAGACTCATTAATATCGTACGAAAAAGATATCTTTTTTAGCTTTTCGCAGAAAATGACGTATTATACGCATAAAAATCTGGTAAGGATATCTTTATTTTTGTAAATTTACAAAATTTTTTCTATTTCCAGTACTGGATTAAACAATACCTAAAAAATAAATTTTTATCGTAATAAATGGTTAATTTTAATCAGGTTTGGCAGAATTTAGATAGGTAATAATAAGTTACATTAGTAATATATTGTTAGGGTTTATTGTCAAAAATCTGTATAAGAATACGATTTCATACAGTAAATTTTAGGCAAAATGCTACAATGCCAAAATAAGCAAACTATATGAGCATATTATAAAAGCAAGACAATATTTAAGGAGGTATTGGTATGAAGTGGGAAGATCGTGGTGGTAGTTCAAATGTATTAGTCAGCGGCGGTAAAGCCGTGGGCGGCGGTATCGGTAGTATTATCATTGGATTGATTTTGTGGCTGGTGTTTGGTATGAATCCTATGACTGCTATGCAAACAGGTTCTGCAATCACAGGTGGCAATAGTGGTGGTCAACAAACCCTTGACCAGCAAACGGCTGATCGCGACCAAAAATTCGCCTCAGTGGTGTTAAAAGACACAGAAGAAGTTTGGGGTAAAATTTTTAGTGAAAACAATATGCAATACCAACAGCCTAAATTAGTATTATTTAATGGCATGGTGCGTTCGGGTTGTGGTAACGCTTCTTCAGCCACAGGTCCTTTCTATTGTCCTGCTGACCAACGCGTTTATCTTGATACCAGTTTTTTCCAAGAAATGCGCCAAAAATTGGGTATTACAGGTGACCAAAATGGCTCAGGTGATACACAAAACCAAGGTAAAGCGGGTGACTTTGCACAGGCTTATGTGATTGCTCACGAAGTGGGTCACCATGTACAAAATCAATTGGGTATTAGCCAAAAAGTGGATGAAGCCAGTCGCCGTGCCACTGAAGCACAAGCCAACAATTTATCAGTGCGTCAAGAGCTACAAGCGGACTGTTTTGCCGGTGTTTGGGCAAACCGTAACCAACAACGTGTTCAATTCTTAGAGCAAGGCGATATTGAAGAAGCGATTAATGCGGCGGAGCAAATCGGTGATGACCGTTTGGCCCAAGCCAGTGGTCGTGCCGCTGTCCCTGATAGCTTTACCCATGGTACCAGTCAACAACGTATGACGTGGTTTTCGCGCGGTCTAAAATCGGGTGATATCAACCAATGCGATACTTTTAGTGGTGCAATTTAAGTAGCGGTGCGATTTAAGCCCAAAGCACGCCAATAAAAAAGATGCAAACAAAAAGCTCAACACAAGGTTGAGCTTTTTTATTTTTATGAGTCGGCTAAGTTAACGTGATTATGAGTTAACATGATTAAGATTTATCTTTACGCGTCATTTGCTCAAAGAATTCATCATTGGTTTTTGAGTCTTTAAGTTTTTCTAGCAAAAACTCCGTGGCTTGTAGTTCATCCATGGGGTGTAGCAGTTTGCGCAGAATCCAGACTTTGCGTAGCATCGCCTCATCCATCAACCGCTCTTCGCGGCGAGTGCCCGATTTTTTGATATTGATGGCAGGGAATACCCGTTTTTCGGCAATGTCTCGCTCAAGGGTAATTTCTTGGTTACCTGTCCCCTTAAACTCCTCATAAATCACCTTATCCATGGTACTGCCTGTGTCAATCAAAGCGGTTGAAATAATGGTCAAGCTACCACCTTCTTCGACATTACGCGCGGCACCAAAAAAGCGTTTCGGACGTTCTAGCGCATTGGCATCAACACCACCCGTCAATACCTTACCCGATGAGGGTAACACAGTATTGTAAGCGCGGGCTAAACGCGTAATGGAGTCGAGTAAAATCACCACGTCTTGTTTGTGCTCAACCAAGCGTTTGGCCTTTTCAATCACCATTTCGGCGACTTGCACGTGACGGGCTGGCGGCTCATCAAAGGTCGATGCGACCACTTCACCACGCACCGTGCGCTGCATCTCGGTCACTTCTTCAGGACGCTCGTCAATAAGCAGCACGATGAGATAACATTCCGGGTTGTTTTTGGTGATGGATTGCGCGATAGATTGTAGCAGTACGGTTTTACCCGCTTTTGGTGGAGCGACGATAATCGAGCGTTGTCCTTTACCAATCGGGGCAATCAAGTCAATGATACGGCCGGTTAAGTCTTCTGTGGTACCGTTGCCGAGTTCTAAGCGAAGCTGCTGCGTGGGGAAAAGTGGGGTTAAATTTTCAAAAATCAGTTTGTGGCGAGAGCGGTCTGGGGTGTCGAAGTTGATTTCGTTGACTTTTAATAGGGCAAAATATCGCTCAGAATCCTTGGGTGGGCGAATAGTACCAGCGATAGAGTCACCCGTCTTGAGATTGAAACGGCGAATTTGGCTCGGACTCACATAGATATCATCGGGGCCCGCTAGATAAGAGCCTTCCGACGATCGTAAAAAACCAAAGCCATCGGGCAAAATCTCAAGCACGCCATCCCCATAGATAGCTTCACCGTTTCGGGCATGGGTCTTTAAAATAGCAAAAATGATATCTTGTTTGCGACTACGGGCCATGTTTTCTAGACCCATTTGCTCGCTAATCAACAACAATTCAGCAATCGATTTTTTTTTGAGTTCAGTCAAATTCATAGGTAAATCATCAATAACTAATTTTGAACCACCTAAAAACGTGAGTCGAGTAAAGGCGCTGCATCGTTTTAAGACAGTAGGGGTGAAGAGAATATAAAGAGAAAAAACTAGAAACGTTTGAAATGATTAACTAAGCGTTGCACACAGACAATACCAATTACTAGACCAAATAATAGTAGATGCCTGCTAACGTGACGTTAAGCATATCGATAAGATAGTTATTTTGTGAAACACACTATACGACTTGACATATTCATTTGTCAATGTATCGACATAAAAAACCGCGATTTTTTTTACTGATAAGTATCAAAATCGCGGCGAATCTCATTGGTAACTATAAAAAAATACACCGTTACCAATATAAAAATTCAATTTAACCTACGCTAGTGATTCTTAACCTAGCGATTATAGGTGTTTGTTGATAAGGGCAGTCAATTGGGCTTTTGGTTGCATACCCATAGTGGCATCCACTTTTTCACCGTTTTTAAACATAAATAAGGTAGGGATACTACGGATACCATATTGTGCGGCTAGGTTTGGATTTTGATCAACGTCGATTTTAACGATTCGCGCTTTACCCTCATATTCTGAAGAAAGCTCGTCTAATACAGGGGCGATGGCTTTACATGGACCACACCAAGTTGCCCAAAAATCGACCAATACTGGGGTATCTGATTGTAGTACTGCTTTTTCAAAAGTACCTTCATCGGCATGAATAACTGAAGACATAGTAACTCCTACGTGTTGATGTTGTTAACTGTTAGGTTTTGGATTACGGTTAAGTAATGACCCAAACGCTTGTTTTTGCCCAGTGCTTGTTTTTGCCTAATAAAAAAATCTTAATATTGGATACAATCAAACAGTGATAGAAACAATGATAGGATAATGAAATCTATTAAACGGACACCCAACGGCAAATTACTTTATAGTGATTATCATGATAGGGTCATCTTAGCATAACACAACCCCAAAACAGGGTATGGCTATGGTTAATTGTTTTGATAGTTATGATAAGAAACATTAATGGTATCTAATTAATTGTATCTAAATGATTGTAATGATAGAAGTTTTTAGAAAATATTAAAGTCAATTTTTTTCACTGATGGACAGGTATGTGGGGAGGCAAAAATGGTAGTTGCAATAAAATGGCTTTTACTCAGTGGGGAAAATGCGTAAAATGGTGTCTAATCGAATTATTGACTTTAACCAACACTAAGTGAAATATGCCTGACTTACTTGCTAACAACGAACTTATGGCCGCCATTGATATTGGCTCAAATAGCTTTCATCTTGCCATCGCGCGGTTGGACCATGGGGAAGTACGAAAATTAGCATCAATGTCAGAAAAAGTGCAGCTTGCCGCTGGACTTGATGAAAACAACTATTTGTCGCTTGAGGCACAAAAACGCGGGCTGGATTGTTTGACCCGTTTTGTCGGACGACTAGACGCTGTTTCACCACAGCGGTTACGGATTGTGGCTACCAATGCCCTGCGCCAAGCCAAGAATGCGGATGAATTTATTCGACAAGCCAATTTAATTTTACCCAAACCCTTAGAAGTCATTGCTGGGCGAGAAGAAGCGCGTCTAATTTATTTGGGGGTTTCTCATACCAATGCCAGTACTGACAAACGCTTGGTGATTGATATTGGGGGTGGTTCAACGGAGTTTATTATTGGTAAAGGCTTTGACCCGATTTTGACCGAAAGCCTACAGATGGGCTGTGTTGCCTTTACCAAATCCTATTTTACTGACGGCGCCATCACCGAAAAAGCGTTTGAAAAAGCGATTGCTGCGGCGAGAAAAGAAGTGCTTGGCATTAGCCGCTTGTATCAAAAAACGGGCTGGGACAGTGTCACGGGCTCAAGCGGCACGATTAAAGCGGTCAATCAAATTTTGCTGCAACTTGGACTTGCCGATGAAAATGCTCGTGTGACTTACAGCGGTGTCAAAGAAATCCAAAAATTACTGATTAAAGCAAAGCATATCGACAATATTGATTTTGCCGATATTAAAGACACTCGTAAAGCAGTGTTGCCGGCTGGTGTCGCAGTGCTGTTGGCAGCGATGAATGTTTTGGGCATTGATACCATCTCTTATTCAGATGGTGCGCTGCGTGAAGGCGTCATGTACGACATGCTTGGGCGTTTTGCCAGTGAAGATGTGCGCGATCGCAGTGTACAAGCCTTGATGACGCGTTATTCGGTCGATAGAAAACAAGCAAAACGTGTGGTACGTACCGCCCAGCAGCTGTTTGACCAAGTGAGAAATCGCTTGGGGCTTGATGAAGAAGACGCAGATTTACTTCGTCGTGGTGCCTATCTATATGAAATTGGTCTTGCCATCAGCCATAGTAGCTATCACAGGCACAGTGCCTATTTGCTAGAAAATTCGGATATTGACGGGTTTTCACAAGTCGATAAAACACGCTTGTCGCAGCTCGTGATGCACCATCGCCGTAAATTAAAACCAGATAGTTTTGATGAAGTCAAAATGGTCGGCGGTGACAATCTGGTGTATTTAACTTTGATTTTACGCCTAGCGGTACTGGTGCATCACAGCCGTAGCAAACATGATACGCTACCGATTCACCTAGCGGCTAAAGATAACCATACTTGGGAAGTTTCGGTAAATTTAGCCGATGATAATGCAAGTCTTGTGCTATCAGATTTGCAAGATGAAATTGATATTTGGCAAAAGTGGGGCATGAGCTTATCCCTTACCACTTATGAGCCAGCTATTGGGTAAGTAAAGAGTTAAATAAACAGCTAAGCAAATTTTTAAATTTTAAATAAAGTTAAGCGTTTAGGTCTGTCATACGATATTGAGATGACAATAGTTGTAATAAAACAAGGGAATAACGACAATGAGTGTTTGGGAAAAAGTACAGCTTGCACGTCATGCAAAACGACCATTATTTTTGGATTATGCCAACCAGCTGTTCACGGAATTTGATGTGCTGCAAGGGGATCGCGCGTATGCCGATGACAAAGCGATTTTGGGGGGTATGGCGATGTTTAACGACCAGCCTGTCATGCTGATTGGTCAACATCGCGGTCGCAGCACCCGTGAGCGTATTGAATACAATTTTGGTATGGCGAACCCAGAAGGCTACCGCAAAGTTGTTAGACTGGTGCAAATGGCAGAACGGTTTAAATTGCCGGTGTTTACCTTTATTGATACCCAAGGCGCATATCCTGGCGTGGGTGCAGAAGAGCGTGGTCAAGCCCAAGCGATTGCCCAAAGTATTGCGGTATTTTCATCATTAAATGTGCCTGTGATTGCCACGGTAATCGGTGAAGGGGGATCAGGTGGTGCCTTGGCGATCGGCGTCGCTGATCGTATCAATATGCTAGAAAACAGCATCTATTCCGTGATTTCGCCTGAAGGTTGTGCATCGATTCTATGGAAAACGGCTGAAAAAGCGCCCCAAGCCAGTGAGGCATTGAAACTCAGTGCGGCAAATTTAAAATCACTTGGCTTGATTGATGAAGTCATTGAGGAAGGTGAGGGCGCGCATATCAACAGCGATGTGGCTATGACCAACCTTAAAGCCACGCTTGAGCAACAGCTAGCGGCGCTGGTAAAGCTTGATGAGCAAACGCGTCTGCAACAACGCTATGAAAAACTGATGAGCTTTAATTCTACGGTGTCCTTACCAAAAGCCTCTGCTTAATTCTCAGTGATTTGACCTATTTTAATGACCCATGGGCGTTTATTGAGGCGCCCATTATTTTATCGCATTTGTTTTATCCTCTGGTTTTTCTCTTGCCGCATGAGCTTGAGCAATATGTCGTCTATCCTTATGTCATCTGTCCCTATGTCACCTGTCATTGAAGCGATTAAGCAAAGTTATCAAACCCATATCAACCCGCAACCCAAGGCTGCCACTAAAATTTATATTGCGTGCAGTGGCGGGCGAGACTCGATGGCATTACTGTTCGCCTGTCAGCAGCTACAACTACCGATTCATGTGATTCATATCAACCATAAATTGCAAAAAATCAGTGATGACTGGCAACAACTCGTAGAAGCCTATTGCCACAAGCACCACATCGACTATGACAGCGTTTGCATCGATTGGCAATCGCAGCAAGTTTATGCAGCCGGCAGCACAATCAGCCCAGAACAACAAGCGAGCACACAACAAGCCAATGAACAACAAGTCAATGAACAACAAGCCAGAACTGCCCGCTATCATGCCATCATACAGATTGCAGGCGAAAATGCCATTGTTGCCTTGGCGCATCACGCTAACGATCAAGTCGAAACCTTGTTGATGCACCTATGCCAAGGGACAGGGTTGGCAGGGCTAACAGGCATGACGGCGTTTGGGGTGCAACACGAATTTGGCACACCCATTTGGTTATGGCGTCCGTTGCTCGGGGTAACGCGTGATGAGATTAGCGACTTTGTAGCAGCGCAACACATCCCTTATGTCGATGATCCTACCAATTTTGGCGTAACTAATCAGCGCGCTTTTTTACGTAATCAGATTTTGCCACTCCTTGATGAGCGCTTTCATAAAGTAGTGCAAAATATCACCCGCACCCAGCAAAACCTGACCGAAGCGCATCACATAGTCGAGGAGCAATATCAACAAGATTTGGCGCTATGCCAGTGGTCAAATGGCTGGACAAGTCATCAACAATGTTTGCATATTCCCAATCTAAAATCATTTAGCCAAGCCAGACGCTTTAACCTATTGCATCATTGGGTCAAAGGCTCGCAAAAATTTGCCCCCACTCGGCAATGGATTGCACAAATTGAGCAGTTACTACAATTAGCGCAAACAGACCAGCAAGCGATTTTGCAGTGGCAGGGAATTGAAATTAGAAAATACCGCGATACGTTATACCGCCTTGATACCGATTATGTGAAGGCGATTCATGGCAAGTCAGATAACAAGGTATTAGCCAATTTGACTGCTGATTTGGGATTATCTGTGGGGCTATCTCTAGAATTGTCGCTTGCTAGCAGAGCCGTGTTGCCAAATGAGTCTTTTCAATTATTGTCACAATCTTTTCACCAATCGTTTAAAAAACTGTGCCAACGATTTGATATTCCTAGCTGGGAGCGACAATTTGCCAAAGTGGTCATCATGCATGACAACAAAGAAAAGGCACCCATTGCATCCCAAATACCAAAACGGTTGGCTTTATTATTGCCGAATATCAGTGTTTGGCTGGCAGATGCCAGTGAGCTGAATTTGGCTACCCAAGCGCCTTGTCCGTGGCACTTGGTTTGGACAGACAGTCTTGAGAGTAAGTCTCATTGATTTAAGACTATCATGGACTGAGGCTATCATGGACTAAGGCTATCAAACCAGCAATAATCCCTTGAATTTGCGCCATGTACACCAATTAACGCTGTAAATTTGTCATCAAAATTTGCAGTAGGTATGGTAGACTTATTTGCGAATAATAGCGAGGGCGAACCCTTTAACTGCTTTCGTCACCCTACAAAAAATGATTACAAAGGACATCTATGGCAACCACAACTTCTCTTAACATCGCTTTTATTGGTGGCGGTAATATGGCATCGGCGCTAATTGCAGGGCTATTAGCAAAAGGTCAGCCAAGTAGCCTACTGCATGTGGTAGAAACCGATGCTGAGAAGTTAGCGGATTTTCAAGCCAAAGGGTTAAATACTTACAATGCGAGCAATATCGATGATACCAAGCATGCTATTGAAAAAGCTGATGTAGTCGTGCTAGCCGTCAAACCGCAGGTCATTAAAGATGTGCTACTACCAGTCAAAGACAGCTGGGGCGAGCAAGTGGTTATTTCAATTGCCGCAGGGATTGGTACCGATAGTTTAGCCGAATGGTTGGGACCGCAAGTCAAACTAGTGCGAGCGATGCCAAATACCCCTGCGATGATTCAAATGGGTGCCACAGGCTTGTATGCGACAGTAGCAGTTAGCGAGGCGCAGCAGCAACTCGCGCAGCAAGTGATGTCTGCGGCAGGACTGGTGTTATGGGTAGATGACGAAGACCTACTGCACGCCGTGACTGCTATCTCAGGGTCAGCGCCTGCGTATTTCTTTTATATGTTAGAAAACATGATTGCCACGGGTGAAAAATTGGGGCTGACCCAAACCCAAGCAACGGCTTTGGCAATGCAAACGGCATTGGGCTCAGCGCAAATGGCATTGACCAGTCATGATACGCCAGCTGAGCTACGTCGCAAAGTGACCTCGCCCAATGGGACTACCCAAGCGGCAATTGAAGTGATGGATGACAAACAAATGCATCAAATTATCGCCGATGCCATGCTAGCATGTGAGCAGCGCTCGCGTGAGCTCAGCCAAGCGTTTGGCAAATAACTTGATTTGGCTATAACATTGGCTACAACGGCAAATTTTAATTGACTATCTTAACCGCTCATCGTTAACAAGTGTGTAAGCAGCAAATAAGGATAAAAACAGGGCATGACTAATCTTTTGGCAGGGTTGTTTGATATCGTCGTCGGGGCGGCGATGATACTGGTTTTCTTTCGATTTATGCTGCAGTTTGCTGGCATTACTGCAAAAGATGCGTTTGCCAAACCCATTTATCGTATGACACGCATTGTCGATGTGTTTGGACGTATTTTCCCAACCCTTGGCGATGGCAGAATCAATACCGCAAGTTTGGTGCTGCTGTTTTTGCTGCGGATGATTTTTATTTGGGGCGTGCTTGGCATGATGCGCGTTGATAGTCAAAATATTGGGCTGTTCTATATGCCAGAGGTGAACTTAGCCATGGTTGATTATCTATCGCGGCATTTTTCACCCGTCATGATGTTTTTTGTGGCGGCGGTGACCTTGCTGATTGATTTTTTAAGAATGTGTCAGTACATCATTATTGGCTCGTTTATCGGGGGTTGGGTGATGCTTTTTACCCAAAAAATGCCAGCAATTTTTGGCCTGCTCACCTTGCTTAGTGAGCCAATTATTCAGCCATTTCGCAAAGTATTACCTGCCACAGGTATGCTTGATTTGGCACCTATGCTGGGGTTTTTCTTGATTATTTTGCTAGAAACCTTGGTGCAAACCGTAGGTGTTTATTTATTAACCCTATAGTATTTCCCAAACGACGATTAAATGATTAAGCTTTAAAGCAGTGGGCTAAACAGGCGAATAGCGTTGTCCAAGAATTTTGCCCCAAAGCTACGTTGCTGCCATCCATCGCGCTGTAATGGCTCACTTTGTTGCAGGTATTCATGCTGGCAAGTAAGCATTTGCTGGGTCATGGTACGATTATAAATCGCCATACTCACCTCCATATTCAGATAAAAACTGCGCATATCCATATTGACGGTACCAAACAAGCAATAATCGTCATCCACGCACAAAATCTTGGCATGTAGCAAGCCTGCATTGAACAGATAAATCTGCACCCCTGCTGACAACAGCGGCTCAAAATAAGCTTGTGAGGCAAACCGCACCAACAGCGAATCTACTTTTTTGGGTACATTTAAAATCACCTTGACCCCACGCTTGGCAGCGGTAGTGATAGCGAGCAGCAGCGCATCATCTGGCACAAAATAGGGCGTGGTAATAACCACTTGTTTTTTGGCGGCAAAAATCGCACATACCAAGGTTTCGTAGATGACATGTCCCGTTAATTCTGGCGCCGATGGAATAAGCTGCAAGCTGACTTGACTTACCGATGGGTAAGCTTGTTGGTCGCTTTGCAGCGGCAAAATGTTAAGCAGGGGCGGCTGAGCGACACCAGTGTTAGCTTTTTTAAGTACCTCGCGAGAGTTAGCCACGCGTTGTAATTTGCGATGATGCAGCTTTGGGGTGCCAATATACAGCGACTTGGTAAAACGATTAACGATTTTTTTAAGGCCGGAAAAATTGGCGTTGGTTTCTGCGCTGATATCCGTGGTCGTGACTAGTGACATGGCTTTCACCGAATTGACAGTATCATGACTTTCCACCCGTATCATGACATCAATCCATTTGCCCACATGCTCGTTTTGTTTGAAAAAATCGGGGTCGATTAAATTAAAACTTCCCGTATAGCCATAGCAATTATCAAAAATAGCCAGCTTACGATGATTGCGGATATCAATACGTTTGACAATAGTCTTGAACAAACCCACGGGCAACGACTCATGCACAAAGACATCAGCATCTCTCAATTTTTGCACCCACTGACTGCGAAAAAACGCATGACTGCCAACGCTATCAGCCAGCAAATGCACGGATACGCCGCGCTGGCTAGCCTCCATCAACGCTTCTAATAACTCAATCACCCGGCCTTGTGGCGACACAATATAGAATTCTAGCAAAATCATCGTGTTTGCCGCACGGATATCGGCTAATAAACTGGCAAAAATATGGTCAGCGTCTGTCATCAGCGTCAGCGTATGATGGTCATAAACGCCAAGCCCAGTTTTTAATAGGGCGATATTGCTCAGTTGCCATGCTTCGGTGTCTAAATTTTTGGAAATTTCATTAAAATCAATCTGCTGGGCGTTAGCAAAGTCACGCAGTAATTTTTGCGCCATCAAACTGCGCTTACGGTACTGGTGTCCAATATTGATTTCACCAAATAACATATAACCGATGATGCCGACAACAGGCAGGGCAAATAACACCGCAATCCAAGCAATTGCCACGCTTTGGTGGCGCTGCTGTTGAATAACCCGCACAACTAGCCAAAGCGTGATGAGAAAATGGGCGATCACACCTAACTGTAATAGCAACGTCTTAACAATCGACCACTCCAATAATAACCCCATACTAGCTTACCTAACCTAGTATTGAGTTGTAATGAAAGCGCTTGGGAATTCGTTGACCATGAGGGTGTACAATGTCAGCAACTTTGAGCACGTGTTGCGTCCAAATATCTGCGCATTGTACCGCTGTCACAAGCTTATCACCCAGTGCCAAGCGACCTGCGATATAACTTGCTAGACTACAGCCTGAGCCGTGATATTCACCCGCCAGTCTTGGCAAAATTGCTTGGTATGCCAGTCGGCAGGTTTGGTTGTCATTAACGTATAAATACTGCTCAATACCAGAGGCTTGGTTATCGTGAGACGTCTTGACTAGCACTGCTTTGGCGCCTTGCTGGCACAAATCTCTGGCGGCGGCGTGTAGATTGTCGATGCCTGTCAAATCCCGCAGTTCAATGCTGTTGGGGGTCATCAGGGTCGCAAAACGGGTCAACTGGGCAAAGGCAGCCACCAAAGTGTCTTTGTCACCTAAAGCACCGCCACTGTTCGCCACCAGTACGGGGTCAAGCACATATGGCGTACCTGTTGCAATACTGCCATCGATAAAAAGCTGCGCGAGCATTGCAATATTGTCAGTGGTGCCAAGCATCCCTGACTTGATCGCTTTGACAGGCAAATCATTGAGCACTGCTAGTGCTTGCGCCCTTACCAGTTCACTTGCGCATGCCTCAAACCCAAAAACTTGCTGTGAACTTTGAACGGTCACTGCGGTACAGGCAATCGCTGCATGACTCCCTGATTGCCCAATCGACTCAATATCCGCTTGCAAGCCTGCGCCGCCTGATGGATCTAACCCCGAAAAACACAATACAGTGGGGCGCAGTGTCATGCTGGGTGCTAAAATAGGGGCAAGGGTAGCAGGGGTTGACATAAGATTCTCACAGGCTAGTTATCAATCCTCATAAAGGATTGGTTAAATGGTTTTTTTAATCATTACTTTCAAACAGATTATCATATAACGACTGAGCCATAAACAGCGACTGGGTTATAGGTAGTCACGGTGCCACTGCCAAGGTGCTGCAATTATTCTCACATAATTTTTTTAAAAAGTCTTGCAAATTTGGATTGGTTTGTTATAATGCCCACCCACAATACTTGAGGTTAATGGCGACATTGACTAAAATTATTGTACGGTGTTATAGATAAGTAAGACCAATTTGGTGACGTGGGTGAGTGGCTGAAACCACAGCCCTGCTAAGGCTGCATACGGGAAACTGTATCGAGGGTTCGAATCCCTCCGTCACCGCCATTTATTGAATCAAAATTAATTTTAAAATTATTTAAAATAAAGTTTGACAAAATAAACACTCTAACTTATAATAGCGCCCACTTCAAACGAAGACATTAGTTAAGCGCTTGTAGCTCAGTTGGATAGAGCATCAGGCTACGAACTTGAGGGTCGGGGGTTCGACTCCCTCCAAGCGCACCACTAATTACTTTGTTAAAATTAATCGCCACTCTTTGAGTTTAGGCGATTTTTTTTATGCCTTATTCTTTTATGCCTCATATTACTCGGCGGGGTATTTTGCCATTTCGTTTTTTCACCACTGCCTCACTATTGCCTAAGGCATTTTCATCCCAGTCATGTTTATCCCAGTTATGTTTATCTAAGCCATGCGCTGATGGGTCTGTAGTTAGCGTTTGAGTCATAGCGTTTTGGTTGTATTTAGGCTACAATTTCGCTTAATTTCTACCATCATTCGCTCGCCATACCTATGCCTAAGACCAAAACCCCAATGTTAAAAACAGCTGACACCAATAGCCACCCGCAATCTCTGCCATCAGCGCCATTGCCAGAACAACAACCCGTGATGGCAAAAGCGGCTACTCGGCTGATTGCTATGTTGTACGATGGTATGTTGATTTTGGCGATGCTATTTTTTGTGCAGATGTTGCTTATAGTATTGGGGACTAAAATGCTAGGTTTGGCAGGGACGGATATGAAGCAAGCGGCGACATTACCGCTATGGTATCGTAATGTTGTGCAAATCCCGGCGTTCGTGATTATCTTGGTCGGGTTTTATGGGGTATTTTGGCGTAAGGCAGGGCAGACGCTTGGCATGCAGACTTGGCGGCTTAAAACCATGAACCGTGATGGCTCATTGCTAAGTTGGCGGCAATCGATGATGCGGATATTAGCCGCGTGTTTATTGCCTGTGGTCTGCGGGATGATAGGCTATCTTATCCACCAGTCAGTGGGTGCGCTGTATTTTAGTATGTTTATCGGGCTATTGTTTAATTATTGGTTTGCTTGGGTCAATAAGCAAGGCTTGGCGCTACATGATTTGCTATCAAACACCGTGACCATGAAAATGCCAAAAATTAACCACGAAGGCTTGTTTGCTGGGTTTAGAAAGAAATAATTACTTGTCTCTCGCCCACAACCAGTCTGCCAAATCGACCAAATAGTTATCATCGCCAAATTCAGCAATCACCGCATTTTTCGCGGTATCAAACAAGCTTTGGGCGTAGGTCTTGGCAGCATCGACGCCTAATAATTTCACATACGTGGATTTATCCAATTTTTCATCACTACCCGCAGGTTTGCCAAGCTGCTTGGTATCGGCAGTCACATCCAAAATATCATCTTGTACTTGGAAAGCCAAACCAATCTGCTCGGCAAAGCTATTGAGTGCTTGGCGCTCGCTTTCAGTCGCGTTGGCACAGATGGCACCCATCAAGACTGACGCTTCAATGAGCGCGCCTGTTTTGTCACGGTGGATGGCTTCAAGCTCAGTTTGGCTAAGCTGTTGGTGCTCGCCATTTAAATCCAGCATTTGCCCCATGACCATCCGCCGTGCCCGTGGCGCAAACGTGGCAGAAAGCGGCGTAGCAAACTCACTGTTTTCACCAAAATACGTATGGGTCAGGGCTTCAAATGCTAAGGTCTGTAGCACATCACCGGCAAGCATGGCAGCGGCTTCACCATAGGCGATATGGGTCGTAGGGCGACCTCGGCGCAGCGCATCATCATCCATACAAGGCAAGTCATCATGCACCAGCGAATAGCCGTGTAGACACTCCACCGCCATCATGGCACGGCGCACGTCATTTGATAATTGATAGGATGGGTTGGCAAGATTGTTGCCGATTTTTACCGTGGCAAAAGTTGCTGCAATCAGCAAAGGACGTACCCGTTTGCCGCCATTGGTCATCGCGTATAGGCTTGCTTCATGCAGCGGTGAGGGTAACTTGCAGGCTTGGAGGTAGGCTGTGATATCCGATTCTAGTTGGTCAATGACTTGGCGCGAAAAAGCAGTAAATTCCATAATCAATTCTTTTGTATGTGTTAAAATTTTGAGCAATAAAAAAGCTGCCCCCATTAAGGTTGAGCAGCCTTTTTGCAAAATGGCGCAACAAGTTTAACCCATTAGTCTAGGAAATTAAAGCTATCTAAATCCATCGCCATTAACTCGCTTGGTGCCAACATGCTCTCTGAGTGACCTGAGGCGCGTGGCAATAGTTTTTCAAAATAGAACTCAGCGGTTTTGATTTTGGCTTCATAGAATTCTTTGGTTTCGCTGCCGCCATTTTTGAGTTTATCATACGCTACCGCTGCCATGCGTGCCCAGTGATAGCCCATGATGACGTACCCTGAGTACATTAAGTAATCATCGGATGCTGCTGAGACGATTTCACGGTCTTTACGCGCCGTCAACATGATACGTGTGGTAAGGGTATTCCACTCTGCACAATATTTGGTCAATTCCCAAACAAATTTACGCATGCCTTTGTCTAGTGCGTATTCACTACACCATTTCATGATATTGGCGGTGTAATCAAGTAGCACTTTGCCTTTTGATTGAATTAACACTTTACGACCTAGTAGGTCAAGCGCTTGTACGCCTGTGGTGCCTTCATACAAGGTTGAGATACGCGCATCACGAGCGATTTGTTCCATGCCCCATTCTTTGATGTAGCCATGACCGCCGTAGATTTGCATACCATGTTTGGCACATTCAATGCTTAGTTCAGTTAAGAAGCCTTTAAGTATTGGGGTATAAAAGCCCAATTTATCATCCCATTTGTGGAACTCAGCATCGTCACCGAGCATCGCTCCTTCAAACATTTTATCAGCATAGCGTGATGCGTGATAAATCATTGAGCGCGCCCCTTCTGAGAAGGCTTTTTGGGTAAGTAGCATGCGCGCAACATCGGCATGATGGATAATCGCATCAGCCACTTGGTTTGGCTCTTTGGTACCTGATAGCGTACGCATTGAGCGGCGTTCTTTGGCGTAAGGCAATGAGTTTTGGAAAGCCAATTCCATATGCGCTAAGCCTTGCATGCCTGTGCCTAGGCGGGCAGTGTTCATAAAAGTAAACATGGCTTTTAAGCCTTTATTCGGCTCACCGATTAAATAGCCTGTCGCATTATCAAAGTTGAGTACCGCAGTTGCTGAGGCTTTGATACCCATTTTGTGCTCAATTGAGCCACAGTTAACTGGATTACGCTCACCAATGCCACCGTTTTCTGTAACCAAGAATTTTGGCACGATAAATAACGAAATACCCTTGGTACCTTCAGGCGCATCAGGTAGTCGTGCTAATACGATATGCACGATATTTTCTGTTAGGTCATGTTCACCGGCTGAAATGAAGATTTTGGTACCACTAATCTTATAAGTACCATCCTCTTGTGGGATGGCTTTGGTTTTAACTTGACCCAAGTCGGTACCACATTGTGGTTCAGTCAAACACATGGTGCCTGACCAGCGACCTTCTACCAAAGCTGGCATATAAGTGGCTTTTTGCTCGGCGGTGCCGTATTGCATGATGGTATTCATACAGCCCACCGACAGCCCTGGATACATGGCAAATGCCCAGTTTGCCGTACCCATCATTTCACTTTTGATGAGGTTGACTGACATTGGCATATTTAAGCCACCAAATTCTTCAGGAAACGGTATGGCTTGATACCCAGCTTCAACGAACATATCATAAGCTTCTTTGAAACCTTTTGGCGTGGTGACGACACCCTTGTCAAAATGGCAACCTTCATCATCGCCTGATTGGTACAGTGGCATCAACACATTGCTACAATAATCCGCAAAACTGTCAAGCATCATATCCACGGTTTCAGGATCGGCATTTTCACCAGATTTTAAGGTTTTATAGTGTTCGGGATAATTAAATACTTCATTGGTTAAAAAGCGAATATCACGGAGGGGGGCTTTATATGATAATGGCATACACTGAAATCCTTTTAATAGGCTATTAACTAAGATAAAAAGGGAAAGGTAAAAATAAGTCCGCTCAGTATAAAGGTATTTCCCGCTAAAAGCTTCAAATCATAATAAATATTCATAGATAATACTAATTATCATAAAATTATTTTATGATTTTGTAGTGCAAAGCGCCGCATGGACAAGAATGCAACAATTACCAACTACCTTAAAAGCACTGGTTTTATTTAAACTTTACCAAAGATATTAAACAACCAAACGTATTGAAAAATCATTTGTGAGCAACTCTTGCCAAATCTTCACAAACAATCTCCTAATCCATCGCTAGCTAATAAGTCGACACTGCCATCCAAACCTGCGCCGACATCACTCAATAAACGCGAACGCGGCGCCGTGCTGTGGTCAATTATCAAAAAATTATCCGTTTTTGCAAAACCTTATCACTCATTAATCATAGCGACGCTGCTGCTTACGGTGGTTGGTTCATTTGCCGCACAGGTCAATGCTTTTGTACTGCGTTACACGGTCGATCATTTGACCGAGATTCTCAAACTCAGCGAGCCGTGGCAGGAAGGTGCAAAACTGCTCACGACTATCAGCATCGTGCTACTGCTCAAAGAGCTGTTATACGCGGCAATCAGCTTTGGACAGCGTTATTTCGGTGAAAAAATCCGTATTAATTTATCCCGAGATTTATCGCAAAAAGTCGTAGAGCGCATTTTAAGTTACCGCATGGGGTTTTATACCCATCCTGATAACGACAGTGGTAAGCTGCAGACGCGCATTGATTTGGGTGTTAGTAGTCTCACGCGCTTGGTGCAAAACTTTTTTATTGATATGTTGCCATTATTTGCCAATGCGATTGTAGCACTGGTAGTGATGTTTAGCGCCAATGTGTGGGTGGGGATGGTAGGGCTGGTGATTGTGCCGATTTATTTTTATATCAGTCAAAAACAAGCCACGCGCTTGCAAGGATTTCGTCGGCAGATGCGCCACTACCGGGAGAGCAAAAGCGAGCAAATCATTTCGCTGATTAACGCTATTACCGTGATCAAATCCTTTGTCCGCGAGCCGATTGAAGCGCAGAAACATTTTGCTATTCAAAAAGAGATGACCGATAACCAACTCAAAACGCGCGGTATTGGCTTTGGTTATGATGCACTCAAAAGTTTTATCGAGCAGATTGGTGTCGTGGCGATTATTATTTTAACCGCGTATTTTGTGCTTGATGGGCAGATGACCATTGGCATGATTATGTTTCATGTGTTGTTGTTTCAAAACGTGGCATCGCCGATTCGCCAGTTGCACCGTATCTACGATGAGGTCAATGATGCGCTGACTTATGCCGAAGGGTTTTTTGATATTTTAGAAGATGATAGCCAAATCGAAGTGGTAGGTGGTGTCAATCCTGCGACGGTACAGGGTGATATCGAACTTCAGCACGTGGATTTTGTCTATCCCAACGGCAACCAAGCCTTGCAAGATGTCAGCTTTCGCATTCGGCGCAATCGAATTACTGCATTGGTCGGCTTGAGCGGCGCAGGTAAAAGCACCATTATTAATTTGTTGGTAAAATTTTATCAGCCTACGCAGGGACGAATTTTGCTCGATGGCAAGGATTTGCAAGACTATGATACCCATGAGCTACGCCAACAAATCGGTTTGGTGTTGCAAAAAAACCATATTTTTGGCGGTACTATTGAAGAAAATATTCGTTATGGCGATTTAACTGCCAGCCAAGCCCAGATTGAGCAGGCAGCAATACAAGCCTCCATTCATGAACAAATCACCCAGTTGCCCAAAGGCTACCAAAGCGAAGCCAAATCCTTGTCAGGTGGACAGCAGCAGCGTATTGCACTGGCACGTATGTTTCTTAAAAATCCGCCGATTGTGTTTTTGGACGAGCCGACTGCAAGTCTAGATGCCATTGCCAGCCAGCAAATCAAGCGCAGTTTGGATTTAATCAAACAAAACCGCACGGTGATTATTGTGTCGCACAATATCGCGCAGATTATTGACGCTGATGATTTGGTGGTCATCGAGCAAGGGCGCGTGGTGGAGACAGGCACGCATGATGAACTGTATCGCAAGCAAGGCAAATACTATGAGATTTTTAATGCCATGTCCGATAGTTTAAATCTTGATAAAATCACCCAAACGTTAGAGAGCCATTAATTTTGGGTTCATCATGCAGGCTTAGTAGTCAGCATGCGTACTGGTGGCGCTAAGCGAATTAACGCCGTAACCATGCTGACTTAAATTTATGCTACCATAACTGTTTTGTAATATTCACCCAACAAGTTAGTCAATACTCATGGAATCTCAAGTCTTAAAAATATTTTTGGCACTGGTGGTACTGGTCAATCCATTTGCTGCGTTATCGTTATTTATTGATATCACCAAAGACGCCAATCGACAACAAACTCGCAAAGTTGCACTGATTTCAGCCATTACCGTGTTTGTGACCATTGCGATATTTTCGTTGGCAGGCGAGCCTATCTTAAAGGTGCTGGGGATTTCGCTTGGGTCATTTCGTATCGCAGGCGGTATCTTGGTATTGATTATTGCCATTGGCATGATGAATGGCGCTGGCAATGTAGCCAAACCGCATGTCGGCAAATCAGGGGATTTAAATGGTGTGGCGTTTCAAGGAGCGGCATCTGCCGTGGTGCCGTTGACGATTCCGATGGTGATTGGTCCTGGTGGGATTTCTACCGTGATTATTTATGCCGCGAGCGGGCATAGTTATTTTAATATGCTAGCGATTATCACCGCAGGTTTGATTATCAGTATTATTACTTATCTAAGCTTTATGGCAGCGGGGCAGGTAAGTCGTTTTTTAGGTGATACCGGGCTTAATGTGCTCAACCGTATCATGGGGATGCTACTTGCGGCCGTTGCGGTAGAGATTTTTGTTGGCGGCTTAAAAAGCGTATTTCCGCAGTTGTTGTAAGTTCACCAGGTCGCTAAATCGGTTCGCTCAATAATTTATCACAGCAACCCTTAAGCATTATGCATTGTAGTGGCTGTGTTAATATCACAAATTATGCTTGATTTTTACCGTTAAAGTCGCCATTTTAATAATCATGCAAGATGCCAAACCCTGTTAATAAGCTGTCAACAAGCTTTTAAAAAGATGCAAGCGTTAAACCATGCTTAGGTTGATTAAAGCGATATGATAGGGTGACTAACAGGTTTCTTAGTCTAGTTTATAAGCCTAGCTCATAAGCCTAGTTCATAAGATAGTTATTAAGGTAGTAACCAAAGTAGTCACTGGGGCGGATAAAAGATTGAGGAGCGACGATGCAAAAAGATACAAAATCAGATTACCAAAGCCTACTGCAAGCGGCAAAGGATGCCAAAGCAGAAGCGATGATGCTGGAGTTTATTGAGCAAGCTGACGGCAAAATGGTACTACGTACCTCGAATGACGAATCAGAAGACTTGGTAAGTATTGAATTTTCTGACAAAGTGAAAGAACTGTTGGGGGATGATACCCAGCTGATTGGTCAAAGTATGATTCATGCGGCCATTCAAACCTTAATGCAAAAGCAGCTCTCGCAGTGGCATGCCAATGTGTATGACGAAGAACCCGTGCATTACAGTTAACGCGTAAAACCTATTCATTGATTTATTGAACCCATAAGACTAAAGACTTATGGGTTTTTTTATGCTTAGATTTTTTATTTGTGGGCAAATCCTTTATAATTAGCCATAATTTTTCTTCTGTGTTTTACTTATCAAAAAGAGCTGCCACCATGCCTATGCAAACCGCCAATTTTTATACCATCAATCATTCCAATTATCCTGTCAAAACGATTGGGATTTTAGGTGGCGGACAACTTGGTATGATGTTGGCGCAAGCAGCATTGCCACTCGGTATCCGCTGCGTGTTTTTGGAAGATAGTGCCAATTGCCCCGCACGCTTACTGGGCAAAGTGTTTAGTAGCGAGCAATTTGAAGATTTTGCCCAAAACTGTGATATTTTTACTTTAGAGTTTGAAAACACCCCGCTCAAACCTGCCCAGTTTTTGGAATCGACCAAAACCTTATACCCTTCATCATTTGCACTATCAGTGGCACAAGATCGGTTAAATGAAAAAAACTTGTTTAATCAATTAGATATCGCCACCGTGCCTTTTATGGCAGTGCATAACAAAGCCGATATCCAAGCCGCCGCTGACAAATTGGGGCTACCCTTGGTACTCAAAACCACACGCGGGGGCTATGATGGCAAAGGGCAGTTTGTGGTCAAATCCGCTGACCAAATCGACACCGCGTGGGCAGAACTTGGCGACGCAACCAAAACAGCGCCCCTCATTGCCGAAGGCTTTATTCACTTTGAGCGCGAAGTATCTATCATTGCAGTGCGCGCCCAAAACGGTGAAATCCGCTATTATCCGCTCGTGCAAAATGAGCATAGTAATGGTATTTTAGCCAAATCAACCGCACCAGCACCGAACGTCGAGCAATTGACCGAACAAGCCCAAAGTAATATCAAAAAATTGCTCGAACATTTAAACTATGTGGGCGTGTTGACGTTAGAATTATTTGTGACTTCTGAAGGCGGCGCTGAAAAATTGCTAGCCAATGAAATCGCACCCCGCGTGCACAACTCAGGGCACTGGAGTATTGAAGGCGCGGTAACCAGTCAATTTGAAAATCACATCCGTGCGGTGGCAGGGTTGCCATTGGGAGACACAGCCATCGTCAAACCCTCTGTCATGCTGAACGTCATCGGAGAGTACCCAAAACTTGACGAAGTCCTAGCCTTCGCTGGCGTGCACGTGCACAATTATGATAAAGAAGAACGCGAAGGTCGAAAAATCGCTCATATCACTGTCATGCCGAGCGATAGCAGTCAACTGGATAACACGGTCGCGCAAGTGGTTGCAAAATTACCCAATAAATTGTCTGACTAAAGCCATGTATCAGCAAAGACACCGCAATCATGGCGGTGTTTTTTTAAGCTAAAAATACCTTGTTTTTCAAAAACTTTGCTTTGCAAGAGTAATCTTCACGAACGGACACTTTGATAGTTTTTGCTTGTTAGTTCTCATCAATTATCCTTTTATTATTACTGATAAAAGATGGTGATAAACAGTAAAAGCCGCAATCATTCGTGAGGTTGCTCATAGTCAAATCAAACGGGGATTAAAGTTTGACATTACCCAATTTATCCTCATCAATTTGTAGCTCGTTGGCAATCTCACTCACCGTTTGGCGATTGGTGCGGTCAAGGTAGGTTTGTGCGCGGTCAACTTCTTGGGTAAGTACATTGAGCGTTTGCTGCATATTGCCCAGTGCTTTAACTTTAAAGGCATCAATCGCATGCATGGTCTCATAGATGTGATTAAAGGATTTTTGCAGTTTTTCCAAGTCCACTGAACTGCCACTGGCTTGCTCATGCACTTGCGCGGTTTGGCGTTTGAGCATGACTGACGTTGATTCAATCAAGTTACTGGTCGTTGAGTTAAGCGCATTGATTTGGTCGAGTACCAATCTTTGACTGCTCAGTGCTTGTGACACCATCACCGCAGTACGTAGCGCAGCAATCGTTGTCGTCGTGGCACGGTCAACGCCTTTGATAAGCTCTAAGTTATTTTTGCGAATCATATCAAGCGCCAAATACCCTTGGATGTTCACCGCCAGTTGGGTCAAAAAATCCATATTTTTCTGGCGCACATAAAACAGCAATTCTTCTTTGACTACGCGTGCTTTTTCAGGGTCAGTGGCTTCAAGCTCACCGATTTTTTGCTCTAGACGTTCATCAATTTTTTTACCGACATAAATATATTGACGGAGCGACTGCATCAGTGCCCACATATTGACCTTTTCTTGCTCAATGCTGGCATTGTCTTTCATCAGTTCATCTTTGCCGTGATACAGGCTTTCGATGATGGCATTGATATGGGTTTGCGAAGATTGGTATTTACGAAAATAATCTTGTACGGATTTGCCCATTGGGATGATGCCCAAAAATTTGCGTGGACTTGACAGTGAACCTTGGCGGGTTGGATCTAACTCTTCGACCACGCTGCGTAGCTCAGTCAAGGATTTGGCAATCGGGGAGTTGTCAAATAAGGCTTTATCCATGCTTTTGGCAGGACGATCAAGCATGCGATTTGCAATCTGCGCGGAAGCGCGAATTTCGGCACTACCCAGCTGATGAATGGCGTTGACTTTCTCATCGAATACAGACGTGTTGACAGGGGTTTGTAATACATGCATCACAAAATCGTTCACTTTGGCATCAAGCTCAGGCACTTTGGTTAGGTCAAGTTTGACTAGTTGGTCGGCTTCATCTTGTGGCACAACGGCAACGGGTTGCGGCGCTTCAAGGGTGATGACAGGGCTGGTTTCTGGCGGGGTGAGTTCTGGCATGATATATCCTTGAGTTGTCTATACTTATGTTTGTATGTTAACTTACCTTTTAATTTGTCTTTGTATTTTAGCGGTTTGAGCTAACGCTAGTTTGATTATCTTGGTGAATTATTTCATTTGTTGTTCTATTTGGGTAATCATTTTTCCATGCGTGTTTGACGAATGATTTTTATGATTTATCGCATAATGCTATGTCAATGTGACAGCGTAACAAAAAATTTTTCAATCACATGTTAAAAAAATAAAAGCCCAACAGTTAGTTGGGCTTTTATTTTTTCAAAATTCTTGGTATTAAAATATATTATTGTACCCGTGATAGGTATTCGCCAGTGCGGGTATCGACTTTGATTTTTTCGCCTTGTTGGACAAATAATGGCACACGTACGACTGCACCAGTTTCAAGGGTTGCAGGTTTGCCGCCGCCACCTGATGTATCGCCTTTTAGACCTGGGTCAGTTTCGGTAATGACTAACTCAACAAAGTTTGGCGCGGCCACACTTAAAGGTACGCCATTGAATAGGGTAATGGTACATTCTTCGTTGCTATTTTCTTTTAACCATTTAGCCGCATCGCCCATCGCATTTTTGTCGGCTTGTAGCTGCTCAAAGCTTTCTGGGTGCATAAAGTGCCAGAATTCACCATCATTGTATAGATAGTTCATTTCAGTATCAACAACGTCAGCGCCTTCAAGACTATCGCCAGATTTAAAGGTATTTTCTAATACTTTACCCGTTTTTAGGTTACGCATTTTGACGCGGTTGAATGCTTGACCTTTACCTGGTTTAACGTATTCATTTTCTAAAATTGCAAATGGGTTGCCTTCATGCATGACTTTTAAGCCAGCTTTAAATTCATTGGTTGAGTAATTTGCCATAAAATTTCCTAATAAGGTGTTGCGACTAAAAAATAACCGAGGTAAATCAAATCTTTGTATAATAGCCAATTTGCTAAACATGCGCTTCCTACGCGGTAACCCTATCAGCGACAGGCGTTATCAGCAAGCGGCATTGACAATTGGATAAACACTATATGATAAACTATTTGGCGACACAAAAAAACTGGCAAAATGCGTTTTCTGATACCATCACGAGCTTTGCTGGATTGGCGCAAGCGTTGGATTTGCCGATAGATAGTTTTGACAGTCAGGTCGGTCAATTTCCCCTAAAAGTGCCACGCCGCTTTGTGCAAAAAATGGGGAAAGGCGATATTAATGATCCGCTGCTTAAGCAAGTGTTGCCGACGTTTCAAGAAACGGTACAAGTCACCGGATTTGTCACCGACCCACTCGATGAACAACACGCCAATCCCGTCAAAGGCATCATCCATAAGTATGCATCACGGGTGCTGATTCCTGTCACCGGGGCTTGCGTGGTCAATTGCCGCTATTGTTTTCGCCAGCACTTTGACTACCATGAGAATCTACCAACCCAAAACGATTGGCAAGCCATTAGTGCCTACATCACAGCGCACCCCGCGGTCAATGAAGTGATTTTAAGCGGCGGTGACCCATTATCGCTGAGCAATCGTCGTTTATTGGAGATTTTCACCACCCTTGAAGCACTACCCCAAGTGCAGACCATTCGTATCCATACCCGTGTACCTGTGATGATTCCTGAGCGCTTAGATGAGCCGTTACTTGCGCGATTTGCCAACAGCCGCTGTCACATCGTCATGGTCATTCATGCCAATCACCCCAATGAAATCGACCAAGAAACACAAATATTTTTGGGTAAGGCAAAAAAAGCGGGTGTTACTTTACTTAACCAAACCGTGCTACTCAAGTCGATTAATGACGATGCAAATACGCTTGCAAGCTTGAACGAAAAATTATGGCAAGCAGGCGTCTTACCCTATTATTTGCATGTGCTTGATAAAGTTGCCGGGGCGAGCCATTTCTATATTTCAGATGAGCAAGCAGTCGCTCTGTACTGGGAGTTACTCGCCAAATGTGCTGGCTACTTGGTGCCAAAGTTGGTGCAAGAATTACCTAATAAGCCATTTAAAACACCGATTGACTTGTATAACCACTAAAATTCGTTGAAAGACAACAACTAAATAACGGTTTATCTGTTATTTGTCTTTTAAATAGTGCAATTATCTTAAAATAACTAGATAAAATATGGCTTTTGTGTTATTTATTGTTGTTAAACAAGTCGAAAAATGTTGTGCATTTGGGTGCAAAAAAATGGTTACGGATCTCATACTAGACGATTTCTTACAGCGTATAAACGATACACCGACTAGTCCTATTGAACTTAAAGTAACGCAGAGTTCATTGCAGGATACGACCGATTGGCAGATGCACTTTAATCGTATGTCGGCGTGTGAGATGTATGACGAATATAAATTCGTGATCAACCAGTTGATGTTTGCCGATATTGACGACGTCAAACGCTTTGCATTGTTTGAGGAGGTTAATAAAGCCGTCAGCGTATTAATCGGCAAATTGCGGGTGAATTACCAAACCCAACCCGGGATTTTTGATGAAGAAAAACAGCAAGGCTTAGATACCGTATTATCGGTGCATTATCTAAGCATCATGTTTTACCATGTTATCTGGCAACGAGCGGCGGCTTGCCCTGAAGTGGCTGATAAAAAAGGCATCACTGGCTTGTTTCGCCATAAACATCAATCCCTTACCCCCACCCAAGTCATTCAGCGCTGCCTATACGGTATCATGCTATTACTGCGCCAATCGCTGTTTGAAAAATATATCGGCTATCGTAAAGATACACAGGTAATTTGGCAATACCTGAATGCCTGCTATCGGTTTGCAGTTACTAATGATTGGCAATCTATCACCCTGCCAGTCAAACTGCATTCTGCCAATGAATATAGCAAACAGGGGACACCGCTATCGATTGAGGAAATTTATTTTCACTGCTTGATGGTGGCGGTCACCAATCCGTATGCTTGTCGACGTGCGGATATTTTGGCCATTCAAAAAATAAGTACCCAGTTGATGGAAGAGCTCATTATCAGTAAAGATTTGGTTGAAAAACCTTACCTGTATATTGATTTAGAAGGTAAACAGCCGCCCCAACTGCTAGCAGTCGATGATTTATTCAATCCTTTTGCAGCAAATAGCAACTGTCTGTTTGTGATGTTTAGCCGGTTATTTAAACGCTTGCATCAAACCATTACCCAAGGTCAAATCAGCACCGATGCTGAGATAAAAAATAGCGCGCGTCAGGCCAAATTAGTATTGAATAATCTGCAAGATGGGTTAAAACCAGCGGCAGAGTATTATCATAGCCATTCAAAATGTGAAGTCGTGCTCGGCTTTAATAATATCCACTACATGCTTGCCAATAAAACCAGTTTGGGCAATCTAATTCAGGCCAATGAGCTGCCTGAGCGGTTAAAACCCAAAGCTCAAAATACTGAGTATCTTAAAAAATATACCGTTGTCGAGCTGAACAAAGAAAATCCCCAATCCATGTGCCTGTCGCATGTGTTTAGCTACCACAATCAGCTCGTTGACCAATATCCGAGCATTAGCCGTGGTGATAGCTATCACCCGCTGAGTCAATTGCAAGTCAATTCCTTAATAGCGATGCGAAAGGTGAATGGTTCAAAAACTTGGCAGCTCGGCTATATTAAAGACAACCGTCAGGGTTTTATCGATACGCCAGCTGGGCAACCAACCAACAAAACCTACTTAGAAATTGAGGCACAAGTGCAAGTGCATTGTCAAAATGCGATTCCCTGTGGCGTGCGCTTTCAAAATGCCGGTAGCCGTCAGCCACATTTTGTTGCGGCATTTATAATTCCGACCGCCCCAAACAACGCTGATAGCCAGACCCGTTTACTGATGGCGCGTTTTGGCTACCAAGTGGCAGACAAGCTGGTGATACGTATTGATAACAAAGAAATTAACGTGCGTTTAACTGAGCTACTTGATATGACTGATGATATCGAGGAATACGCTTTTGTGAGAATTCAGTTTTAATCACTAAAAAATGGCAACAAAAGTTGCCAAACTGAATCTAACCCATTAAAAATAAAAGATTTTCATATCTTTATAGCCGTTTTGATTGATTAATAATATAATAAGAAATTGAATCTAATATTATAAATAATTTATCAAAAAATTCGCTTATAATAGTTCGCTTAGTGCTCTATAAACCAAGCGTTTAATGGGATAGTTAATCGATGCAAAAACAAAAACAACTCAACCTGTTAATCATTGATGATAACCAGCTGTATGCCGAACACTTAGTTGGGTTATTAGAAAAACATTATTATAGACAGGTTAATTTAGGATTTTTGGATGCCAAAGACGAGCTGATAAAGTTATTGCGCCAGTCTTGGGACATTATTTTAATGGGGAATGCATATGATTTATCGTTTAAAGACGTCAAAGAGATTTTAAAAGCTCACGATGCTCACATCCCCGTCATCGCTCTGTTGCCGGATGACGCCACTGCTCACCCTGAGGCATTAACTGCCAATGAGCAAGCCCAGACCCAGCTTGTTAGCGACCCTGATCAAACTCATAAGTTATTACCTTTATATACCTATTGGGGTGCAGCGGATGCTTTGCGCAAAAATAAGTTACTGCGCATGGCCATTCGTATCTGCCGTGAACACGAGCATCATAAACTCGTCCGCGAGCTTGAGCGGCTAAAAATGGTATTAAACGATGCCGAACAGCGTGCCAATATTCTTATCAAAAACTCCAAGAGTGCAGTGGCTTATATTGAAGATGGTTTACATATTTATGCCAATGAGCCCTATCTTGAAATGTTTGGGTTTAAAACACTCGATGAATTGATGGGTATACCCGTTGTTGACTTGATTGCGCGCAACAATATTCAAGATTTTAAAACGTTTTTAAAAGACTTTGAAAAAGGCAACCGTAAAAACGTCGAATTTAAATTTGAAAGTGTGAGAAAAGATAATACCACCTTCGCCGCTAAGCTGCAGTTAGCGGCTGCTACCTATGACGGTCAGCCGTGTCTACAAGTCATTATCCAGCCCAACGAACAAGCCAATAGCGCTGAGCTTGCCAAAAAACTTGAGGCGATGGAACGCATTGACTCAATCACAGGGCTATTTAATCGTCATGGTTTTGAAAGACTGTTTAACCGACTGCATGACGTGATTGTTGAGAAAAACCTATCTGTAGGCTTGATGGCGCTACGCGTCGATAATATTGGTAAAATCCATGCCAGTGTGGGGATTGAAGGGATTGATGGGGTGGTGGTTGCTGTTGCCAATATTCTTGAGCAACATCTCACCGAGATTGTTGGGGTAGAGCGGGTGAAAAATGGCTATTTGAGCCGGTTTAATGATAGCATGTTTATGCTGATTATCCCTAATATGCGACAACAAGATTTGACAGCATTGGGACAAAAATTGGTTGCCGATATTAATAGCACCATTATTGAAATTGGTCATCGTACGGTTAAGACCACGGTAACGATTGGTGCAACCTTAGTCAACGCCAGTGCACCTGATACCAATAGTATTATTAACCGTGTCATCCAAGCCGTCGGCATGGCGACCAAAGCCAATAAAGACAGCAACGACGATAAAGATTTATTCTATCTATATGACCCAAGTAGCTTTGCCAGCAGTGATGACAGTGCGCTGTACGAATCGCTACGTGATGCGCTAGAACACAGCAAATTTAAATTATTATATCAGCCGATTTATGACGTTGAAAACGATGTCAGTAACATGTTTGAGGTGTTTTTACGCCTGCCGCTAGCAGATGGCAGCTTAATGGCACCTGATAAATTCTTAGAAGTGGCGACCCGACATCAGTTAATGGATAAAATCGACCGTTGGGTGTTAATTCAAGCCTGTAAAGATTTAAAACGTTACCGTCATGAGGTCGATGCCAGTGCCCGATTATTAGTGCATTTAAGCTCGATATCACTAGCAGATGCCACCTTGCCAAGCTTTATGAGTCGATTGATGCAAGCATTAGGTACCAGCGAGCAGGGGGTATTGACGTTACAGTTTAATGAAACCATGGTAATGGATCATCTAGCGGTGGCAGCCAAACAAAGTAATGAGCTTAATCAAATGGGTTGTCACCTAGGTATCTATAATTTTGGCTCGGCGGTCAATGCCATGGAAATATTGGAATTTGTCAAACCACAGCTGGTACGACTCGATCGCAGCTATATCAAAGATTTGAGCAACAATGACAATGTCAATACCGTGGCAACGGTGGTGCGCGAAATCACTGAACGCGGCTCCAGTTGTTTGATGCCCTTCATTGAAGACCCTGCTGCCATGTCAGCGGCGTGGACAGTCGGTGCGCGTTATTTGCAAGGGGCATATTTGCAAAAAGCGAGTGACACCATGCACATCGAGACTGAACCAAGCTAAATCCAAGTGCTGAATTTATAAGATAAAAACGAGTTAGCCAAAATGCACCAAACAATCATTCATAAATCAAACCGATTGCCTATTCTAGGATTGGGTCTTTGTATCGTTATTGCGACAGGTTGTCAACATCAGCCACCCGCTCAGCGCCCAGCAGTTACCTTGCCCGTTTATAGCCAAGGGGATGCCGATAACGGTAAAAAGCAATACGAAGAAGCCTGTCTCAAATGCCACAAGCTGCAGCCAGGAAATAACGAGAAAGGCCCGCAATTACTGCGTATTTATGGGGCAAAATCCGCCTTATTAACCGATTATCAATATACAGACGCACTAAAAAACAGCAATATGACGTGGACAGCGGAAAATTTGGATAAATATATCGCCCATCCAAAACAAACTATCCCAGGAACGCGTATGCGTTCTGACCCGATTGCTGATGCCAAAGTCCGCCAAGATATTATTGCTTATATTTCGACGCTTCGTTAGATTGCTTTGTGGCTATGCCTTTAAGCGATATTTTGAGTTAACATGATTGATAAACAAAATTTAAACTTTTAAAGGATAGACCACACTGTGATGGGTAACTTAGACAATCAGCCGTTACAACAACGATTGCAAGCCATGCTGGTGAGTATTAATGAGATCGTGTTGGATAAACCTGCCGTGGTGAAGCTGGCGGTTGCTTGTTTGTTAGCCAATGGTCATTTACTGCTTCAAGATTTACCAGGAATGGGTAAAACCACGCTGGCGCACGCGATTGCCAACCATTTGGGGTTATCGTTTAATCGGGTGCAATTTACCAGTGATATTCTACCTGCCGATATTTTAGGAATTTCGCTGTATAAAACTGATACTGGCACGTTTGAATTTAAGCCAGGGCCGATATTTTGTCAGTTGTTACTTGCCGATGAAATTAATCGCTCAAGCCCAAAAACCCAATCTGCGCTGTTAGAGGCGATGGAAGAGCGGCAAGTGTCGCAAGATGGGGTAACACGAAAACTCCCTGAACCTTTTTTTGTGATTGCCACCCAAAACCCGACGCAGCAATCGGGTGTGTTTATTTTACCTGAGTCACAGCTCGATCGGTTTTTGATGTGTTTATCGCTGGGTTATCCCTCGGTTAATGCAGAGCGAGAGTTGCTACTGGGTAAAGATAGACGTCAACTGCTAAGTCAAATTACCCCGATGTTAGATACCCAATCATTGCAGCAGGCACAAGCGCAAGCCAAAGACGTATATATGGCAGATGTCGTGATTGACTACTTGCAGCGATTGGTAGCAAAAACGCGTGAAAGCCGAGACTATCATGGTTTATCTACCCGTGGTGTGTTGGCATTAAAGCAAGCGGCACAAGCCTTTGCATATTTGGGTGGCTACAATGAAGTGACGCCAGAAGATATCCAAGCGGTATTTGCTGCCGTCGTTGATCATCGCTTGGGGCAAGCTTTTATCCCATTTAATCATTTGGGCGGTGAGCAGCCGCAATCGATTGCGACCCAGTTGTTACGCCAAGTGCCAGTAATGGTGTAAACCATGATGTAAACGTGTTTTAGCGTTAAAAACTTTCTCATTACTGTATTTTTATTATCCGATTAAATTATCCCAATTAAGAGCCCACGCCTATCATGTTTGCCATTCGCCAGCGACTTGAAAACTACTTGCAACCATGGTTTAAGCGTCGGGCGCCGGTCAGTCGCGACATCACCCTCAACCTGCGCAACGTATATATTTTTTTGAGTAAAGAAGGGTTGCTGTACGCTTTTTTACTCATCATTACCTTTGTAGCAGGGATTAATTACGCCAATAATTTGGTGTTGGGTTTGTGCTTTTTGCTAGGTAGTCTACTCGTGGTGACTATCCATTATACCTTTGCCCACTTGGCAGGGTTGCAAATCAAACTGGTGGATATCAGCGATACACAAGTGGGTGACAAAGTGCAAGTGCGACTGCAAATTAGTAGTGAGTCAAGGCAGCCGCATCGGCAAATTCGATTAAGTTTTGCCAACAACGCCTTTGACTTTAAACAGCCGATACGCCGCAAACCCAATGCACTGTCCGCACCAAATGATTGGCTGTTGGTCAGTCAAATACAAGCACCGCAACAGGTGAGCTTATGGTTAACAGCCGACAAACGCGGCAAATTTGTGTTACCCAGACTCACGGTGAGTACCGTATATCCCTTAGGGATTTTGCAAGCTTGGTCGTATGTGTTTTTTGCAGGACACGCGTGGGTGTATCCTGCGCCACTGAGCTATGAGATGAAAGCCAGTCAGTTTGTGCCATCTGATGATGAACAAACCGCTGCCGTACACACCCAAGCAGGGCAGGAAGATTTTGACCAGCTGGATAATTATGTCCCAGGAGAATCATTGGCGCGTATTTCGTGGGCGCATGTCGCGCGCGGGCAAGGACTCATGTCAAAACGCTTTGTGGAGAGTGTGGGGCAGCAGCAATTGCTTGATTACTATCAAATGCCTGCGGTGACGCATGAAGAAAAACTCAGCCAGCTGCGCTACGGGGTGGATAGTTTGACCCAAAGCCAAATCGCTTTTCAATTGCGACTGCCTGATGGTGAAGGCGCAATAGGCGAAGGACAAGCATTTCGTCAGCAATGTTTGCTAAGATTGGCAAAAACGCCATGAGTCGCCCTAACCCAAATCACCCTAGCTTAACCTTATCTCAGCGCCTAAACCAAATCTCGGCGTATCAGTGGATATTGCTGTCTCAACTGTTGATTGTGGCTTTTCACGTCAAAAATCTACCCATTTGGCTATCGGTGTATGCCTTTTTTATTATCATCTTTCAATTGCAACCCCTGCGACGTTGGTTGCCCAACGCTTTGTATCGTCCGCGCTCATTACAGTTGATACAGTACACAGGATTTATTGCAAGCTTGGTGGGGCTGTATTTGACCTATCGTACCGCCTTTGGATTGGATGTCGGTATCGCGTTTTTGCTATTGTGTGCCGTCAGTAAGCTACTGGAATTGCATACCAGGCGTGATGGCTATGTGGTGCTGAGTTTATCACTGTTTGTATTGGCAGGGCTGTTTTTAATCAACCAAGATTTGATTACAACGTTACAAGTGGCGATTGGCACGATGGTCGTGCTGTTTGCCATGATTGCGCAAAATGATGATGGTACAGGACGCTACCGCACGCTTGGCTTATTGGTCGGCCAAGCCATTCCCCTGACCATTATTCTGTTTTTATTTTTTCCCCGATTGCCGCCACTATGGTCGGTGCATTTGAGCGGCGCGCAAGCAAAGACCGGCATGTCAGATAGTATGTCACCGGGCGATTTTGCCAACCTCAGTCAATCGACTGAATTGGCATTTCGGGTGGAATTTGGCAATCAGCAGCCAAGCCAACAAAATTTATATTGGCGCGGTTTGGTATTTTCTGATTTTGATGGCACCACCTGGCGCGCCAATCCTCGCACCTCGCTTTGGACGCCCGATCAGCCGATTGCTGATTGGTTGTTACCGACGTTGAAGCTGAGTAAACGCTTTACCTTAGCCGTTAACCCTGACTATCGGGTGATTTTGGAGCAGACGGGACAAAATTGGCTGTTTGGGCTTGATTATCCGATAACCAACCAAAGAGGCATTGGGCTGACGTCGGATTTTACCTTGCGGTATTGGGACACTGTCAATCAGCGGTTTACTTATCAAGTGCATTGGTTAGATGATGCGCCTATCAATTTAGCCTTATCTACCCAGCAACGTCAGGTCAATTTAGCATTGCCAGCAGGCGGTAATCCGCAAAGTCGCCAATTTGCGCAGCGACTCTACCATCAAGCAGGCGATGACCCGATTGCCTATACCAACGCCATCGCCCAGTGGATGCGTACCCAACAGTTTCGCTACACCTTATCACCCCCTACCTTGGGTAATAATCGCATCGATGATTTTTTATTTGCTACCCGTGCAGGGTTTTGTGAGCATTATGCGTCAAGTTTTACTTACCTTATGCGAGCGGCAGGTGTGCCTGCTCGGGTGGTAGCGGGGTATCAAGGTGGGCAGTTAGGGCGTGATGGCAAAAGTTGGGAAGTGCGCCAAATGGATGCCCATGCATGGAGCGAGATTTGGGTGCAAAGGCGCGGCTGGGTGCGTGTAGATCCTACGGGTTTTGTCGCACCCAATCGGGTCGAGCAAGGGATGCAAACGGTGACCCAAACGGCTGGGGCGCAGCTATTTGGTGATGGCGTGGCAGGGCAAATTAGCTATCAACAGTTTCAAATGCTACAGCAAGCGCGCCGCTTGTTTGACCAAGCTAGCTATTATTGGCAACGCGATGTGGTCGGCTATGACCAAGACCGCCAGCGGTCATCGCTGTTCAAATGGCTCAATATCCAATCTGTCTATCAGCAAGTGATGGTGATGTTTGTCACCCTTGTGAGCGTCCTTGCTTTATTGGGATTGTGGCTGTGGTGGCGTCGTCGCCGGGTGTGGGATAGGCATGATTGGATTATGGTACAGTTATCCAATCGCTTGGCAAAAAAAGACAAAACGCTCGCAAGGCAGGATAGTGAGGGGGTGCTGGCTTGGCTTACTCGGCTTGAGCCAAAAGTCACCGATAAGGCAGCCCTTCAAGCACTTGCCGTGCTATATCGACAAATCCGCTATCAGCAGCCTACGGATAACAAACAATCCATACGGCAATTAGACAATTTGGCGAAAACCATCGCGCTAAAAAAACATTAATATTCAATATTTGTTTGCTATACTCTATAGAATTGAAATAAATATAGTAAATAAATATAGGGCTCACTAAATATGAGTAATTTACCTACGCCACCGCTACAAACCGATAATAAAAACTCATTACCCTTGATTATCTTTGGCATTATCTTGGCACTCGGTCTCATCGCCGCGGCATTTGTACTCGGCACGCAGTTTAAGAATCTAAAACAGTCTGGTACAATCACTGTCAAAGGCTTGGCGGAAGCCCCTTACAAAGCCAATCTTGCCCAAATCCAAATGGGTGTCAGCGCTTGGGGGCAAGACTATGCAGGTGCATTAGCCAATGGTAAAAATGACTTTAAAGCGCTGCAGCAATTTGTGGCAAGTAAAGGCTTTAGCGTATCTAGTCAAAATGTCACGCCCATAAGCGTTGAGCCGTATAATGAGGACTATGTGGATGAGCAGGGACAAACCCGCACCCGTCAAAATGGCTATAAAGCCACCCAAACGCTGTCAATTAGCAGTCAAGAACTCAATAAAATCACCAATATGCTCGCTCAAGTGCAAAATTATCGTATCAGCCATGAATCCGTGACGTTTGAAAAGCCGCAATATCTGCTCAATGACCTTGAGAAAATCAAGCATGATTTGATTGCCAAAGCCACCGATGATGCCAACAAACGCGCCGAAGAATTTGCCAAAACCGGTCATGCCAAAGTGGGGGTGATGCGCTCAGCATCGCAAGGGTCATTTAATATTTTGGATGCGCATAACCCTGATACCGATGATTCGGATTATGGTGGGACGTATGATAAAGATGGCGTGGATAAATTGGTGCGGCTCGTTGTCACCATTGATTATGCGATTGAGCAATAATTATAGCGTGTATGAAGGCAGTTTTTATGAATAGCTTTGCTAAAATTATGGCATGAGGGTGTTTAATACTTTATCATCCGCCAGTTTCGCGCATGACAATGCTAACCAAAAAGAGCGTTGTTATTTGTTTTACGATAATAAATTGAAAATCACGCAAAGTTGGATTGTTCATACAGGTGGCGGTGCAAGGGTCACTTATACCACAATGATTTTGGGTAAAAACACACAGCCTAATGCCAACAATATGTTTTGGTGTGACAAGAGTAAAGATAACAAATGAGATATTTGCACTGATTAACACCAAGCGATAAAAAAACGACAACCCTACATTGTCGTTTTTTTAACTTTAACTTTAAATTACAAATTCGGATTTAGCCACTTTTCTGCTGTAGCTTTATCCCAACCCTTACGTCTAGCATAATCTTCAAGCTGGTCTTGACTAATTTTACCCACATTAAAATAATCACTCTCTGGGTGGCTATAATAAAACCCACTCACGCTAGAGGCAGGGTACATCGCATAGCTTTCCGTCAAATACGTCCCAATAGCGTTGGTGGTATCAAGCCAGTCGAACAGCTTGCCTTTTTCGGTATGGTCAGGGCAGGCAGGATAACCCGGTGCAGGGCGAATACCCACGTATTTTTCTTTAATTAGCTCTTCATTGGTCAAGTGCTCGGCGGCTTGGTAACCCCAATACTGTTTACGAATCAACTCATGCAAATGCTCAGCAAATGCCTCAGCAAAACGGTCGCAAAGCGCCTGTACCATAATGGCACTATAATCATCGCCTTTGGCTTTATAGTCATTGGCAAGTGCTTCTGCGCCAAACAATGACACGGTAAAACCACCGAGATAATCGGTTTTTTCAGGACTGATAAAATCCGCTAGGCTGTAATTAGGTTTACCACTGGCTTTATCAGATTGCTGGCGTAGATGCTCAAAGGTATGCGTGACATTGCCTTGCTCATCGATTACCTGCACCGTGTCTGAGCTTGGGCGTTGGGCAGGGCTTAGTCTAAACACCGCTTTAGCTGTGACCAATTTTTCCTTGATTAATTTGTCAATCATGGCTTGGGCATTGGCAAATAAGTCTTTGGCTTCCTCCCCGACGATGTTATCGTCAAAGATTTTGGGATATTTGCCGACCAATCCCCAAGAGATAAAGAAAGGCGTCCAGTCGATATAAGGCAATAAATTTTGTAACGGATAATCGTCCAGAATGACTTGTCCTAATTGGTTGGGCTTAGGCGGCGTGTAGTTTGCCCAGTCGTATTGGAAACCTTGTTCAATCGATTCCGCATATGACAGCTTCGCCGCTTTAGGTTGGCGATTGGCAAGACGTTCACGGACTTCGCCATACTCTTGACGCAGCTCACTGATAAAATCGACGCGTTTTTCTTTGGATAGTAAAGTCGTCGCTACGCCCACTGCGCGGCTAGCATCCGCTACATAGACAACCGCATCATTTTGATAGTTGGGCTCGATTTTTACCGCGGTATGGGCTTTTGAAGTCGTCGCACCCCCAATCAGTAGCGGCAGATTAAAGCCTTGCTCCTGCATTTGTTTGGCAACATACACCATTTCATCAAGGCTTGGGGTAATCAAGCCTGACAAGCCTATGATATCGACGTTTTCATCTTTGGCGACTTGTAGGATTTTTTCACAAGGCACCATCACACCCAAGTCGATGATGTCATAGCCATTACAGCCGAGCACCACGCCGACGATGTTTTTGCCGATGTCATGCACATCGCCTTTCACCGTTGCCATGAGCACTTTGCCTTTAGTTTCGCCTGCAACTTTTTCTTTTTCGATATACGGATTAAGCCATGCCACCGCTTGCTTCATCACACGGGCGGATTTTACCACTTGCGGTAAGAACATTTTGCCTGCCCCAAACAAGTCACCGACCACATTCATACCATCCATCAAGGGTCCTTCGATGACGTCTAAGGGGCGCGGGAATTTTAGCCGTGCTTCTTCGGTGTCTTCGTTGATATAAGTGGTTACCCCTTTGACTAGCGCGTGTTCAATGCGTTTTTCGACGGGCAATTCACGCCATGACAAATCGACGGTGCTGTCTTTTTTCTTACCGCTCAAATAGTTTTCTGCCACTTGCATCAAATGGTCGGTGGCATCTTGACCTGACTCGCCTTGGTTGCGGTTCAAAATCACATCTTCAATGGCATTTCTAGCGTCTGGCTCGATATCGTCATACAGCTCTAGCATGGCTGGGTTAACAATCCCCATGGTCATGCCGTTTTTGATAGCATGGTACAAGAACACGGCGTGAATGGCTTCACGAATGGGATTGCCACGAAATGAGAACGACACATTGGACACACCGCCTGATACCATGGCATTGGGTAAATTATCGGTAATCCATCGGGTGGCGTTGATAAAGTCTAAGCCGTAGTTGTTATGCTCTTCAATCCCCGTGGCGACGGCAAAAATATTGGGGTCAAAGATGATGTCTTCACTCGGAAAACCGATTTCATCAACCAAAATATCGTAGGAGCGTTTGCAGATTTGGATTTTACGCTCAAAGCTGTCCGCCTGTCCGTCTTCATCAAACGCCATGACGATAATCGCTGCCCCATAACGCTGACATAGTTTGGCTTTTTGCACAAACTCTGTCTTGCCTTCTTTTAACGAGATCGAATTGACCACAGATTTGCCTTGCGTGCATTTAAGACCCGCTTCGATGATGTCCCATTTTGACGAGTCAATCATCAGCGGTACACGGCTGATATCTGGCTCACTGGCAACCAAATTGACAAAGTGAATCATCGCCGCCTTGCTATCTAGCATGGCTTCATCCATGTTGATATCAACGACTTGGGCGCCGCCTTCGACTTGGTCACGAGCCACATCCAACGCTTCGGTGTATTCTTCGTTTTTGATGAGACGCAAAAATTTCTTTGAGCCTGTGACATTGGTACGTTCACCGACATTGACAAACAGACTATCACGGGTGATGTTGAATGCTTCGAGTCCCGACAATCGGCAAGCTGGCTTGTAGTCTGGCAGTTGGCGTGGGGCAAAGGGTGACGTCATCTCGACAATTTTGGCGATATGTTTGGGCGTGGTACCACAGCAGCCGCCCACGATATTGACCAAGCCAGATTTGGCATAGTCGGCAACCATGGTGGCAGTTTGCTCAGGCGTTTCGTCATATTCGCCAAACTCGTTGGGCAAGCCTGCATTGGGGTGAGCGGAGACAAAAGTTTCGCACACATCCGACAAGGTTTTGATATGCGGCTTTAACGCATCTGCGCCCAGCGCACAGTTAAACCCAATCGAAATCGGCTTGGCGTGGCGGATTGAGTTATAAAACGCCTCGGCAGTTTGCCCCGACAGCGTACGTCCCGACGCATCGGTAATGGTGCCCGAAATCATAATCGGCAATTCAAACCCAATGGTCTCGAACACGCCCGTCACCGCAAAAATCGCTGCTTTGGCGTTTAGGGTATCAAACACGGTTTCTATCAAGATGATATCTGCACCGCCTTCAATCAAAGCGTAAGTCGCCTCAGTGTAGTTATCAACGAGTTCATCAAAGGTGACGTTACGAAACGCTGGGTCATTGACATCGGGTGAAATCGAGCAAGTGCGTGAGGTGGGACCAATCACGCCTGCGACAAACCGAGGTTTGTCTGGGTTTGTCGCAGTGACTTCATCACACACTTGACGGGCAAGGGCGGCGGCGGATTTGTTAATCTCATAGACGAGATTTTCCATGCCGTAGTCCGCCATCGAAATTTGCGTGCCATTAAAACTGTTGGTTTCAATGATATCTGCGCCTGCCTCGAGATACGAGCGGTGAATATCACGGATAATATGCGGCTGGGTTAGTACCAATAAGTCATTGTTGCCTTTGACATCACGTCCAAAGCCTGCAAATCGCTCACCACGGTAGTCCGTTTCTTCTAGTTTATAGTTTTGGATTTCTGTCCCCATCGCGCCGTCAAGGAACAAAATCCGCTGCTTTAACAGGTCAGCTAAACGGACTTTGTTGGTCGCTTGTATGGCTTTGAACGGAAAATTGGCAGGGGGTGTGAGTTGAAAATTGGCTGGGTCGAGGGGTTTGTGACTGGTAGGTGCGTTACTGGTGCTGATACTCATGCTAATACTCGCAATAAGACTTGTCTTAATTCAAATGTCATCAATCTTTTTAATCGAGCAATTATAGCATTTTGTGGGCGGGCAATCGTGAGATTTGTGGCATATTGAATGCCCAGTTCACCAAAATCAAAGCTGACAAAAATCAAACGGAGCACATAACTCAGCACCAATAAAAAAAGGCATACACGCGGCATACCTTTTTTAGCACAGTTAAGCTAGTTTGATTAGGCAAATAGGGTGCTAAATAACCAAAATAACCCACCGGCTAGGATAATCGCGGCAGGCAAGGTCAGTACCCATGCCATTAGCAAGTTAATCACTGTGGATTTTTGCAGTCCTGCTTTGTTGGCAACCATAGTACCTGCCACCCCTGATGATAATACATGTGTGGTAGATACAGGTAAACCAAACATATCTGCCGCCCCAATCGTGGACATTGCCACCAATTCTGCAGAAGCACCTTGTCCGTAGTTAAGGTGAGTTTTACCGATTTTTTCACCGACGGTGATGACGATACGCTTCCAACCCACCATAGTGCCCAAACCCAGTGCCAATGCTACCATGACTTTTACCCAGGTTGGGATGAACTTGGTGGCTTTATCGATGTTGTTTTTAAAACCTTCAACGTCTTTTTTAACTTTACCTTCTAGTAGTGTAGGTTCTTTTTTCTCAATATTCTTAATGGCTTCGGAAGTAAGATACATGTCATTACGGATATTACCCACCACGCTGCTGTTCCAGCGTTTTATGTCGGGCTCAGATTGGGCTTGTCGTCCAATACTTTGAATGGTATTTGCCAGTGCCGGTACAACTTGGTCATTCATTTTTTTGTCTTGCACATAGGTTGTCAGAATGTTACGGGCATTTGCGTCTGTCACCCCATTATTTGACTTGCTCATTTGGTTGAGTTCTTGGGCGGTGACTTGGGCTAATGCGCCAAATTGGGCACTTTCTTCTTTAGAAATGGCATGATTAAGCCCATAAGTCATGGGAACTACACCGACCAAAATTAACATGATTAAACCCATGCCTTTTTGTCCATCGTTTGAACCATGGAAAAATGACACACCGGTACAAGTTAAAATCAATAAGCCACGAATCCATAAAGGTGGCGGTGTTTGATCCTTGGGGGCTTCAAACAGCTCGGGACGGCTAGATAATACTTTTTTAGCAATCCAAAATAACAAGGCGGCTAATACAAACCCAAAAATCGGCGAAATCAATAAAGATAACCCAATTTTTTCAACTTGCGACCAATCCACGCCTGCTGTTGCATCACGGCCATGTAGCAGTGCGTTGGTGATACCAACGCCCACAATCGAGCCCACCAAGGTATGCGATGACGAAGCGGGTAAACCAAAGAACCACGTGCCTAAATTCCAAATAATTGCCGCAAGTAATAAGGCAAAAATCATCGCAAAGCCATTGGCTGAACCGACTTGTAAAATCAGCTCAACCGGCAGTAAGGCAATAATACCAAAGGCAACCAAACCCGTTGACATTAACACCCCTAAAAAGTTAAAAAATCCTGACCAAATCACAGCGATTGGGGCAGGTAAAGAGTGGGTATAAATCACGGTAGCGACCGCATTGGCGGTATCATGAAAGCCATTGACAAACTCAAATGCCAATGCAATCAGTAGCGCCAGCCCTAAAAGCAAATAAGGCAACAAGGTAGTGGGTGCACCTATGGTCGAGTTGATATCATGATTTAGACTATAAATCATATAAACAAACCCAGCTAACAACGTACCAATAAATACAATGGCGGTGAGTTTATTGGGTTTATGATCAAGTTTGGGGCGACCTGCGGCATGAGAAACTTCGGTATTTATCTCAAGTGCTGCATCAGATGACATCATAAGCGTAGACCTTTAGCATCTATACTGTAAAGAAAATGCAAGAAAAGAAAATGAAAGAAAAGAAAATGATTTACAGTTAAATAAAATATATATTGAAAAATCGCGTGGTAGGGGTTAGAAACAATAAATAACTCAAAGTTTAAAAGACAATAGTAATAGTTTAATAAATATTTCGAAAATTATTGATGCCTGCTAAAAGAATCTGGCGCTCAGCAGGCTTATCTGGTGCAGGTGTCATTTTACTACAATAGATATAGATTTGAAATGATGTGCGTCAGGCGTGCTCTACCAAAATCACTTGACGAGCACTGGCAGCAATAGCTGATTTAGCTAAGCCAAATCGTATAATGGCAGGTTTGAACGCGGTGTTGAGTTCAATGAGTGGATACAACAATAGGTGGTAGAGGTTGCGAGCTGGGCTCAGCCATGCCAACTTTGGGTGGCTCGATATAAGGTAACACAGCGCCACGGCAAATTTCTTTACTATTTTTAGTCGCGGCAAGCGGCTTTAAGCGCGCCAAATACTGGGTTTTTAACGCATTAAAGCTTTGTTTATCCACGCCCGACGTATTTAAGGCGGTTAATTCAGCCGTAGCAACCCAGCGGTCAACAGTGTTATAGTGCTCGCGAGAGTGGCGCCAACCAAACTCACAAAATTCTGCTTCTGCCCAAATGAGTTTGACTTCACTATCGGCTACCGTTTTGACGAGCGGGGTGAATGCAGGCGTTTGTTTAATGGTCAACAGACTTGCCCAAAGATCGGGACGCTGTAAGCCTGATGTGGGCGGAATGTCTGCTGTCAAAGGCAACTTGTCAACTTGGTTGGTTTTTAACGCCTCAATAATACTTAATGCTTCAGCCAACGCATAATGACTTGCTTTGGTGAGACTGGCTTCATTTCTTTCATGTCCCACATAGCTTAGCCACGCATCGGCTTTATAAGCTTGAAAGCGAGTATTGATTGGCTGGTGCTCAGCTTGATAGGGCTGTAGCTGCTCACGAATACAAAAAACATCTGCGACAAAGGCTTTATTTTGGGTGCCTTTAGCTATAACAGGTGCAACGGCTTTTGTATCAGTTGAACAATAAGCCCCTGATTTATATTGGATAGGCACTGCTTGACTGGCTAGTTCAGCATGAGCAGAACTTGCCATAATCCCTACCATGATAGCGACAGAGCAAATGGATAACGATGGATGGGCGAATAAAGACACAGCCGAGACACAAGCCTGAATTGGGTTTAATTTCATTTTTTAGCAACCTCATCATCTGCCATCATACGGCTATTGACGGTAGGGCGTTTTTTGTTAAATAAATCTTCGTCAAATTTATAACGTAAGCGGACATACGCGCCTTGTTGGTTGTCGCTGCCACTGGCGATATCATCGTCATGATAGCCTTTGAAATTGTAACCTGCAGAAACCCACAGATTCGCCATGGGTGTATAACCCACCTCGGCGCCGATTAAATAATTACGTGAGTCATTATCGCTCCACATGGTACCCGCTTGGATACCCGCATCCCAACGTTCGTTGATGTCATACATAGCGCGAGCGGATAATACTTGAGAGGTGCTATCACTGGTGATGCCATCCATCGTCAATTCATTGTATTTACCCGCGTAATGACCCGATAAAGTCAAGCGGCGTACAGGATGATAATTGCTATGTAAAGAAGCAATATAGGTTTCTTTTTTGTAAGGGCTATCTGCATCTAGACCGTTATTGTCATAGCGATATTCAATTTTTGCTAGATGGTCGCTGATGTTGTTATCGTAGTCACGATAAGCCACACCCAACTGAAACCGATCAATGGTGCGATCTTTATTGTGCTCATTATCTTGTTGCAGCGAATAGATATTTTTGGCTAGCAAGGTGACATCATCATTGATTTTGTTGGCATAACCAAAACTAGTCAACAAGGTGTCGGTTTGTACGCCCCAACGTTTTTCAACACGCCCACTCACTTTATATTTGTCACTGGCTAAGTAGTCAATACCTACCGTTGCTGCTGTTGCTGTGTTGTCGCTCTCACCTTGCATAGATTCAAGGTGTTCAAATGACGTATTGACGTAGACGCCATCTTGCACTTTCCATTTATTGCGTAAGCCAATCGCCGCTTCGGATTCGCGTGATGATATGCCATCTTTGACACGGTATTCGCTAAAGACTTGACCGTCTTTCATGTAGTTGGCATCTACCCCGATGATGGTTGATTGGTGTTCATCTGTACTATCTAGACCATAATCACCGATTAAGGTTGAAGCCAATTCGTGACGCGCATATAGGCGACCTTTATTCCATAGGCTCGTTTCACCACCAACACTCCACGCATTACGGCTAGCATCATCAATATCCTGCTCATATTCGACAAACACTTTTGATTTATTCAGTCTTGGTAAATCCGCAGTCAATTTACCACGAAGCGTCGTACCTTGATAATTGCTGTTATTGTTAGTCACGCTTGAAGTCAATGATTGATTAAGGTCATCGGTATTGACCACTTCTTGATAATTGGTGGAAGCCGCTTTGGCATCTTTTTCGTAGTAACGTATGCCTAACTCACCTGTTAAGATGTTGCTGAGTTTACGCTCAATACTGACCGTCGCACCTTGACGTTGGCTGTCATTGGTGTGGTCTTTGGTTTGAATGGCTTCAGCTTTTAGCAAGGTTTTATCATTAATACGGCTATTGACCGTCAAGCCAGCCTCAGTACGCCCAGCAGTAATGGGTGAAGTTGCAGGCGTAAAGCCTTCATCGGCTTGGTTGTAATACAATTTGGCATCACGCGCTTTGTCTTTATAAGTCAATTCAACGCGCGCCGCATCACCGGATGTCTCTGAATTTAAGCTTTGAACATTAATGGCTGATGCAAGTGAGTCATTGATTTTATCCGAATCATAATGGGCAACCTCAGCGATAAGTTTTAATTTATCGTTAAATTTAACAACGCTATTCACCCCTGAGAGTTTTTCGTTATTGGTGGGGTCGTCACTTTGGGCATAGCTTGCGCCAATATTCACTCGTTTGGTGAGCTGATAGTTACCAGCGGTACCCACAATGGTATAGTCTTCACCAACATCATCCGTTTCAACGGTCACGCGCAAATAAATGGGGTTGCCATCAATATCCGTGCTAGCAATCGGTGCGCGTAAATAAATAGCACGGCTAACACTATCAAAATCGTAGTCACTATAACGGTTGAGCGCTTGACGAGAGATAATTGTCCCTGGATTGTTGCGGTCGCGAACCAGTACTTCAACCGTTTCACTGTTGAGTAGGATGTCCGCAAAATCTTTAACGCCAGTCGGATAGGGACCTGAGATACCCAAACCACGAGTTTCTGTGACATGTTGGCTTGAGCTCGTTTGTGCCGCAAAGGCAGTGACTTTGGCTTTATCGGATTCGTAGTGTGCTTTTGCACCTGTTAGGGTACGGTCATATTGACCCAATGATAAGCCTTCTTCGTTGTCGATATGGGTTTTGATATCGCCATACATCACGAATGAGCGCTCTTTGTCTAAGCGTACGTAGAATTTTTCGCTAGACTGGGCATCGAAACCTTTGGCAGAGGCATCACCATACACAGGATAGTATTGATCGGGGTCAATATCACGAAATAGACGATCTTTTTTGTCTTTATCGGAATCATACGCCATGGTCAATAGCATATTGCCGCGTACTTTACCTTTTAAGAAAAATGCGGCACGACCCTGTGTGCTGGTGTTATCGCTATCATTGCCTGATAGACTGCGTAATTCTTGTTCAAAACCGTCATTGTTGCTGACGGATTCAATTTTTGAGCCAAGGTTGTTAAAGGAAATCGCCCCTTCAACAATACCTGCCGCAATCATCGGGCGAAGTTGTGGCACGAATTGGATAGGGATAATTTTTTGTAAGTTACCGGCTTTGACCATCAAGTTGCCTTTGCCTGGATTGGTGGGAGCACGCACACTCACTAGCAATTCACCACCTTCAGCCATCATTTGAATGCCAGCTTGGTCTTTACTGTGATCTGGCTGATGACTGATAATAGTACCGATATCAGTATCAAGCGACATGGTGGCAGAACCAGCATATTGACCATGATCACTATCATTCAGGCGAATTACCACTTGATATTCACTAATACCATCCGCTTCTACGGTGTTTGATTGATTAACCGTAGAGATATCTGCAATTTGGTCAGGCGCGTGCACGATGATAGATTTACTAGAAACAACTTTGCCTGTGCTGTCAGTAGAGCGGATAGCCAGTGTATTGTTGCCACGTTGTAATGGTACTGCAAAATAATCAAACCCTGAGATGCCTTCTTTATCCCAAGCGACCTCTTTACCCATCAAGCTTGCATCAACAGGGTGGTTGTTAACCAATAATTGCGTGCTTGCGCCTTTGGGTGCTTTAATTTGAACACGGATTTTTGTACTATCGACACGTTGGTTATTGGTCAAATTTAAGAAATCTGCATCAGCGGTCACGCCTTCAATACGCTTGTCATCGCCTGTAGACAAGGCTTTTTCAATCTCAGGCGCTTTGACAGGGGCAATCGGATGAACTTCAAGCTGACCAGTTTTTTTGGTAGATACAGTATTATCAGAAATTACCGATTCACAATTAATTTGAGCATCAGCGATATTGGGATTTTTACACCCAGAGGCTTCAATATTGGTGTCGTTATCAACCGTGTAAGTAGGCTCTAAAGCCAGATCTGTTTTGATGGCTTGCTCTAACGCATCGTTTTTAATCGCAATTTGTTTGGCGCGTTTTTGCAAATCGCTAATTAATGCAGCATGACTTTGGTTATCATTGCTGTCAATCCCATCGGTTATCGCAAAATCAGCACGATGCAATTCACCAAATTTTAAGTCAACAAAACGGCTCCCTGGATCGCCTGCATTACGATTGCTTTGTTCGATAAGTTCCACACCGCGCGGTAGCGTGGTACGGTCAAGTTTGATAACGTGGGTTTTGGCTTTCATGCCATACACACTGTATTTACCTTCACTATCTGTGACGACAAAGGTACCATCTTCTAGATACAGACGAACACCTGCAACGCCCAGTTCATTTTGCGCTTTTTGTTGAATGCCATCTCGGTTTAGGTCAGCATAGACTTTACCAATGATAATGCCATCGGTATTTAATACTCCAGCTGTTACGTCAATATGCGCTTCACCTAAGGGCGATTGAACGACACTGCCTGTGAGCGAGTTTTTACCTTCTGCAAATGCGATGTTGGTGCCTGTGCCTGATGCAGCATTAGACCCCAAAGCAACACGATAGGTGACTTTTTTGGTTTCATTGGCTTTTAGGCTGTTTAAACCCAATGTCATATACTTGCCAGACTGGGCAAAATCTTGGGTGTATTTTTGACCATCTACTCTGACCGAGTTTTTGACATAAGTAAAGCCTAAGGGTAAATCGTCTTTGACCACCACGTCTACCGCATCGGTTTTACCCACGTTTTTGACATTGATGGTGTAATCAACAAAATCACCAATTTCAGCAGATTTGACATTCGCTTCTTTACTAATGCTTAACGCGGTTTGATCGTTATTAACATTGATTGATGTTAAGATTTTGTCTGAAATCACCCCAGTCGTGCTACCGTCGGCACTTTCGCACCTATCGGCTTGGGCTGTTAAAGTATCACCATCCAATGTCTGAATGACGGCATCGGCAATGGCATTGGCATTGAGCTCGGTAGGGGCTGAGATACGGTATTTACCTGTATTGACGCCCGTTTCAACGGCTTTTAGACGAATGGTATCGCCTGTTTTGCTGGAAGTAACATTGAGCCATACATTGTCAACCTGTGTTGGATTGGCATTACAGTAGGCAAGACCGACTTCAATATAGACAGGCTGTCCAGCAGAGGTTTGACTCAGATTATTTTGGTAAGTTGGGTCTTTATATACAATGCTTGGCACGATAGCCACTAAGCTATCCGTTGCGCTAGCTTGTACTGTGTTATCTTCTTGCACTACCGCGGTGACGGGTACATCGACTGTGTCGCCATCTTTAAGCTCGGTACTGGACAAGGCTTTGACAATCAGATGAATTTGCTCACCTGCCGCGATACTTATCGTAGGCTGCAGCTCGGTCTCATTGCTATCAATAATGCCATTGTTATTGGCATCAACATACACTTGAAAATTTGATAAGGTTTTTGGAATAGTAAAGTTGACGGCAACGGTCTCATCAGATGCGCCCGTATTTTCAAGGGTATTTTGCCATTGCACTTTATTCCCTGGTTTGATCGTGATTTTAAGGGGTTGGGTAAGCTTGATATCGTAACGAGGCAGAGTAAAAGATTGAACGATGGTGGTATTTGATTCGATTACGTTATTAATATCAGCGTTATCATATACTCTATAAGTAGCATTGGCAGTATTATTGATTTCGATAACACCGTGACCAATCGCAGCATGTGCTAAATTTACTTGAATAAGTAACAAACTTGTCATTAGTAAGGTAGGTTTACTTAGACAAGTTTTTCTTGCACTAGGTAACTGGTCAATACTAGCTAGCTTCGGCATATGATGACAAAAAAGTGTCATATCAGCGTTTCTCACTTATACAAATAAATAATCAACTAACTTTAATTGAGGGGAAGTCTAGAGAAATCGCCACCTTGCTAGACTTCCACCTCATATCACAATAATTAGTATTGCACTGATTATTTTGAAGTTTTAATTTTAACTATAAAACGTAAAAACACTGAACTTGGATTGGCTGTATCAGTTGTTTTCGGTATAGACATCAACGAAGAAACTACTGAACCAGTATCTGTGCCCGAAGCATCTTGAGTTGGCGTTGTTACTAAGCCATTTGCAGAATCGCGCGCAGTACCCGCAACATAGTTCGCTGCTTTAGACCATTTATCAGCAGTATCCGTAATTTGTACACCAGTAAGGTCTTTTGTGGTAAATCCATTTAATGCTTCAATACGATAAATAATGCATTGACCAGGTCTGACATCGTTAATGTCCGCTTTCGAATAAGTTTGGTTTGCATCAGGATTGCCGTCACAGTTAGCATCAATGACTTGAGTTTTATTTAAAGTCATAGATTGAACATTGAAAGTATCAGTTACCGTCACAGCAGCTGGTGCACCAGTACCACTTGGTGTTAATGTAAGCGCGGTTTTTTCAGTTTTGGTAACAACTGCACCATTAGATGTAGTATTGTTACTACTAGCTTCTGTATAACTTACCGTTGCTGTACCACCCGTTGGGATACCAGTTGCTAAAACATCGCTAACATTAATAGGATTAGTAAGCTGAGTATAAGTTTTGGTGGCTACTTGGGAGCCATTCTTATCAAAAATAGTAACAGTTACAGGGCCAGTAGGTTGTATATTATTGCCAGTAGTTGCATCAGTGATGGCAATCTGTAATGGATTGGTGGTAGAGCCTTCAGCTTGGTTACCAGTATTGGTAATTGTATGCTTAATAGTTTGGGTTGATGTTGGTGCAATTTCAAAACTGCCATCGGCTGCAGTAACACCAGAGCTAGGTGTACCAGCTGAAATGGTTACATTACGGTTAGTAAACACAACGGTAGAATTTTGGTCGCCACCTGGTTGAGCTGGATCAGTACCATCATCTGTGGTGGTGGTCTTAGTACTGGTGTTAGGTACACTAGAGTCTGTACTATCACGAATTTGCGGATTTGCTGTATCTGGGGTAGATGTGTCGTAATTGTCATATACCTCTGCATTATTAACCACTGAGCCAGCTGCAGCTAATGCTGCTTTGTCAGTTACTTTAACAGTAAAGGTAATGGTTGCAGTTTGACCACGGTTGAGATTAACTCCGCTTACCACAAGTTTAGAAGCAGTAGAGCCTGACGTGCTGCCATTATTGGCTGCGCCAGTTACTGTAATTGCTTGAGTGGTATCCAATGCAAGACCTGCGGGAATAGTATCTTGGATTAAAATATTGGTTGCATCAGCGCTATAAGTAAGTTTGTCAGTATTGGTGACTTTAATTGTGTATTGAAATGACGTTGTGGTATTCAAATCAATCGTTGAAGAAGCCGATTTGACAATACTAAAAATAGGCGTTGATACAATCGCCTGGTTTTCGTTGATAAGATTGGCTTTGGTTGAATCAACTTTTGTAAGATAAGAACTGGTAGCGCTCAATGTTGAAAGAATTGAATCATTCGCAAGTGGTGTGGTACTGCTAGTCTGTACTTTCAAAGCGTAGCTTAGATCCGCAGTATATTGTCCTGGCAGTGTGATGGTTTGACCTGGATTAATTGTGGTAGTAGCACCTACCTGATTACCATTTGTATCTCTAATAATTACTGTAATAGGTCCTGCTAGATTGCCAAACGTACCATCTTTTTTAGCACCGATGATATTGGAATTAACATCTTTTAGGTCAATGGTATAAGTATCGGTGACATTACCCGCATTTCTTAAGGTATTGGTAAAGGTAACACTGCTATTAGGCAATGCTAAAATCCCTTCGTTCTTGTCATCTGTTGGACTTGTACCTAGCGTAGCGACTAAGGTGAAACTACCAATTTCATTCACGTTAACAACAACAGCATTTGAAGTGACCGTAGGCTGAGCAACGCCATCCACACTGTAACTTGCAGTCGCAGTATTGTTAATTTGAATACCACCAGTTGGTGAGGCAGAACCTGAAGATGTGCTTGCTGATACACCATTAGCAATACCAAAACCCAGAGCTAACGCTACGCCAGCTGTCAGTACATTAGGGTTAAAATTGAATTTTTTCATTCATAACTCCGAAAATAGGAAAAAAATAAGACTTGGGAAAACACCCTATTAAAATAAGACGTTATAGGTAACAGCAAAACATTAAAAATAAAAAAATTACCCAGTTATTGAACTTTTGCATTCAAACTAACAGTGGTACTCTGCTGAGCAGGTAAGGTTTTAACAATCCAGCGTACCGCACGATACTGTGATGTGGGTACTTCAACCATTTTGCCATTGACCTTACGCATGATTGGCAAATGCTCAAATTTTTTGCCATCTAAACTGGCTTGTGTAGGCGCAGGGGAGCTTGAGCTGACATAGACCATGTTCGCTGGGACAGGAAGGGTCAAAGCTAGATCCGTCATGGGTTTTTGGATGTTATTACGGTAAATCGCTTGATATTGGATGACATCGCCACTGTTGGCTCGATTGACTGTTTTTAGCACTTGTTTGCCATTTTCTGTGACGATTTGTTTGGCTTGTAAATTGACCGATAATGCCTCTGCGGCATGGGCAATATTTGCCAAACTTAAGCTTAGAACAGTTGATAAGGCAAAGGTCTTTAAAAATTTTAAATTGTATAGATTGTGTTTCATTTAATTACCTCTTTGTTAACTTGTATCTATTATATCTTAGCGAATAATGCGACAAATAATTGAAATTCGTCAAACGTCCTAAAAAGTCGATAAGCTGTAAAATGCTGCAAATAGCCTAATCGTTTGAATTTTTAAAAAAGTTATATCGCTAAGGTTTGTATTGATTCTATCGTCAACAGGGATAGGGTGAGTTAGCACTAGATGAGAGTTGATTAAAAAAACAACAATTGTTAAGGCAGAAAAATAAGCCGTTGATTTATTTTATATTTGTTAATTTATTTCCCCTAATAATTTTATTTAATTTTATAAAATTATAGTTTAGGGTATAAATCAGCATTTTTATTAAGAATTTAACCATTTATCGGCTAACGTAACCATTAATCTAATCCATCCTATTGATAACTTTGTTAAGCGTATAAAAACTGAGGTTATGACGATTAAGGATGGGAAATACAGGTTTTGACTAAAAGGAGTAGCGAGTTAAATGTTGAACTATACCTCCATCCTAACCCTCGCTAAAAAATATCTGCACTAAAAAAGACTACGCTTTGGTGGTCTTTTTTAATCATAAATTAAGCTTAAGGCAAACTACTATCATACTTGGTATTAAAATACAGTGACATACTAGCACCTGCATTCAATGATTTAAGATTACTGACTACAGTACCAGTCTGCCCCAAGGCAGTGACTGCACCTGTCACCCCACTATTAAAATTAATATTAAAGTTAGCAGGCGTGGTATCTGTTGGCGCAACGAGGGTTGATGTGACTGTTGAGGTATTTACCCCTTTTTTGGGCAGCGCGTCTGTGATTCGCACATTGGTTAATGGTTTGGTCAAATTAGTGCGGTTATAAGCGGTGATTCTGTACGCCACGCACTTACGCGCATCAATACCTGACTGAGTGACAGCGTTATAAGTCAAGCCTAACATATCGGTATTGGTGATATTACAATCATTGGTAGCTTGCTCTTTGACCAATACTAAGCCTGCGTTATTTTGGCTGACTTCACCAAAGTTGAGATTGGGATAGTTAGAGGTCGTGGCGATATAGTTTACATTGAGCTGGTTGTTGGTGGTATCCACAGGGTATGTTGTTAAGTTACCACCTGGTTCTTGTTCAATCAGACAGACATTGGTCGCACCTGCCATTTCAGTTTGGGTCGCAGTGATGCTATATTTACCGATATCCGCCCCTGAAGTAGTGACATTGGCGGTTTTAATAACGGTTGGTGTGGCTGTATTACAGTTTTTGGCAAGGTTAATGGTTAGTCCTGCTTGAGAAATTCCTGTTTCACCTGCGGTTGGATCATACACACCATTAAAGTATTGAGTATTGGTACCAGTGAGTTGACGTTCTGTTAAAGTTAAGCCACCGTTATCGTTAAATATGATGCCAGAGAAAATGTAAGCGGGCGTATTGGTAATGGTACAGGTAATATCGTCTCCATAGGTCAAATTCGGTAGATTAAAGCTAGTGGTTGAACCACTCGGCATGGTGGTCGCCGAAGATGAGCTAGCATTGGTACAGGCATAAGTGGTGCTATATTTGGCTAAGTCGCCTTTACCGTCCGTGTTGGCGATGGTTTCAGCGATTGTGTAGGTCGCGGTAGTGGACAGCCCTGAGGCGGTTGTACTGTTGCTGCTTAAGCTGCTACCCGTGCCTGTGGTCGTAAATCTACTAACAGACGTTGTGCCTGTGGTAGTGGCAATGGTAAATTGGTCGTTTGTTTCCACACGGTTGCCTGTTAGAACTTTTTTAGTTGTCAGTTTGGGCGGGGTAACGCAGAAATAAAAGTTTTTATAAGCTACTACATGGGTGCTATTTGTGCCTGGTGAATAGCTATTACCATGTGATACGCTAAATGGTGTATTTTGAGTTTGAGAACCCCAGTTAATATTAAAATCACAATTATCAGTAGTAGTAGTAGTATCATTACAATTTTGCCAAGCAATACCTTGAGCTTTTTGTCCATTATTAACTAATGAAATCTTACTAGTATTGATATTTGAGAAAGAGCCACCTGCGGTATCTAAGTTAAGGGTTTCAACATATCCTGACGTTTGGTTTGTGTCCAAATCCTGAACTACAAAACCAAACTTAGTCACTGGTCTATTAATTGCTGCCGATAAAGTATGATTAATATCTGCAGTTTGGCTCGTATGGCGCATATTGATAGCATTCGTGGATAGACCGGATATATTTCCATAAAATGGTGGGTTGCCATCTGGTGATAAATTTTTAACGTTGCTAAAAGTAAGCGTTAATATTATATTAATGCTGCCCTCAGTAAAACTAAATGTATTACTTGTATTCCCAGCCGTCCATGACAATGCCATACTGGTAGACCCAGAGGGAGCACTTGCCCCAACATAATACATTTTATCACCACTAGGACAAGTCGGAGCAGTAGCAGCAGCATAAGAAGTGCTGATATTTAATATTGAAAATATTACACCTATCAGCATCAGCCAATAGACTTTGGGCTTAGCATATTGCATAGAGTTATCCTAATGTAACAATTATTTAATTATCTTAAAAATAAGTAAGCATTGGTACAATTTTAACGACAATTAAATTGAAATAAAACCAAAAACAACAAACTTATGTCAGAACGTTGTTTTTTTCCGATAAGCCTATTTTTTTAACATCCTCTATCATCATACCTTCATAATTTTGTCATATTATCAGCATTTTTAATGCTCATTAGAGAGTCTCAATATGCCAAATAATCAGCCCACTGCTAATAGTAACCTTGTTATCAGCAATCATATTACCGATATGCTTGATGACTTACCGCAATCACATTTTTTAAATGATGAAACCCTCAAAAATAATGATAGACTGCGACAACAAATGCACGACGACTTGATTGACAGCTACGATGAAGAGATTGAGTCCGAAATGGACGACTACATCCAAGATTTACGATATGACGGTCAGCCGTTGACCGACAGCCAAAAAATCGCTCGTCATATTTATTTCAATGAATTGATTCGTCTGCAAAAAGAATTGATCAAATTGCAAGATTGGGTAGTGGCAACCGGTGAGCGCATCGTTGTCATTTTTGAAGGTCGCGACTCAGCAGGTAAAGGCGGCGCTATCAAACGTATCACCCAACGGCTCAATCCGCGCGTCTGCCGTGTAGCCGCACTGCCTGCACCTAATGACCGAGAAAAGACCCAATGGTATTTTCAGCGCTATGTCGCGCACCTGCCAGCCGCGGGCGAGATTGTGCTATTTGACCGCAGTTGGTACAACCGTGCTGGGGTTGAGCGAGTGATGGGATTTTGTACTGACGCGCAATACGAAGAGTTTTTTGAGTCAGTGCCAGAATTTGAGCGTATGTTGGTGCGCTCGGGGATTCGCTTAATCAAATATTGGTTTTCTATTTCAGATGACGAGCAAGAGTCACGCTTCATGAGCCGTATTTATGACCCGCTCAAACAGTGGAAACTCTCACCGATGGATTTAGAATCGCGTCGCCGCTGGGAAGATTATACCAAAGCCAAGGAAGTGATGTTTGAACGCACCCATATTCCAGAAGCCCGTTGGTGGGTAGTTGAGGGTGATGATAAGAAAAAAGCGCGGCTAAACTGCATCAACCACCTGCTCTCACAAATTCCCTACCAAGAAATACAACGGGATAATGTGGTATTGCCAGAACGCGAGCATCACGACAATTACCAACGTGAGCCAATCGGGGAAGATATGTATGTGCCCAACGTGTATTAATTTTTTAGTTTACTCGCAAAAAAAGATACGCTATGTACCTTTTTTAAACGCCCCCTGTTGTTGGTCAGTTAAAATTCAGCAGTGGGCAAGTCAGCGCTTAAAGAGACTGACTTGAAAACCGCAAATCTGCCCATTCTGTTCTAGGTTCTGCATAGTAATTTGCAAACCATGAAGCTCAGCGATACGGCACACAATCGACAGACCCAAGCCACTACCAATCTCAGCTTGACCTGCGGGACGAAAAAACCGCTCTGACAGCCGAGCAAGGTCGATAGGTGCGACCCCGTTGCCATTGTCGATGACTGTAATCGCATCGCTATCTAATACTAACCGAATCGTGGTATGGTCAGGGCTATAGCGAATGGCATTATCCAATAGGTTACGCAGCAAAATACTGATTAAAGTGGCGTTACCTGTCAAAGGCAAGATAGCTTTGGCATCCACTAACACATCACGGCGTAATTGGCTGTTTTTTTCGCGGGCACGGCGGTTGACTTCTGAGAGGATGTCATTGGATAGGGCTATCCAATCAATCGGTGCAAAGGTCTGCGGGTCTAGGCCTTGCTGCGGTGCCAGTTTTGCTAAAATCAGCAACTGTTCAACCAGTCGATTGGCGCGCTCATTACTGTGACTGATTTGTCGGCAGTGACTCAGGAGTGCATCAGTTTGGCTATCGGTTAAATTGGCTTGCAAAATGGTTTGTTGTAGCACATCGGTCTGTAGCTTGATGGCAGTGAGCGGGCTGCGTAATTCATGAGAGGCATCTGCGGTAAAGCGTTTTTCACGCTCAAGGGTATCCGCGACTTTATCAAATAACCCATTAAGCGCGTTTAGCAAGGGTTGAATTTCTAACGGTGTATCAACCGATAAAGGGGTTTTATCTTCAGGGCTGCGAGTGCTCAACAAGTCACTAATCTGTTTAAGCGGAACAAAGCCACGCCGCACTGACAGCCATGTCAGCATAATCAATAGCATCACCCCAATCAGCGAGGGAACAAGTTGAATGGTTAATGATTTATAGATAATCTCTTGACGCGAATTAAGGTTTTGCCCGATGGCGATGAGATGGTTGGTGACGTCATCGTGCGCATAAAACAGGCGCCACGAGTGACTAAAGGGATTGAGCTCTTGATAGGCACTGTTGTTTTCCAAAAAACCGTGTTGTTTGGGCAAAAATGTAAAATGCTGACCGTCTTTATCAGCCATCAGTAATTTACCGTTTTTATCCCAAATCGCAAAACCCATGTAATCTTCTTCGGCATCCCCTAAATCGCCTGATAGCAAGCCATTTTCAAGATTTAAAATTTTAGGCGCATTGGCAGGGTTGGTGAGATGAAGTTTAACGTCTTGTGAGATACCAATCAGATAGCGGGCTAATTGGGTGATTTGGGTGTCATTGATTTCGTTGATTTCATGCGAAAGCCGCCATACCGATATGAGGGTAATCGATAGCCAAATAATCGGTAGTCCGATGAGCAGGGAATTGAGCAGCTGCCGTTGGATACTATAAGCTTTTTGGGTGGCATGGGTCATTGTGGTAACAGCTTAAAGCGGGATAGCGGGGGAATCATTCAGGACGCTGCAAGGCAGGATTGAGATAATAGCCAATACCACGCCGAGTGAGGATAAAATCATTGCCGAGTTTTTTTCTCAGGTTATGAATATGTACTTCAATCGCGTTGCTTTCGATATCTTGCTGCCAACCGTATAGCTTATCCTCAAGGCTGGCACGGCTATGCACCAAATTGGGATAGCTGATAAACTGCTCAAGAACAGTGATTTCTTTGGCAGTCAAATCCACCCATTTGCCTTGATAAAAAACTTGCTGCTGCTGTGGCAAGTAGCTGACATCCCCATAGCGGATTTCAGTTTGACTGCGACCTTGGCTACGGCGAATCAAAGCCTGCAAACGGGCAACCACTTCATCTAAGGCAAACGGTTTGACCAAATAATCGTCTGCCCCAGCATTCAGGCCTGCCACGCGGTTGGCAATGGCATCGCGTGCCGTAATAATCAAGACAGGCGTGTCAATCTTTTGCTGTCGCCAATTGGCTAAAATGGTCATCCCATCGCCACGTGGCAAGGTCAAATCCAATAACACAGCATCAAACACCCCTTCATGAATTGCCATTTCACCGAGTTTGGCATCAGCAAACCAATCCACCATCATGTTTTGTTGGCTTAAGCCTTTGACAATGCCATCGGCAATGGTGGCATCATCTTCAATCAGTAAAATTCGGGTCATGAGGGTTTTCCGTGGGTTTTATCTTATTTTTTAGCGAAGGTATTTATTGAACGGTTTTTTCACCCGTTATCATCGATTTTACCAAGTTTTGCTGTTGTAGTCTTCCCATTATAATCGCGGCTGCCACATGTAAAGGGACTAGCACCCAAAGACTGTTGGCTAAAAATTCGTGAATCGCTTGGATGCTATCGTCTCCCCAAAATTGGTCGGTGGTTTGCAAATAGCCTGTGACACCCAGCGCGATAATAACGCCCCACAGCGCAAACATCATCAGCGCACCCAACGGATTGTGACCCAGATGACCTTGAAACTTATGCTGCTTGATGTCGGTCATATGCTCGCGAATGCGGGTTGGGGTAGGGAAAAAATTACTAAATCTGGCGTATTGGCTACCCACCAACCCCCAAATCAAACGAGACACTACGAGCGCCACGACGGCATAGCCCATGTACTCATGCACATCACTACCACCTTCAGTGACGATAAGGTTGGCAAAAATACCCGCAGCGACTGCCCAATGAGTGATGCGCACCCAAATATCCCAGACTTTGACGGTTTGTGCAGATTGTGGTTGTGGTAACATTGTTAGTTTCCATTGTCTAAAATATCAACACGGCTAAGTTAGCCGTGTGAAGGTGTAACATTGGCAAACCTACCTCAAATTACGTTGGTTGGACGGTTTGCTTATCCTATCATTAGTCGATTTCTGATTTAACGATTTTGCCGTCTTTGGTATCAAAGTACATTTCGACTTTTTTCCCACCTTTGCTTTTGCCATACATTTCATAGCAGTTGCCATCAGTTTTGAATTTTTTGATAGTAAAGCCATGTTTTTCTAACGCTTTTTGAAAATCGGCTTGCGGGATTTGTTCGTTTTTTGGGTGCGCTTGGCAGTTGGCTTCGGCAAATGCGCTGCTGGCTGATAACATAGCAAGTGCCAATAAGCCTGAGGTGATTAATGATTTTTTCATAATGCCATCCTAAGTTTTTGATAAAGTTGTCAGGTCACGGGATAAAGTCGATACTGAGGTATATCCGAGTGGCTGAGTGTATTAAAACAACATAACCTTAACGAAAACTTAGCTGAAGATGGCGCAATAAAAATTGAAGCGAAGAATTAAAACCACTTGCAAAAGCAAAATTTTTTGGTAAAATGGCACTCCTACTTACGCAAGTAGATTGTTAGACCCTTTTAGGCATATAGCTCAGTTGGTTAGAGCACCACCTTGACATGGTGGGGGTCGTCTGTTCGAGTCAGATTATGCCTACCATATTCCAAAAGCCCCAGTCGATTGATTGGGGCTTTTTTATTGCAGTGATATCAACGGTTTACATAGTTTTTCGAGAGTTGAAATTTTGACCACTTTTGTGATTTTGGGCACCTTTTTTATTACAGAAATTGAATGGTGACCAAAAGGTGACCATTTGGTGGCCACGAATTTTTTTAAGAATTTTAATTTCACACCCACTTGTTTTTGGTCACTTTAGTAAAAATAAATAAACTTCACTGTTTTACTAATTAAGACTCAGCCGCCTTAATGACTGGTTAAAAAGCACCACACCAAGCTCACCCCCGAGATGAGTTTGCCCATTACATGATGTATCAGGTATGGCGTACGGATATCACCTACGTTCGCCTAATCAGGGGCTTTGTATACTTGGTGGCGGTAATTGATGGGTCTAGACATTGGGGAGTACCTTAAAGTACTGCTTTGCAGCATGCACTAATAGCAAAATGTTTATTGACTATTTTTAAACGTTCGTTTAAATTACTTTTATTATGATCATTAAAGAGCTAAATGGACATCGTTAACGAGTTAATATGCTAATTGAACAACCTAACCGCAAATATTGGACATATACCAGCTTAAAATGGTTGGTATGGTTTAATATTTTCACCACGATTTTGCACTATGTGGACAATATTTTGTTTTTTGAGCATTATCCCGAACCTACCTGGCTCAATCCCACGTTGGTGGATGCATTTTGGTTTGTGATGACCCCATTTGCCCTTTTGGCACTTTGGCTAATTAAACATCAGCGCTTGTATTGGGGCGTGGTGAGTATGGTGCTGTATTGCCTAATGAGTTTATTGGTATTGGGTCACTACCTCATCCCCAGTGAGCACATTAGCCTTAAGATTCATGCGTTTATTTGGTTAGAGGCACTTGCGGCGATTGGGCTATTGGTGTATGTCGTGCGTTATCTACAAGTGGCGAGATCATTTACTTTAAAAAATGAGGTATAGCGAACCATGCGACCACAAAAGCTCAGTCGAGAGCAGCTATTACAGTATTGTATGCCTGTTTTCAAACAACATGGCTATCAAGGCACTAGTATGGCGATGTTGGCAAGTGCCTGTGATTTGACCAAAGGGGCGTTTTATTATGAGTACCAAGACAAAGAAAGCTTAGTAGCAGATATGCTCAGCTATGTGCACCAATTGGTTGACCATAAATTATTTAGTTTGGTGTATGAGGCAGGCAGCGTCCAAATGCGTTATCAACGGCTACATGAGCAAGCGGTCAAGTTTTTTAGCCAAGGCGGTATGGGCTGCTTGATGGCGGTGATTGGCGGTGAGGCAAGGTATTTATCGCCATCGCTACTGGGATTAACTCGGCAGTTTTTAAGCCGTTGGCAACAAACCATGCAGGTGTTATTTGATGAGGTCTATCCTAAAGCACAGGCGGATGCCTTAGCCAAGCAAAGTGTAGCAGATTATGAAGGGGCGATTTTACTGGGGCGAATTTATGATGACCCCAGTTATTTACAAGGTGTTTATGAACGCATCGATGCTCAATTAGCCAGTAAGCGAGTTTTAGCCAATTAATACAAGGAGTCAGAGATGACATCTAATAACCAAGATAAAGCCAGTTTCCAGACCGATTATGTCCGTCTGAATGTAGAACAAAAAGATAGTGTGTTACTCATTGAGCTCAATCGCCCAGAGAAATATAACGCCTTTGATAGCTTGATGATTCAAGAGCTATCAAAGGCGCTTACTGAGTATGAGCAGCGGGATGAATTACGCTGCGCCTTACTGTATGCGCGTGGGGAGAATTTCACCACAGGGCTTGATCTAATGGAGCTGCAAGACAAGGTACTGTCAGGTATTTTTGATTATCCGAACGACCGTATTGACCCGTGGGGCGTATCTGGCATGCCGCGTACTAAACCTTATGTCGTTGCGGTACAAGGGCTTTGTTTTACGGCGGGTATCGAGCTGATGCTCAATGCCGACATTGTGATTGCCAGTGATGACAGCCGCTTTGCCCAAATGGAGGTGCAACGAGGCTTGATGCCGTTTGGTGGGGCAACCATCCGTTTTGTACAAACGGCAGGTTGGCAAAAAGCCATGCCTTATTTGCTCACTGGCGATCGCTTTGATGCCGCGACGGCAGATGCGATGGGATTGGTCAGCCAAGTAGTGCCTAAAGGCGAGCAGTTTGCCGTCGCACTTAAGATTGCCACACAGATTAGCAGCCATTCTGCCCCTTTAGCCGTCAAACGTTTATTACAATCTGCCAAACAAGGGACTGAGCAAGATCCTAAAACTGCCTTTGCCAATGTCCTTGGTTACTTACCAGATTTGTTTTTATCCCAAGATTTTGCAGAAGGTGTCGCATCCTTAAGAGAGAAACGACCAGCTCAGTTTCAAGGCAAGTAAAGAGATGACTAAGGTCAATGCCTAGTTTATCGACGCATTTTATCAACCAATGAATTGTGACTTATGACACCTACTTGTGAACACTTCACCCAAAGAGATTTTACCATTGTAGCAGCCGATGGCTTCGCATTGGCAGCCACAAGCTATGAGCCTGATGAGTATAAAGCCACGATTGTGATCGCAGGGGCAACGGGTGTGCCACAACAATTTTACCAAAGATTTTCTAGGTTTGCCGCAGACAATGGCTATCGCACAGTGACATTTGATTATAGGGGCATTGCTCGATCTAAGGTAGCGAGGCTTAAAGGCTTTAAAGCAAGTTTTCTTGATTGGGCTAGGTTAGATTTGGCGGCAGTGATTGATGAAATTGCCACAGGTGAAACCCCAACCTTTATCGTTGGACACTCATTTGGTGGTCATGCCTTTGGACTTCTACCCAACCATTATAAAATTTCAGATATGTATGTCTTTGCTACGGGTGCAGGGTGGCGTGGATGGATGACACGCCGAGAATCGATGCGCGTTAATTTGTTGTGGAATGCTATCTTACCTGCTTTAACGTTCTTTAAAGGTTATACCCCGATGTCAATGTTGGGAATGGGTGAAGATTTGCCTTATGGTGTCTATAAGCAGTGGCGACAATGGTGCAAATATCCGCATTATTTTTTTGATGACCCAATTGTATCAGAAAAAATGCAAGAAAAATTTGCCCAAATAAAGATGCCTATTGTGGCGGCAAACGCGGTGGATGATTTGTGGGCATTACCAAAATCTCGGGATGCCTTTATGCAAGGCTATACAAACGCAGACTTAACCTTGCTAGACATTCCCTTAACTGTATCACTGCCCAAGATTGGGCATATGGGCTATTTTAGAGCCAATGCCCAACCATTATGGGAAAATGTCTTATCATGGATTGAAACAACGATGACGCCATCGCTAGCTGTAACTCTCCCCTAAAATAAAACAGCTCAGACATAGCCTTAATTGGCTAAGACCACATTCAGCTTTGAAGGGAAAAACACCTATGGAGAGGTATTTTGAATTAAGCGAGGAAACGCCTTTAATTTAATTCCAATGCACCAATTATCGCTTTGCCCCAACTTGGCAACTCTTGACTAATCGAATACCAAATCCAAGTGCCTTTACGCTCACTTTCTAAAATACCGATTTGCTTTAATTGGTTTAAATGCCGTGAGATAGTTGGCTGTGGTTGGTCTAACTCGCTGATGATGTCACACACGCATAACGCTTGCTTCTGATTAAGTAGTTGCACAATTTTTAATCGGGTGGGGTCGCTTAACGCCTTGAGAAAGTCTGTTTTATTCATATATTTACATATCCAAATATATAGATTATAGTATAGATCAATTTTAACAGGTTTCTATAGGCAGTCAATGATTACCGCATTACTCATTTTTCTAGTGACTTTGATATTTGTAATATGGCAACCTAAAGGCTTGGGTATCGGTTGGACTGCCAGTATCGGGGCTGGGATAGCTTTGCTATTAGGGGTAATAACGGTTGCCGATATTCCTGTAGTGTGGAATATTGTTTGGAACGCTACCTTTGCCTTTATTGCCATTATCATCATTAGTCTGTTACTTGATGAAGCAGGCTTTTTCCGCTATATCGCCTTGCACGTTGCAAGATTAGCAAAAGGTAGCGGTAATCGGTTGTTTGCGTTTATTGTGCTACTTGGGGCGGTGGTATCGGCATTGTTTGCCAATGATGGTGTGGCTTTGATATTAACACCCATTGTGATTGCGATTTTAACCACGTTACGCTTTTCCCCTGCGACTACTCTTGCTTTTATTATGACAGCAGGGTTTATCGCTGATACCGCCAGTATTCCGCTCGTGGTGTCTAATTTGGTAAATATTGTGTCGGCTGACTTTTTTAAAATCCCTTTTACCGATTATGCCAAAGTGATGATACCAGTAAACGTGGTAGCGGTTGTCACCTCATTATTGGTATTGTATGGGTTTTATCATAAAGACATTCCTACGGTTTATGCGTTGGATTTAATCGAAAGCTCACAATCGGCTATCATGGATAAAAATACCTTTATCATGGGTTGGGTGGTGTTGGCGTTACTTTTGTTGGGTTTTTTTGTGCTTGAGCCTATAGGTGTGCCCATTAGCTTCATTGCAGGGGTTGGAGCGTTGGTGTTGCTTGTGGTAGCGAAAATGGGTAAAAAAATAACGGTGCTGCCGATTATCAAAAATGCCCCGTGGCAAGTGGTAATATTTTCATTGGGTATGTATTTGGTGGTGTATGGTTTAAAAAATGCAGGGCTGACCGATTATTTAGCTCATGAGTTAAGCCAACTCGCTAATCATGGCATGATGACAGCTACAGTAGGAACAGGGTTATTATCGGCAGGGCTTTCATCTGTCATGAATAATATGCCAACGGTGCTAATTCAGGCTTTAGCGATTGATGAGGCGACTATCCATGACCCCATGATAAAGCAAGCCATGATTTATGCCAATGTAATAGGCTGTGATTTAGGCACGAAAATTACCCCGATTGGCTCACTCGCTACCTTATTATGGTTGCACGTTTTAGCCAGTAAAAATATTACGGTGAGTTGGGGCTATTATATTAAAGTCGGTATTATTTTAACCTTGCCTGTATTGGTGGCTACATTGGTTGCATTGGCAATTTGGTTACCAATAATTCAATAATTTTAAAACTTAAAAAGGAACAAGTATGCAAAATATCACAATTTACCACAACCCTAACTGTGGCACATCACGCAACACGCTTGCTCTTATCAAACATCAAGGCATTGAGCCTTCTGTTATTCAGTATTTGGATAACCCACCTGATGAAACAACCCTGCATGATTTAATTACCAAAATGGGTATTACCCCAAGACAATTACTGCGTGTAAATGTGCCGCCTTACGCTGAACGTAGGCTAGATAACCTTAGTTTGACTGATGATGACCTTATTCAAGCTATGTTAGCTGACCCACTTCTAATCAATCGTCCAATCGTTGTGAGTGATAAAGGCGTTAAGCTGTGCCGTCCTTCCGAAGTTGTACTAGATTTGATTGATACGCCCTTAACCAAAACCTTTATCAAAGAAGATGGGGAAAAGATTGAGCCGACAATTTAGTCAAAACACCTGTTTTTATTGAACTTGTAAGCCATTACAGGGAATCCCCAGTAACGGCTTTCTCATTTCAGCAATAAACTATCGTATTGATTTGAACCACAACTTGTATATTAGGACTTACGCAAAAATTTATGCTTTAACGGTATAGATTGTTTTGTGCATTAAGGTGTACCTGCATGACCCACTGAGACTTTGGTTGATATCATACGTCCAAGGTTTTCACTTTTACGATTTGCTTTATCCCAATCAGGTGCGACACACATAAACAGTGTTTTGCCGTCATCACCCCCCAAAGTCACAGCAAACACTAGTTCTGGAGCGACGTCAACTGTTTCGAGTATCTCACCCCCTTCTGCCATTTTAACGGCTCTTTGATTCACTGTATCGGCAAACCAAACAGCGCCTTCAGCATCTAAAGCAAGCCCATCAGGCTTGATCATTGCTTTTTCCATACGTCTAGCGACACTTGGTTCATCGCCTAAACTCCCAAAGCTGGCAAAATCGTGTCTTTCCCCGAGTTTGCCATCCGCATGAACGGCAAATTTAGAGATACGATTGCCAAATAATTCATTGACAATCAGTGTTTTCTCATCGGGTGTTATCACCATACTATTAGGGAAGGATAAACCTTCGGCAACTTTTTGTGTTGAACCATCTGGTTTTACCAACACGATCCCTGTATCCTTATGGTCAGCCCCTCCCATTAAATCATAGCCAAAATTTCCCACATAGGCATTACCATTGGGTGCGACTACCATGATGCTCTTTGATAAAGGCTAACAGTGCAATTAAATTGGGTGAGAAATGCGAACCAAGGATTGTTATCGACTTAATTTTCATAGTCATGAACACAGATTGTTAATTTAAGATGAGGCCTAACCGCCAAATTTCTCCATTAAAAAATCAATGAGAAGCTGTATTTTTTTAGCTTTAACAGGTGTCGGCAAATAGTATAAATAATTGGCAGGAAAGGTTATCCAATATTCTTCAAGTACGGGTATCAGCGCTGAGTTGGTTGCTAAAGGTTCGAAGATTCGCCCTATGCCTAAACCTTGCAAAGTGGCATCTAACACTTGTTCAGAATCATTAAAAATCAGCGTGTTTTCAATGGGTTGTAGTTTATTTTCCCCATTTATCTGCAAAAATAAGGGCTCGATTCGATTACTACTCATAAAACGAAAGCCAATCATCCGATGATGTTGTAAATCATCTAGGGTCTTTGGTATGCCGTATTTGCTTGCATAGTCTAAAGAAATATACAGCCCTTGCCGAAACGCAGGATAAATGGGCTTAGCCACCACGTTATCAGTCAAGTTATTACCAAATCTTACCCCCAAATCAAACCCTGCTTCTATCAAATCCACACTAGCATTATTAATAGAGAATTCCAAAATTATCTTTGGATAACGCGCACAAAATTCTGCATAAAAAGGTTTAAATATCAGCTCGAAATGTAGCTGTGATAGGGTAATTCGTACAAGACCACTTGGTTGTTGGTACTGATCTCCAATATGTTGCCAAGTGTTTTGTAACCTAGAAATCGGTTCTCGGGTTTGGCCGTAAAGTTGTTCGCCAGCGTCGGTTAATTGTAGTTTACGTGTTGTGCGAACGAATAAGGCAATACCAACATTACGCTCCAATGTCTTAAGCGCCTTGCTTACCGATGGTATCGCGATACCTAGCTTTTTAGCCGCCTTGGTAATCGATTTTTCTTGAACAATACTATGAAAAATCAGTAATTGCCCAAAGTCAGATTGATTCATGATAACTTCTCTATTATTGTCTTTTAGCTAATAATATTTTAGCTTATTACAGACTAATCGTTTGTGAATAAGCGTTTTATAATAGCTTTATCTTAACTCAGTCAAATAAAGGAACAAAAATGAACTCACAAAAAATTGCCGTCATCGGAGCCACAGGGTATGTTGGGAAAGCGGTTGTCAAAGAATTAGCACAACGTGGACATCAAGTTACTGCGTTTGCCCGCCATATTGATAAAGTTGAACCCCAAGACAATGTCACCGCTGTACAAGCTGACGTGATGAGTGCGGATTTTCCACAAAAATTACAAGGGTTTGATGCCGTTGTGAGTGCATATAACCCCGGATGGACTAACCCCAATATTGGTGAAGAATTTACACGAGGTTCTCAGGCGATTATCGAAGGTGGTAAACAGGCAAATGTACCTTATCTGCTGATTATCGGCGGTGCTGGTAGTTTGTATGTCGCTGACAATAAACAGTTGATTGATACACCAGATTTTCCTAAAGAAATCTTTGACGGTGCCAATGCAGCACGCCATTTAATCAAATCGTTAACAGACCGTCGTGATGTGAATTGGGCGTTTATTTCTCCGCCTGCCATGCTTGGTGTAACCGCTGGTTATAGTGAAGAGCGTACAGGAGAGTATCGTTTAGGTGACAACCAACTGTTGATGAACGGCGATATACCTGCAGGTATCAGTGTGGCGGATTTAGCGATTGCCATTGCCGATGATTTAGAAAATAAAGCCCATCTTCATCAGCATTTTACAGCGGCTTCTATTTGAATGTAACCGACTGGCTGAATTTAACTGAATGACTCACAAGGGCAAGGCTGCTATTGTTATGCAGCCTTGTTGCTTGCAAAAATTTGTTCACAATCTTTTCAATAATAACCCAGTGAAAGCCAATTTCACAAACTGCAAGCGGCTATGAGTCGAAACTGAATAATACCAAACACCCTTCAATCCTATCTTCCTTCAATTCCATCTACAATATAACCTTCAATCCAATCTTTAAGCGTACCAAATTTGCTGCGCATTAAACGAACCCTTTTAATTACCGCTCAAAACTGCTCAGTTAGATTGCATTTAGGTGATTAAGCTAAGTGATTAAGCTAATAAGTACATAAGTCTACTGTACTGGTCAGCAAGTTGCTTTATCGGGTCTGCTTGATTAAAGATTGCGCCTTTTTTTCTACGGATAACAGCAGTTAATCTATTCACACTTCCCTTATATATCCGCAAGCTAAAGTATCCGCATTGTAGAGCGGTTAGCAGAATCCTCTATATTCTTATCAATTATAATTATTAAGCTTTGTTATTATTCTGTGGAATAATGTCACCATTCGATGATACTTGATAGGGCTTTATAGCATTTCATATCGAAAAAAATGAAAAATTTTGAGGATAAGGACAAATTGTCCTAAATATTGCATAAGGTGTTGTAATGAAAAAAGTTTCTGCTCTACTTATTTCGGGGTTTAGTATTAGCTTGCTATTAGCAGGTTGCCAGCAAAATACCACCAAATCTGCCAATGCGGCAACCACCAATGAAGCACAGACCAATGACACTAAGACCGTTGATTCAAAACCACTCGAAGAAGTGCGTATCGGATTACAAAGTTCAGGGGCGTTGGTGTATTTGCGTGAAAGTAAGCTGCTTGAAAAGTCGCTCGAAAAATCCGGCATCAAAGTCAATTGGGTGCAGTTTCAATCGGGACCGCCGATGCTAGAAGCGCTAAATACCAACAATATTGACTTTGGCACCACAGGGGACACGCCACCCATTTTTGCCCAAGCCGCGGGTAGTAATCTGGTGTATGTTGCCTATGAAAATCCTTCACCACAGTCTGAAGCCGTCATTGTCCCCGCCGATTCAACCTTAAAGTCAGTGGCTGAATTAAAAGGTAAATCTGTGGCGGTGACTAAAGGCTCTAGTGCCAACTATACGTTACTAAAAGCATTGGAACGTGACAAACTAAGTTTTGCAGACATAGATGTCAAGTATTTACAACCATCTGACGCCCGTGCTGCCTTTGAATCGGGGAAACTGGATGCTTGGACCGTTTGGGAGCCTTATCTATCGAGTGCCAAAATTGAGCTAAAAGCGCGAGTTTTGACCGACGCTACAGGTCTTAAGCCCAATAATACATCGTTTTATTTGGCATCAACGGATTTTGCTCAAAAACATCCCGATGTGGTTAAAGACATTGTCAAAGCCATTGATGAAGCGGATAAAGCCATTACCGCTGACCCGGTAACTTTTAGCAAAATGATCCAAAAAGTCACCAATCTAAAACCTGACGTGGCGTTAGCCTCGGTGAAATCAAGAAATTACGGTGTCAACTATATCACCGATGACATCATTCAAGCGCAGCAGCAAGAAGCTGATACTTTTTATAAAAATAAATTGCTGCCAAAACAAATACAGGTAAAAGATATTGTCTGGTATCCACCCAAGTAAAAGCTATTGCTAGTAAAAACATGGCTAGTAAAAAAGGGTAGGTAACCTTTATGACGCTAGCTTACACTTACTACTTTGAAGCGATACAGCCGACAGTTAAGCTTTTAACAGGCATTAATAAAGTTGCATTGATAAATTTGCATTGAGAGATTGTTTATGAAAACGTCAAGTTTTGTTGCGGATAATTCAGTGGTAGCGGTATCAAAGCCGCTACCTACTAAACCGATAAGGGTGGATACGTCAGTCAAGACATTGTCAACCCGCAAGGTTATTAAAACCCTATTTGAGCGTACGGGGGGTTGGTGGTTGCCGTTACTTATGTTGGCGGGTTGGCAACTGGTAGCAAGTTTTCAATTACTGCCTGAAGCTTACCTTAAAAATATTTCGTCACCCCATGCCGTTCTTCAAGCGGGCTATCAACTCATAAAAAGTGGTGAGCTTTGGCAGCATCTCGGTATTAGTGCGCTGCGAGCGTTTGCGGGGTTGTTGATTGGCGGGTTGTTTGGGTTGGGGTTTGGACTATTGACCAGCACTTTGCCTGTATTTCGCACGTTATTGGATACCACCTTTCAAATGCTGAGAAACATTCCACATTTGGCACTAATTCCTCTGGTCATCGTGTGGTTTGGGATTGATGAAGCGGCAAAGGTTTTTTTAGTGGCAGTTGGCACATTTTTTCCGATTTATTTGAATACCTATCATGGCGTTCGTAATGTAGATAAACAACTAGTTGAGATGGCAAAAAGCTATGATTTAACAGGTTGGGCATTGTTTAAAGAAGTGATTTTACCTGGCGCATTGCCGAGTATTTTGGTTGGGGTGCGTTTTTCATTGGGCATTATGTGGCTGACGCTGATTGTGGCGGAAACCATTTCGGCCACCACAGGCATTGGGTATTTAGCCATGCACGCTCGCGAGTTTTTTCAGATTGATATCATTATGTTTTCAATCTTGGTTTATGCATTATTAGGGTTTTTAGCCGATTTTATTGCCAAAAAGCTTGAGTTTGTTTGGCTCAAATGGCACCCCGCGTATCAACAAGGAGCACACTAATGTCAACGCCATTGTCAGCACCATTGTCAGCGCCTTCAAGAGCGCCATCAAAAACATCAGCAGGATTGGCTTTAAGCTTAACAAATGTGGTCAAAAAATTTGACAATCGAGAAGTCATTAAAAACCTAGATTTGCACATTCAAAGTGGTGATTTTATCGCTATTGTCGGGCACAGTGGCTGTGGCAAATCAACGTTGCTGCGTTTACTTGCTCAGTTAGAAACGGCGAGTAGTGGGGAGTTGACAGCCATGTCAATTGCCAATCAAGCAATGTCGCCTCAGGCATGGCGACAAGCCACGCGGCTGATGTTTCAAGATGACCGATTATTACCTTGGAAAACGGTACTGGAAAATGTGGGGCTTGGGCTAAAAACGCCAGACTGGAAAGCGCAAGCGTTGAAAGCGTTGGCAGAGGTCGGTTTGGCAGAGCGGGCGGATGATTGGCCATCGGCATTGTCAGGGGGGCAAAAGCAGCGAGTGGCTTTGGCCAGAGCGATTATTCATCGTCCGCAGCTGTTGCTACTTGATGAGCCATTGGGGGCGCTCGATGCGTTAACCCGTCTTGATATGCAGCAACTGTTGGTCAAATTATGGCAAGAACATCGATTTACGGTGATTTTAGTGACCCATGATGTCAGTGAAGCGGTCATCACGGCTGATAGGGTGATTTTAATTGAACAAGGCAAAATTGGACTGGACTTGCCAATCTTATTGCCACATCCCCGTAATAACATGACTAAAACTGCACCACTTGAGCAAATTGTGCTTGATAAAATTTTAGCGGTGCATTGAGTCTGTCAATCGTTCAATGGCAAGCCACTGACACCCTTTGGTAACACTTATTTAGCAAAAGCCCATTAAAAAATTAATGGGCTTTTTTAATGATAAACTTAATTGATTTGCTTCTCTCTGTCTAGGCTAGTCAAATCTTTGCTCAGCGCTTTCATTGGTGCTAAGTCAGTCAGTAAAAAACACCTAAACATTATGCGGTCACAGTACCGCCTGTTAGCAGAATTTCTTATGTTCATATCAGTTATGGTTATTAAGTGTAATCAATAATTTATGGAATAATGCCTTTTTTATTTGATGCAAGTGCTATATCAATACTGGGAGAAAGGAGCGTGCGGTCATGAAATTTTTAAAAAATGAGGATAATTGGTCGGTTGTGTTGGGACTATTTATTGTGGTGGTGATTTGCACCTTGTATATATTGCAAATACCTATCACCAACTTAAATGTCAAAATAAAACCTTGGTCAGACTTTAGTGAGCTATTTAACCTAGTTAGCCATTCAATCCTAGGACTGCTAAGCTTAGCGATTGGTTTTGGGTTATTGCTATTTTTGGGTGCCAAATCCGCGCAACCAGAAATAAAGTTACCCCCATTTTTAGCCAAATTTATCTTATTATTTTTGATGGCGGCGGGCATTTTGATTTTAAGCAGTAATAAGACTGTCAAAGCATGGCAACTAGAAAGTCCTTTAGTAGCCTTGTTCATTGGTCTGTTACTTGGCAATTTTACCTCAATTGCTGATAAATTAAAGGAAGTGCTGAGAACCGAATACTATGTCAAAATTGGTATTATTTTAATGGGGGCGACCTTACCCTTCACTACGATTTTAAAAGCGGGTCCGGCGGCCATCGTACAAGCCTTAATTGTTTCGGTTGTGACTTTTTCTACCATTTATTTCGTAGCAACAAAAGTATTCAAGCTTGATAACCGATTTGCAGCGACCCTTGGGGCAGGTGGCTCGGTGTGTGGGGTGTCAGCGTCGATTGCCATTGGCGGTGCCTGTAGAGCCAAGCATGAGCATGTGGCGGCGTCAATTTCGTTGGTGATTGTGTGGGCGGTAATTATGATTTTTGCGCTGCCATTTGCTTGTAAGTTGTTGGATTTGCCACCTGCGATTGCCGGTGCCTGGATTGGAACGTCTGAATTTGCAGATGCGGCTGGTTTTGCGGCGGTTGAAGCGATTGGTAATGAGTCTGCTACCCAAGCCTTTACATTAATGAAAGTGGTAGGCCGAGATATGTTTGTTGGATTATGGGCATTTTTGGCAGCTTATTTATCGGTCACCGTCTGGGAGCGTGCTTCAACGAACGAGCGAATTGATAAATCAGAGATTTGGCGTCGATTTCCTAAGTTTATTATCGGTTTTTTTATTGCCTCAATCATCACTACCTTATTTGTACTGATTGCACCCAACGCTGAAGCCTTTAATAAACAAGCATTAGGTCTTATCAAAGACTATCGCGGTTGGTTTTTTACCTTAACATTTTTATCAATTGGTATGACAACGCGATTTAAAGCATTGGCAAGCGTGGGCATTAAACCTGTACTTGCGTTTACAGCGGGTGTTTTGGTCAATCTACCGCTAGGCTATTGGCTCTCTAACCATGTGTTTGCAAACTATTGGATAAATTTATGATTACCCAATCAACCACTATCAAAAGTCAAATCCCATTGCCAAAGACGGTGTTAGTGCAATTTGGCTTTAGCAATCATTGCTCCCAAGCCGTCTTTGATACATGGGAGTTAAAAAAAGCCCTCAAAGCAGCGGGTATCGATGAAAATCAATATCAGCTGACAGTAAATTATAGCCGACAGTGGGGATATTTTTGATGGTTTGAAAAAACCTATCTCTACAAATTAGCTTTGTTATTGGTTAGAAATTTATCCAAAAATTTACCTGTTGGTCTAAGCCCTGATATAAGCCCATTAAAAAATTAATGGGCTTTTCTTATGTTCACCCAATCAATCAAATGACATGTTGTTCATCATATTTCTTGCTATAGATAGCAAAATATCTTGGTTATCTTTGCGAAAAAAAATCTTTACCATGATGCCTTATTTAAGCATTTAGCCATAAGGAATTAGCATGACGGATTTTAATCAGCCACTTGATAAATATGCCCCAGCGCAACGCATTGTCACTGATGAGCAAGCCATTCAAGCTGCCAAGCAAGTGGCGGCTTTTGCCCTCATCAAGCGCGACGAGCGCGACCAACAGCGACAATTGCCTTTTGCAGTGATGGACCTATTTAGCCAAACCGGGCTTGGCGGCATACGTATTCCCAAACAATATGGCGGCGCCGAAGTGTCAAATCGTACCTTGGCAGACGTCTTTCGCATTTTGAGCAAAGCCGATGCCAATATTGGATTGATTCCACAAAATCAAATCAGCCTACTCAATATCATCAATATCATCGGCAATGACAGTCAAAAACACTTTATTTTTGGCGAGATTTTGTCAGGCAGTCGCTTAGCCAATGGCGGGCCAGAACGTGACACCAAAGACAGCAAAACCTTGGCGACGACATTGACCATTGCCAACAATGGTTACTATCTTAACGGGGAAAAATTCTATTCAACAGGCAGCAGTTTTGCCGATTACTTGGCGATTAAAGCCTTACACCCTGAAGGTCATGTGGTACTGACCATTATTGATAAAGCCGCAACCGGCGTTGAGGTAGTAGATGATTGGGATGGTTTTGGACTGCGTACCACCTCAAGCGGCACGGTCAAACTCAACCAAGTCAAAGTCCTACCTGAGCTAATTTTTGATGAGCGTTTGCTCAGCGATGCACCGACCTATCGAGGAGCTTATTCTCAGCTGATACAAGCGGCGATTGATGTCGGAATTGCAGAAGGGGCGTTTGAAGATACCTTAGCCGTGGCAAAAAAAGCCCGTCCCATTGTCGATGCCAAAGTCGAAGCTGCGCGCTTTGAGCCGTATTTGCTACAAGTAGTGGGAAAGTTAAAAGTACGCTTGGATGCGGCTACCCTATTACTGCAAGAAGCGGCTGATTATTTGGATACGCTGGATAGATTGGATTTTGTCACCGCAGAAGAGGCAGCACTCGCGTCTATCAAAGTGGCAGAAGCCAAAGTATATGCCAATGACGCCGCTCTCACGATTTCTGAAAAACTGTTTGAAATTGGCGGTAGTCGTTCATCACTTAGCGAGCATGGCTTGGATCGGCATTGGCGAAATGCCCGCGTGCATACTTTGCATGACCCAGTGCGCTGGAAGTTGCACGCATTGGGCGATTATTACTTAAATCACAAATTGCCCAACCGTCATGCTTGGATTTAGAAAGTAAGGAAAACACCATGTCAGATACCATCACCCGTCCAGTAACGGACGTTCAAGCCTCGCTAGTCAAACCTGCGCCAGTCGCCCATATCATCAAGTCGGACAACGAAGCATTAGAAATCGCCTATCAGCTTGCCCAATCGTTTAAACAAGCGCGTATAAAACGAGACCGCGAACGGCTATTACCCTTTGCAGAAATTGAAAGCTTGAGCCAATCAGGGTTATGGGCAATCACCGTGCCAAAACGCTTTGGCGGCGCTGATGTATCAAGTTGGACCCTCGCTCAAATCATTGCGCTATTGAGTGGTGCAGATGGGGCGATTGGGCAAATTCCGCAAAATCATTACTATGCGTTAGAAGTATTAAAAAACACGGGGACAGAAGCCCAGCAGCAACGAATTTTTGCTGAGGTATTACAAGGGGCGCGGCTAGGCAATGCGTTGGCTGAGTTTAAGCCCAAAAATGCCGTTGATAAAACCACCAAACTCACCTCAACGCCAGGCGGTTATCTAATCAATGGCGAAAAATTTTACTGCACAGGCAGTCTGTTTGCACACCGTATTCCGACTTTGGTAAAAGATGACAACGACCGTGAATTTTTGGCATTTGTGCAGCGAGACGCCAAAGGTCTCACGCTAATTGATGATTGGCAAAGTTTTGGTCAACGTACCACAGGCTCAGGCACGGTCTTATTTGACCAAGTTTTTGTAGATAAAGACGATGTCATTGCTTTGGATACAGCCTATCAAAGTCCAACGGTTTGCGGGCCGTTTGCCCAGCTGTTGCACGCCGCCATTGAGACAGGTATTGCACGTGGGGCGTTTGATGAAACTTTGGTACAAGTGCGGCAAGCTCGTCCTTGGATTGATTCGGGCGTGGATAAAGCCACCGATGACCCACTCACGCTATTGCAAATTGGGCGCAGTGCGGCAGATGTGCGAGCGGTGGAGGTGTTACTCAAACACGCTGCCCAAACCATCGATGCCGCTCGTCCAACGCCCAATGAGCAAAATATTGCCCAAGCGTCATTGGCGGTCGCGGCAGTGCGCGCATTAAGCACCGAAGTGGCACTAAAAACCTCCTCACAGCTCATTGAGCTGGCAGGCAGTCGCGGTAGCCAACGTGACAAAGGATTAGACTTATTTTGGCGAAACGCACGGGTGCATACCTTGCACGATGCGGCACGGTGGAAATACTACTTTATTGCCAACTATGTACTCAATGGCGTATTGCCGCCACGGCGAGGGACGTTGTGATGGGTGAGACGGTAAAAAAAGAAAATAACCCGCCAAAGCCGATTATTCTAAACGCCTTTGATATGAATTGCGCTGGGCATATCAATCATGGTTTGTGGACGCACCCAAGGGATGAATCTTATCGATTCAATGAGCTTAGCTATTGGACAGGCTTGGCAAAAACCTTGGAGCAAGGGCTGTTTGATGGGTTGTTTTTGGCGGATATCACAGGCTGTTATGACGTTTATCAACATAACATCGATGTGACCCTTAAAGAGTCGGTGCAATTGCCAAGCCATGACCCGACCACCTTGGTGTCTGCCATGGCGTCGGTGACCGAGCATTTGGGCTTTGGTATCACTGTAAATTTAAGTTATGAGACGCCTTATCAATTTGCTAGACGTATGGCGAGTCTAGATCACTTAACCCAAGGTCGTTTGGGATGGAATATCGTGACAGGGTATTTGGACAGCGCTGAACGATTGATTGGTAATCAAGGGCTAAAGGCGCATGATTTACGTTATGAGCAAGCGGACGAGTTTTTGCAGTTGTGCTACCAGTTTTGGGAAGGCTCATGGCAAAACGATGCAGTCAAAATAGACAAACAGGCGCGCATTTTTACTGACCCTGCCAAGGTAAAAGCGATTCACCATCAAGGGCGTTTTTACCAAAGTGACGGCGTTTTTCAAGTGATGCCGTCTATTCAGCGCACGCCTGTGTTATTTCAAGCAGGGGCATCAGCCAAAGGTTTGGCATTTGCCACCCAGCACGCGGAGGCGATTTTTATTGGGGGTGGTGAAAAATCAGCGATTAAACGGCAGGTGGAGACGATTCGCCAGTTGGCAAAAGCACAGGGTCGCAATCCCAATGACATCAAAGTGCTGATGGGAATCACGGTAGTGACAGACAAGCGTCACGACCTTGCCCAAGCAAAACTGGCGGAGTATGAAGGCTATGCCAGTAGCGAGGCAGGATTGGCACATTACTCAAGTTCGGTGGGGATTGATTTATCACAGTATGCCGATGATGAGGTGATTGCCTACCAACAAACCAATAGCATTGCGTCGGTGAACCAGCGCTTTCAGCATCAGCAGGTTACCAAAGCGCAGCTGATAGCAGAGCATCGGTTAGGGGGACGCTATCCGCTGATCGTGGGGGATGGGCGCGAGGTGGCTGAGGCATTGTTGACTTGGGTGGATGAGACAGGGATTGACGGTTTTAATGTCACTCGCACGGTCACGCCTGAGTCTTACGAGGACTTTATCCAGTATGTCATTCCTGAGCTACAACGTCGTGGACGCTTCAAAACCGAATACAAACAAGGCAGTCTACGCCACAAGCTCATTGGCAAAGGTGAGCGGTTACCCAGTTCACACCCAGTGCAAAGCTTTCGATGTTAAGGGCTTGTTTAGACGACATTTTTTAGTGCTATCAGTTTTTTATGTTTTAAGCAGCTATTTCTAAGCAGCTATTTTTAAACCATCATTTTTAAGGAGCTATTATGGCAATCGCAGCAAAACATCGTGCTACTGTTTTGGGAGTAACCATCATTGCTGTCTTGGTGTTACTGAGCGGCTGGGCATTTTACAATAAAAGCCAAGCATCAAACGTCACCAAAGACAATCCGTTAACCATCGGTATTAGCCCGCCTTTTGCCAATCCACTTAAAGAAGCAGTCGCGGCGGCAAAACAGCAAGGTATCAACGTCAAATTGGTCGAGTTTACGGATTGGAATACCCCAAATGTAACACTTAACAGTGGCGACATCGATGCCAATTATTTTCAACATCAGCCGTTTTTAACCAATGCACTCAAACAGCATCCAGAGTATAAGCTATCGGCATTGGGGAAAGGGGTTGCCACCCATGTCGGTTTGTATTCTAAAAAATACCAAAGCCTAGCGGCATTGCCGACGCGTGCCCGTGTGGTGGTGCCAAATGACCCTGTTAATCAAGGGCGAGCGCTACTACTGCTGCAACAGGCAAAATTAATTGGGCTAAAAGACCCAAATAATTTTCTGTCTAACTTAAGCGATATCAGCAGCAATCCAAAACAATTGCAGTTTGTTGAAGTCGAAGGCCCGCAGACCGCAAGAGCGGTTGATGATGCTGATTTGGTGTTTAGCTACCCGCATTATTTGCGCTTAGCCAAAACCATTGACCCCAATCAAGCCTTAATCCTTGATGATACCACCAACAACCGCTATGCGATTTTATTTGTCACTCGGGATGATTTTGCCCAAAAAAATCCTGAACGAGCCGAACAGCTGAAAAAATTCATTCACATTTATCAAACGTCACCCAACGTAAAACAAGTGCTTGACAAAGAAATCGGGGGAAAACTTTGGTTTCCAGGTTGGACCTCGTAATGCGTTAACAAGTTTTAGCCATAACAATTACAAAGGATCATGCTATGCAGTCGTTTACTCATATTACCCAAGATGACAGTCATTCATCACCTCCCTATATCCGAATCGATAAGGTCAATAAGTTTTATCAAGGACAAGCGCAAACGATACATGCACTAAAAGATATCTCGCTTGAGGTGCCAACAGGCAAAATTCTGGGTATTATCGGTAAAAGCGGGGCAGGCAAATCATCTTTATTACGCATTATCAACGGCTTGGAGTCGATTAGTGATGGTCATGTTTATATCGATGATAACAATGTGGCCTCACTCAACCAAGCCCAGCTACGACAGCTGCGACAAGGCATTGGTATGATTTTTCAGCATTTTAATCTGCTGTCGAGTAAAACGGTACAAGACAACGTCGCCTTGCCATTAAAAGTCGCCAAGGTAAGTCAGGCTGATATCAAGAAACGTGTGGCGCAAGTGCTCGAGATGGTGGGGCTCAGTGATAAAGCATTGATGTATCCTTCTCAGTTATCAGGCGGTCAAAAACAGCGGGTGGGCATTGCGCGGGCGCTCGTAAATGAACCCAAAATTTTATTGTGTGATGAAGCCACATCAGCACTAGACCCAGAAAGTACCCAGTTGATTTTGCAGTTACTCAAGCAAATTAATAAAAAACTTGGCATTACCATTGTGCTCATTACCCATGAAATGCAAGTCATTCGAGATATTTGTGACCAAGTGATTGTCATTAACCAAGGGCAAATCGTTGAAACAGGACCAGTGTGGAAAGTATTTGCCTCACCCATGCACACCATGACCCAAGAATTACTAGGCTATAACCAGTCATCCATTGATTTGGGTGAGGATAAACTCACCGACAAGCACAATGCCACTCATACCTTGCTCAACCTAAGATACGTTGCCCCAGTAAAATCTGCGCCTGATTTAAAAGCAATTTTTGCACAATTTGAAGCGCCCGTCTCTTTGTATCAAAGTCAAGTGGATACCATTCAAGGCTACTTGGTAGGCAATATCGTCGTTGGCGTCGCAACCACGGGTTTAGATGTCGCGCAATTAGCGCATCGCTTGGGTCATCAAATTTTGCATGTGGAGTTAATCGGTTATGCTTGAGTTGTTACTGACGGGGTTGACTGATACGCTGATTATGGTTGGCGTATCAGCGATTTTAGCGTTTTTATTGGGGTTACCGATCGCATTGGTATTGGTCAATTCAAGCGAGCAAGGTATTGCCCCATCATTTTTGACCAATCTAAGTTTGGGTTGGTCGGTGAACATTGTGCGTGCTATTCCCTTTTTGATATTGATGGTGGCTATTATTCCAGCCACTCGAATGATTGTCGGTACAAGCTATGGTGTGTGGGCAGCCGTGGTGCCGTTAACCTTAGCAGCGACCCCTTTTTTTGCTCGAATTGCCGAAGTGAGTCTGCGTGAAGTTGACCCAGGGCTCATAGAAGCGGCACAAGCAATCGGCTGCAACCGTACACAGATTATTCGGTATGTCTTATTGCCCGAAGCATTGCCTGGCATTATTGCCGGGTTTACCGTGACGATTGTCACCATGATTAATTCGTCTGCCATTGCTGGCGCGATTGGGGCGGGGGGCTTGGGCGATATTGCCTATCGTTATGGCTATCAGCGCTTTGATGTGCAAATGATGGTATCAGTCATTGTCGTTTTGGTGGCATTGGTGATGTTGGTGCAAGCCACAGGCGATAGTTTGGCTCAATGGGTCGATAAACGCCAATTGTAGCTCTGCAGATTTACCCCTTTGATATGGCAAATTTGATATAGCAAAAAATCAGCTAAATAATGCAGATATTGTTGTTTCACAAACGGCTTAATTTTTCGTTTAATGGGCTTATCGAAATGTCATCGATTTACGGTATTAAACTAAATAAGGAATAAAGATGTCTATCACTCAAAATTTCACAAATCAACCAAATCCAGCCATTCCACTCAATATCGTTGCGGTATCGGGTGGGCTCAACACACCATCAAAAACCGAAAGTCTGGTGCAAAATATTGTAGATGAATTGGCACAAGCCACACCCATCAACGTACATTTTATCAAGCTTAGCGAAATCGGGCCTTTACTCAGTGGGGCGATTTATCGTAACCAACTACCCGAACGTGTGCAAAACGACTTGGCAGCGATTGAAGCGGCGGACGCCTTGATTGTAGGAACACCGGTGTATCGCGCGTCTTTTACCGGATTGTTTAAGCACTTATTTGACTTTGTAGAGCAAACCGCGCTCGTGGATGTGCCAGTATTATTGGCAGCGTCGGGCGGTAGCGAGCGTCATGCACTGGTACTAGAGCATCAACTTCGCCCATTGTTTAGTTTTTTTCAAGCCCAGACATTGCCAATAGGCGTGTATGCGACGGATAAAGACTTTACCCCAGAATACACCGTCTCAAGCCAACAGTTGCGTGACCGTATCGTGTTAGCCGTGGCGCGCGCGTTGCCGATACTTGAGTGGGCACCCGCCAAAGGCAGACGCGCCCAAGCCATTAAAGAAAAATCGGCGCAAGCCAATCAGCAGTTAGGCATTAATAAACAAGTCGAACAAGCCGAAATATTACCCTCTGTGGCAGTGCCAGATTTATCGAGCGCTGAAGCCAGACTACACCCGCAAACTGTTCAATCATCCCCTAAAACCCATCCATCCGTCGCCTGAAGGGCGCATGCCTTAGTGTGTATTAGCTGACATCACCAGCTCAGTATGAGTAAATACAACCCGAGCAACAAACTGCTTGGGTTATTCGAATTTTGTTTTTTTGTGTGAGTGATATATGTAATTTTGGAATATTAATTTGTTTGATAGGCGTTTGTTGTCCTAGGCCGCTCGGCTTACACTAGTTTTATTCATTATCGGATTATTTGGGGCAACAGACTATGAATTTTCAACAACTTCGTATTATTCGAGAAACGGTGCGCTGTGACTATAACTTGACGGAAGTAGGCAATGCATTATTTACCTCACAATCGGGTGTATCCAAACATATCAAAGACTTAGAAGATGAGCTTGGCGTCGGGCTGTTTGTGCGTAAGGGTAAACGGCTCTTAGGTTTGACCGAACCGGGTAAAGAGTTATTGGTGATTGTAGAGCGGATGCTACATGATGCCAATAATATCAAAACCTTGGCTGAACAATATACCAGCCAAGATAAAGGCGAATTGACCATCGCAGCCACCCATACCCAATCTCGTTATATTTTGCCGCCCGTTGTGCAAGCGTTTAAACAGCTTTTTCCTAAGGTGCATTTGCGATTGTTACAAGCCGCGCCGCCAGAAATTGCGGCAATGCTACTTGATGGGCGAGCAGATATTGGCATTGCCACCGAAGCCTTGTCAAGCTATAGCGAGCTTGTGACTTTTTCTTATTATCACTGGTATCATGCGATTGTGGTGCCGCCTAATCACCCGTTGACCCAGCTTGAACAGGTAACGCTTGCCGACATAGCCCATTATCCGATTATCACTTACATTAGTGGTCATACCGGGCGAACGATGATTGATGAAGCGTTCGCCAAAGCAGCATTACAGCCTGATATCGTGATGACGGCGTTGGATTCTGATGTGATAAAAACCTATGTGGAGTTTGGCATGGGCATTGGTATCATCGCGGATATGGCGTTTAATCCCAATAAAGACACCCAGTTAACATTACTCAGTTGCGAGCCGCTATTTCATCAAAATACCACCTTGCTGGCGGTGCGACAAGGGCATTTTTTACGAGGGTTTGGCTATCAGTTTTTAGCCTTGTGTAACCCTACGTTGACCCAAGCAACAATGCATGATGCCATACAACCTAGCAGCTAATGCTAAATCCTGATAATGCTAAATACTGATAAGCAAGTTGGCAAACTTATCGTCTGTTACATCCGATGTAATACGCATTAAACTCGCTTGCTGTCTCGCTTGCTGGGCCATTTTTAAGATTTGGGCTTGTTTATCTGCTGTTGATATCAATTCATTTGACGATAAAACGCTTTATGGTGAAAACTGTAAAGCGTTTTTTGATGTCACTGCTTTAGCGATTAAATTGATAGGGTTAGCAGCAAAACTATTAAGTAGTTTTTGTGCTAACCAAAGCAGTTTTTGTTATTTTTTATTGAGCGATATTTGCTTTAAGCTTATGGCTACTGATAAACCGCCCATGACAAAAGGCGAGTTATCTTAATCAATTTTTGAGCTTACAAGCAGGGGTTACGATGAAAATTTTTTGGTTTATACCGACACATGGCGATAGTCGTTATTTAGGCACGAGTAAAGGGGCAAGAACCGTTGATCATACCTATATGAAGCAAATTGCAGTGGCAGCCGATAACCTCGGCTATGAGGGCGTGTTGATTCCGACAGGTCGCTCATGTGAAGACCCTTGGCTGGTCGCTGCTAGTCTCATTGATGCGACCACTCGCTTAAAATTTTTGGTGGCATTACGCCCTGGGGTGACGACACCCGCGCTGGCCGCTCGTATGACAGGCACCTTTGATCGACTATCAAATGGTCGATTACTGCTTAATTTGGTCACAGGCGGCGATGAACAAGAACTTAAAGGCGATGGCATCTTTGAAGACCACGCCACGCGTTATCAGACAGCCAGTGAATACACCACGATTTGGCGAGAGATTTTAACTCGCTCGCACACAGGCGAATCCTTTACTTTTAACGGTGAACGCTTGCAAGTCGAGGATGCCAAATTGCTATATCCCCCTCTACAACAGCCGTATCCGCCCTTGTGGTTTGGGGGTTCATCTGAGGCGGCGCAAACACTGGCTGCCGAGCAGGTTGACAGTTATTTGACCTGGGGTGAGCCGCCTGCCGCCGTCAAAGAGAAGATTGAGCAGCTTAAAACCAAAGCCGCTGCCAAAGGTCGCACATTAAGCTATGGTATTCGTCTGCACGTGATTGTGCGTGAAACCAATGAAGCCGCTTGGCAAGCTGCTGATGAATTATTGAGTCACGTCAATGATGACACCATTGCCGCCGCCCAAGCCAAATTTGCCCAAATGGACTCGGTGGGACAACAACGTATGGCAGCCTTACATGGCGGTCGCCGTGATAACTTAGAAATTTCGCCCAACTTATGGGCAGGGATTGGATTGGTACGTGGTGGCGCAGGTACCGCATTGGTGGGCGACCCACAAACCGTTGCCGCGCGTATTCAAGAGTATGCTGATTTGGGCATTGATAACTTTATTTTTTCAGGCTATCCACACTTGGAAGAAGCCTATCGGTTTGCTGAATTGGTTTTCCCATTATTACCGATTGACACCCAAAACACCTTGGTCAAGCCAAATTTGACAGGGCCGTTTGGTGAAATTGTTGCTAATAACTATGCACCCCCGCAACAAACCCGTGACACGGCAACCCAAAAAACACGCGCCACTGTCGCATCAAAACACGCCATTGCATCTTAAATTAATCTTAAAGACATATTAAATGTATCTTAAATACTTGTGATAAAACGTGCTAAGTAAAGCACGTTTTGCGCCTCGTCTATACCTATCTATATCTATTATCCGACAGAGTACGCGGAATCTACCCTAGCCATGATAAACATCTTTTAACTGATAAATCTTTTAAATGATAAACATTTTTTTTAAAAGTGGTAGCCAGTTATGCAGTGAGATTAGACCAATAAGCTACTTTGCCAAAGTTAATCATCAAAGTGTCAATATCCCAACTTTTTTTAGCAAATACAAAGCAGGAAAAAGACTTCTCTATAATGGGTTACATTCGTAATTTGAATAACCTATTGATAGCAATAAAAATTTTGCAACCTAATACTGTTAACTTTGCAGTTTGTAATATGTAATTTTTTAATCAATAGTTTAGTTATGTAATTTTATGGGTGATAAAAGTTAATTTAGCGCTTTTTACTTTTTACGGCTTATATAATGAAAAAGATTTAAATTTTAAATAATAAAACAATGGGATAAATAAATTTAAATCATGCACTTCACTTAATGATCAACTAACTATAAAGGCAATAAAACATGACAACTGAAAACAACGAAAAACTTTCTTTATTAGACGATGTGGCATTAAAAGCCCAAATGCTGATGGCAAATCTAAAAGAGGGCGCTAATGATGGCTATGACCATTCTGTTACCAGCGCTGGTGAAAAGGGCTTAAAATCAGGCAAAGTGTCTGAACTCACCGCTATCGCTCCCTTAACCAAAGATGGGGCAGCTCGTATCAAGCGAATTTTGGAAATTACCAAAGGCAATCTTGCAGGGGCGACCAATGTAGGAACCTTGCATGATTTGCGGTTAGTATTTTTAGACAATGACACCAAGCTCCTGTTTTGTACCGCCTATGATGGCGATTGGGATGCCTACATCAACGACTTTGCTACCAAAATTCCAGAACTCATGGACTTAATTTTTGGCAATGTAGAGGGTTGGCCTGGGATTAAAGACCCGACTGTCAAGCAATTCATCCTTGACCATCAGATTACCGCTACCGGTTGGTATGTGGGTGTGCCTCATCTGACGGTTCGCGATATTGCGCGTAATGACAAAATCGTGCGTGGCATTAATAAAGCCATTGAACAAGCCCAATAAGCCTGCTTAGAACCTGTATTCACCATATCACGTTTATCAGTGTACTATTCTAAGGGTACTCTGAACGGGCAAGCTTTAGGTTAAAATTTCGATACAAAAGCGATTTTTTCAGTGACTTTTACCATAAGCGATATTTAGCGTGGTGTATGGTGAGCAGGTTCTTAGCATCGAATTTTTAAAATTCCCTGCTAGGAACAACCATGAATAACGACAACCCAGCGAATGAAAGCCTACTTGGCAAATTAAAAACCCATCTACAAGATGGTATCGAGCATGGCATAGAGGCCGTTAAAGACAAATTTGAACACAGCGATAAACCCGCTGAAAAAGGCAGTGTCAAAGAACGGGTACACGAAGCCAAACAAAAAATCAGCACGCAGCTGCACAGCGTCACCACACGGGCAACGAACGCTATCTATCCCAATATCGCCACAATGGAACTTGAGGATATTCAAGCCATCATTTTGCATGACCGCCCTGCGCCTTACTATGGCACGCTTGTCGCGCTAAAAGTCAATGACAGCAATGCGGGTCGTGAATTACTAAAAGCGGTATTACCAAACGTCACAGGCTCAAGAAATTTCCAAAAAGACATGGATGCCAATTTGACCATTGTGATGACGTATGAGGGGCTAAAAGCTTTAGGGTTACCGCAAAGCTCGCTTGATTCTTTCCCAGAAAATTTCAAAGCAGGTATGGCACGCCGCTCCGATATCTTGGGTGACAAAGGCGATAATGACCCTAGCAACTGGCTTGCGCCATTTGGTGATAAAGGCGATATTCATATTTGCGGCGCGGTGATTGCCGATAGCCAAGAAAAATGGCAAGCCAAACTTGCCGAACTTAAACAGGCGTTTGCCCCTTATCTAGATACCAGCCGTAACGCCATCGAAATCTTAGTGGAGCATGATTTTGGCGCAGATGGTGACGTCAAAAACGTGTTTGGTTATCGCGATGGCATCAGTAACCCAGAAGTTGATGGCAGTGGTATCACCCTTGAAAATAACACCGAACGCCCGATTGCAGCGGGTGAATTTGTGTTAGGTTATAAAGGTGAGGCGGGCGTGGTACCCCCCATGCCACAGCCTAAAGTATTGGGAAAAAACGGCTCGTTTATGGTACTACGAAAATACCGCAGTAATGTGGCTGACTTTCACCGCTATTGCCTAGAACAAAGCGACAATGACCCAGCTAAAGCCGATAAACTGGGGGCAAAAATGTTCGGTCGCTGGCGTTCGGGTGCCCCTATTACCCTAAGCCCAGATCACGATGATGAAGCCCTCGGCAAAGACAATGTAGCAAACAATAAATTTGACTACACGGACGACCCCTATGGCAAAGGCTGCCCGTTTGGTGCCCATGCTCGCCGTATGAACCCCCGCAATACCAAAGACTTTATTCTAAGCGATGTGCGTCTTCACCGTATCATCCGCCGTAGCGTTTCGTATGGCGATATCGTGCCGCCCAACGTGACCCAAGACGACGGTCAAGAGCGGGGTTTGTTTTTTATTGGTATTAACGCGCATGCCATGGACACGCTGGAGTTTTTGCAAAGCCAATGGATTAATGACGGTAACTTTATGAACCTTGGGGAAGAACGTGACCCAATGCTAGGCGTACACGCAGGTAGTGACGCTGATAGCGATGTGTTCACCGTACCCGATGAGCCAATTCGTAAGCGTCATACCAATATTTTGCAATTTAATACCCTACAAGGCGGTGAATATCTTTTTGTACCGAGCTTGTCGGCACTCAAATGGATTAGTGAACTTAACGAAAATTCATATTAGAGTAAAACTAAATAAAAAAAGGTTAGGCGTTTTTAGTACTGCTAACCTTATAAAATAATGAAAATAACAAAGGACAATCATCATGTTAAATAAATTATTCGGTCGTCGTTATGCCAAGTTTGACCCAGCCATCGACAAGCTTACGAGTGACGATGAAAAAGCCATCGACCAAATCACCGCAGATATTCGTGACTATATCGGCAAATCAGACACCGTTAGCAAAATCAACTATCACACCCGAGATGCCCATGCCAAAGGCTACTGTGCATTAAAAGCCAACTTTGAGATTTTACCAAAACTGCCCAAAGAATACGCCCAAGGTATCTATGCCAAACCCGCTCGCCATGAAGCGGTGATTCGTTTTTCTAACGGCTCATCTCGTGTGGCTGCCGACAACAAGTTGGGGCTTTCTCAAGGGTTGGCGATTAAAGTCTTTGGTATCAAAGGCGAAAAATTACTGCCAGATGAGCCAGATAGCCCAAACTTTGACTATAATCTGATTAATTTTCCTATTTTCTTTTGTAATACTATCCAAGACTATAGTTATATTTCACGACTATTTTTACAATTAAATGATTATTTTGCCAAAGGCGCAAAAGGTCAAGCCAAATTTGCTTTTGACTGGGTTACCCACTATGGCAAAAAACTACCATCCAAAGAATCCCTCAAGACTTTTAGGGCTTTTAGTAAATTTAAAACCATCAAACCGCAAAATACCTTGTTATACAGTTTTTACTCACAAGGTGCCGTGCGTCATGGCGACTATATGGCAAAAATCCGCGTCACCCCGACCAAAGCGTCACAAGCCAAAATCAAACGCCGTGACCTAGATGTCAACGCCACCAACGAGGCGATTCGTCCTCTGATTTTACAAGAAATCCGTGAGCATGATTATGAGTTTGATGTGCAAATCCAGCTGTGCCGTAACTTAAAAGACCAACCCATCAATGACTTGACCAAAGAATGGGATGAAAAAGATGCGCCATTTGTGACAGTAGCAAAACTTACCATCCCTTGCCAAGATGTGCCGGATGACGGTAACTTTGACATCATGGAACACTTGTCATTTACCCCGTTTCGCTGTATTGAAGCCAACCGTCCGATTGGTAATTTGCAGCACGCGCGACTGCGTGCTTATCAAACCGCCTCAACCACTCGCCATCGTTTAAATCATAAAAAACGTGCCGAGCCAACCAACCTAAAACAGGCATTTGATAAAGATTTTTATAGTCTTTAAATTTAGCAAAAAATCAGTAGCGGGGCGGTTATGGGGGCATTATTTGGGGTAAGATTTCACCCAATGGGTGAAAAACTACATCGCCCTCAATCATTCAACAACCGTTAGCCGGTGACTGGGCTAACGGTTTTTTTTCTTTTAATCTAATCAAAAATAGTCGACAGCAAATACGATAATACCAAAAATAAAGTTGCGTATTTGCCTATTAATCTAGGAGTATTGTATGTCAGAGTCGAATCCTCTTGTTAATTTTACCCATATCACAGTCGCAGGCAGTGGTGTTTTGGGCTATCAAATCGCCGTACAAGCGGCGTTTCATGGTTTTAAAGTCGTTGTCTATGATATCAATGACGAGGTGCTCAATAAAGCCAAAACCAAATTTGCCGATATCGCCAAACGTCATCAGGATGATTTGGGCGAAACAAGCGAACAAGCCAAACAGGCTGAGCAAAACTTGCGTTATAGCTCAGACTTAAGCGTCGCCTTAAAAGACGCAGATTTGTTGATTGAAGCGGTGCCCGAAGATGTTGCCATCAAAAAAGATTTTTATCAAAAAGCCTCGGCCGCTGCCCCCGAAAAAACTGTATTTGTCAGTAACTCATCTACCATGTTGCCCAGTGATTTGGTCAAATTTACCGACCGTCCTGCTAAGTTTTTGATGATGCACTTTGCCAATGAGATTTGGAAGCGCAATCTTGCCGAAATTATGTCGCATGCCGATACTGACCCTAATGTATTTGATGCGGTGACCGCGTTTGCCAAACAAATCGGCATGGTGCCTATTATCGTCAACAAAGAAACCTCGGGTTATGTACTAAATTCACTCCTTAATCCTTGGTTAAATGCAGGGATGCAGCTGTATATCCACGGTATTGCTGACATTAAAACCATCGACAAAACTTGGATGCTTGGCACAGGCTCGCCGATGGGACCATTTGCTTTTTATGACATGCTGGGGCTGACTACCCCTTACAATATTTACAAGCTTGCTGTGGCTAAGGGCAAACAACAAGACCAAGCAGTCGTTGATATGCTCAAAAAAGAGTATATCGAGCAACATAAACTGGGCGTGCCAACGGGCGAAGGATTTTATCAATACCCCAATCCCGCCTTTAACCACCCTGATTTTTTAAAACCACCGAAAGCGGATTTATCCAAAGTACCCTATAAAAATATTACTGTGGCAGGCAGTGGCGTATTGGGCAACCAAATTGCGGTGCAATGTGCGTTTCATGGGTTTAACGTGACGATTTATGACATTAATGATGACGCGATTGCTAAGGCGAAAACCCGCTTTACCGACCTTGCCAATCAGCATCAGCATGACCTAGGTGAAACCGATGCCCAAGTGGCAGCAGCTAGCAAAAATTTAGCTTACACCACGGACTTGAATGAGGCGTTAAAAGATGCAGACCTATTGATTGAAGCGGTGCCAGAAAGCTTAGACATAAAAAAAGATTTTTATAGCAAAGCCTCAGCCGCCGCACCTGCCAAAACCGTATTTGCCAGTAACTCATCGACGCTATTGCCAAGCGTGTTATCGACCTTTACTAACCGCCCAGAAAAATTCTTGATGCTGCATTTTGCCAATCACATCCATATCCGTAATACGGTGGAGTTGATGGCGGCAGCAAGCTGCGACCCACAAGTCTATGCTGACGTAATCGAATTTGCCAAAGCCATTGCCATGTTACCGATAGCGGTAAAAAAAGAACAGTCGGGCTATGTGCTTGATAGCTTATTGATTCCGTTGTTGGTAGCGGGGTTAAAACTGTGGGCAAACGGCGTTGCCGATGCCGCAACCATTGATAAAACGTGGATGATAGCCACGGGTTCACCCTTTGGACCGATGGCGATTTTGGATAAAAATGGCATGAAAACCAACTACAACATCTTTAATGAACTGGCAAAAACGGACCCTTCTTTGCAGCAGCCCGCTGCAAAGCTCAAAGCAGAACTGGTCAATATTAACAAACTGGGTGAAGCCACGGGTGAGGGGTTCTATCAATATCCTAACCCAGCTTATTTAGCGAAAGATTTTTTAAGCTTATCTGACTAAACTGCGTTTGGCCAGGGAGAATAAACAAGGGTTAATTTGCTAACTTGACGTATCTACCGTTGCCACTACGGACATGCCGGGCATCAATTCATTCAGACGACTTTGGTTGCCATCGATGTCAATGCGTACAGAAATGCGCTGTACCACTTTGGTAAAATTCCCGGTGGCATTGTCGGTTTTAATGACACTAAATTCTGACCCTGTTGCGGGGGAGATACTTTTGACTACCCCCGTAAATTTTTGTTTGCCTAGGGCATCGACAGTAAACCACGCTTTTTGCCCGATTTTCATTTTATCAATTTGGGTTTCTTTAAAATTGGCAATGACCCACATCGATTTTGGAATGAGGTAAACCAACTGCGTGCCTTGCGTCACCAACTGACCGGTACGGATATTGATTTGCCCTAATTTACCTGAGGTCGGGGCGGTGATTAAGCCATACTCTTGGTTGGTATTGGCTTGATTTAACTGTGCATTGGCGCTTTTAATCTGTGCTACCAAACCAATCTTTGCCACTTCCGCGGTCTTTTGACCTTCGCGGGCGACATCGACACTGGCGATTGCTTGGCTCATCAATGCTTCATTGTTTTTAACTGCCGCTTTGGCAGTATCGACTTCATTTTGTGACACGGCGCCAACACCGACCAAGGACTCAAGTCGTTTCAGCTGTTGGATAGACAATTCTAGTTGGGTTTTAACTTGTGCTACTTTTGCCTGTGCGGCTTTGACATCGGCTTTGCGCTGCTCGATGATTTGTTGCTGGTTGGCTAAATTGGTGGTCGCTTGTTCCAGCCCTGATTCGGCTTGTACCACTTGCTGTGAGTAGTTCGCACTGCTGACTTTAACTAACGGCTGACCTTGTTTGACGTCCTCAAAATCGGTAACGTAGACTTTTTCGATATAACCATTAATTTGTGCTGACAATAGGGTGATATTGCCTTTGACATAACTGTTTTCAGTTTGTTGCAGTGGCGTATTAAACGGACCCAAATGCCATGCCCATAAAATCACCCCAACACCGAGCAAAAAAACCACCAACATGATAATTAAGGTAAGCGGTCTAGGGTTGATAATCTTTTCAGGCGCCTGTGTGGCTTTATCATCGCTGTCATCAGCTGGCGCATCATTTTGGGTTTTTGCTTCACTACTCATGAGTTGGGTTTTCCGTAAGCATTTTATTGATGATTAAATTTTATTTATCATTAAACTGTTATCTAAAAACAGTTATCTAATTGGGTCGCTTTGTTAGACCCTCTAGCGTATCAAGTCTATGTTTGCTTAATTGCTGCTTTTTGCCGATTTTCAATGTATTTTTTGCGGGCGATATTAATCATACCCCAAGCAAATAAGAACGTGGCAATGTAACTGTTCACAGTAATGATATCGCCATACGCTTTAATCTGCGCTTCTCGCGTGACAATTTGGTTGAGGGATTGTTGGGCTTGTTGCTGCGACAAATTGTTGTCGGTGATGACGGGTTTAAACCCTGCTTGGTATTGTTGAAGCCGCTGGGTTACTGTGGCATCTGTCGATTGCATTTGCTGTAAAATACTTTGTTTATGATACTGGGTGCGCTGCTGTTGCAGGGTGCTATAAAAAGCCGAGCCTACCAGCCCGCCAAAGTTTTGGGTTGCCCCAAACAATATGATAAAGGTGATGACATGATTGACGCTTTGTCGCAGCGTCAGCCCAAATCCCATCAATACCAATGGACCCATAAACAGTGATCCTGCAAACGCGACTGCAAATTGACTGAGATAAAAATTTTGGGGTCGTACGTCACTGGTGAGCATATTGGCATCATACACACCGGCAACCGCTACGAGCAAAGTCGCCACCACCATTGGCGGAATCAAATGATCCCGTGAAAAGGTTAGTGCGCTGACTATCAAACCTGCCAACATACCAAAAAATATGACCGTATAAAAACCCACAAACTGGTCGGACGTTAGACCTTGGGATTTTAAAAAATTCACCACCGCGTAACTTTGCTCAGACATAATCAAACGCAGTAAAAAAGCGCCTACTACAAAACGCCATAACGCAAAACTCCCCAGCCAGCGGGTCATAATCAAGGGATTTTTGCGGTAATGCTCAAAGAAAAAGCCTGACATCAACAGCGCCAACGCGCCAATGAGCATATACGCCAATAACGGTGAGTTTTTCCACCACAAAATCGACCCTTGTACTAGCACACCACACAGTAAACCAAAACCGGGCGCCAATAACAAAAAGGTGAGAATGTCTTTCTTTTCATACACTTCAATACGTAAACTTCGTGGCAACTTGACAGCGACCACCATCGCAAAACAACACAGCGCCAAACCAAACTCAAAGGTGTAAAGCCGAGTCCAGTCGTTCACATTGACCAAATAAGGGGAGATTATCCAAGCCAACGGAATCGCCAGCGCACTGACCCCAAAGCCAATATACAAACCTTGCAGGCGATACTGACTACTAAAGGCTTGCATCACATAATAAAGTCCAAGTGAGGATAACGGCGCCGCGACAAAGCCTCCCATCGCCCTCACCAGTAAAGCCATCGGATAGTTTTGCACAAATATATGAATAAACATCACCAGCATGAACATCAGCAGGGATATTTCAGAAAACCAGCGTAACCCAAATTGTTGACGCGCTTTAAACAGCAGCAGGTTGGCGCTGACATTTGCCATCACATACACAGCAGGTATCCAAGCCACTTGTGAGGGTGTCAGCGCATATTCGCCTTGGATTTGCGGTAAATTGGCGGTAATAATGCCGTTGCCCAAGCCGCCACAAATTGCAATAAAAACACCGATGACGAAGTACACAATGCTTTTTGATCGAGAGTGAGCAATACTCGGTGGTGAACCGGGTAACGCGGGTTTTTCATCCTCGGTCCAATTGGGTGGCGTTTCTAAGATTCTAGGTGATTTCAAAGGGTGGCTCGATTTTGATACTGTTAAGACAAGAGAGGTTGGCTATAGTGTAATCAAAAATAGGCTTAGCGTCAGCGACAAAATAGTTCGATAAATGTGACATGATACATGTGAAATGGACTAGCGCTATGCTAGCCATCATTGCCCAACCCGTCATTATCCAATCAATCATTATCCCACAGGTCATTGAAACCCATCAAGCAAGCTACGATCAAGTCCCTTTAGTAAATACATTTAGTCGCTTAAGGTCTAACATTTTTAAACAAAAAAATTCGATTTTTTTGCTACATAGGTGTTTTTTAGTTGCCAAAATGCGATAGGCTATCTGTTCATTCATCACTGATTCATCACTGCTATGAACCCGCTTTATCAAACCGATTTGCCGACACTGGGGCGCAATACTGACATTGACCACCATGCTGATTTACAAGTGCTGCAGCGTATCAAACGATTCTTATTGCCCCGTGATTTTGAGGTGTCAAAGGATTTATTGCAACAGATGCAGCAGGGATATGGTGTCGCAGATCAGCCTGTCGATGCGCTGTTATCCAGCGGTATCAAATTCGCCAAACCCCTGCAGCAATTGATTTTGCATGAGCAAGGGATAGCGCAAACGAATAACGTATCGGCAGCTAAAGCGTTATTGCAACAGCCCGCGTTTGAGGCGCTGTATCAGCAGTTTCGCCAATATCCAAGTTGGTATGATGCCAAGCTTGCCGAGATTGGTGCAATTGCCTATCGGCGCTATCCGTTGATGCTGATTTGGTTACTGCGTAATGTCGCGCTAATGGCAGGGTATAGTATCCCTGCGCTCTCATTGCCACTCATTAAAACAGGGGCATTAGTGCACGATGCATTGCCAAGGCTCATGCGAACCTATGCATATATTTTGGCAGTGTCTGAGTACCCAGCGATTAGCCGCAATCAGCAACCACCGTTGGCAATCGGCACGCAAGGCTGGCTGCAAAGTCTGCAAGTGCGTCAAATACACGGTCTGGTACGACAACAATTATGCAGTCATGATTGGGATAGTGCCTACTGGGGGTTACCCATCAACCAAACCGACATGGTGGCAACCCACTTGCAGTTTTCGCTACTCATTATGCGCGGACTAAAATTACTCGGAGCAAGAATCAGCGCCGAAGAGTCCCAAGGCATCATGCATTTATGGCAATTGGCGAGTTGGTGGATGGGGATTGAGCTGGCGCGGATTCCTGAAGATGAAACCGAGGCGTGGGCATGGCTTTATAGCTATTTGGCAACCCAGCAATTAGATTTTGAATTTGGTAAACCTCTCGCCAAAGCGCTGCATGATTTACCCTCGCAAATTATGGGTGAGGATAACAGACGTGGACAGCTGGTTGAGCGGATCAATGCCAGTGTCACACGGACTTTAGTGGGTGATGATATTGGCGATGGCTTGGGACTGCCTAGCCCAAAATGGCGCTATGGCGTGCTTGTCAGTGTGCCGATTCTATTTGGGCTTGATACCGCGCGAGCGCACAATGCGGCTATTGCCAAAAGATTGGAACAATTTCGTGCCAAACGCCAAGATAACATGAACTGGTGGCTCAAAAAGCACGACAGCTATTACCAATGAGCTAGCACATACTAATAAACTAGCACATACGACGTTAGTAATTTATAACAGTGACAGTAATGGTTATCTATGCCGAGTTATATAGGCAAAGTTATCCATACAAGGTTGTCTAGGCATTGCAATCACTAGGCTTTTAAAATCACCTTCATCATGTTCCAAAAGGTCTTGCCATACGGTGGTTGGAGCAAATGCGCGAAGTTAAGGTGACTTTGTTTAAACACCGCTTTTGGATGAGAGAAGGTGTCAAAGCTATATTTGCCGTGGTAACGTCCCATCCCTGATGCCCCGACACCGCCAAACGGCAGATTTTGCTGGGCAATGTGAAAAATAGTTTCGTTAATACACGCGCCGCCACTCACCGTATGCGCAAGTACGTAGTCGGTGTCGGTTTTGTCCTCGCCAAACACATACAGCGCCAGTGGGCGGTCACGCTCATTCACATACGCCACCGCTTGCGCCAAGTCTTGGTAGGACACCAGTGGCAATACAGGGGCAAAAATCTCCTCGGTCAGCAATTTAGCATCGCTTGGTAAATCGGTGACAATCATCGGTGGGAAAAATCCAGTCTCGATATTCACTTCATAATCGGTCAGTGGAATGAGGGTGGCGCCGCGCTGTTTGGCTTCGTCAAGATAACCTTGCACGCGGCTGGCTTGTTTGGGGTTGATGACAAAGCTATAGTCAGGGTTGTCTGCAAGATTGGGGTAGTGGGCGTCAAGCCATGCGGTTGATTGTTCAATAAAGGCGTGTTTTTTATCATTTTCCATCAACACATAATCAGGCGCAATACAGGTTTGCCCGGCGTTCATGGTTTTGCCTGTCCATACGCGGTTGACAGTTTTTGCCACATCAGCGCTCGGTGTCACCACGACTGGGGATTTTCCGCCCAGCTCAAGGGTGACAGGGGTCAAATTCTGGGCAGCGGCTTTCATGATATGTTTGCCCACTGCGGTAGAGCCAGTAAAAAACAAATGGTCAAACGGTAAGCGGCTAAAGGCTTGTGCGACTTCGACACCCCCTGTAATCAAGGTCACTTCGTCTGCGGCAAAATACTTGGGTAACGCATTAGCCAGCCACTGCTCAAAATTTGGTGACGCTTCTGAGACTTTGAGCATCGCACGATTGCCTGCGACCAATGCGGCAGCCAGCGGCGCAATCACCAAATACAACGGATAGTTCCAAGGTGAGATAATGCCCACGAGTCCTAACGGCTGCGGCTGGATATAGCTACGAGCGGGCAAAAACCAAATCCCAGTTTTGACCGGCTGTTTGGCAGACCAAGCTTTACCGTGCTTTTGTGTATAACGAATCGCTTCAAGCGTTGGGAATAGTTCAAGCATGGTGGTTTCAGCCGCTGGGCGTTGTCCAAAGTCGGCATGAATAGCGGTGATTATCTCGCTTTGGTTATCCATCACCAACTGTTCTAATTTTTTTAGCCGCGCACTACGAATTGACCAATCAACATATTGGTCTTGGCGGCTAGCCGTTCGCATGATGTCGAATTGCTGCTGCATGGTATTGATAGTTGCATTCGAATTAGTTGCATCCCAGTTGTCTTGAGTTGTCATGTGTATTATTCCAATCATTTAGTTAAATTTTAACTCAACATAGCAGTTAAGCCGGTATCTTGCTAGCATCTTTTTGAACCAGTGTTACGTTTTGTCTCGTGGTATCCGCAGCATGCAGTAACTGGGTTGATTTGTGTGGAATATGGCTCATGGCATGCTCTGTCAACGCCGTTATGGTGAGACTTGGGTTGACGCCCAAGTTGGTCGAGATATTGCCGCCATCGCAGACATAAAACCCTTGATAATTAAACAATCGATGGTACTTATCGACCACGCCATCTGCTGCAGAATTGCCCAGCGAAATCCCACCCATACAATGCGCGGTGGTCGGGATGTTCAAAAATACTTCCGACAGCACGCCATAACCGACTCCCCCCATTTGGGTTGCCATCTGCTCGGCAAACGCGCTTGCTTCTGGAATAAAGGCGGGGATGGCAGGACCATAGGTTTGCATCTGGTAGCGACTACCTAACCAAGCCCGCCACCACGGGCTTTTTTGATAGCGCATTTCAAGCGTATAGGGCGTGCTTTGCATACATAACAAGATAAGGCTTTGTTTTGCCATATTATGTGGTCGAAATGCACGCCACGCTTGACGGGGCTTGAGGATAAACTGCACTATAAAACACCATAACCAAGCCAGTAGCGAGATTTTTTTGCCGTTTTTATAATTGCTTAACGTCGCCAAAAATGACGCAATATTAAAGCCTTCAGGATAACGCGTCGCCTCAATATGTGTGCCATCGCCCAAATAAATCCCAGAGCCAATAGCCACGCCATCGCTCATGGCGCCATGTTGCTCATCCAAAAATCGTACGCCTAGCAAAGATTCAGCATTGGTATAGATACGCTTGCCAAGATAAGGGGAAATATGGGGCATATTGCCTTTATGGCGCTGCTCAAACAGCAGTTTTTGGCTACCGAGGCTGGAGGCTGACAGTACAATCTGTTGAGTGGTGATTTGATACTCACCTTTATCCGCTGATTGCAGCGTCACCCGATAGCCTTGCGAGCCGTTTTGATAGGTAGGGTCGCTTGGCGATTTGCTAGCATCAGCTATCGGTACTATATCCGTGACTTTGGTTTCGGCGAGCAGGGTAGCGCCATTTTTTTGAGCAAAATACAGGTAGTTTTTATCTAGGGTATTTTTGGCGCCATAACGGCAACCGACCATACAGCCACCACAGCCTATACAAGGGCTGCGCTTAGGACCTGCGCCGCCAAAATACGGGTCACCATTGACAGAAGGGTGAGCATACTTGTCATGTTCACTAAAGTAGGCGCCCACATCGGTGAGATAAAAACTATCGCCCACGCCACTCAGGTTTGCCATTTTTTGTAGCATCAAATCGGCATTGCCGACTTTTTTGTTTTGGCTCACGCCTAGCATCCGTTTGGCGGTCTCATAATGTTGTGGCATCACCGCTTCCCAGTCGTGAAGTCCTGCCCAGCTACCTTGTTGCCAAATTTTGTCTTCTGGCTGTAATAAGGTGTTGGCATAAGTGATTGAGCCGCCGCCCACCGCATTACCATGCAGCACCATGACATGCTTAAATAGCTGAAGCGAAAAAAAACCTTTGTACTTGAGCGCAGGCAACCACAAAAACTGCTTGATATCGCGCACGGTTTTGGGCATGGTCTCGGGGGATATATGCTTGCCTTGCTCCGCAATAATCACGCGATAGCCTTTTTCGGTCAGTCGCATCGCTGACACGCTACCGCCAAAGCCTGAGCCTATGACCAAAAAATCCGTATCAAATGATTGATCTTCCATGTGTCGCTTTCCTTATCGTCCTTAATAGTTATCTTGAATAGTTTTCCTTAAAGCTGACCTGCCGCGGACTACGTTGCAGTGACTTTTTGGCTGTATCTGTCTTTGTATAACAGCGGTTTACCGCTAAACAGTTCAACCCGCTACTTGATTAGGGTATACTAATTTTTCAGCAGGCTGCTGCAACTGTGACATTTGGGTTTGTTTTGTTTTGATAGATTAAGTAAAGGATTGAGTTGAAAGGATTAACGCGTGCCAAAGCCAACCTTCACACCGCTTCCATCGCCCACGGGTACGAGTATTGAGTCGAGTTTGAGTGATTTTGGACAGCAGGCGCATATTATGGGCAATGCCAACACCGTGGTCAGACGTTCGCTCGCCATAGCGCTGCTCAAATTCATGGAATCCACCCCATTTGCCGATATCAGCGTCACCGAGCTGACCCAAAAGGCAGGCGTGAGTCGCATGGGGTATTACCGCAATTACGATAGCAAACTTGCGCTACTCAAAGACTATTTGGCGCAGATTGAGCATGATTTTCCTTTTATCGACTTGACGGCGGCAAGCGAGTCCGAATTTTATGCATTTTTGGTACGTGTGTTTGACTATCTGAGCAAGTTTGAGTTATCGACCAAGATTTTGCTCAATCAAGGCTTTGAAGGGTTGATTTTAGATACGCTACTCAATAGCAAAATTTTTGTCGAATACCGCAAAAAGCAGTCATTGACTTGCCAAGCTATGACCGCGCCACAGGATAAAAGCGGGGAGTACAATCTGGTATTTGCCTCAGGGATGCTGTATCACACCTATATTCATTGGGTGCGGCAAGGGCAAACAGAAACGCCACAGCAACTAGCAAGCTGGCTCATGGCGGGCGGGTTTTATCGGTTATTTCACCCTACCGATGACTAAACTGATTGGATTTTATCAAACGCTATCACTATTCTCATACCCACTAGCATGGCGACAAAAAACACCACCCCTTGCCAGATGCCCATGCCCATGAGCACCACCGCAGGGGCAGGGCAGATACCAGCGATGCCCCAACCGACACCAAATATCATCGACCCAATCGCCAAGCGCTTATCAATACCACGGCGAATCGGTGGAAACGGCGCACCCGATAGACTGGTTTTTTTTAAGCGACTTAAGTTAAAACCGATGGTCGCGACAATAAGCGCGCCAATCATCACAAACATCAACGCAGGATTCCAATCGCCTGCTAAATCAAGAAAACTTTGCACAGTTTTTGGGTTTGCCATATCGCTGACAATCAAGCCTGTACCAAAAACCAACCCACAGATAGCACTGATCAATAACACAATTTCTTTTCGCATGATATATGCCGCTAACGTCTCAATTAAATCAATGACAACAAATGACGACCGATGAACACCGTCACAAACCCTGCGGACATAAAGACAATGGTTGCCAGCAGTGAGCGCGGTGAAAAACGTGCATTGCCACAAATACCATGACCACTGGTACACCCTGAGCCCATCCGCGTACCCACACCGACCAATAACCCTGCGATGACATACAGCCAAGGCGATGATGATACCGTGATGGTTGGCAAGTTAAAGAACATAGCAAACACCCAAGGCGATACCAGCAAGCCCACAAAAAATGCCAATTGCCAAGTAAAATCGGGTGAGTTTGGCTGCCAGAGACTAGCGATAATGCCACTGATGCCAGCAATCTTGGCAATACTCCACCACAGCATAACCGCAGAGAGCCCAATCAACATACCACCCACCAATGGATGACTATAATCTGCAATAGAAAATAACAACATACGCCACCTAAGCATTTCACAATAATATATATTATACAATATTGTATAATATATAGCGCGTTTAAGGGTAAATTTTTTTAAAACGGGAGAATAATCAACGAAAAACTGCCAACCAACGCGCTTTTTGCAAAAAAACTATGTTAGATTAAAATAAGTGCGCAACGATAATGATAGGGCTTAACGGCTTAACGGCTTAACGGCTTAACAGTTTAATAAGGCAACCCATGTATAAACTCACCACCTACATACCGACCGATTATCTAGATGCTGTAAAGCAAGCCTTGTTTGACGCAGGGGCAGGGCAGATTGGCAATTATCAGTATTGCTGTTGGCAGGTGTTGGGTACAGGACAGTTTATGCCATTGGCAGGCAATCAAGCCTTTATTGGTACCACCCATCAACTACAAACAATCGAAGAATGGCGAGTCGAGATGGTGGTTGCAGATGAGCGCATCAAAGCGGTGGTGCAAGCCTTAAAACAGGCACACCCGTATGAAACCCCTGCTTATGATGTGCTAAAGCTTGAAGATATTTAGTCATCCAGTTTATCCTCACTCGATGACTAATTCCCTTATATACCTAAGGTTATTAAACGCCTTTTTTGACTCCACTACAAGTGAAAAGTATGACCAAAATATAGGGCAAAAAGCGATTGTGGCTTGGTTTTAAATGGTCTATAGTCAATAGTAAATAATTTGTTACACTTTACTTCAACCCATCAGCCGACCATTGAATTTAAGGAGTGAGACATGGCAAATCCCCCCAATAGCACAGCGGTAAATAGCGCCAAAACTGACAGTACAAAAACTGACAATGCCAAAACGGATAAAGCGAAGCCCCAAAAGTCGCAGCCTAGCAAGACCCTAGCTACAAAGACCTTATCTAACAACACCCCAGCGCGCCGCAGCAGTAAAACACCAGCGACCGAGCGTATTGACCAACCTTATGAGACCGACCCCACAGTGTTGCTTGAGCAGTCGCAGCAAGCAGGGGTGAGTGAAAAAGCCAATGCCAAAAAACGCGCCATCGAAAGCATCATGGATAAAGACCTGACAACAGGCAGTGTCGAGAAAATGGCAGAGCACTTGCAAGCGCTGATCAATGGTATGTCCAACGATGAAATCAACGAAGTCAAAAAACTATTTGGCAGCCAAACCACCACCGTGCAAAGCAAAATCAACAAAGACGACGAATTGGCGGACAACTGGCGTGAAGGCGGTTATCCCTACAAAAACCGTATGTCACGCAAAAACTATGAAGCCCAAAAATACGAGTTACAAGTTGAACTATTAAAACTGCAAAAATGGGTCAAAGATAGCGGGCAAAAAATCGTCATCATCTTTGAAGGTCGTGATGCCGCAGGTAAAGGCGGTACCATAAAACGCTTTATGGAACACTTAAACCCGCGCGGTGCCAAAGTCGTCGCCCTTGAAAAACCCACCGAGCAAGAAGCCGGTCAATGGTACTTCCAGCGTTATGTCCAGCATCTACCGACCAAAGGCGAAATCGTGCTATTTGACCGTTCATGGTATAACCGTGCGGGCGTCGAGCGTGTCATGGGTTTTTGTACCGAAGAACAATACAATGACTTTATGCGTCAAGTCCCAGAGTTTGAAAAACATCTGATTAGCTCAGGTATTCATTTAATCAAATTTTGGTTCTCAGTCAGTCGTGAAGAGCAGCGCCGCCGTTTTGCTGAGCGTGAAGCCCATCCGCTCAAACAATGGAAACTCTCACCCATTGACAAAGCATCACTCGACAAATGGGATGATTACACTCTTGCCAAAGAAACCATGTTCTTTAACACCGACAGTGCAGAATCACCTTGGATTGTCATCAAGTCAACCGATAAAAAACGCGCGCGTTTGAATGCGATGCGCTATGTATTAAGCAAACTACCTTACGACAGTAAAGACCCTAAAGTCGTGGGAACAGTTGACCCATTGATTGTGGGTCGTGCCGGGGCTTTATATGAAAAAGGCGAATATAACGAATTGGCAGTACCCAATATCTCGTTTAAAGCCCACAAATAATTACCCAGTAAAATAATGGGTCAAACACCACAAAACAACAACACAATAACCCCAGTGCACGGCATTGGGGTTTTTAGCGTTAAAGATAGCAGCAAGTAGTTCGCTACTATTGCCGCCAAACCACTGCTGCCAAAAGGTGGGGACATATCAAACAAGCCAAAACCACATTTTTTTATCGACAATCGCCTATTTTTCGCCAGCCAAAGTCAAGCCAGCCAAATTCAAGATAGGCGGCAAGCGTATTCAATACCCCCGAATTTTGTTAAAATAGGCAAAAATTTATCTAGCTGAGAGCCTCATGAATTCAAATAACTCAAACAACACGACAACCAACCAGTTACTGTTTAAACAAGCCAAAGCCCACATCCCTGGTGGCGTGAATTCCCCTGTGCGGGCATTTGCAGGCGTTGGGGGTACACCTGTCTTTATCAGCCGTGCCCGTGGCAGCAAAATGTATGATACCGAAGGCAAACCCTACATAGATTATGTGGGCTCATGGGGACCGATGATTTTGGGTCATGCGCACCCCCATATTATCGAAGCGGTCAAAAATGCGGCAGATGACGGGTTAAGCTTTGGTGCCCCCACCACGTTTGAGACCACGGTGGCGGACAAAATCTGTGAATTGATTCCCAGTGTTGAATTAATCCGTATGACCAGCTCAGGGACTGAAGCCACCATGTCCGCCATTCGGCTAGCACGTGGCTATACAGGGCGCGACAAAATTGTCAAATTTGAAGGCTGTTATCACGGTCATAGCGACAGTCTACTGGTCAAAGCGGGTTCGGGCATGCTAGATATCGGTGAACCCAGCTCAAAAGGCGTCCCTGCCGATTTTGCCAAACATACCATCACGATTCGTTACAACGACCCGCAAGCCATCAAAGACTGCTTTGCGCAATTTGGCAATGACATTGCTTGTGTGATTGTCGAGCCTATCGCCGGCAACATGAACATGATTGTACCCACGCAAGAATTTCACGATACCTTGCGTGCCGAGTGTACCGCGCATGGTGCTGTGCTAATTTTTGATGAAGTGATGACAGGTTTTCGGGTTGGCTTACAGTCAGCGCAAGCCCATTTTGGCATCACACCAGACTTGACCACGTTTGGTAAAATCATCGGTGCAGGTCTACCAGTCGGGGCGTTTGGTGGTAAACGTGAGATTATGGAATGTATCGCGCCGTTAGGCGGTGTGTATCAAGCAGGCACCTTATCGGGCAATCCACTGGCGATGCGTGCCGGTATTGCCATGTTTGATTTGCTCACGGCTGAGGGTTTTTATGAAGCATTAAGCGAAAAAGTCGTTTACTTGACTGATAATCTTGAACAGTTGGCGAAGGATGCGGGTATTGGCTTTAAAACCACGCGCTGTGGCGGTATGTTAGGGATGTTCTTTACTGATAGCGATACATTGCCACAAAACTTTGAAGAGGTGTGTCAATGCGATGCGCAAAAATTTGCGACCTTCTTCCACGGTATGCTCGATCGCGGTGTGTATCTTGCGCCATCCGCCTTTGAGGCAGCCTTTATAAGTAGTGAGCATTCGCAAGAAGACTTGGACGCGACCTTGCAAGCGGCAAAAGAAGTCTTTGCGATAATGGCGAAAGCATAACGGATGCACATAAAAAATTTGCCAAAGGATTTTTAATTGCGTTTGGACGGTTGCCTTTGGTGAAGTTTGCCAAAGGTTAGAGCGCAAATAGTGATTTAAAGACTAACAATTTTCAATCAAATAGATTTTAGAGACTAAAAACCACCCATGCGACAACTCCCCCAAGCGTTAACCCCAGAATCCATTGCACAGCGTAATCTTGAAGAAAGTCAGCAGCCGCAACACTTTTTTGATGAGTTTGCCAAATCTGTTACCTTGTATCGCGATAACGACATTTGGGTCATCGACAAACCGCACGGGCTGTTATCGGTGGATGGTAAAGAACTCAAAGTAAGCTTGCAATCTCGTTTGCTCAAAGCCGATCCCAACGTCAAACTTATTCACAGACTTGATATGGACACCTCAGGCATTATTATTTTTGCGCGCCATAGCGAGGCGCAAACCCATATCAGCAAACAATTTATCGACCGTATTCCGAGCAAAGAATATCAAGCGCTGGTCTGGGGAACGTCACCGCAGCAAGGCGAAATCGATGTGCCCGTGCGCTACGACCCACCACAAAAACCCAAGCATATCGTCGATATGAATTGGGATAAGCGCGCCTATACGAAATATGAAACCTTGCACCATGAACTGCGTGAGGGTAAGGCGGTTAGCCGTGTTGCCTTGTATCCGGTCACAGGGCGCAGTCATCAACTACGCGTTCATATGCTGCATATCGGGCATGTAATGCTTGGCGACCCCATCTACGCGCAAGATGTACTGGACGGTCAAGCGTTTGATTTATCGCCTAGGCTTTGCTTACATGCACACAAATTACGTTTAAAACATCCCAATACGGGTGTATGGATGGAATGGGAAAGCCCCGTGCCGTTTTAATCGCGTAGGTTGTTAGCAATCTATCTTTTAAATTGATAGGGGTTAGAGTGCTGTTTTCATCCTACTGTTAGCGTCAAACAAGGGGCATAATCACTATGCCCCTTTTTTAATTACCCATGTTGGTGCAACCAATCAAGGGTTTGCTGCCAAAGTAGCTGGTTTTGTCGGCTAAAAAATTTCATATGACCGATATGTTGTAAGCCATAATCTTTGGGCTGTAGTGTTTTGGTGGTCGCTTGCATGTTGGGAAACACCCGAATCATATCGGCAACATTCTTATCATTGGCGATATCATCATCTGGGGCATTCACCCACATAGCAGGCAAGTTAACCTCATTGTAATAGTGGTTTTTTACTGTTTTACCGAAGGCGGTTTTGATATAGCCTGCGCCATTGCACCAATCTCGCCACTGTTTGGCAACGTTTTTAGGCAAGTCTTCGCCCATGCCAATTTTGCTTGATTGGGTATAGCCAAACAACACATTGGACACAGGAATAAATACATCCATAAACCACATGGCTTTGGCACGATACGGCATCGCCATATTGCGGATTTGCCCAGACGAACAGGCAACGTTAAACACGGATGTGAACTTGTGATGATTGGGCATCAAACCAAATAATTGACCGCCCGCGCTATGACCGACCAGATGATAGGTGGTGTTGGGAAACTCTTGAATCAGCCTATCAAGTACCGCAGTCATATCGTAGCGTCCCCAACTAATCAGTGACGCATTAGAGTGCTTGAGGTCGCCTTGCATCGACTCGCCAATATCTTCATTGTCATAGCTAATGACGCCATAGCCATGCTCCATTAAATACTGCGCAAAATTTTGATAAAACTGGCGTTTGATACCTGTTGCGGGCGCAATCATCACGGCGGCTTTAACCGTATCGGGACGAAACACAGTCGCCGCCAGTGTGGCAGGGTGTTTGGTGGCTATTTGAATGGTTTGCTGGGTAGAGGTTGAGGAGAGTTGTGACGGAGTTTTTAGATTCAGATTCGACATGACTGTTATCTTCCTTGGTAATCAACTTTTTATACAAGCTTATACGAGCGCTTTTTATACGAGCAGTAAGCCAAATTTTGACAAATGATGATAAGACTCGTTTAAAACCGACTATAGCAAACAATTTATCGGTGCAAAAAAGTTATCATGAACATAACAGTCATAAAAAAAGCAATCAGCGGTGACCAATTGCTTGTTTGAATCGTTGACGAAAAAACTAAGGGGTTTTAACGACAACTTTTTGGTTGGTGTCGATTAAAATCTCAGAAGGTCCATCAACGGTGACGCGTACTTGGTTATTATTAGGGCGCTGTGAGCGAAAATATTGGTCTTCAGCAGGGGTACAGCCCAAGCAGCGATCGAGTGCCGCCAGTGGCTCAAGAATCAGTTTGCGTTCTACCTGATCGATTTCATCGTTATAGATGGTAAATGGCATACTGGCAATCGCCGTCACCACGCCACCTATCACTGCCAATGCGCCCAATGGCTTACCCACAATGGTATCAGCGACCATGGAGCCATAGGTTGGACCAAAATCTTTTTCATCAATTTCGGTAGCGGCAAAGCTGCAAGTCGTCGTTGCAACCATCAAGGCTATGGCTGAGGCAATCGTATTTAATAGTTTCATAGCAGGTTCCTAACTGGCAGCAGGCCACTATTAACAAGGTGACTAGCTAACTAACTAAATTAAATGAATAAATAATTAGGCAACTAGATAACCAAATAACTGGGGTTGACTGACAGGTTGTACCTAACAAGTTTTGCTAGGTTGTTGCTGAATAGTTCAGGAACATTACATCAATTTTGCCAAGAATTATCAAGTAAAATTGTCTTTGCCGCAGGTTTTTTTACGTTAATGGAGAGCCTTTATTTTTTGAGCGGTTTTTTGAGTGGTTGTTTGAGCGGTTTTTTCACTGTTTTTTTGTGGGTTATCAGCGGCTGGCAAGTGGGACAGAACGTGCTCGCTCGCTGATTGATTTTGACATTTTCGATGGTAGTGCCACAGCTCGGACAATCGCCGCCTTTATGCCCATACACCAATAACGTCTGCTGAAAATACCCCGTTTGTCCATCCGCCACGGTAAAATCTTTTAACGTTGAGCCGCCTTTTTCAATCGATGTTTGTAGGACTTGTCGAATATGGGCGACCAAGGTGGTCAGCTGTTCATGGCTGATTAGATGAGCAGGGGTCAACGGATGAATTTTTGATAAAAATAGGCTTTCGGTTGCATAGATATTCCCCACACCGACCACAATCTCTTGCGCCATAATCACCGATTTGATGGGGCGTTCAATCGGTTTTTTGCGATTGTGGATATGGTGATATAGATAGTCAGCGCTAAAGTCTTCTGACAATGGCTCTACACCCAAATGGGTAATCAGTTTGCCTTCATAGTCCTCTAACCACAGTAGCATGCCAAACCGCCGTGGGTCATGATAATGCAGTTGGGTAAGTTTTTTGCCATCATTAAATGTCAAAATCACGTGATCGTGTTTACGCTTGTCAAACCTCACAGGATGCTGCTGTAAGCTACCCGACATCCCCAAGTGGATGAGCAGTTTTTTTTGCGCTGCGCCGCCTTTAAAGGTGAGAATCAGATATTTGGCTCGGCGCTCAATGTCGATAAGTTGATAATCTATCAAACTCACCAAGTCATCAGGCACCGCCCAGCGCAATTTGGACTGAAAGACGCTAACTTTTTCAACGGTTTGATTGAGCAAAGGTTGCAGACTCGTCGCTGTCGTCTGCACTTCGGGCAATTCTGGCATATGCCGTGTGACTCCTATTTAAAGCATTAAGACTTGTTGTTATTGACGATACGACGCGCCAAGATAATACCATGTTGCTGCTCTAGTTTTGCGAGCAGCTTAGACAACTGACTTAACCCCGTCACTTCTATGGTAAAATTCAACCGCGCGATATCATCATCCCCGCTTAGGGTATCGACTTGGCGGATATTGACATTTTCTTGGTCGATGATTTGGGTCAAGTCTTTGAGCAAGCCACGCCTGTCATACGATTCAAGGTATATTTGTACCAATTGGCTTTTGCCTTTATTGCCATACCAAGCGGCACTAATGGCGCGTTCAGGCTCACGCTCCACCAATCGCTCGTATTCGACGCAATCACTGCGGTGGACGGATACGCCATTGGACTGGGTGATATAACCCGCAATTGGCTCACCTTGCACAGGCGAGCAGCAATTTGCCAAGTGAATAGCAATGTTATCCAAGCCATCGACTTCGATTTTATATGCATCCAGCTTGCCTGTAGCTTTGGGGTGAATGCTGGGGATAAGCTCAGTATCAGTGACTTCGGGTTCTAAATCTAGATGACGACTGATATGACCGGTCAAATTGTGCAATTCAACGTTGCCATTGACTAGCCCTACCAAAATATCATCACTATTTTTGGCATTAAAAAATTTGACGTAATCATTTAAATCGATACTGTTAGGGTGTACCGACATGCGCGCCAATTCTTTGGTTAATATGTGCTTACCTGTTTCGATATTTTTATCACGGTCTTGCTTATTAAACCATTGGCGTAGTTTGCTGCGAGCGCGACTGGTATTGATATAACCTAAGGATGCCACTAGCCAATCACGGTTTGGTTCGCGTGATTGCTTGGTAATAATCTCAACTTGCTCGCCTGTTTTGAGCTGATAGGTGAGCGGCACATAGCGTTTGTTGACGCGAGCAGCTTGGGCGCGATTGCCGACATGGGTATGCACATGATAGGCAAAATCAAGCACGGTTGAGCCTTTGGGCAATTCGATGATATCGCCATCACGACTAAACACATAAATCCGCTCAAATTCACCAAAATCAACGACTTGTTCTTCTTCATCGAGCTCGCCTTGCTCATGCTCAACATGTTTATCTAATACAAATTTTAACGGGTCATGATTGTCAGCATTTTCTTGATTGAGCAATAACTGACGCAGTGAGCTGATTTTTTTGGTTAGATAGTCGTCTTTTTTGTTTTTGGTGCCTTCTTTGTAGTTGACGTGTGCACACATGCCAAGTTCAGCTTCATAGTGCATGTCAAAGGTGCGAATTTGTACTTCTAGCGATTTGTTCTCGGCAATCACCGCGGTATGTAGCGAGCGATAGCCATTGGTTTTTGGGTTGGTGATATAGTCATCAAACTGTTCGGGAATATAACGCCATAAACCATGCACCAGCCCCAATACGTGATAACAATCGGCATTGTTATGCACCAGTACCCGCAGTGCGCGGATATCATATAACTGGTCAAACGATAGTGATTTGAGTTTCATCTTACGATAAATCGAATAGATGTGTTTAACACGACCGGTGATTTCCCCGTCAATCCCTTGGGCAGCTAACGCCTCGCGCAGCTGTTGCGCAACCCGGTCGATATAGGTTTCGCGCTCGCTACGTTTTTCAGAGAGTAATTTGGCGATTTCTTTGTAGCGGTCAGGCGCAAGATAACGAAATGATAAGTCCTCAAGCTCCCATTTAAGCTGGGCAATACCCATACGATGCGCTAGCGGCGCGTAGATTGTCATGACCTCACGCGCGACGCGTTGCTGACGCTCTGGGCTGGCATACGACAGCTCTCGCATCGCAAAAGTACGCTCAGCCAATTTGATTAGCACCACGCGCACATCGTTGGTCATCGAGATGAGCATGTTGTAAATGCCCGATAACTGCTCGCGCTGGTTGTTGTTAAAGTGGTCTTCTAAGCGCTTATTGTTCTCTATCAAATCGGACAGTCGCCCCAGCGCTAGGGTTTCTTGAACCAGCTCTGCGACTTCATCGCCAAAGGTGGCTTGGATTTGTTTGGGGGTAAAAATTTGGATACGCGCGGCACGATATAACATCGCAGCAACGAGCGTGGCTTCATCTTGGTATAGATAACCCAAAATATCCGCAATCCCAATCCCAGTCAAAAACGCATTAGAGCGGTTGCTTTCGGTACTTAAATCTTGATTTTTGAGTAGTTGACAAGCTTTGGTCAGCTCAGGCAGCTCAGTGAGATGAGCACGTTTTGCCATCGATGCCAGCCAAGCTTCGGTATCAATGGTATGCTCATCGATGATGTGGCTGGCAGGCTCAGAGAGAATGGGCAAATCAGTATGGGTGAAATGACGCTGGCTGGCAGTGATACTCGCAATCATCGTAGTACTATCATGATCAACGTCTTTTCCATCCAATAGCGGCAAACTTTCTCGTATTTTTACCATGTCAATTCTACACCTTACTTACCAGATTTCCTCAAAGAGCAAAAAAACTAACCTTGTTCATTTAAAATTATCAACTCACTTTCCCTGTGAATTTTTGTGTGATTAAGTTTGATTTGATACTGCGCTAGCAATAATAAAATATGACAGAGTAGTCGCTATAGCAGCGCGTTTTAGCTATGATAGTGCGTTGGTTTTGGGCGTGTTAACCCTTGAAATAAATGTTAAACGTTAAAATAAAGTAAATGCCATATTCACTTTATATATCTTAACCGTTTTAGGGTTGCCCATGTTTGGCCATTTAACACTAACTTTATTACGCTTACTCATGTGTTAATTTTATTAAGATGTGTCTATTAGCAAACAATTGCAAGTCAACCCGTCGATAAAATTTTTGTATCACTCAAATGAGTGTTAGGCAACGACCCAATCAGCGATTTGCCCGAACTTCAATCCAAATTAAGATAAAACTATCTTGTTCAGTATAGGTGAGTTTAATGAAATTACCATCTCATTTTGTTACAAATGCGACTACTGTAGCGTCAGATTTTACCATGACCCGCTCAAAAAGCCTTGCGAACTTTGGTAAAACCCTGTCAACGTTGGCGATAACGCTGACTTTATCGCTTGGATTGACAGGGTGTGATTATTTTCAAACGCAAACCGACGCTAACTCGCCCATTGGTGCCAAACAAATTGCCAAACTGATTCCCAAACGTGGACAAGATAGCAAAAGCTGGGCACAAGATATCAATCAAATTTTTGATACCCTAAAAATAGAAAAAAATGCGCAAAATATTTGTACCGCTGTCGCCATTATCGACCAAGAGTCTAATTTTAAAGCCAATCCGCCTGTTCCGAATTTGGGGCAATCAAGCCTAAAAGCGATGAATGAGGAGTTGGAAGAAAAATTGGGCTCAACGCTAGCCCCATATTTTCGCACCATGCTAAAAACTGAGCCCACGCCCGATAACAGCTTTGAAAAACAAATCGCTAAAGTCAAAACCGAAGAAGAACTTGACGATATTTATCATCAGATGTTTGCGTATTTTTCAAGCAAATATTATGCCAGCAAGCTTAACAGTGTCACCAAACTGGTAGGCGGGGATATTGAAGAAAAATTAGACCCGATTACCACGTTAGGCTCAATGCAGGTGCAAGTAAGTTATGCGCGTGACCATCGCCGTATGAATGGCAATAACCTTGAACTGCGTAAAGACCTATATAGCCAATATGGCGGATTGTACTATGGTATCCATCGCTTGCTACTGTATAAAGCCAATTATCAAGACCCGATTTATCGCTTCGCTGACTACAATTCAGGGATGTATTCAAGCCGTAATGCCGCTTTTCAAAAAATGCTGCACGAGCTATCTGATGCCAAGATTGACTACGATGGGGATTTATTGATTTATGAAAAAGGCAATAAAATCAGTGCCAATATCAGCCAAAGTGAGCAGGCGCTGATATCAATGATACAACAAGGCATGATTAGCCTAACAGAACGGCAAATACGTATGGACTTGGCAAAAGAAAAAAGCCAAGATTTTGAAAATACCGAAACCTACCGTACCATCGGTAGTCTTTACAAAATGAAAACCGGCAAAAATACCCTTACCGCCATCATGCCACAAGTGGTTATCTCTGGGGCAAAACTCAGCCGCGATTACAATACCAAATGGTACGCCGACAAAGTCAACGTACGCTATTTAAATTGTATGAATAAAGCCAAATTTTAGCGTTTCTCAAATCGTGCAATGCTTTCCACATGCCCTGTGTGCGGGAACATATCCATCACGCCCGCGTGGGTGAGTTTATAGCCTTTTTCAAGTAGCACAGCGGTATCACGAGCAAGCGTGATGGGATTGCACGACACATAGACGATGCGTTTGGCATTGAATTTATCCAGATACTGCATCACTTCTAAGGCGCCTGAGCGCGGTGGGTCAATCAGCAGTGCATCGACTTGCCCAACCCAAGGCTCAGCAGAAAAATCTTTGGTCAAATCTTGGGCAAAAAAGTCGGTATGGTGCAAGCCGTTGGCGGTGGCATTCATTTTAGCGCGTTCGGTCATCTCACTGCTACCTTCCACCCCAATCACAAAGCCAGTTTCACCCACTTGACGCGCGAGTGGCAGACTAAAATTGCCCAAACCGCAAAACAAATCAAGCACTCGCTCGCCTGGCTGCAATTCTAACAAATCAATTGCTAGCTTGGTCATTTTACGATTGACTGACAAATTGACTTGGGTAAAATCCAGTGGCGAGAATTCAAACGTCACATCAAACTCGGGCAATCGATAAAACAAACCGCCCGTCGGTGGTACGGTCAGGCTTGATGGGCGCGCATGGCCAGTATTTTCATACAATGGGTCAATACGATGTACCGTGTCGCTACCTTTGGGCTGTAAAAATAACTGCCAGTTACGCTCGGCAAAAAAAGCTTGCAGTTTTGCGATATCATGCTCACCTAAATCCACCATGTGACGGACAATAACGGCGATGGATTTTTTGCTATCGATAACATCCTCAAGCGTTTCACCCATCGCTAACTCAAGCTGTGGAATATGGTCACGGGCGTCAAGCGAACTGATAAGCGCTTTTAGCGGTTCAATTTCAAAGCCGACACGCGGGTCAAGCACATGGCATTCATTTAAATTTGCCAAAAAATTGCTGGCGCGCTCACGAAAACCGACCAATGCTGTGCCTTTTTTCTCGACATAGCGCACGCCCATACGTGCCTTGGTGCGGTAGCCCAAACGGTCAGCAACCAATGGAGGAAGCCAGTGTTCAGGCTGGATATGGGCTTGGTGCTCGAGCAGCTCTGCTAGTACCGATTGCTTAAATTGAATCTGCCCATCGGGTTGCCAGTGCTGTAAGCTACAGCCACCACACACCCCAAAATGCGGACAAGGTGGGGTCGTGCGCTCAGGGTTTGGGTTTGCCAGTACGAGAGCCGCATCACCTTCTTCCATACTTTTACGTGAGCCTGTGATTTTGACGCTTACGGTCTCATTGGGCAGCGCAAAGCTGACGAATACTTTTTTGCCATGTTTATCGAGGTGATGGTCGGGCTGATCACCGTAACTTGCCACGCCACGTCCGTCATGGGCAAGGTTGGTTACTGTGAGGGTAACGGGTGGGGCGTCTTGCAAACGTTTACGCACCCGCGCGGTGGGTTTGATTTTTTTGCTTGGGTTTTTGGTGAGTTGGGTAGACTGGGTTTGGTCAGCGGTAGCGTTTGGCATTTATTAAAAAACCTATTTAATCGAGGGTCAGTGTAAATATTTATTACAAAATTCATCAAAATTTTGTGGTTATGATAGCTTAAAATGGATTTTTTTTATATCAATACCTGACTTTACTATCTGACTTTACTTTATTAGCAAACCCAAAGAGAAAATCATGCAAAAATTAAAATTATACGGATTTAAAGGCGCCTGTTCATTTGTACCCCATACGGCGCTTAACCTGACAGGGGTGGATTATGACTTACAGCTCATCAGCCATGCAGATTCAAAAAAGCCAGATTATCTTGCCAAAAATCCACAAGGAACAGTGCCACTGCTAGCAATAGAAGCGGACGATTTTTATTTGGCGCAAAACGTGGCAATTTTACACTACCTTGACGAGAAATTCCCCCAAGCCCATATTTTTGGTAAAGGCAGTGATAAACAAAAAGCCAAAGCGCACCAATGGCTCGGCTACGCCAATGCCGATGTGCATAAAGCTTTTTTACCTTTATTCAACGCTGGGGCATTTATCGACGATAAAGACTTGCAGCCTAAAGTCGCTGAAAAAGCGCAACAACGGGTCATTGAAATTTTTAAAATCGCCAATGATAACTTGGCTGATAAAGATTATATGTCAGGCGAGTTTACTATTGCTGATGTGTATCTGTATGTCACCTTGCGCTGGGCGCATTTGCTAAAATTGGATTTATCTGGGTATCGGAATTTGGCAAAACTGATTAACAACGTGGAATCACAACCTGCAGTACAAAAATCGCTCAAAGAAGAAGGTTTGGATGTGATTGCATAACTGGTCATCACTTATCATAGGGCATTCTTTAAATGCTTTAAAATTTTACCACTAACAAATGAGCCAAGTGGTTATTTTTAAAAAGCAAAGTTGTGCTATGATGGTGTTTTATCCGTTAGCTATATAGGTTAATCGACATCATCATGCACGAACTAGAACTCAAGTTTGCTGTCCCAAGCTATCAACAAAGCGTCTTAAGAAAAAACATTGACACCAAAACTGCGCAGCAACAGCGCCTATCTGCGTATTACTTTGATACCCCCAATCAAGACCTTGCCAAAAAAGGCATTGCCCTGCGTATCCGCTTTGAAGACAGCCAATGGGTACAAACCCTCAAAACAGCGGGTGATGGCGTTGCCAAACGCGTTGAGCTCAATACCGTGCTGAGCCTGACGGGTACGCCAGATACCCTTGATGTTAGTAGCCTTGTGCCTGATGTTTCACTAATTACAGAGCCAACAGTCGTAGCGCAGTTGGCTAGCATCATGCCGCTTGATGAGCTCGCTCAAGCCTTAACCGTACAATATTTTACCGATGTGCAACGCACTTCTCGCCAAATTAAGAAAAATAACAGCCGCATCGAAATCGCTTATGATATCGGCAAGGTTGGCATAGGTCGCCTAAACTCACAAAAACCCGCCAATAATCATGGGTTAACCCAATCGGATATTCATGAAATTGAATTTGAGCTGCTTGAAGGTGACCCAAGTGATTTGATTGAGGTAGCTAAAACTTGGTGCAAAAAATACAAATTATATTTATCAACCGTTACCAAAGCCCAGCGGGGTAGTCTGCTACTCGCGAATAAGCGATTTGCCCAACCTGTCAAAGCGGATTTGGCTGTGCTGCAATTACACAAAGGCATCAGCCAATTTGCGTTTTTGCAGGCAGTGGTCAATAACTGCCTAGTGCAGATTTTGCCAAATGCCTCTGCAATTGCTGAAGGCAGTCCCGATGGAAACTTAGTACATCAACTGCGTGTCGGTATTCGCCGTTTGCGTACTGCCCTCAAACACTTCAAATTTGCCCCAGATTATATCGACCCAAATTGGCTGATGGTACTCAAACAAACCTTTAGTCTGCTAGGGGAGTATCGCGATAAAGAAATCTTGCAAATAAAAACCCAGCCCTTGCTGGAATCAGTCGGTGCACCGCATGTCGAGTGGTCAACGGCAGTCGATATCATGCCGATTGATGCAGTCAGAGCCAATGATTTTCAAATTCTGTTGTTAGAGCTGATTGGCTTCACCCATTTGCCCGTACCTGCCGATAATCCAAAAGCCAAAGCCCCAGTTGCCAAAAAGTTGGAAAAACTATTTACAGCAATTGCCGCGGCAAGTGATAAATTTGCCAGTCTTGATACTGACAGCCAGCATGGTGTGCGTAAAGACCTAAAAAGCCTGCGGTATGTCAGTGAATTTGCTGCGCCGCTTTTTGCCAACCAAACCAATGGCAAAAAAGGAAAAAAAGCGACGAAGCTCAATGCCTTTTTGCAATACTTAGAGCCTGCACAAGACGTACTCGGTGAATATAATGACAACGTGGTCGGTCATGCTAACTATCTTGAGAAAGCCAAAACTGACCCGAATGCGCTATTTGCGGTGGGTTGGTTTAGCGGACGTGAGCAAGCGAGTGCCGAGCAATGCGCGGTGAGTCTAAAAACAGTGAAAAATGCGCCAAAGTTTTGGTCATAGTTTGGCTTGATTGTATATAAATAACAGAGAATAAAATAAAAGTGCCTGTAAAAGTGGCTGATGCCTGTAAAAGTTCCTGAGTAGAAAGCACCAGTCAGTCAATCATTGTATTACTAGTTGGGTTAGTCATGCACGACATCATTCAGCCGCTAATCTTGATACCGACCACAGAAACCATGATGTATATTGTCGGTTTTGTGGAATTTTTATTGAGCTTTGCTTTTGCCTTATTATGGTTTATCTGTTTTTCAAATTATGATAAGCAGTCTCGCATTGCTAAAAAAGCCATCATTGCCCATGCAGTAGGCTGGCTTGTATTAATATCTGTAGGTCTGTTGTTGATTCCGAACGAGCGTACTGGTAGCTACTTGGATGTTTATGCCAACCTTGCTTTAGCCAATATCGGATTTATGATGGTGGTGGCGGGTGTATGTGCTATGCTCATCGCAAGTATTCCCAAGACAGGCGTTGCCTTGACGTTATTTTTTGCCATCGTATTTTCTGCGATTGGAGGTAAAGGCATTGGCGATTTTTTATCCCCCATAGCTATCCACACCAAAATTGATTGGATGAGTTTTGATGACACGGATTCCAAATTAAGTAGCCTCCATGTCGGCATTGAACATAGTGATTTGCAACAAGCGCCTTCTACCCAATTGGCTAAAACACTGCAAGAAAATGGCTGGCTTGATAACATCACCTTTGCAAACCAAGAGAATTTAACGACGCCCATTGCCATGGATTTGGTACAAGCGCCGTATTCTGGGTATTTATACCTGCCTGAAGAATATAGATTTACGCGTTATGGTAAAATGCTGTTTGGTGTTTTATCGGCAAGTTGGCTGATTATTTTGCTCTCTGCCCTGATGTTACTGCTCAAAGCTAACAAACAGCTGCCGAAAAAGAAGCTTGATTGACCCAGTTTTGTAGTGATTGGTAATCAAATTTATATAAAAAAGCCAATACCGTCAGATATTGGCTTTTTGCTTTTATTGTAACGCCTATCAAAACGCGTATTGGAAAATTATTTTCCGTAAACTTTTAAGCGTTTTTCGATAGGTTCAAAAGTTTTTTCACCGGCTGGAGCGGCGATACCACCAAATACCATCTGCGCAATGAGTTTCCAGTTGCTATCGATGTTCCATGTTTCTGCCACTTTTTCATCAATCACACCATTGTAATGCTGTAAGTTTGCACCGATGTTGAGCGCAGCTAAGGCGTTCCAAATTGCATATTGGTGCATCGCACTGGTGTGTTCAGCCCATACTGGGAAATTATGCGCATAAAGTGGGAATTGTTCTTGTAAGCCTTTGACCACTGATTGGTCTTCGAAATACAAGATAGTCCCTGCACCGGCTTTAAACATGGCCATTTTATCGGCAGTTGATTTAAATTTTTCATCATCATTCACCATCGCGCGTAGCAAATCTTCGGTGATTTGCCAAAGTTTTTGATGGTCTTCACCAAACAATACCACCAAGCGGCTTGATTGTGAGTTGAATGAAGAGGGGGTATGTAACACGGCATGTTCAACCAGTTTAACCACTTCATCTTTTGAGACAGGCAATTGGTCATTGAGCATATAGATAGAACGGCGAGTTTCTGCGATATTGTGTAATGTTTCGACTGACATAATCAGCTCCTTTTCATTGTTATTTGATAATCAATCTACCTTATTAATATTAACTAAAGTTAAAGCCGATTGATGTGACACGGCTATTATATGCCTAAAACCTAAGTAAAAAAAAGCTATTTTGTAATTTTTTTTAACCAATAATCATATTTATCAATTTTTTCTAATATATTATTAAGGTTAACTTTGATAAATTTACGGCAAAATTTCGACAACTGTACCAATATCCACTTGGTCATACAGTGTGATAACATCTTGATTGCGCATACGGATACAGCCATGAGAAAGCGGAATGCCCATCGGCTCGGTATCGGGCGTGCCATGAATGTAAATGTAACGCGCCTTGGTATCACATACCCCTTGCTCATTGGCGCCTTTGTTAAAGCCTTCTTCATAACCATCTAACCACAAAATCCGCGTCAAAATCCAGTCTCGATTTGGGAATGTAGTTGCCAAATGATCGTCATAAATTTCGCCGGTAAATTGACGTGCCACAAATACACTGTTGATAGGTAAATTATCACCAAATTTTTCGCTAATCACGTGCGCACCGAGCGGGGTGCAGCCAGTATCCTGCAGTTGTCCAATACCATTTTTGGCAGTAGAGATGGGGTAAGTTTGTGATTGAGTGGGGCTCAGATGTAAAGTAAGCTGTTGTTTTTCAATTGAAATAATGATTTTTGGGTAACACATAATCGACTCGTTCAACATTAAGCTTAGACTATCATAACAAAAAAGCCCATCATATTCATGACAGGCTTTTTAAGAAAAATTTGAAAACATACAATCACTTATTTGATGTCAGCAGTGGATACCCATAAGGTAGAATCGGCAATGTTCACAAAGCCATTTTTGGCTAATACCCAGCTAAACTTGATGCCTTTGGGCAGAGTCTGCACCACGGGGCATAAACGATTGGGACAAGAACGTACAATCGCATCTTTGTTGGTTTGTGCTCGATGAACGCTATCGGCTTGCGCAGTAATTGGTAAAACCACCCATACCAAAGCCGCAGCCAAATTTGTCAGTTTGTAGTTAGCAAGGAATGATTTAATGATCGCGCTCATGATTTTTCAAAAAATATAGTCAAATAAATACAGCCAAATAGGGAGAAAATTTTATCAAAAAATTATCTATCAAAACAAAGAAACTATTGTCATATTCACGTAAAAATACTGTGACAATAGGTATAAAAAAACTCAAAAAAGAAAAAGGCCTACGTAACACGTAAGCCTTTTTAATTTGGTCGGAACGGCGGGATTCGAACTCGCGACCCCTTGCACCCCATGCAAGTGCGCTACCAGACTGCGCTACGCCCCGAAAGGTGTACTATTCTACCAAAAATGACAGAATTTGCAATACCAACTTATCCAATTAGTTCTTTTAGCAGCTGATTAACTTGAGCCGGGTTGGCTTTACCTTTGGAGGCTTTCATCACTTGACCGACAAGACCGTTAAAGGCTTTTTCTTTACCTGACTTGTACTCATCGACCATCGCTTGGTTGTTTTTCAACACGTCTTCGACAATCGCTTTAATCGCGCCTGTATCGGTTTCTTGTTTTAAACCTTTATCGGCAATGATTTTATCTACGGCTGTTTCATCGTCACCGCCTTCGCCAGCGAATAGGGCGATAAAGGCCTGCTTGGCCAGCTTACCTGATAGCGTATTGTCTTTGATACGCTCTAGCAGTTTGGCAAATTGGTTCACTGAAATCGGGCTTTGCTCTATGGTTTTTTCATCTTTGTTGAGCGCGCCGAGCAGATCACCCATTATCCAGTTGGCAGCCAGTTTGGCGTTATCATGACCGACTTTTGCCACTACTTGCTCAAAGTAATCAGCGAGCGAGCGGCTAGCGGTTAAAATACGGCTATCGTATTCAGGTAAGCCAAGCGCCGATTGAAAACGCTCACGACGTGCCACTGGCAATTCTGGCATGGCGTTTTTGATTTGTTCAAAAGTTGCGGTATCAATATGCACAGGTAAAAGGTCGGGGTCTGGGAAGTAGCGGTAGTCGTTGGCTTCTTCCTTGGTACGCATTGAGCGCGTTTCATCTTTGTCTGGATCATACAGGCGAGTGGCTTGTATGACTTTGCCGCCGTCTTCAATCAAGTCAATTTGACGCTCGATTTCCACCATGATGGCACGCTCGATAAAGCGAAACGAGTTGAGGTTCTTAATCTCACAGCGAGTACCTAAGTCGGCACCGGGTTTTCGCACGGAGACGTTACAGTCGGCACGGAATGAGCCTTCCGCCATAATGGCATCAGAGATACCGAGCCAAGTGACCAGCTGGTGAATGGCTTTGACATAGGCAACCGCCTCGGCAGCTGAGCGCATATCAGGCTCTGAGACGATTTCAATCAGCGGCGTACCGGCGCGGTTTAAATCCACGCCTGTCATTTGTGGCACCGCATCATGCACCGATTTGCCGGCATCTTCTTCTAAGTGAGCACGGGTAATGTGAATACGTTTGGGATATTCGTTTTTTTCACCTTCATTGACCACGATGTCGATATAGCCTGTACCGACAATCGGGTGCGCCATTTGGCTGATTTGGTAGCCTTTTGGCAAATCGGGATAAAAATAATTTTTACGGTCAAAGGCGTTCATCATGCCAATTTCAGCATTGACGCCAAGCCCAAACATTACCGCTTTTTCTACCACATCTTTGTTGAGTACAGGCAGCGCCCCTGGCATGGCTAGGTCAACAATATTGGCTTGGGTGTTGGGTTCTTGCCCAAATAGGGTGGAAGCCGATGAGAAAATTTTGGTGTTGGTGTTGAGTTGGCAGTGGATTTCGATACCGATAACCACTTCATAGCCATCAACTAAAGGCGCTTGCGGTTTATTTTCGTTTGTCATAACAAGGCTCCTTAGGCTTTGGCGATGGGTGATAGTTGTTGGTGAAAATCTGTTACTTGCTGATACGCATCGGCAGTTTGCAGTAGTGTCTCTTCATCCCATGCTTTTGCAATCAGCTGTAAGCCGACAGGCAGATTGTCACCATCAAAACCCACCGGATGGCTTAATGAAGGTAAACCGGCTAAATTCACGCCAATGGTATAAACATCCCCCATATAAATTTCGGCAGGGCTAAGGCTTGCACCGATTTTATAAGCCGTCGTTGGTGCAGTTGGGGTGGCAATGACATCACAGCTTTCAAAGGCTTTGGCAAAGTCTTGGCTGATGAGGCGGCGCACTTTTTGCGCTTTGACATAATAGGCATCAAAATAACCCGCTGATAGCGCATAGGTACCCATCAAAATACGGCGCTGTACTTCGGCACCAAAGCCTTCAGAACGTGAGCGGGTGTATAAATCTTCCAAGTTTTTTGGGCTGTCACAGCGGTAGCCATAACGCACCCCATCATAACGCGATAAGTTAGATGAAGCCTCGGCTGGGGCGAGCAAATAATAAGTGGCAAGAGTGATTTCAGGTTTGGTCAAATTCACATCCACCAAGCTTGCACCCAAGGCTTGGTATTGTTTTAATGCCGCTTCTACACTAGCTTTAACTTCGCTATTTAAGCCATCGGCAAAGTATTCGGTTGGGATACCGATGCGTAACCCTTGAAGCGGTTTATCATGGCTGGCATTGGCTTGGCGTTTGGTGGTCAAACTAGCGACAAAATCCGGCACATCTTTGTTGGCGGATGTTGAATCTTTACTGTCATGACCTGATAACACGTTGAGCAAATAAGCACAATCTTCTGCGGTTTTACCAAAGCTGCCAGCTTGGTCAAAACTTGACGCATACGCCACCATCCCATAACGTGAAACACGCCCGTAAGTTGGCTTAATCCCTGTCAAACCACAAAATGACGCAGGTTGACGAATCGAGCCACCGGTATCTGAGCCTGTGGCAAAGGGCGCAAAACCTGCCGCAACCGCAGCTGCGCTCCCGCCCGATGAACCGCCTGGTACACGGCTGATATCCCAAGGGTTGTGCACGGCGCCAAAGTATGATGACTCATTGTCCGAGCCCATTGCAAACTCATCCATGCTGGTTTTGCCAAGCATAACTAAGCCTGCATTTTGGCAGTTTTCAACGATGGTGGCGTTGTAAGGCGCCACAAAGTTTTCTAGCATTTTTGAGCCACAAGTGGTTAAAACGCCTTGGGTACAAAAAATGTCTTTATGAGCCAGTGGTACGCCCGTCAAGTCTGCGCCTTTGCCTTCTGCCAATAATTTATCGGCGGCAGCGGCTTGCGCTAATGCTTGTTCAGGCGTGACCGTGATAAAGCTGTTGATGGCTTTATCATGCTGGGCAATCCGATTAAGAAAATGTTGGGTAAGTTCGGTACTGCTAAAGTCTTTATTTTTTAGACCTGCCGCCAATTGGGCAACCGAAAACGTATGTAGTTCAGACATAATTTTCACTTATAATTAATTAACAAAAATTTGACAAGTTATTCGATGAGCTGTGGCTTATTCAATGACCTGTGGCACAAGGTATAAGCCATCAGCGACACTTGGCGCAATGGACTGATTTAGCTCACGATTGACTTCGACCCCATTACCGCCAACAACATCTTCACGCAGTGGCTGGGTCATATCATGGACATTGGTAAGCGGTGCGATATTGTCAGTATTGACCTCTGCCAAAATATCCATCATCGATAGGATTTTGCTTAGGTCATTGGCATAACTATCAGCCTGCTCAGTATTAACGCCAAGTCGAGCAAGTTTTGCGATGTTCATAATTTCATCAGTTGAAAGAGTCTGCGACATGATGACTTCCTTAAGTACAAACAAAAATAAAAAACGGACAAACAAGGCAAATGTTTAATGCGATTTTAAACCACCCAATTATAGCAACAGGCTATAATAAAAGAGGATAAAACCTGATAAAAACAGTTGCTTTAGTTTAGTTACTTTTAATAACAAATTTGAAAAAATAGGGTGATGTGACCTAAATAATTTGTCACAAAAAATTCGTGAATAAAGATAGAATGTGATTAAATCACTATATTTTGCGATATTTTACCGCTATAATCTAGCACTATTCTTACTAAACGCAAATTAATCGCATTAAAGTCACTATCGTCTAAACCTCTTTAAAATCATCGTCACCTTTTTTATCTAAAAAGATAGCCTTTTAACTGTTAATCGTTAAGAGTTTCTTGCTATTTTTTATGTAAAATATAGTTGCGTTAAGTAGCTTGCTTCAGATTTTTTTGTTAGTGGGTACGATAATAGGGTGGTTTTGAAACATGGGTATTAGGAACATCGGCATTAAAAGCTTTTAAATGAACGCTTTTAAAAAATGCGTCCTTGACTCGATGTGCGATTAAACACCCCGCTAATTTCTGCTTTGCTTGCAGTGTAGTTTTGTTATCACTGGGAAATGATACATGAGCCTTTTCGGATTTTTATCAAGTAATATCGCCATCGACCTTGGCACTGCCAACACGTTAATTTTCACCCCAGGTAAAGGTGTGGTCCTCAATGAACCAACGGTTGTTGCGCTTCGTAGTAACCGTACCCAAAATCCTACCGTTGCTGCCGTCGGTCTTGATGCCAAACAGATGCTAGGTCGTACCCCAGATAATATCACTGCGATTCGTCCACTCAAAGACGGTGTGATTGCCGATTTTGAAGTGACCCAAAAAATGCTCAAGCATTTTATCAACAAAGTGAAAGTCAAACGCTTTTTAGCCAATCCAAATGTGATTGTTTGTGTGCCTTGTAAATCTACTTTGGTAGAACGTCGTGCGATTCGTGAAGCGGTTGAATCGGCAGGCGCAAACAAAGCCTTATTGCTTGAAGAGCCTATGGCAGCTGCGATTGGCGCAGGATTACCCGTGCATGAAGCCAGCGGTTCGATGGTGGTGGATATCGGGGGTGGTACCACAGAGATTGCGGTGATTGCGCTATCAGGCTGTGTGTATGCCGACTCTATCCGTATCGGCGGTGATGTGTTCGATGAAGCGATTATTACTCATGTCCGCCGCACCCATGGCTGTGTGATTGGTGAAACCACGGCTGAACGCATCAAAACCGAAGTAGGCACGGCAATTGAAGATCCCGAAAACCCCTTGGAAGTGGAAGTGCGTGGTCGTAGCATGGCAGAAGGGGTGCCTAAATCATTTGTGGTGACATCCGCCGAAATCCAAAAAGCCTTAAGCGACCCTATTACTGGTATCATCTCAGGTGTCAAAGCGGCGCTTGAGCAAACCCCGCCTGAATTATCAGCCGATATCGCAGAGCGTGGTATTGTATTAACCGGTGGTGGCGCACTATTACGCAATCTTGATGAACTGATTTCACGCGAGACAGGCTTGCCCGTCACTGTAGCTGAAGACCCACTGACTTGTGTCAGCCGTGGGGGTGGTAAAGCACTAGAGTTTATCAATAACAAAGCATTGAATATGATTTTTGTCTGATGTTAACTGATGTGTTACCGTTAACCGCTATTTTTTAATAGCGGTTTTATTGCTTTATTGACAAGATGATTTTACGATAGCTTTTTTTAAAAGATTTTTGCTACCCTTATCTGTGTTGTGCCGCTTGCTGTATTGACCGCCACAGATTTTACTTGGATGTTACTTATGTCACTTACTATTTTTACCCAACAACCACTCGCCATTCGCAAGACCCTTATTGTGGTGTTTGCGGCGATTGTGCTGATGTTATTGGATAGTAAAAATAGCACTTGGTTTCAGCCGGTACGTACCGTGACCCATGCCGCCATGCAGCCCATCTATCAAGTATCGGCTTACCCAAGTTTTTTTGCAGGCTGGCTTGATAGTACCATGACCGAAAAAGAAGCATTACGCCGTGAGAATGTCCAGTTAAAAGCTGAGCTGGTGCATGCCAAAGCGCAATTGCAGCAGCAAGATTATCTTGTCGCGCAAAATGCCCGACTGCAAGGGATTTTATCCGCCACCACGCCAGACCAGTTTAATTTGCTGTTGTCGCATGTCATTGGTACCGATAGCAATCCACTGCGGCAAATGGTGGTCATCAATAAAGGCAGCAAAGACGGAGTGATTGTCGGGCAAACGGTGATTGATGAAAACGGTATTCTTGGACAAGTCGTCAATGTTTATCCCGATACCTGCCGTGTGGTGTTAATCAGCGATGACCAACAATCGGTTGCAGTGACTATTAAACGTACCGGGCAAAAAGCCATTGTATCGGGCAAAGGTAATCCGCAGTATTTGGTGCTAGATTATATCTTTAAGGCATCGGATGTACGCATTGGTGATGAGCTGATTTCATCGGGGCTTGGCGGTCGTATTCCTGCCGGATTTCCTGTTGGGCGGGTGGCAAAAGTAGAAGCCGAGCAAGCGGGCGGCTATGCCAAGATTATGGTGAAACCCGCTGCCAATTTTATCAATACGTCTTATGTTTTATTGCTTCAACAAAAGGTTTAAAATCACTGATTATGGTCGTCGTTCAGCGCAAAAAAACCAAACAGCATTTATATATTGTGATGGCAATCAGTTTTATCATCGCATCGGTACTTAGTGTGTATCCGCTGTCGGCAGAGATTGCGCTATTTCGTCCGATGTGGATGATCATGATGCTGATTTTTTGGCTAATATTTCAACCGACTTTAATTGGCATGGGATTGGCGTTTGTGGTTGGTTTGTTTGCTGATTTACTGACGGATAGTCGAATCGGTCAGCAAGCCTTATGTGCAGTGCTGGTGGCATTTTTTATTAAGTTTGTCAGTGGTTATTTACGCCAATTGTCCTCAAACTTGGTGTGGCTTTTGGCGGGAGCCTGTCTGCTGATTTATCAATTTGGGTTAATTTTTCTGCATTTATTTACCCAAGGGGTGTTTGCACCGCAACTGCTTTATACTGTTGCGGTCAGTACCTTAATTTGGCCACTGTTAGTCGCTGTCATGCTGCGTTATACGCGATAAGCGTATTGAGAAGTTATTATGTATCAATTTAATGCCACTATACCCATTATCTTGGCGTCCACATCACCTAGACGGCGTGAGTTGTTAGATCAAGTTGCGGTGCCACATACTTGTGTGGCAGTCAACATTGATGAAACACGGCTAGCAGAGGAATCGGCGATTGACTATATTGGGCGTATGGTTAATCAAAAAGCGCAAGCCGCTTTACAAGTTTTGCCAACCGCTATGACCGAGTGTGTGGTGATTACCGCCGATACTATTGGCGTATTGCTGGATGGGGCAGTGCTGCAAAAACCTATAGATTTTGCCGATGCCTGTGCGATGTGGCGGCAAATGAGCAATGCCTCGCACCAAGTATGGACTGCAGTGCAAGTGAGCCGACTGGCGCAGCGTGGCGGTGAATGGCAGATGGATTATGCTGAGCGCACTGTGGTGAAAACTGATGTCAAATTTATCGCGCTCACTGACAGCATGATGGCGCATTATTGGCATACGGGTGAACCACAAGACAAAGCCGGCGGTTATGCCATTCAAGGGCTGGGCGCTGCGTGGGTCAAAGCGATTGATGGTAGCTATAGCAATGTGGTTGGACTGCCATTGGTGGAAACTTTAGATTTGCTTTCTCAGGTGCTGCAAACCCATCAGTAAAAATAAACTTAAAAAAAAGCCATAAGTACAAATCTTATGGCTTTTTTTAGGATGCATGGATTAAGCCAATGTCGCTTTGACCAACTTTGAAATCAAAGCGGGGTCAGCGCGACCTGCGGTTTTGACTTTCAGCGCATTCATCACAGCGCCCATTTGCTGCATTGAAGTGGCACCTTGCTCAGCAATTTCAGCCGCTACCAGATTGGCAATTTCTGCTTCACTCATGGGTTGTGGCAAGAATTGACTAATCACATCAATCTCAAATTGTTCTTTTTGTGCCAAGTCTTCCCGACCATTGGCTGCAAAAATCGCGAGCGACTCTTGGCGCTGCTTGGTTTGCTTTTGTAAGATGTCTAGTACACCTGCATCATCGAGCGTTATTTGGCGGTCAATTTCGATTTGTTTTATCACCGCTTGTACGCTGCGTAGCACTTTAACTTTTTCAAGCTCACGCGCTTTCATGGAAGTTTTGACCACATCGGTCAGGGTGTCTTTTATGGTACTCATGGTTTTAACGCTCCCTAATGTTAGCTAATGGCGTTTTTAAAATTGTGGTTAGCAACATAGCATAAAAAAATCCACTTAACAAAGTGGATTTTATCATTTACTGGTATTGGGTTGTCTGTCGACAAATTACCTTAGTAAAGACGAGTCGTGCGTACTGATTCACGTGACATTTTCTTTTTGTAACGTTTTACCGCAGCTGCTTTTTTGCGTTTACGTTCTTGAGTTGGTTTTTCATAGAACTCATGTTTACGTACATCTGCTAAAATACCGGCTTTCTCACAAGCACGTTTAAAGCGGCGAATTGCGATATCTACAGGTTCGTTCTCTTTTACCTTTACTGCTGGCATGTAGACTCCTTAAGTCTAGGCTGATTGATAGACAATGAATGTGCTATCAACAAAGCGGGGTTAATGGGTCAGGAACATTAATCCGGCTGTATAGGTGATTATTAGCCAACCTACCCATGGTTTGGCATCAGCTCAGATTAGGATAAAAATAGGTGCGAATTTTAACTAAATATTGAATGTAAGTCAATGTAAATTTTAGCTTTTTAATAACCAGTTAAATTAAAAAATCCTATTTATATCCAACTGCACTGTTTTAGCTAGCCAATAAAAAATTTTTGCCCGTTATCGTAACAAAATACACAACGATAGTAATGATTTAGCAAGGTGGCTTTAAAATGTTATTTTATTCATACGGCAGTAATGCTAATATACTCATTAATCATCTTATGATAACCATATACCGCCAAATGTCGCACTAGTCATTTGCCAGTTGACATTACCACGCGAAATATTACCATGCAAAAACAGTTTGTAGGGCTATTAAAAATTTATACATTGATGTGAAATTAGATTTCACCTTATTTGAAAGGAAAAGGTTATGCTACCGATATCAACACGCAATGCCACGCTAGCCAGTCTTATGCTTGCCTTGGGTCTTACCATGAGCGCATGTAGTAAGCATGAATCAGCCGAAAGCAAACCAACCGAAGAAATTGCTGCACAGCAAGGTGAAATCGCTCGTGCAAACCATCCCATGCCAGTGGCTTCACAGCCTGCTTCATTTGTGCCACCGACAGCCGCCTCAGCCGCTGCCACCACGACGACCGCAACCGCTACCCCAGTTTCTGCTGATGCTGGCGAAAAATTGTTTGGTAGTGTATGTACCACTTGTCACACAGCAGGCTTGATGGGCGCACCAAAACTTGCTGATAAAGCCGCTTGGGCACCTCGCATTGCGCAAGGTAAAGACACGCTGTATAAACACGCCATTGGCGGCTATCAAGGAAAAGCCGGTGTAATGCCAGCCAAAGGCGGTAGCCAAGCCTCTGATGATGAAGTAAAAGCTGCCGTTGATTATATGGTCTCAAAAGCAAGCTAATAGGTAGTGTGCCATTTATAACTCAAGGCTGTACGTTCAAGCCTATGCAACAACTAGTATCTAGCACTTCACTAAATCCAGTCACTAATAAAATAGTTGGCTGGTTTTTTTTATACGTTTTTTATACCCAATGTGCTTTGTTTTAACCCGCAGTTTGGTTATGATGAATGACTATGTTCAATCACCAAGCCCTGTTAAGAAACCGCCATGACACCTGCCGTTAATCTTGCCAAAAAACTAAAAATCAACTTCCAATTACATGAATACCATCATGACGCGCATAGTGAAAGCTATGGGCTTGAAGCGGCAGAAAAACTACAAGTTGAGCCAAAGCGGGTATTCAAAACCTTGGTGGTACAAGACGACAATGACAAACTCGCTGTTGCGATACTGCCTGTTGAGCATTTGCTAAACCTAAAAAAAATCGCCAAAGCCATCGGCAGTAAAAAAGCACAAATGGCAGACCCCAAATTGGTAGAACGTACCACAGGCTATGTGCTAGGTGGGGTAAGCCCGCTAGGTCAAAAAAAGCGTCTGCCCACGGTCATCGATCAGTCGGCACAACACTTTGCGACCATTTATTGTAGTGGCGGTAGACGCGGCTTAGAGATTGAGTTGTCACCGTCGGATTTAGCAGGCGCAGTAAACGCCAAGTTTGCAGATTTAATTCAAGAGTAAAGGATAACACCATGCCCAATGTCATTATTGAAGTGAGTCACGACCATCTTATTAGTCAGCCTGATAACCTGCTAGCACGGGTCAATGATACGCTATGGCAGTCTGGCAACTTTAAGCTGCAAAGTGATATCAAATCACGTATCTACTATCCAAATCATGCCTTAGTAGGACTGACCGATAGCGGAGATGAAGCCTTTGTTATGGCGCATTTTTATCTGATGCCAGGGCGTGATGACGCTACCATTCAATCATTAGCGCAGCGCATTGCCGATGCTATCAAAGCGCATCTGCAGGAATTTGAAAGTGAGGTGCCTGCTGGCAGTTTACAGATTTGCGTCAATCCCACCACGCTAAGCGCCAATTATGTCAAGCAGTATGTCGAATTCAAATAAAGGATTTAGTGATAAAAATTGGCTGCTTTAAGGACATTTTTGCTGACTTTTACCAATTGGTAAGATAGTAAGTTTGGCAACAAAACCCGCAGTAGCGGCCCCGTTGCTAGCCAATGACTAAACAGTCATTTGCGTTATTCTCAACTTATCGCAAACATAGTAAACTAGTCAAGATTTTGTTTTGTCTGCGGTATGTAAAAATTTTAATAAGCATCTTTTCACAAGCATCTTTTAAAGACATCATATAAAGACATCGTGCAAAACATCATTTTTTCGGTTTTCCCCGTTGATTTCAACATAACTCAAGGAGTTAGCAATGATTTATCAAGGAAATAGCATCTCGGTATCGCTACTCGAAGACGGTATTGCTAAATTAAACTACGATAATCAAACTGAGAGCGTTAATAAATTTGACCAAGCCACCATCAAAGAATTTGGCGAAGCAGTCACGGCATTAGAACAATCTTCAGACGTTAAAGGTCTAATCGTTACTTCAGGAAAAAAAGTTTTCATCGCTGGTGCGGACATCACTGAATTTGTTGGTAACTTCAAAAAACCAGAAGGCGAGATTGCTTCGTGGGTACTTGACATCAACAAAACATTCAACCGTTTTGAAGATTTGCCTTTTCCAAAAGTTGCGGCAATCAATGGCGCATCAATGGGCGGCGGTACAGAAATGACGTTGGTGTGTGACTACCGTGTCATGAGTGACAAAGCGAGCATCGGTTTGCCCGAAGTTAAATTGGGTATCTTCCCAGGCTTTGGTGGTTCGGTGCGTTTGCCACGTATCATCGGTATCGATAATGCCTTAGAAATCATCGCAACTGGCGAAGCACAAAAACCAGCTGCTGCATTGAAAGTCGGTATGGTGGATGCAGTTGTTGCCGCTGACCAGTTAGAGGCTTCAGCGATTGATTTAGTCAAAAAATGTATCGCAGGCGATTTAGATTGGAAAGCACGCCATGACGAAAAAATCAATCCAGTCAAATTAAACGCCTTAGAACAAGCGATGGCATTTAACTCAGCCAAAGGTGTACTGTTCTCAAAAGCCAATCCAGCGCAGTACCCAGCGCCAAAAATCGCGTTAGAGTCTATCGAAAAACACGTGAACCTACCACGTGACAAAGCGTTAGAAATTGAATCTGCAGGTTTTGCAAAAGCAGCAAAAACCCCACAAGCAGAAAGCCTAGTCGGTCTATTCTTAAACGACCAAGCCGTTCGTAAACTGGTTAAAACTCACAGCGCCAAAGCGCATGATATTAAAGAAGCTGCTGTATTGGGCGCAGGTATCATGGGTGGCGGTATCGCTTACCAAGCCGCCTCAAAAGGCTTGCCAATCATCATGAAAGACATCAAGGCAGAGCAGCTTGACTTGGGTATGAGTGAGGCGAGCAAACACCTATCAAGCGGTATGGCACGCGGTAAAGTAACCCCAGCACAAATGGGCGAAACTTTAAGCCGTATTCGTCCTACGCTCAACTACGGTGATTTTGGTGAGACTGACATCGTGATTGAAGCGGTTGTTGAAAATCCAAAAGTTAAACACGCGGTATTAAAAGAAGTTGAAGGTTTGGTGAAAAAAGATGCAATCTTGGCATCTAACACTTCTACCATTTCAATTACTTATCTTGCATCGGTACTTGAGCGCCCAGAAAACTTCGTGGGTATGCACTTCTTTAACCCAGTCCATCGTATGCCGCTGGTTGAAGTAATTCGTGGTGAAAAATCAAGCGAAGAAGCAGTAGCGACTACGGTAGCGTTAGCAGAAAAAATGGGTAAAGTGCCAGTGGTGGTAAATGACTGCCCAGGCTTCTTAGTTAACCGCGTATTATTCCCTTACTTCGGTGCGTTTGACTTATTGATCAAACAAGGCGCTGACTTTGTTCAAATCGACAAAGTCATGGAAAAATTTGGTTGGCCAATGGGTCCTGCCTACTTGATGGACGTTGTGGGTATCGACACAGGGGTTCATGGGGCAGAAGTCATGGCGGAAGGCTTCCCAGACCGTATGAAACCAGACTACAAAGTGAGCGGTCAGATATTGTTTGAAGCCAATCGCTTAGGTCAAAAAAATGGCGTTGGTTTCTACAAATACGAAACGGATAAAAAAGGCAAGCCAGTTAAAACTGCCGATCCACAAACCGTTGAATTACTAAAACCATTTATCGATGCGCCAAAACAGTTTGAAGACCAAGAAATCATCGATCGTTTGATGATTGCATTATGTAATGAAACGGTTCGCTGCTTAGAAGATAACATCGTATCTACGCCTGCAGAAGCAGACATGGCGATGATTATGGGTATTGGCTTCCCGCCATTCCGTGGTGGCCCATGCCGTTACATCGACCAAATCGGCCTACAAAATTACCTAGCCCTTTGCGACAAATACGCAAGCTTAGGTAAAGCCTATGAAGCGCCACAAATGATTCGTGATATGGCGGCAAATGGTAAAACTTTTTACCCACAAGCGTAATCGACGATTATAAATTTTAAGGAGAATAGAATGACTACATTAAGTCCAAAAGATGTCGTGATTGTCGATGGCGTTCGTACCGCAATGGGCAAATCAAAAAATGGTATGTTCCGCAATGTACGCGCTGACAGCATGTCTGCGGAGCTTGTTAAAGCTTTGGTAGCACGTAACCCGTTTGATACCAAACTTGTAGAAGATGTCATCTGGGGCTGTGTCAACCAAACCCTAGAGCAAGGTATGAACATTGGTCGTAACATTGGTTTATTGGCTGAATTACCACGTACTACGGCAGGTCAAACGGTCAACCGTCTATGTGGTTCATCAATGCAAGCGCTTCACACCGCAGCGGCACAAATCATGACCGGTCAAGGTGATGTGTTCATTATTGGGGGTGTTGAGCATATGGGTCACGTGGGCATGATGCACGGTATTGACATCAACCCAGAGGCTTCAAAATACTATGCAAAAGCCTCTAACATGATGGGTTTAACCGCTGAAATGCTTGGACGTATGAATAACATCAGCCGTCAAGAACAAGATGCGTTTGGTGTGGAATCACATCGCCGTGCGTGGGAAGCGACACAGCAAGGTCGTTTCAAAAACGAAATCATCGGCATTGAAGGTCATGACGAAAACGGTAACCTACAACTTTGCACTATCGATGAAGTGATTCGTCCCGATGCCAACCTGCAATCATTTGCGGCATTACGTCCTGTATTTGACCCTAAAGGTGGTACCGTGACAGCTGCCACGTCATCAGCCTTATCTGACGGTGCGTCTGCGATGCTTATCATGTCTGCACAAAAAGCCAAAGACTTAGGTCTAACACCGCGCGCCCGTATTCGCGGTATGGCAGTTGCAGGCTGTGATGCGGCTATCATGGGTTATGGTCCAGTACCTGCTACCCAAAAAGCCTTAAAACGCGCTGGCATGAGCATTGACGATATGCAAACCATCGAACTTAACGAAGCATTTGCCGCACAAGGCTTATCGGTTCTTAAGGGCTTAAACCTACAAGACAAACTAGACATCGTTAACCTAAATGGTGGTGCTATTGCATTAGGTCACCCGCTAGGCTGTTCTGGTGCACGTATCACCACCACGCTATTAAATGTGATGGAACAACAGGACACCCAAATCGGTCTTGCCACCATGTGTATTGGTCTGGGTCAAGGGATTGCCACCATCATTGAACGTGTATAATTATTTTGTTATTAAAAAAACCCTTGATTTCAATCAAGGGTTTTTTTATGCGTGCAGTTTTTTACCCATTTTTTTACCGATGTTTTCTTATCTCTTTTTCTTTGTCATATTTCTTTATTACCGTTTCTTTATCAATGTTTGTTTGCTACTATTGCTTTACCATAAAGTCTAAGAAATTTTTTGCCAAATCTGTTATGTTGTCTAGATAAAAATAGATAAATATAGGTGTATTGTGAGTTTATTCCAAAATCTACTAATTATTTGTATATTAGTATTGATTTCCAGTTTTTTCTCCATTTCCGAAATTGCCTTGGCAGGTGCTAGGCGCATCAAGCTAAAGTTGTTGGCAGAATCGGGTGACAATCGCGCCAATAAAATTTTACATTTACAAGAAAATTCTGCCGAATTTTTTGCTACCTCACAAATTGGTCTAAATGCCGTGGCAATTTTGGGCGGTATTGTCGGTGAGTCTGCGCTTCGTCCCTACTTTATTGACCTTATCTCCCCCTTTTATCAAGGCAAAATGCTTGATAATATCGGTTTTATGATGTCATTTTTGCTGGTCACTTTGTTATTTATTTTGTTTGCCGATTTGATTCCTAAACGCATTGGCATGATTAACCCAGAACGCGTGGCGTTAGCGGTGATTGAGCCTGTACTGCTGTCAATCAAAGTATTTAAGCCGCTGGCATGGATTATCAACGGGCTGGCAAATCTGATTTTTAGAATTTTTAAAGTCAACATGGTTAGAGAAGAAAATATCACCTTTGATGATGTTTCTGCTGTGGTGGATGCAGGGGCGCAAGCGGGGGTGCTGCTCAAGCAAGAACATCACTTTATCGAGAACGTTTTTGAGCTTGAAGAACGTAACGTGCCATCGAGTATGACCACCCGTGAGGATGTGGTGTATTTCACCCTTGGCGAGTCTGAGCAAAGTATCCGCCAAAAAATCGCCAATTACCCGTATTCAAAATTTTTGGTATGTAAAGATCATATTGATGAAGTGATTGGCTATGTCGATACCAAAGATATCTTGGTAAAACTTCTTAGTAACCAGTCGCAAATTTTGCTCAATGAAACTACGATTCGTAATGTATTAATCATCCCTGATACATTAACCTTATCCGAGCTGCTAGACCGTTTTCGCTCCAGTAAAGAAAAGTTTGCTGTGGTGATGAATGAGTATGCGCTCATTGTCGGTGTCATTACGCTATCTGATATCATGATGACAGTGATGGGGGATTGGGTCGCACCGATTGAAGATGAGCAGCAGATTATCCAGCGTGATGAATTCTCATGGCTGATTGAAGGTACTACACCGATTGAAAATGTCAAACATGCGCTTGGTATCGAAGATTTTCCTGATTGGGATAATTATGAAACTTTAGCGGGTTTTATGATGTATAAACTGCGCAAAATTCCTCGTCCTGCAGATTTTGTTGAATATCAAGGTTATAAATTTGAAGTAGTCGATATCGATCATCATAAAATTGACCAATTACTCGTTACCCGTTATGTCAAAGACGAAGAAAATCAAATTATCAGTGATAGTTAGTCAAGGTGAGTAGGTAATACTGCCGCTTTGACATTGAAACTGATTAACTTTTTTCACGTTTCTTGTTAAAGTAGTTCATGGTTTCATCAAATCGTGAACTTTTTTCTTTTGGGCTTGGCAAACGGTAAAATTATTTTATGCTTGAAATCCGCCACCTTCAATTATTGACCGCACTACGTGAGCAAGGTTCGCTTGCTGCCGCGGCTGAGGACTTGTATGTCACGGCATCAGCGGTCTCCCACCAGCTCAAAGAAATCGAAAATTATTATGGTGTTAGTCTCGTCAATCGCCGCTCAAGACCGCTAAGCTTTACCCCGGCAGGCAAAGAAGTACTCAAACTTGCGGACAGTGTGCTACCGCAATTTAATCGTACCACCGCCAACCTTAAAAGACTGGGTCGTGGTCAAACTGGACAATTACGTTTGGCCTCGGAATGTCATAGCTGTTTTGATTGGTTGATGCCTATCCTTAATCGTTATCGCAGGGAATGGCAAGACGTTGAGCTGGACTTTAGCTCAGGCTTTGAACCAGATCCCCACCAAATGCTACTCGATGAAGAAATTGATGTGCTTATCACAGCCAGTCGCTTACCCTTGGAGGGAATCAGCTATCTGCCGTTATTCCAATATGAAAGTCGCTTGGTGTTATCACCAACGCACCCATTAGTCGATAAAAAATCGCCGATTTTGCCAGAAGATTTGATTGATGAAACGCTCATCGTGTATCCTGTGGAAGCCAAGCGCCTTGATATCATCGCGCATTTTTTTGCGCCTGCAGGACTTGCACCCAAGAAACTAAGAACCACAGAATTGACCGCGATGTTAATTCAGCTGGTTGCGAGTGAGCGAGGGGTTGCTTCGTTACCAAATTGGGTGGTCAATGAATACGAAAAAAAGGGCTGGGTAATATCAAGGGCATTGGGGGAAGGTGTGTTTTGCCAGCTTTATGCGGCGACCCGTACCACAAGTAAAGAGGTGGCTTATATTCAAGGGTTTTTGGATTTACTACCAGAGATTACCCATAAACCGATATTACCCGCCCATCATCGAGCCTAATGGGTTAAGCCTAATCAATTAAAAATGCTGGGTGTGACATTATGACACTTATGTTGATGTATGCCACACCCAAATTACATACCCACACACGCCAACAAAAGACACACCAACAGAAGCTAAGTCCAGCTCACCCAAAGTAGAAAGGAATTACTTTGAAACCAAGTTAACATCTTCGGGTGGGATATGCGTTGTTGCTAATACTGTTGGCTCATCGTATTGAACTTTCTCAGTAACCAATTCCTCATGGCGAAGTATTACAGGAATTTGCGTTTCATGACTGACGTTTTGGGTCATTAACTGTACTTTTTCCGCCACAATGGTTTCAATATTTACTTTAGCTATTTGTTGAAGTAAAGGAATCTCAATCGGGGTATCCCCTAAAGTAATCGCTTGCCCATTCACCATCAACTGTGGCACATTGACGTTATTAGTAACCACACTAACTAAATTATCATGAGAGGTGCTAGGCTGGGCAAATACATGTTCAATCACCAAAACTTCTTGATTGAGTGTCACAGGAACGTTAACCGTTTGGCTGATGATTTTTTTTGATAATTTAATATTATCTTTGATAAATCGCTTAATTTGCACTTGGGGGCGTTCAGCTAATAGCTCTAAGGTGTTAGTGGTATCCTCACGAAGATCGACAGTTTTGACAATGTTATCATGAGTATGGGTATCATGGGTGTTTAGTTCAGCAGTATTCATCGTCGGGTTTTTCATTGAGTGTTTTCCATTGCAAAGTTATTGTTCCAAAATTTTGTAATAATATATAACAACCACAAAAAAGACAGATGAAATCATCTGCCTTTTTTTAGCCAATGGCAACACCGTTGGCAGAAGTTAAACTTTATAGTAATTAATTCTAATTATATTAATTATCAAAGTTTACGGGGCGCATTTGGATCGATTGCAGGTGATACATTACCATCGACGGTATCAACACCTGTTACACGCTCAACGCCATCTTTTTGTACATCTAACTCTTCACGACGAACGGTTTCATTAAATGTCTCAGTACGAGTTTGGGCAACTTTATCTACATTCACTTCTTCAGTCACGTAAGTTTGTTTATTGACATTTGCACGTTCCGCTTCCAGTTCGACCTCAATAGTAGCATTGTCATTATCATCGATGCTGCGGTTAGTAGGTTTATTAACTGGTGTACGCTGGATGTGCGCTTGTTCTTCAGTTAGCTCAACATTCACAGTGCGTGGCTCAGACACAACATGTTTACCAACTTTTAGTAAACCCGCTACAATTTTGTCTTTATTGACTGAAAGGCGTTCTTCAAGCAACTGCAGTGTATTGGGTGATTGGTAGTGATTATCAGTGAGTTTAACGGGCGTTGCAGCACGGTCAAATACATGACGGTCACGAACCGTTTGTTCTTCAATACTGTAGTTGTAGTCAGGATCGTAGCTATCCATTGTTTCAACAGTATCACGGCTGAGCGAATCAAAATAGACATTGTCATCTTGGATACGGGCTAACCCTGCTGGTACCAATACTTCTTTTGAGCTAAACCAACCGCCTACATCAACGATGAAATAACGGATACGACCTGTAGTATCGTCAACTAGAGCACCTTGAATACTACCCACTTTATCGCCATCGGCGCCATAAGCGGTTTTACCGGTTGGATCAAAATAATCGTTACCTAAAAGGTCAACGTGGGTGTCTTGGATATCGCGTAAACGCATTAAACTTGCCATGAGAAAATCTCCCTTATTTATCTTATCGTCTATTTTTATTAGAATCGTTAAATTAAAATTTAACAAATATAAGATAATTTTTTATAGTTAACTGAAAATTGTTATAATAAATTTTTTAAAATTCAACAAATTAAATATTTTATTACTGATGGATTGTTGAATTCGCCGATGATAATAGTCATGAAAAACTTCGTAATCTTTATCGTTCGACATGCACACAAGGTTACTCAAAAACTCGCCTGTTAAATAGTGGAATTGGATAAAGTTTTGTTTGGTGGGTGTAATTGGCAGTTGTCTTAAGTAACTTTTGCAACCAAGCGTAAAAGAATTTGGCTTTTAGCAATAAAGTAAAAACATATTAAAAAATTTGAGTAGAATACATCGCTCAAACCATAACCGCAAACCTCAATAATGGGTTATAAAAAATGCGTTATAAAAACATAGCATTAGGTAATTTTTAATGAAAAAATATCAGGGCAAAATAACCCGCTGGCAAGATGACAAAGGCTTTGGGTTTATTGAGCGAACGGATAACAATTTGCAAGACTCAGCCATCTTTTTTCATATTAGCGAATACCGAGCGAACCAACGTCCTGTGCTTTATGAAGCGGTAGTTTTTGAAATAGGGCAAGGCAGAGATGGCAAACCCTGTGCTGTCAATGTGCAGCAACAGACGTTTGTTAGACAAAAAGTTGCCCAACAAAATGCTCGCCAAGTTCGTCAAGCTCAAAACGATCTTAAAAATCAAACATTACTCACGTGGGTGGCTATTGGGGTGCTGTTCTTTGTGTTACTGACCGCTATTGTGCTGGTTAAGCACTTACCCTTATGGATTATAGGTTGGTATTTTGCGATAAGCTTGGCGACCTATCTGCTGTACGCGCATGATAAAAAAGCTGCGCAAAATGGAGATTGGCGCGTGCAAGAAGCGTCACTCCATAAATTAGCTTTTGCTGGGGGCTGGGTAGGGGCGGCGTTTGCCCATTGGTTATTGCGCCATAAATCGACCAAACCAGAATTTCGTAGGGCTTTTTACTTGACAGTGATGGGGAATCTCTTAGCTTTGGCAATCATAAGTTATATCAACCTAAAAATCAGATGATTGCTTGATAAATTGGTTGTTATAGGTCGATTGTTGAGCTAAAAAAATCCCTAATACAGATTAGGGATTTTTTTAGCATGAGACAGTTAGATTAACTCAATCGCTAAGGCAACCGCTTCACCGCCACCGATACATAGGCTAGCAATGCCTTTTTTGCCGCCTGTGCGTTTGAGTGAGTTGATAAGTGTGACTACAATACGCGCACCTGATGCGCCCACGGGATGACCTAATGCACAAGCGCCGCCTTCGATATTAACCTTAGCATGATCAAGGTCATTTTCTTGCATAGCAAGCATGGTTACCATGGCGAATGCTTCATTAATTTCCCAAAGATCAACGTCTTCTTTGGTCCAGCCAGCTTTTGCTAAAACTTTTTTCACACACTCGATGGGTGCGATGGTAAATTCGCTTGGGTGTTGTGAATGGGTGGCTTGGGCAACGATACGTGCGACTGGTTTTAAGCCTTTTTCTTTGGCTTTGTCTTCTGACATCAATACAACGGCGGCTGCCCCATCAGAGATTGAGCTTGAGTTAGCAGCAGTGACTGTACCATCTTTCGAGAACGCAGGTTTTAAGGTTGGGATTTTGTCTACATTGGCTTTGCCGGGTTGTTCGTCCGTGTCAATGACCACATCGCCTTTACGAGTTTTGACAGTAACCGGAACGATTTCGTTTTTGAAGTGACCTTCATTGATGGCGGTGTTGGCGCGTTTTAGCGATTCGATAGCAAATGCATCCATCGCCTCACGTGTGATACCCCGTTTATCTGCCATTTCTTGAGCAAACACACCCATTAACTTGCCGGTATCAGCATCTTTAAGACCATCTAAGAACATGGTGTCTTTGATCTCGCCATCTCCCATGCGATAACCACCACGTGCCTTTGGTAGTACATAAGGGGCGTTGGTCATTGATTCCATACCACCTGCTACCACGATATCAAACTCACCACTACGAATTGAGTTGGCACCTAGCATGATAGCTTTCATACCAGAACCACAAAGTTTGTTGACATTGACTGCGCCTGTGGCATCTGGGATACCTGCTTTACGCATCGCTTGACGCGCTGGGCTTTGACCTGCACCTGCGGTTAAGATACAACCCATGATAACTTCGTCAATTTCTTCTGGTTTTACGCCAGCACGGTTAACGGCTTCTTTAATGACGGTTGCACCAAGCTCTGGCATTGATACTTCGTTCAAATCACCTTGGAATCCACCCATTGGGGTGCGAACGCCATCTACGATTACGACTGAATTTTCCATATTAAATTTCCTTTGAGTTAGGGTTTTTGTTGTCACAAGCAAACTACGACCTAAATCATTACGGTCTATAAACAGGGTTGTAAACGGCAACCATGCCAATCACAATAGATGTTTTAAGTTTAGCTAATGCGATACATTTCATATTATCATAGTTAAAATGTAAATTAAACTACTGAAAACACTGTAAAATATACCAGTCAAATCTACCCAAATCTTACTGCATTAACTCATCCAACCGAATGCGTGTCACCTTATCGGTCACGGTATCTAACGCTTCAATTTTGGCAATCGCTTCATTCATATTGCGCTCAACAACGGGGTCCACCATAATAATGACAGGCAAATCAGTGCTAGTATCATCATGTGCTGGCTGTTGCAAAATTGCATCAATACTAATTTTAGACTCACTTAAAATGCGGGTGACTTCTGCTAGTACACCTAAATCATCTTTGACTTGTAGGCGCAGATAATAGCCTGTGATCATCTCATCGCTCGATAAAATGCGTGTGTTATTGAGTGTCTCAGGCTGGAATGCCAGATGCGGCACCAAATTGGCGGTTGAATCATTGGTCTCTGCAAGGGCGCGTACCATGTCCACCACATCTGCCATCACGGCTGATGCAGTTGCGCCTGCCCCCGCACCCGAACCGTAATACAAGGTTTGTCCGACAGGCTCTGCGTCAACCATGATGGCATTTTTTACCCCATTTACATTGGCAAGTAACACCTGTTTTGGAATCAAAGTGGGGTGTACACGTAATTCAATACCTTCTTCGCCACTATCTAGAGTACGACGTTTGGCAAACCCTAAATGCTTGATACGGTAGCCAAGCTCGTTGGCATAACGCACATCTTGCTTGGTGATTTTGGTAATGCCTTCACAGTAAACTTTGTCAAATTGCAATGGAATACCAAATGCAATTGACGCAAGCAGCGTCAATTTATGCGCAGCATCAATCCCTTCGACATCAAATGTCGGATCGGCTTCGGCATACCCCAGCGCTTGGGCTTCAGCGAGGACATCTGCAAAGTCCCGCTTTTTATCGCGCATTTCAGTCATGATAAAGTTGCCTGTACCATTGATGATACCTGCAAGCCAATCGATTTTGTTGGCAGCTAAACCTTCACGTAAGATTTTGATAATCGGAATACCGCCGGCAACCGCGGCTTCATACGCCACTTTGACGCCCTTGGCATCCGCCTTGGCAAAAATCTCATTGCCATGTTCTGCCAGTAAGGCTTTGTTGGCAGTCACAATATGTTTGCCATGCTTGATTGCCGCTAAAATCACCTCTTTAGCTGTGGTGGTACCGCCCATCAATTCCACTACAATATCCACATCATCTTGCTGGACGATATCAAGCAAATCGGCAGATTGTTTGATGTCTGTTGGGATATCGGTACGGTTGCGACGCGTGCCTACGTGGGTAATTTTAATCTCACGTCCTGTGCGACGCGTCATTTCATCAAGGTTGTTTTGTAGTAGTTCAACCACCCCAGTACCCACAGTACCAAGCCCTAAAATCGCTAATTGAATAGGTCGATTATTCATAAAAAAAATTCTCAAATGTCAAAAATATAAAAATAAAAGTTTAAAAGTTTAAAAGTTGGCTAGGTAAATATACCATGCTAACTTGTGATTGGTAAGGTATAAAATCCAATTGCCCAAAAAAATTAAAATAAAAAAACCAGCTAATGATGACTAGCTGGTTTGTATCCCATCCGGGGTTGACTTATTTGAGGTTGAGCGCCTGTGCCAATTCAGCCGGTGGCAGATAACCGCCAAGTTGATGACCTTCTGTGTCAAAAACCGCTGGGGTGCCATTGATACCCAAATTTGCGCCTAACTCATAAATTTTACGTACGGGGTTACTGCAGGTCGGTGCATCGATAGGCATGCCCAATTTGGCATCGGTTAAGGCTTTTTTGCGGTCACTGCTACACCAGATTTTTTCCATGATTGGCATGGTCTGTTCACTACGTGGCCAAGGTAGATAGCGCACTTCGATACCCAGTGCGTTCACCTCATCAATTTCACTGTGAAATTTACGGCAATAACCACAATCTGCATCGGTAAATACATAGATTGCCGCTTTCGTCTGCCCCTTGGCGGGGAAGATAATCATATCTTTTTTATCGATGGTGGTAAGACTGGCTTTCGCATCTTGCGCTTGCAAGTTCGCTGAGATATGCTCAGGTTTGGCACCACCGACTTTGATGATATCACCTTGTACCACATATTGACCTGTCGCATCGGTAAAAAACGCCGGTAAACCTTCGGCTTTGACCCAATAAATATTTGGCATACTGGTCGCTGTCACCGAGGTGATTTTGGCAGTGATACCTGATTTGACTAAATTTGCCGCTAGCATTTGCTGTAGCTGTGATTCATTTTTTGCCACGGGGGCTGAGCTGCTAGTTGCTTCGTGTTTCTGAGTTTCAGAATTGGCGGGTGTGCGCGATTGAGCATTATCACAACCTGCCAAACCAACAATGCCAGCCACGGCGATGACACTGGTAATTAAACGGGTGGTTAATGAGGTTTTAGCAGGATAAGTTGCAAAACGAATGAGCATGAGAAAACCCACAGAACGTTAATATAGGTTTTTATTTTACCATATTGTTATGGCGTATGAGTGCTACCCCTGTCAACTTATTGTTAATAATCTACCAGGTCTACTAGGTCGGGGCTCACATTTTTGCCCGTTTCAATCTTTACGCTTTTTCCAATCTTTCAATCCACTAAAAGCAATCGGCTCAAAGCCAGATTCTATCAATTGATTGAAAGTTTATTTAACAAAGTTTGTTTAACTGGGTTGATTAAAAAATTCAACGTTTAAGTAAATAACTATTGATAAGTTGCGATACAATTTAGACATTGTGTTTAAATGACAAATTTGTAAACTAACAAATCTTCAGCTAGTTTAATAACTATTATTATTTTTTCATCTTTTACTATTTTTTAGGAATTTATCATGGCAATTGCTAGTTTGTTAACCTTACTCGACGATATTAGTGTCATCCTAGATGATGTATCGGTGATGACAAAAGTCGCTGCCAAAAAAACGGCGGGCGTATTGGGCGATGATTTGGCACTCAACGCCAATCAAGTGTCAGGGGTAAAAGCCGATCGCGAGTTGCCTGTAGTGTGGAGTGTCGCCAAAGGTTCTCTAGTCAATAAAGCGATTTTGGTGCCGCTGGCTTTGATTATTAGTGCGATTTCGCAAGCCTTGGTGACCGGGTTATTGATGATTGGTGGTTTATATCTGTGTTATGAAGGGGCAGAAAAAGTGGTACACAAATTTTGGCCCCACGCTGGCAGCAATGACCCCGAGCAAGCCGAACGGGTAGCAGCCAATGCCAATGAAAGCATAGATTTGGTGGCGCATGAAAAAGAGAAAATCAAAGGGGCAGTGCGGACGGACTTTATTTTATCGGCTGAAATCATTGTGATTTCACTGGGCACCATTGCGGCAGCGGTGCCTTTACTGGATAAGGCAGTAACACTGGTAGTAATTTCACTCATCATGACAGTGGGTGTGTATGGCTTTGTTGCCATGATTGTTAAGATAGATGATTTGGGGCTGCACTTGCAGCAAAAGTCGTCATCAGCGGCACAAAGTATAGGGAAGGCCTTATTAGCCTTTGCGCCTATTTTGATGAAAGTGCTATCAATCGCCGGTACTTTGGCAATGTTCTTGGTGGGTGGTGGTATTTTGGCACATGGCGTTGGCGCATTACATCATGGGATTGAACATTTAGGTGACTTGTCAGGCGTATTTTCAGGTTTAACCACCAACCTATTAAATGCACTGGTTGGTTTAGTAGCAGGTTTGGTGGTGGTTGCGATCATGACAGTCATCTCGAAAATTCGTAATAAACCTGCCCATTAAACAAGCCCGCCCATTCATTGTATCTAAAATTTGTAGCTAAAATAAAAAAGCAGTTCATGTTGAACTGCTTTTTTATTGTTATACCTACATGCAAACGCGATTGAATTATTGATTGTGCTGCGGCGTTACCGACTCATCGTGAGAGGGCGCTACGTCAGTTTGGGCGGTGGTCGTCGATTTTTTCGTGACAACCACGGCATTTTCCACCTTTTTACTGGTACGCGTTTTGGGTTTGGCTGCTGGTTTTTCGCTCGCCTTAGCTTTACGCGTACGGGTTTTCGGTGCTTTTGGGGTTGCCAACGTCAGCATACCAACGGTTGCCGGTTTCATTTGTTCTGCCACACTTTCAATCATATTCTTATAACTAACGGGTGTGGTTTTGCGTTTTTGCGCCGCTGCTTTTGCGCTATCTTCTACGTCCGTTTGTTCAAGCGCTTCGGTGCCACTGTTATTGTCTAATGCGGGTTCATCAGCTGTTGGCACTAAGTCAACGTCCTGATTCACTATAGCATCATCCGCTATTGTTGTCACAGAGACTGGCTCGGCTGGTTGGTTAGCGACTGGCGCATTGTGCGCTTGCAAGTAAGCTTCGACTAATTTACCTTGCTCAATCAACGCATGACCTTGCTCGCCTAAGCGCGCAACAATCCATGCGCCTACACTACCTGCTTGATATGACAGGTGGTTTTGTCTAGGCGACGCTGATTGAGTTGAGGCTGCTTCTACTTGACCTGTAACACTGTCAGTTACATTAGAGGTAGGCTCAGCAACTGACGAGGTTGAGTCAATTGGCGCTTGAGCAACAGCGGTATTAACCAAGGAACCGCGTGGGTCATTGATGGCGCGTTTAGTTACCGCTGGTAGCGCAGCGTCAGTTTTGCCTGCTTGGCGTTGGAACTGATTGGCGGGCAAAATGGCCGTATGATAATCCTCCAAGTTTTGCGCAGATAGACTGGCATAACCATAATTTCTAAAGTACTGCCCAAAACGCTGTTGTTCAGCCACTACGATATTATCTTTTGATGGAGTGGTGGTAGCAGCTTGATGATTAAAAGCATCGATGGCTTGGATAAAGCAGCTAACCACGCTGTCGGTTGCCATTTTTTCAGCGGCATTATCTAAGTACTGGTTAATAAACTGACTCACGGTACCTGAAATTTTTGTCACCGAAGTGGTCACTACAGAGGCAACTGGGCTAAATTGCGCTTGATAAGCCTTGTAGACTTCGCGTGGGTCATTTTTGGCACGACCTTGGCTCGGTGTCACTGCCAGCTTTGCAGTAGCAGGTTCAGCTGATGGCGCAGATGGTTTGGATGCTGTAGAAAGCTCTGCTACCTCGTCATTGGACACTGTAACGTTGCTAGGGTTAACTGGCGTCTCAATTGCCTGTTCGGGTGTTGTGGGTTCGGGCATCGTAACCGATGCTATTGGCTGAACCTCAGGTTTTGCAATTTCCCCTTTGCTAGCATCTAGCGAGAGGTGCGTTGTTTCAACCGCAGCTATAGGTTGCTGTTGTTCAGTTTTAAATACTTGAACTTGCACACTGTTGGGGTCACGTTGTTTTGTGCCTTTCGGTTTTTCTGCTCTGGATTGGTTGTTTTTTCTACCATCGACAGGGGCAACAGCGGTATCAGTCGCTGTTACATCATTGACTACAACCGCGTTACTATCATCGTTCGCTAGTGTAGCACGACGTTCTTTGACCCCACGGCTGTCACGGCGACTATTCGGCTCGCGTTTTGGCAGCTCACTAGTTTTGGCAGTTTTTGACGCATCGTTTGATTTGTCTTTATTGCTATCAGTGTCCTGTGATGAAACTTCCGCCTCACTCGTTTCAGATTGATAACGGTTTGGTTTTTTAGCTTTTGGCTTGCGGTTACCACGTTTACGGCGCTCGGCATCTTTATCGCTTGATTCAGCCGTGGCTGAAGGTTGTTGAGACGCTTCTTGATAAGGATTGGCGCTGGTTTCACTGGTGTTTGCGCTCACCGCAGGGATACTTGCCGTCAATGCGGCGGCGTGATTGATTTGACCTTGCACCCCCAAGCTTTGCGCGCCGGTATTGACAAGACTTTCAATCGCCGAAGCGGCATCTTGACCGCTAAAGTGTGGGGTGACTTGGGCTTGCGGGGTAGGAGCAAACAAGTTCGATAGCCAAGCGACTGCAGAAGTTGCAGGGACACTGGCAGCCGGCTGCACGGGCTGTGGCGCGGAAGCTTTGGCGGCAGTCGTATTGTTGGCAGTTTGCTGAGGTTTGTTGGATGGCGTTGGAGGGTTAGGCGTGGTGTTGACGGCGTTGCTAGCATTGCTCCAGGCATTATGATTACCTGTCGGTGCTACACGGCTGACTTCATTGTCATCGGTATGCCAGTTGCTAGTATCGTAGCCACGGTCTTTATATTCTTGTTGTTGGCTTTCGGCGACACGCTCATAGCTCGATGGCGCAAACCCATCACTGTTATAAGTGATATTAAACTCAGGGGATTCAAGATGGGCATGCGGCAAAATGGTAATGCGCGTGCCACTTTCTTGCTCAAGACAGACGAGCGTTTCACGTTTTTCGTTGAGTAAAAATGCTGCGATATCGGTTGGCACTTCGGCTTGTATTTCGCCATGACGCTCTTGTAGCGCGCGCTGTTCGATTTGACGCATGATTGACAAAGCAAGTGAACGCAAGTCACGAATCATACCGGTACCGTGACAACGCGGGCAGAGGTAACCTGTTGCTTCTTCAAGTGACGGACGCAAGCGTTGACGACTCATTTCAAGTAGTCCAAAACGTGAAATTTCAGCGAATTGGATACGCGCGCGGTCGTTTTTGGTGGCTTCTTTGAGACGATTTTCCACTTGTTTTTGGTGGTCATCGGTTGCCATGTCAATAAAGTCAATAACAATCAAACCACCCATATCACGCAAGCGTAATTGACGGGCGATTTCATCTGCCGCTTCTAAATTGGTATTAAACGCCGTTTCTGAGACGTCCGCGCCTTTGGTGGCTTTTGATGAGTTGATATCGATTGATACCAGGGCTTCAGTTTGGTCAATCACAATCGAACCGCCGCTTGGCAAACGTACTTCACGTTGGTAGGCGGTTTCGATTTGTTTTTCAATTCCAAAACGGGCAAACATCGGCTCATAGTCAGTGTATTTACGCAGTTTATTCGCTTGCTGCGGCATCACCGCTTCAATAAAATTCGCCGCTTCATTATAGGCGTATTCATTGTCGACCCAAATTTCCGTGATATCATCACGCAGGTAGTCGCGTACGGCACGGGTGACTACGCCCGCTTCTTGGTGCAACAGGCGAGGTGAGGGGAATTTTTGGCTTTGTTGTTGGATGCCTTTCCAGATGTTTAATAAATGGTCAAGGTCTTGTTGTAATTCATCCGTGGTTTTACCAATCCCTGCGGTACGGATGATAACGCTCATGCCTTTAGGTAGTCTTAGCTCACTTAACGCTTGCTTCATCTCATCGCGCAACTTACCAGAGATTTGGCGAGAGATACCGCCGCCACGCGCATTGTTGGGCATCAATACCAAATAACGACCCGCCAATGAAATCAGAGTAGATAAAGCCGCGCCTTTATTACCACGTTCTTCTTTTTCCACCTGAACGATGAGCTCATCGCCTTCTTTAATCAGTTGTTTAATGTTATTGGTAGAGCGAGGGTCACCTGCTAGATACTCTGGGGCGATTTCACGAATCGGTAAAAAACCTTGACGTTGTGAGCCGTATTCCACAAATACCGCTTCAAGCGATGGCTCGACACGGGTCACATGACCTTTATAAATATTGGCTTTTTTTTGTTCGCGGGTACGGTTTTCTAAATCGAAATCATACAAATGATTGCCATTGCACAGGGCAACACGGATTTCTTCGGCGTGGGTAGCATTGATGAGGATGCGTTTCATGTGTTTTCTCCTAAACACACAAAACATACGAGCGTAGATAAATGTTGCTATCAAACATTACTATCAAATATTAGATGAAACAACGTCAAACAGTCTTGACTAGACTCGCTGATACTAAGCGTAGGCGGCTTGTTATCAAGGTTTATTGACCATTACAGGCTGCGTGATTACCATAACAAGGTTGTAAGCCTGTTAGGTAAATACAGCCATCATGCTGGATTTGGGGTTGTTGCCCAAAACAATGCGTGTTTTAGGACAAATGAATGAACCCTTTCCCTATTGGTCAAAAAGTGTTAGCGTTAGTTTTCGCTTTAAATGGCAAGCCTGATAAGTTAGGTTTTACAAAGGCGTGGGCAATTTAAAATGGTAAATCGTCCAAAACCGTAAACGTTTATCTCAAAATCGCAACTATTGAGTTCATTTACCTAGGCGCATAATACGCTAATCGTTACCAGCAGCTTTGTGGTTGTAAGGCACAAAACCCACCATTTATCTGTTATCTCTATATATCACTAATCTTTACAAACTATTTGAACATGTTTTCAAATGACAATTATCTTCGTTACTCGTATGTCGTGTGCTGATATTGATTAAAATCAGTCTTAAAATCTATAAATATTGGCAGTCTAGTGCGCCCTATCGTGAGTCATACCGCCATGAATAAATTTCGGCAGTATGGGCAACAGCAAAAGCGACAGTTTAATTATCCTGCATACACTACTTTGAAATGAAGCTTAACAGGGTTTAAGTCGAATTGATGGCGCGAATTCATAGCGGCACAGGCACTAAACTGCTAAACTATAGCAAATTTTTATGTAAACGGCTATTAAAATATGACAGAGCACTCGCAGTCTCCCAAACGTCCTGCCCATCCTAACAAAAAACGCGACACCCCATCGCAGCAATCGGCTCATCAAACCCAAAAACGCACGCCTAGCAAACAACCACCGAGCAAACAGCCGCAATCGGCGGATGATGAGATTTTAGATTTTTCTAAAGTCAACTATCTGACCGTGACACGCCAGCAGCATGACCAACGTGTTGATAACTTTTTGTTGGGTCGTCTTAAAGGACTGCCGCGCTCACATGTCTATAACATGATTCGTTCCGACGAAATCCGTGTCAATGGCAAACGCTGTAAACCCCACGATAAACTGCAGCGTAATGACGTGGTGCGCATTGCACCCATCAAGCTTGCCACGCGTGAAAAACCCGTGATTAGCCCTGACTTTGCCCAGAGTTTGCTTGAGCGCATTGTGTATGAAGATGAGGGTTTAATCGTGCTCAATAAACCATCGGGTATGGCAGTGCATGGCGGCAGTGGGGAGAGTTTTGGTGTGATTGAAGCTATGCGAGAAGCAACGGGTAAAAAATACCTTGAGCTGGTACACCGCATTGACAAAGATACTTCTGGCTTACTGATGATTGCCAAAAAACGCTCAACCCTTAAAACTTTACAAGAGCATTTGCGAGAAAAAACCTTGCAAAAAACCTATCTGTGTTTGGTGGTAGGTTGGATAAGTAGCGAAACACAAACCATTGATAAACCACTATTAAAATACACGTTGCCTGCCACACAAGAAGGCAAAAGCGGTGAACGCCGTGTCAAAGTAGATGTAAAATCCGAAGATAGCAAGCCAAGCCAAACCCAAATTAACGTGTTGCAAAAATTCGAGTTAAATGGTCAAAAAGTCAGCTTAATTGAAGCTAAACCGCTCACAGGGCGTACCCACCAAATTCGGGTGCATTTAGCGAGTATCGGGCATCCATTATTGGGTGATGATAAATACAATCCTAATGTAGCTAAAGGCGATAAAAGCGTGCGCCGTTTGTGCTTGCATGCTTATCAGCTTGCTATTCCAGAATATGAAACAATTACAGCCAAATTGCCAGAGGATATGCAAAGCTTAATCGGTAATGAAAATGATTGAATATTATGGTTGGGTGTGTGTCCGAGAAGGTTTTAATGAAGCCAACGAATCTGAAGAGATGATGGGTAAAATTTGGCAAGAATTTCTTTCTAAAATAGATATGACCTTTAAAAATTTAGAAAATCCACAGATTAAAACGGGTATTCTGAATGGCAACTATCAATTTATGATTTTTGGGTTTCATAATCATAAATCGCAAGAATTTTTTGACGTTTTAGAAATTTATCAGTGGCTTGCTAAAAATGCTGTTGGCGCATATGGGTTGCTTCATTATTTTGACGATGAAGATAAAGCAGGATTCGACAATCAATTTCAAGTGTATAGTTTAAAAAAAGGTAAATTTGAATGTCAGCAAGACAAATTATTATCTCCCTATTTTAATGAAATTGAAGATAGAAAATGACAACAAATAATTTCAAAAACAAATCCCTAATCATTTTCGATTGGGATGGTACGCTGATGGATTCGGTTGGCTTAATTGTCGATGCCATGCGCTATGCTGCTGAAAAGCACGATTTAACCGTCACCGATGAAGCCACCAAATCTATTATCGGCATTGCGTTAGTCGATGCGTTTCCCATGCTATTTCCCAATGATAGCGATAAATATGATGAACTTTTAGCCACTTACTCTGAGTATTATGTCAAGCATTGCGACAATGACAAATTGTTTGATGGTATTAAAGAATTGATTCAAGATTTACACGCACAAGGCAAAACCTTAGCCATTGCAACAGGCAAGAAACGTAAAGGTCTGCAGCGAGTATTGCCAAACTCTGGAATTGAAGCCTTTTTCACAACTACCAAAACCGCTGATGAAACCGCAGGTAAGCCCAATCCGCTCATGCTGCAAGCAATTTTGAGCGAAACGGGTAAAACGGTGGAAGATGCGGTATTCGTAGGTGATAGTATTCATGACATCCGTATGGCAAATGCAATACAGATGGATAGCATTGCTGTAAGTTACGGCTGTGAAAAAGCCGATGTTTTAGCAAAAGAACATCCAACCAAGCTTGTGACCACAATCAATGAACTAAAACAACAGCTAATTTAGTTTAGCTTTGTGCAGATAACTAACTTCGAGTAGAATAACGGCAACTAAAAATTTTAAAAAGCTGTTTACAATGACCGAAGAACTACTCATCAACATCAGCCCATCTGAGAGCCGAGTCGCGGTGCTCGAAGATGGGATACTGAACGAAATCTTTATCGAACGCCATAGCAAACTTGGCTCAGTGGGCAATATCTACCTTGGCACAGTGGTGCGCGTACTGCCAGGCATGCAGGCGGCGTTTATCGACATTGGGCAATCGCGCACTGCGTTTTTGCACGTCAATGATATGCAGACCCTGCGTCCTAAGCTCTCAGCTATTGAACCGCCAAAACCGCAAAATCCCGCAATTGACAATACCTTAGACCCTGACACCACTACGCTTGCGATGACCACATCCACCTATCAGCCACCGCCTAGCGAGTTGATAGAAAACCGCTTGTATGAAGGACAGCGTATCTTGGTACAAGTGATTAAAGACCAATTAGGCAGTAAAGGCGCACGACTGACGACGGATGTGTCATTGCCTTCGCGTTACTTGGTGTACTTGCCGTATGGTGAACATATCGGGATTTCACAGCGGATTGATGGCGATGAGCGAGAGCGGTTAAAAACACAGCTTGGCGAGCTGATGCACCAAGTCAATCTGCAAGGCGGATTGATTGCGCGTACCGCTGCCGAAAATATCCCGCAATCCAAACTTGAAGAAGATATTTATTATCTACTGCAGCTTTGGCGTATGGTACAAGCACGCCGTGAACAAACGCCGACCCATCGCCGTTTTGAGCTGATTTATCAAGATTTGTCGCTACCTTTGCGCGCGATTCGAGATTTGATTGGTGAGCAGACTGAAAGGGTGACGGTTGATAACGCCCGAGTGTTTGACGCTATTCGTCATTTTGCCAAAGAATTTGTCCCACTGATTTATCCACGTATTCAATTGTATGAAGGCGAGCAGGCGTTATTTGATGTTCACCGCGTTGAAGATGATTTAAAAGACGCGCTCAATCGCCGTGTTAATCTCAAATCAGGCGGTTATCTCATCATTGACCAAACCGAAGCCATGACCACTATTGATGTCAATACAGGCTCATTTGTTGGAGGGCGTTCCCTTGAGGATACGGTGTATAAAACCAATTTAGAGGCCACCCACGCCATCGCCCGTCAGCTGCGACTGCGTAATTTAGGCGGGATTATCATTCTTGACTTTATCGATATGCAAGAGCAACAACACCGCGATGAAGTGCTAGCAAGCCTGCAAGAACAATTAAAGCGCGATTATGCCAAAACCAACATCAGCGAAGTCTCAGCCCTTGGGCTGATAGAGATGACTCGCAAACGCACGCGTGAGAGCTTACAACAACAGCTTTGCGAGCCGTGTCCAACCTGTGGCGGTAAAGGGTTTGTCAAAAGTGCCGAAACCGTGTGTTTGGAGATTTTCCGCGAATTGATGCGCTGCGCCAGAACCTACAACGCCCCTAAGAAATTTACCGTGGTCGCAAATAGCGGCGTGATTGATTTGCTTGAAACCATTGAAGCAGACACGGTGGCAGAGATGGAATATTTGCTGGGTCGTCCGATTAACTTGGAGAGTGATAACCGTTTTAATCAAGAACAATATGATATTCTGCTAGATTAGCCTATTGCTTTTACCCAAAAAATCGGTATAATACAGCCCACTTAACTTATTGCAGGGCGACGAAGATGATTCGTCAATTCTTAAAAGAATAAGCCCTTTAATACAGTCGCTCCATTGTTTGCGACACGAAATTAAAGAATACAGTTTCACCGACTATTAATAATGCTATCTATGTATTGCAAGTTAATGGTTTGAGTGGGACTGAAATTTTTTTATTTTCAAAAAGTGCCTGTCAAAAACAGGTAAAAAATGCAAGTTAGGTGTTTACTCAATAACAGCTTAACACCCAACGCAAATTAACCCATATCAAACTTTATATTAGGAGCTTACTGGCATGGCTAACCAGAAAATCCGTATCAGACTTAAATCTTTTGACCATCGTCTGATTGACCAATCAGCTCAAGAGATTGTTGATACCGCAAAACGCACAGGTGCACAAGTTCGTGGTCCAGTACCGCTACCAACTCGCATTGAACGCTTTAACATCTTAACCTCACCACACGTGAACAAAGATGCCCGTGACCAATACGAAATCCGCACATTTAAACGTATGGTAGATATCGTTCAGCCTACTGACAAAACAGTCGATGCACTGATGAAGTTAGATTTGGCGGCGGGTGTTGATGTACAAATCGCATTAGGCTAACCCCTTAGGGTAACACCTATATTGAATAACAGTAAAAATTAAGAGGTTAACAACATGGCGATCGGTTTAGTCGGAAAAAAATGCGGCATGACTCGTATCTTCACAGAAGCAGGTGTTTCAATTCCTGTAACTGTTGTTGAAGTTACTGCCAACCGTATCTCTCAAATCAAAACACAAGACACAGACGGCTACCAAGCTATCCAAGTAACAACTGGTGAACGTCGTGATTCTCGTGTTAATGCAGCTCAAAAAGGTCACTTTGCAAAAGCTGGCGTTGCTGCAGGTCGTGGCACTTGGGAATTTCGCGTCGAAGACAGCGAACTTGAAGGCCGCGAAGCAGGTAGTGAAATCGCTGCTGACTTGTTCCAAGTAGGTCAAATCGTTGACGTAATTGGTACCAGCAAAGGTAAAGGTTTCCAAGGTGGTATCAAACGCCACAACTTCCGTTCACAAGATTGGACACATGGTAACTCAGTATCTCACCGCGTTGTGGGTTCTACAGGTCAAAACCAAACACCGGGTCGTGTATTTAAAGGCAAAAAAATGCCAGGTCAAATGGGTAACAAACGTGTGACCGTACAAGGCTTAGAAGTGATTTCAGTTGATGCTGAAAAAGGTATCCTAGTTATCAAGGGTGCAATTCCTGGTGCCAACGGTGGCGACGTTATCGTACGTCCATCAGTTAAAGCTTAATCAAGGGGATTAACGTGAATCTAAATACAGTAACAGGTTCGGCGGTTGAGCTATCAGACGTAGCATTTGGTCGTGAATTCAACGAAGCACTTGTACACCAAGTAGTTACCGCTTATTTAGCGGGTGGTCGTCAAGGTAGCCGTGCTCAAAAAACGCGTGGTGAAGTATCTGGCGGTGGTAAAAAACCATGGCGTCAAAAAGGTACTGGCCGTGCACGTGCGGGTTCTATCCGTAGCCCAATTTGGGTTGGTGGTGGTCGCGCATTTGCAGCCAAACCACAAGATTGGTCACAAAAAGTGAACCGTAAAATGTACCGTGGTGCCATGCAATGCATTCTTGCTGAATTGATTCGTCAAGACCGTTTGGTATTGGTTGATGACATCAGCATTTCAGCACCAAAAACTAAAGAGCTTATCGCTAAACTTAAAGACTTAAATGCCCCTAAAGCATTGATCGTTACCAATGAAGTTGACGAAAATCTTTACTTAGCTGCTCGCAATATTCCATACGTCAGCGTACTAGGTAGCACTGAAGTTGATCCAGTTAGCCTAATTGCGTTTGACAAAGTCATCATGTCTGTCGCAGCCGCCAAAGAAATTGAGGGAGTGTTAGCATGAATAACGCAAGACTATATCAGGTACTAAAAGCACCTGTATTTTCAGAAAAATCTCAAATCTTGGGCGATACTTTAGGTGTGCAAGTGTTCAAAGTTGACACCAACGCGACAAAAAAAGAGATTAAAAAAGCCGTAGAATTAATGTTTGAAGGTGTTGAAGTAGTTAAAGTTAACACTTTGAATGTTAAAGGTAAGACAAAGCGATTTGGTCGCACGGTAGGTCGTCGTCAAGACTTCAAAAAAGCCTATGTGACCTTAAAAGCTGGTCAAGATGTTCAAGTAGCCGACGTAGCAGAACAACCTGCTGCTGACAACGAATAAGGATTACACAATGCCTATCGTAAAAGCCAAACCGACATCACCAGGTCGCCGATTTGTCGAGAAAGTGGTGCATCCACACCTTCATAAAGGTCGTCCTTATGCAGCATTAGTAGAGTCAAAAGGCAAAACTGGTGGTCGTAACAACAACGGTCGTATCACTACCCGTCATATCGGTGGTGGTCATAAACAGCATTACCGTGTTGTTGACTTCAAACGTAACAAAGACAACATCCCTGCTGTTGTAGAGCGTATTGAGTACGATCCAAACCGTACTGCACACATCGCACTACTTAAATATGCAGACGGTGAGCGTCGTTACATTATCGCACCAAAAAAATTGCAACAAGGCGATACCGTTATTTCTGGTGAAACTGCACCAATTCGCCCAGGTAACTGCTTGCCACTACGTAGCATTCCAGTAGGTACAGTGATTCACAATATCGAACTTAAAATCGGTAAAGGTGCACAGATCGCTCGTTCAGCAGGTGCTGCGGTTCAATTATTGGGTCGTGATGGTATCTATGCAATCGTTCGTTTACGTTCAGGCGAAACTCGTCGTATCCACGTAAATTGTCGTGCGGTTATCGGTGAAGTATCAAACACTGAAAATAACCTTAAATCATTGGGTAAAGCAGGTGCCAATCGCTGGCGTGGCGTTCGTCCTACCGTTCGTGGTACTGCAATGAACCCAGTTGACCATCCACACGGTGGTGGTGAAGGTCGTAACTTCGGTAAACACCCAACCAGCCCATGGGGTCAAAAGGCTAAAGGCCTTAAAACACGTTCTAACAAACGTACTGACCACATGATTATCCGCCGTCGTCGCGTCAATAAGAAATAAGGAATAATTTCATGCCTCGTTCATTGAAAAAAGGTCCATTCATCGATGCGCACTTGTTTGCCAAAGTTGAGAATGCGTTAGAAACTAACTCACGCAAACCAATCAAAACTTGGTCACGTCGCTCAATGATTTTGCCACAAATGGTCGGCTTAACTATTTCTGTTCATAACGGTCGTACACACGTACCTGTTATTGTAAACGAGCAAATGGTTGGTCATAAACTTGGTGAATTCGCCCCAACCCGTACATATCGTGGTCACGGCGTTGACAAGAAATCTAAGAAATAAGGTGCTCATCATGGAAGTAACTGCAAAATTACGCGGTGCCGCCATTTCGGCACAAAAAGTACGCTTAGTTGCTGACGAAGTTCGCGGCAAATCAATCGAGCGTGCATTAGATATCTTAACCTTTAGCAACAAAAAAGCCGCTAAATTGGTTAAAAAATGCTTAGAATCTGCGATTGCTAACGCTGAGCATAACAATGGTTTAGACATCGATACATTGCGTGTTTCTACCATTTATGTGGATGAAGGCATTACGTTAAAACGTGTTTTACCACGTGCCAAAGGTCGTGCTGACCGTATTAGCAAACGTACTTGCCACATCACAGTTAAGGTAGGAGCATAATATGGGACAGAAAGTTCATCCAATCGGCATCCGTCTTGGCGTAATCCGTAAATCAAACGCTAACTGGTATGCAGATCCAAAAAAATACTCTGAATACTTAATCAACGATTTACAAGTTCGTAAATATTTAGAGAAAAAGCTTAAAGCAGCAATGATTAGCGGTATTAGTATCGAACGTCCTACAGGCGCAGCTAAAATCACTATCGCCACGGCACGTCCTGGTATCATCATTGGTAAAAAAGGCGAAGATATCGAAAGCCTACAAAAAGAACTTACCAAATTAATGGGCGTACCAGCACAAGTTAGCATTGAAGAAATTACCCAACCAGACTTAGACGCACGTCTAGTGGCTGATGGTATTGCTTCACAACTTGAACGTCGTGTCATGTTCCGCCGTGCTATGAAACGTGCTGTTCAAAACAGCATGAAAGCTGGCGCACAAGGTATCAAAGTTGAGCTATCAGGTCGTCTTGGCGGCGCTGAGATTGCTCGTTCAGAGTGGTATCGTGAAGGTCGTGTACCTTTGCATACATTACGTGCTGACATTGACTACTCAAATGTACGCGCAGAAACCACTTACGGTACTATCGGTGTAAAAGTTTGGATTTTCCGTGGTGAAGTGCTTGACGGCATGAACCGTGTATATAATCCAGTCAAAGAAGAAAAGCAAGCACGTGCACCTCAAAAACGTCGTGCTCGTAATGATCGTAGCGACCGCCCACGTAGTGAGCGTCCAGCTAAAGACAGAGGTTAATCGATATGTTACAACCAAAACGTACCAAGTTTCGTAAAGTACAAAAAGGACGTAATACGGGGTTAGCTCACCGTGGTAGTAGCGTATCTTTTGGTACAATCGGACTTAAATCAGTAGAACGTGGTCGTATGACTGCACGTCAAATCGAAGCTGCTCGTCGTACGATTTCACGTCGTATCAAGCGCGGTGGTAAAATTTGGATTCGTGTATTCCCAGACAAACCAATTACCGAAAAACCACTAGAAGTTCGTATGGGTAAAGGTAAAGGTCCAGTAGAATACTGGGTATGCGAAATCAAACCAGGCAAAATGCTTTATGAAATCGAAGGGGTTTCTGACGAGCTAGCAACTGAAGCGTTCACGCTTGCAGCTGCCAAGTTGCCTTTCAAAACCACCATTGTTAAACGGACGATAATGTAATGAAGATCAGTGAACTTAAAGACAAATCAGTCGAAGAGCTGACCCAATTACTAGACGAAAAACAGTTAGAAACATTTCGTCTTCGTATGGCAAAAGCCACTGGTCAGTTAGGCAACACCCATGAGATTAAAGCAAATCGTCGTACGATTGCTCAAATCAAGACTCTTATCTCTGAAAAACAGAACACCGAAAACCAAGGGGCTTAATCATGAGTGAGCAAAATACCAACCAAGCTAACGCTACTGAACAAAGTACAGTCACTGGTAAAGTTGTCAGTGACAAAATGGATAAAACCATTACTGTACTTGTTGAGCGTCGTATTCGTCATGCCAAATATGGCAAAATGATTCGCCGTTCTACTAAACTACATGCTCATGACGAAAACAATGAGTGTGGCGTTGGTGATACAGTTCGTATCAAATCAACACGTCCACTATCAAAAACCAAATCTTGGGTGTTGGTAGACGTCGTAGAAAAAGCAGTTAATATTTAATTTAACTTAAATAGATAGTTATAATTGCAAAGCAAGTCAGTAACTGCTACAATACGCCACCTTAAAAATGGCTTATTGTGGCAAAGACTTGTTTTGCCAATTTATGGAGTAACGCGATGATTCAGACTGAAACAATGCTGGAAGTTGCAGACAACAGTGGTGCAAAACGAGTTATGTGCATTAAAGTACTAGGTGGCTCACATCGTCGTTATGCATCAGTAGGCGACATCATTAAAGTGACTGTGAAAGAAGCAATTCCACGCGGTCGTGTCAAGAAAGGTGATGTAATGAACGCGGTAGTCGTACGCACGAAGTTTGGTGTACGTCGTCCTGACGGTTCAGTACTACGTTTTGATGATAATGCAGCTGTGTTGTTGAACAACAATAAAGCACCAATTGCAACACGTATTTTTGGACCAGTAACCCGCGAACTACGTGGCGAACAATTTATGAAAATTGTTTCATTAGCCCCAGAAGTATTGTGAGGAAAACATGGCAAAATTACGTAAAGGCGACCAAGTGATTGTAATTGCTGGCAAAGATAAAGGCAAGCAAGGTACAGTACTAGCAGTAAAAGAAGACCGTGTAAAAGTTGAAGGCATCAACATCGTTAAAAAACACCAAAAGCCAAACCAACAGACTGGCGTTGAAGGTGGTATTATCGAGAAAGAAGCATTTTTACACATTTCAAATGTTGCAATTTATAATGCAGCAACCCAAAAGGCAGATCGTATTTCTTACCAATTGAATGACGAAGGCAAAAAACAACGCGTTTATCGTTCATCTGGTGAAGTTGTGGCGACTGCATAACCATCTAAGGGTATCAGTAATGGCAAGACTTAAAACACAATATAACGAACAGCTTAAGCAAAAAATTCAGCAAGAGCTTGGTTTAGCCAACGTTATGGAAATCCCTAAAATCACCAAAATCACCCTAAATATGGGTGTGGGTGATGCGGCTCAAGACAAAAAAGTTCTTGAAGGCGCATTAGCGGATATGACGGCAATTGCCGGTCAAAAACCTGTAGTAACCAAAGCTCGCAAATCAGTTGCAGGCTTTAAAATCCGTGAAGAATGGCCAATCGGCTGTAAAGTGACGCTACGTGGCGAACAGATGTACGAATTTTTAGATCGTTTAATCTCAATCGCTATTCCACGTATCCGTGACTTCCGCGGTTTTACAGATAAAGCATTTGATGGCCGTGGTAACTATTCACTAGGTATCAAAGAGCAAATCGTTTTCCCTGAAGTTGACTTTGACAAAATCGACCGTATTCGTGGTTTAGATATTACCATTACGACTACCGCAAAAACTGATGATCAAGGTCGTGCATTGCTTAAAGCATTCGGCTTCCCATTCAAGGGCTAACAGCAAGGATAAGGCAATATGGCAAAGAAAAGTATGATTAATCGCGAATTTAAACGCGAAGCGACTGTTGCTAAATATGCTGAGAAGCGTGCAAAGCTTAAGGCAATTATCAGCGACATCAACGCAACTGACGAAGAGCGTATGGACGCAATGCTTACATTACAAGCACTGCCACGTGATGCTTCACCAGTACGTTTACGTAATCGTTGTGCATTGACAGGTCGTCCACACGGTTATTTCCGTAAATTTGGTCTTTCACGTAACATGATTCGTGAAAAAGTAATGCAAGGTGATGTACCTGGCGTTCATAAAGCAAGCTGGTAAGGGGAAACAATATGAGTATGCAAGATACCGTTGCTGATATGTTGACTCGTATCCGTAATGCACAAATGGCTCAAAAAGCGTCTGTGACTATGCCAAGCTCAAAACTGCGTAAATCAATTGCTGATTTGCTAGTGAAAGAAGGTTATGTTGCGACCGCAGAAACTCAAGAAATTGGTACAGGTAAAACTGAATTAACCATTGAGTTGAAATATTTTGAAGGTAAACCAGTTATTGAGACGATTAAACGTTATAGTCGTCCAGGTTTACGTCAATACCGTGGTAAAGATGCACTACCAAGCGTCCAAAAAGGTCTAGGTGTAGCAATCATCTCTACCAGTAAAGGCATCATGAGCGATCGTGAAGCTCGTGCAGCTGGATTAGGCGGCGAAGTTATTGCGTTCGTAGCTTAATTAACATTAAGAGGGACAGGCATAGTTTGTTGTGCCTGTTCGTTTTTTTATCACTTTTATAGGAATTACCCGTATGTCTCGTGTGGCTAAAGCCCCTGTAGCACTACCAAATGGTACAAGTGTTACTTTGAACGGTCAGCAGGTTGAAGTTAAAGGTAGCAAAGGTACGCTAACTTTACGCCTGCATGATTTGGTCGAGCTAAAACAGGAAGATAATCAACTTATTCTTTCACCAAAATCTGACACCAAAGACGGTTGGATGCACACTGGTACAGTTCGTGCATTATTAAGCAACATGGTTAAAGGTGTTACTGAAGGCTTCGAACGTCGTCTACAATTGATCGGTGTTGGTTATAAAGCCGCTGTTGCTGGCAATAAAGTTAACCTAAACTTAGGTTACTCACACCCAATCGAATATGTACTACCTGAAGGTGTTACTGCTGAAACCCCAACTGCGACTGAAATCGTGTTAAAATCTAGCGACAAACAAAAGCTAGGTCAAGCAGCAGCAAACATTCGTGGCTATCGCCCACCTGAGCCTTACAAAGGCAAAGGCGTTCGTTATAGCGATGAGTATGTCGCTCGTAAAGAAGCTAAGAAAAAATAAGGTGAAATGACATGTTTGATAAAAAAGCTGCTCGCCTTCGCAGAGCGAAAAAAACCCGTGCACATATCCGTGGTTTAGGCGTAAATCGCCTATCTGTTAATCGTACTAACACCCACATCTATGCACAAGTTATCTCACCAACGGGTGGTGAAGTGTTAGCCCAAGCTTCAACGTTAGATACTACTTTACGTGCTGGTCAAACTAGCAACATCGAAGCTGCAACTGCCGTTGGTAAATTAATTGCAGAACGCGCTAAAGCTGCTGGTATTACTAAAGTTGCGTTTGATCGTAGCGGTTTTAAATATCATGGTCGTGTTAAAGCATTAGCTGAAGCCGCTCGTGAAAATGGATTGGAGTTCTAATCATGGCAAAAGTTGAACAAACAGACGGTTTAGTAGAGCGCTTAGTCACAGTTGGCCGTGTATCTAAAGTTGTAAAAGGTGGTCGTATCTTTTCTTTCACTGCACTCACAGTGGTAGGTGATGGCAATGGTCGTGTTGGTTTTGGTCGTGGTAAAGCGCGTGAAGTGCCTGCAGCGATTCAAAAAGCACTAGAAGCTGCCAAACGTAATATGATTACCGTTGATTTAGCGGGTACAACCCTTCAACATCCTATTACTGCTAGCCACGGTGCAAGCCGCGTGTATATGCAACCAGCCTCTGAAGGTACCGGTGTTATCGCAGGTGGTGCAATGCGTGCAGTATTAGAAGTTGCAGGCGTAGAAAACGTATTAGCAAAATGCTATGGTTCAACCAATGCCGCTAACGTTGTACGTGCAACTTTCAACGGGTTAAAAGAAATGTCTTCTCCTGAAAAAGTTGCGGCAAAACGCGGCAAATCAGTTGAAGAAATCTTGGGCTAAGCTAAGGTGAGCTAACATGAAAAAAATGAAAGTTACTCAAGTAAAATCGAGTGCCCATCGCCTAGCAAGCCATAAAGCTTGTTTGAAAGGTTTAGGGTTACGTCGTATTGGACATACTGTCGAAGTTGAAGATACCCCTTCGACCCGTGGTATGGTAAACCGCGTTAACTACTTAGTTAAAGTGGAGGAAGTATAATGGGTCTACGCTTAAATGAATTGAGCCCAGCTGAAGGTTCAAGAAAAAATAAACTTCGCCGTGGTCGTGGTATCGGTTCTGGTATCGGTAAAACCGGTGGTCGTGGTGTCAAAGGTCAAACCTCACGTACAGGTTCTGGTATTCGCTCAGGTTTTGAAGGTGGTCAAATGCCTTTATACCGTCGTTTGCCAAAATTTGGTTTCACTAGTAAACTTGCAATGGTAACGGCAGAAGTGCGTTTATCAGAATTAAATCAAGTTGATGGTGACGTGGTAAGCGTTGAGTCTTTAAAAGCAGCGAATATCATTCGCCACGATATGCAACGTGTTCGTATTATCCTTTCAGGTGACGTAACCAAAGCATATACTTTTAAAGGTGTTAAAGTGACTAAAGGTGCTAAAGCAGCTATTGAAGCAGCTGGTGGTACTGTTGAGGAGTAATCCTACATGACTAAGCATTCAACATCGATGAATCCTCTAGCATTTATTCGTAAATACGATGAATTATTTAATCGTTTACTATTTTTGTTGGGTGCTTTAGTCGTCTATCGTTTCGGTTCACACGTACCTATTCCTGGTATGGATCCAGAAAGCTTATCGAAATTTTTTCAAACCAATGAGAATACTATTTTAGGTTTGTTTAATATGTTTTCTGGTGGGGCATTAGAGCGGATGTCAGTCATGGCACTCGGGATTATGCCTTATATTTCTGCTTCAATCATTGTTCAGATGATGACGGCGGTTATACCATCATTGGATGCATTAAAAAAAGAAGGTCAAGCCGGGCAACGCCAAATCAACAAGTATACACGCCAATTAACCCTTGCCTTAGCTTTGGTTCAATCAATTGGTATGTGCACAGGGTTGATTAGTCAGAATCTCACGTTGACCAGTGGTCTTGGTTTTTATATTCCTGCAGTAACCTCGTTGGTTGCAGGGTCAATGTTTTTAATGTGGTTAGGTGAACAGATTACTGAACGTGGTATTGGTAACGGTATTTCAATGCTAATCTTAGCGGGTATCGTAGCGACTTTTCCACAAGTGGTCACGCAGTCAATTAACTCTGTCCAGCAAGGTCAAATGAATATGATTGCCTTGTTGATATTTAGTTTATTGGCGTTAGCGGTGGTGGCGGGGATTGTATTTATTGAGCGTGCCCAGCGCCGTATCCCAGTCAACTATGCCCAAAAGCAATCGCAAGAACGAAAAATATATGCACAGCAGCAATCGCATTTGCCATTAAAAATTAATATGGCAGGGGTCATTCCAGCGATTTTTGCCAGTTCATTGTTGTTATTCCCAGCGAGTTTGGGACAGTGGGTAGGTCAATCCCCCAATCCTAATATTTTTCAAAGTTTCTTGCAGAATATGGCATTAGTGTTATCACCCGGTCAGCCACTGTATTTGGTAATTTTTGCAGCCTTGATTATTTTCTTTTGTTATTTTTACACCGCGTTGGTGTTTAGTCCAAAAGAAGTATCAGAGAATTTGAAACGAAGTGGGGCGTATATTCCAGGTATTCGTCCAGGTTTACAAACTCAACGTTATTTAGATCATGTACTAAATCGCTTAACCTTTATTGGTGCGATTTATATGACAATTATTTGTTTGATGCCGATGATATTGCAATCTGCGTTTGGTATTCCGTTTCATTTAGGCGGTACCTCAGTACTGATTAGTGTGGTCGTAATTATGGACTTTATTGCCCAAGTTAAAGCGCACTTAATGACTCACCAATACCATGATTATTCGCTCATTCCAACCATGGAAGTCAAGCATTCATAACTACTACTAGGAGCTGAAAATGAAAGTTCAAGCATCTGTAAAAAGAATCTGCGGTAGCTGCAAAATTGTACGCCGCAAAGGCGTTGTTCGCGTTATTTGTAGTGCAGAACCGCGTCATAAACAACGTCAAGGTTAATCTAAATTGTTAGATTGGACTTGAAATCAGGTAGCGGATACTGTATTATCCGCTACTTGTTGTTATTTTGACACATTTGTAGATAACCAAATGTCTCAAAATGCTACATCAGTAGATGATTAACTCATCTTTTCCTTATAATTGGAGAAATGTCAATGGCTCGTATTGCCGGTGTAAACATTCCGGACAACAAGCACGCTATCATTTCACTCACTTATATTTTTGGTATTGGTCGTACCACTGCTGCTAAAATTTTAGAAGCGGTAAACATTGCACCAACTACTAAAATCAGTGAACTAAATGATACTCAGCTTGATGCTGTCCGTACCCAAGTTGCAGAATATGCGACTGAAGGTGACTTGCGTCGTGAAATCTCGATGAATATTAAACGTTTAGTAGACTTAGGTTGCTATCGTGGCTTGCGTCATCGTCGCGGTTTACCAGTAAATGGTCAACGCACAAAAACAAATGCGCGTACTCGTAAGGGTCCACGTAAAGCAATCAGAAAATAATTAACTTAGGAAGCTAAAAGATGGCAAAAGACACTCGTAGTCGCAAAAAAGTGACTCGCCGCTCGGTAGCTGAGGGCGTAGCGCACATCCATGCGTCTTTTAATAACACCATTGTAACGATTACCGATCGTCAAGGTAATGCTTTGGCTTGGGCCACCGCTGGTGGACAAGGCTTCCGTGGTTCACGTAAATCTACACCATTTGCTGCACAGGTTGCGGCTGAAGTTGCTGGTAAAGCAGCACAAGAATATGGTGTCAAGAATGTTGATGTCTTGGTTAAAGGTCCAGGACCTGGTCGTGAGTCTGCGGTAAGAGCCTTAGGTGCATTGGGTTATAAAATAAACAGCATTAGCGATATAACCCCGATTCCTCATAACGGAACTCGTCCACCGAAAAAACGTCGCGTATAAGGAGACTTTCATGGCCCGTTATCTAGGTCCAAAATTAAAACTTTCTCGTCGTGAAGGTACTGATTTACAATTAAAATCAGGCGTAAAAGCGTACGAAGAAAAAACCAAAAAAGCTGACCGTGCCCCTGGTCAACATGGTAATCCACGTAGCAAAACGTCAGAGTATTCTGCACAGCTTCGTGAAAAACAAAAAGTAAAACGCATTTATGGTGTGTTAGAGCGTCAATTCTCAAACTACTATAAAGAAGCTGCGCGTATGAAAGGCGCAACTGGCGAAAACTTGCTTCAAATGTTAGAACGTCGCCTCGATAACGTTGTTTATCGTATGGGTTTTGGTGCAACTCGCGCAGAAGCTCGCCAATTAGTTAGCCACCGTGCTATTCTAGTAAAAAAAGCGGGTCGTGATGAGTTTGTTCGTGTGAACATTCCTTCAATCCAATTGCAAGATGGTGATGTGATTGCCGTACACGAAAAAGCCAAAGAACAATTACGTATTAAAAACGCAATTGAATTGGCGGGTCAACGTGGTACACCTGTATGGTTGGAAGTTGATCACAGCAAATTGCAAGGTACTTTTAAACAAGCGCCAGAGCGTGCTGATTTACCAACCGAAATCAACGAAAGCTTAATCGTTGAGTTGTACTCTAAATAATTAATTTTACTATAAAGTCGAGGTGACAAATGATGCTAAATGCTACTGAGTTTCTTACACCGAATGCCATTCATGTGGACACGGTCAATGAAACACACGCCAAAGTCACGCTCGAACCGTTAGAACGAGGTTTTGGGCATACGTTAGGTAATGCCCTACGTCGTATTCTATTATCTTCATTGCCTGGTGCAGCTGTAATCGAAGCTGAAATCGAAGGCGTTGATCATGAGTATTCAACCCTTGAAGGGTTGCAAGAAGATGTGCTAGATCTATTGTTAAATTTAAAAGGTTTAGCGATCCAATTGCATGATCAAAATGAAGTATTCTTGACCCTTGACAAACAAGGTCCTGGCACTGTACTAGCATCAGATATTGAGTTACCTCATAATGTAGAGATTATCAATCCTGATTTAGTTTTAGGTACATTAAGTGATCGTGGTCATTTAAAAATGCGTTTACGTGTAGCAGTAGGTCGTGGTTATGAGCCTGCCAATGTACGTAAAGATTCTGGTGATAATAAAGTTATTGGTCGTTTAAAATTGGATGCTAGCTATAGCCCAATCTTACGCGTGGCATACCAAGTTGAAAATGCCCGTGTTGAACAACGTACTGACTTAGACCGTTTGGTTATCGAACTTGAAACCAATGGTACCATCGATCCAGAAGAAGCGATTCGCAAAGCAGCAACGATTTTGCAGCAGCAAATTGCCGTATTTGTTGACCTTGAAGCAGAAGCTACTCCAGAACCTGTTAAGGAAAAAGAAGAAGTTGACCCTGTGCTACTTCGCCCAGTGGATGACTTAGAATTAACGGTTCGCTCAGCAAATTGCTTGAAGGCGGAAAATATCTATTACATTGGCGATTTGGTACAACGCACCGAAACTGAGTTGTTAAAAACCCCAAATCTCGGTAAGAAATCATTAACTGAAATCAAAGACGTCCTTGCTTCTAAGGACTTAGAGCTTGGTATGCGCCTTGAAAATTGGCCACCTGCTGATTTACGTGTTGATGACCGCTTCTCTTACCGTAGCCGTTAAAATTTAAAGGAAGTTTGACCATGCGACATCGTAACAGTGGAGTTAAGTTGGGTCGTACCAGCAGCCATCGTAAGGCCATGTTCCAAAATATGACGAACTCACTATTTGAACATGAACTCATCAAAACTACTCTTCCTAAAGCTAAAGAGCTTCGCCGTGTGGCAGAGCCGCTAATTACTTTGGCAAAAGAAGATTCAGTTGCTAACCGTCGTCTAGCGTTTAACCGCTTACGTAATAAAGCGACTGTAGGTAAATTATTCACGACACTAGGCCCACGCTATAAAGCGCGTCCAGGTGGTTATTTACGTATCATCAAATGTGGTTATCGCGATGGCGATGCTGCGCCGATGGCATACGTTGAATTAGTAGACCGTGACTAATCGTACTGACTAAAAAAACCCCATAAGTTCGCGCTTATGGGGTTTTTTTGTTTATAGTAATAAATCCTCAATTAACCTTTGGAAATATGATGCAATTGAGTTTTGATGTGCTAGTGATGTTAACGTTGGTCGCGGGCATTGCAGGATTTTTAGATGCCATGGCAGGGGGTGGCGGCTTATTGACCATTCCTGCCCTGTTAATGGCAAATGTTCCTACGCTATATACCTTGGGCACCAATAAGCTTCAAGCGACTGCAGGTTCGCTCTCTGCCTCTATTACCATGATACGCAAAGGCAAAATTCACCCTAAGCAAATTTGGCGTTCGATTATTGCCTGTTTTGTGGGGGCCGTGCTAGGCGCCATGGCTGTGCAGCTTTCTCCGCCAGTGCTATTAGCCAAAGGCATTCCTTTTTTAATCGCGCTTATTGGTATTTATTATTTGTTTGCACCCACTATCGGTGAGGTCAAATCTGCTCCACGAATCAGCAAAAACAAATGGCAATATGGGATGTCACCCTTGATTGGCTTTTATGATGGCTATTTGGGCCCTGGTACAGGGATGTTTTTTGCGCTAGGCGGTATCACCATGCGCGGCTTGGATATGATTACCGCGACTGCCAATGCCAAATTACTCAACTTTACCAGCAATGCCGCGTCACTGATGTTTTTTATATTGGGAGGGAAGGTGCTTTGGTCAGTGGGTCTTGCTATGATGCTAGGGCAATTTATCGGTGCTTCATTGGGCGCGCAGATGGTGGTCAAAGGCGGTACCAAGTTTATTCGACCAGTGATTGTGGTGATGTGTTTTGCGATGCTAATTAAATATGTGTTTTTTTCTTAATAATTTTTATTTATGATAGCGGTAACATTATTCATACTTTGAGTATCGAGAATATGACAACTGAAATGATTTTAAGTATCTTTCTTGGGATTGGTTTGGCAGCAAGTAGCGGGTTTCGTGTGTTTGTGCCGCTGTTTGCGCTCAGTTGTGCGGCATATTTTCATATTATTTCGCTCAATGACAGCTGGCAGTGGGTAGGCTCTACGCCTGCGTTAATTATTTTAGGTGTAGCCAGTATTGCAGAGTCGATCAGTTATTTAATCCCGTTGGTTGATCATCTGTTAGATACGGTTGCTGTACCGCTCGCAGGGATTGCAGGGACATTAGTCATGGCTTCGACACTGACCGATATGAGTCCTGCCATGACTTGGGCGCTAGCGATCATTGCTGGCGGCGGCGCCGCGGCTACGATAAAAGGTACAGCAGCCACCACGCGCGTGGCTTCGACTGCGACGACGGGCGGTTTGGCAAATCCCGCTGTTTCAGTGGCAGAGACCGGGACAGCGATAGGGCTGTCGGCTTTGTCGATTTTTTCACCCATTTTTGCGATGATTGCGTTACTCATTGGTTTACTGATGATGATTTGGGTGGTAATAATGGTTAAAAACCGCGTCAAACGCTAAGGCATCTTGCCTGTTTCTTGTAAAGAAAGCGTACCATCTTGACCCACGATAATATGGTCAATCAGAGTCATATCGACAAGCTGACACGCTTTTGCCAAACTGCGGGTAATTTCTAAATCTGCTTGTGACGCTGTGGCAGAGGTGCTTGGGTGATTATGGGCGACTATAAGCTGACTTGCCCCATATTTTAACGCACAGCGCAACACTTCCCGCACACACACCGAGCACGATGAAATACCGCCTGTGAATAACACCTCATATTGGATTAAGGTGAGTTGATTGGTCAAAAACAGCACCGCAAACACCTCGCGATTGAGCGGTCGCAGCTGCGTAGTCAGATAGTCTTTGACCAATTGGCTGGCGTTAAGGGTAGGGGCTTGTTTGACTTGGCTGGCAAGGTAGCGTTTGCCCATCTCAAGGCTTGCCAAAATCTGCGCGTATTTTGCCATGCCGATACCATGACACCCCATAACTGCTTCACTAGGCGCAGCTAGTAACTGAGCCAGACTGCCAAATTTTTCAATCAAGCCACGAGCCAGTTCGATGGCAGATTGGTCTTTGGTGCCTGTGCGCAGAAATATTGCCAAAATCTCGCTATCGGATAGACTCTCAGCGCCTTTTTGCAGTAGCTTTTCTCTGGGGCGCTCGTCTTGGTGCCAGTCTTTGATTGCCATAGGCATTTCCTAATAAATGATGATTAATCATACCTAAAGTGGCGGAAAATTGTTACTATAGGCGAAATTTTTTAGTGCTTTTATCTTATGAAAAATATCCTTCTTGGTATTACAGGCGGTATTGCTGCCTATAAATCTGCCTCGTTTGCCCGACTATTGATTAAAAGTGGCTATGACGTCCGTGTTATTATGACAGCAAGCGCGCAAGCCTTTATCACACCGTTAACGCTGCAGGCCCTGACGGGCAACCCAGTGCATATCGACTTGTTGGATGAGAGCGCTGAGCTGGGAATGGGGCATATTGAACTGGCAAAATGGGCGGATTTGCTGATTATCGCGCCTGCTACCGCGAATACGATTGCTAAACTGGCCATGGGAATAGCGGATGATTTACTCACTACCGTCTGCCTTGCTACCGCTGCCCCGATTTTGGTGGCACCTGCTATGAATCAGCAAATGTGGCAACATCCATCGGTTAAACTTAATTTGCAGACATTAACCGATTATGATTATGAAATCATCCAACCAGCCAGCGGCGAGCAAGCCTGTGGCGATATCGGTGAGGGGAGATTACCAGAGCCAGAGCAACTGCTTGAATACGTGCAATATTTCATCGCTAGACAAATCACCCCGCAATTATTGGCGGGTAAAAATGTGACAATCACCGCAGGTCCGACGATTGAAGCCATAGACCCTGTGCGCTATCTATCCAATCATTCCACGGGCAAAATGGGTTTTGCGCTGGCAAAAGCGTGCCGCAATGCAGGCGCGAGGGTAACCTTAATCGTTGGGGGTAAAGTACCGCTGCCAACGCCACTACTGGTCAATCGTATCGATGTGTTATCGGCAGAAGAAATGCTAATGACCGCTCGCCAATGCGCCAGTGACGATATATGTGAGTGCCATGGTCACCACCATCACGACCATGATCATCACCACCATCATGACCATGATGAATTTGGCAATGATATCGAAGTCGAACCTGTCAGGACAGCGACCGATATTTTTATTGCCACAGCTGCGGTCGCTGATTATCGCACGCGTGATGTCGTGCCGCAAAAGATTAAAAAAACGCAAGATCAGATGTCGCTGGATTTGGTGAAAAATCCTGATATTTTGGCGACCATTGCCGAAGAATTCCCTGAGGTTTTTGTGGTAGGATTTGCGGCAGAAACCCAAGATATCGAAAAATATGCTCGTGGCAAGCTTGACGCCAAAAACTTAGATATGATTGCTTGTAATGATGTGTCCCGCACCGATATTGGTTTTGGCAGTGATGACAATGCCATGACGGTGTTTTTTAAGGGCAAAGACGCCGCAGTCAGCCTCGAAAAAGCCAGCAAGGATATCATTGCCAATCATCTAGTCAGCTTAATTGGTAAGCAATTAGCGGGTAAATTCACCTTGGTAAGATAGTCGCTGATGGCGATTTTTTCCGTTCAGCAAGGCGTTATGCTTTCGATGCTCATGATCCCCGCGATATTTGCCATCGCCAGTATGTTTCATGGGCTGACAGGGATTGGCGTGACGCTGATTGCGACCACAGCATTGGCAAGTTTTTATCCGATGTCGCATGTGCTGCTGCTGACGGTCATGCCGTGTTTGGTGATTAACTTGGTGGTGTTTTTGGAGGGTGGCAATATTGGCTACTACCTCAAAAAATATTGGCTATTGGTGTTTACTAGTTTTGTGGGCAGTCTGATCGGCACAAAGTTGGTGTTTCTCATCGCACCGCATTATTTGCTGATCGCCCTTGGGCTATTGATTGTCGGATATGTGCTGACCCAGTTTTTGGCAAGTCAAACGGGCAAAAATATTCGACTGCCCAATAATCAAACAAGTTTAATCTTCAGTGGGCTGGTGGCAGGCGTGCTCGGCGGTGCGACCAATGCCATGTCGCCGCTACTGGTGATGTATTTGCTATCGGCTACCGAAGACAGCCTAGACCCCAAAACCGAGCTGATTAAAGCCAGTAACCTGTGCTATGTGGTCGGCAAAATCGCTCAGCTCATCGTGCTGTGGCAAGGCTTTGTGAACCTACCAACGACAGAATTGGGCGTGATTGGCGTGGCGACGCTGTTGTCGTTGCTGTGTTTGTATATTGGGTTTTATTTTCGTCATAAAATCTCACAAAAAATGTTCAAAAATATGACGTTAATGATTTTATTACTTTTAGGTGTTAACGCCTTATTCAAAGCTTTTAATTATTGAATCAGTGACAAATAAATTTGCTCTTTAGTTGGGGATTTTGCTTTCCATAATTCAAATAATTTAACTAATCTTTGGTATAACGTATTAAACAACCCAAGATTGCAATGATACTCAAAAAAACCTTTTTCCCTGACGATATTAAAAGCAGTGATTATATGTGTGCACTCGTAAGCTTCTCCATGTTCGTATGCCTCCCACAAATCGCCAATCTTATCACGCTTATCATGCATTGTTTCAGCGATTTCAATTTCCTTAAGCAATTTTAACGTGTTGATAATGACGACCTGCTCATCGGTAGGTAAATAAAAGCCTAAATTGTTAATTACCTTACAAAAAATCAAATAGTTATCGATTGCTTTGCTGTGTAATGATTCGATAGGCTCATAGTACCAAAATTTGAGCATAGCATCATCCCAAAACCCATATTGCTGCCAATCTTCAATTTTATTTTTTAATAGTACATAATCGGTATTGGTCAAATCATAATTTTCGAGCATAAAAGTAAATAAATCATCCAAAAACCAAATTTGGCGTTCGTCTAATGTCAAGCTATTCATCTAGATGCTCTTTTAAAACCAACGCCCTTTCATACAAGGCATTTTTCTTAGCCCCTGTGATATCGCTGGCGAGCTGTGCGGCTTTTTTCACACTCAAATCTTGCAATAATCGTTTTAGCAATTCATCATGTTGATTATCATGATTCTGTAAGTCACTTGCCCCAGCGACCACCAGTACCATTTCCCCTTTTTGCTGATTGGCATCGCTTGCAACAAACTGCTTTAGTTCACCGAGCGTTGATGGATAAATGGTTTCAAACGTTTTGGTTATCTCACGGCAAAACGTCACTTGTCGATTGTCGCCAAGCACCGTAATCATGTCATCGATACACTCAACAATACGATGGGGCGCTTCATAAAAAATCAGCGTAGCGGTTAAATCTTTGATTTTAGTCAATTCGCTTTGTCGTCCTGTGGTTTTGGCAGGCAAAAAGCCATAAAAATAAAACTTGTCTGAGGGTAATCCTGCGACCGATAGGGCGGCTATGGCAGCACTGGCGCCGACAACCGGTGAGACTTTGATACCGGCTTGGTGACAGGCGCGTACCAGTCGAAAACCAGGGTCGCTAATCAGCGGGGTGCCGGCATCACTGATAAGCGCGATACTTTGCCCTGACTGTAATAATTTAATCAGTTTAGGGGTCTGTACTTCGGCATTGTGGTCGTGATAAGCCCAAGTTTTGGTGGGGATGTTAAAGTGGTTGAGCATTTTGCCCGAGGTGCGGGTGTCCTCGCAGGCGATGATAGCCACGCTTTTTAGGCAGTCGATGGCGTGGGCGGTGATATCGGATAAATTACCAATTGGGGTGGCGACGATATAGAGTGTGCCGGTTTGCTGCATGATTTTTCTCAAATTTTGCTAAATATTGGTGGTATTATAAGGTTTTCTACGGAAAAAAGGATTTGTCATGAAAACAATTTGCTTTGCTATTTTAAGTGTAAGTTTAATTTCAACCGCAAAGGCTTGTTTACCTTTATCCCCGGCTGATGTGTTGGTCGGAAGAATTGCCAGTATCGAAAAAGGCGGCGAATTGCAACGTGAAACCCAATCTAAGCAAGGTTTTGGCTTAAAATTTACCGATTATCACTGGGCATTTCGCACATGGCGTCAACGGCTTATTTTGCCATCGGCGCAGTGTTTTGAAGGTGTTTTGCCATTAACTCATTAAAACCCAACGATATCGTTGTGGCATTAGCGAGTTATTATGATGGGGGGTAAACCGCATAATTACTGCATTGATAGTGTGGCAAAGCTGACTTGTCAAAACAACAAGCTGATTTTACAAAACCCGTTGGTGATACCGGTCAGTTGGAATCGACAGCAGCAACGATGTGGGATTGGTCAAAATTACGCAGGGATTTTGGATGGCTTTATCGACAACAACCAAGCCTATTATTTGGCAAAATTACAGCAAAAATACCCAACTTGTGCCGCTTTAGAAAAAGCCTTTGCAACAGTAAAATAACCCAACAATGAAACTCACCGCCCCAAAACAGCGCCAAGGCGACTATTATGAAACCCTTGCCAAAGGCTACCTTGAAGCGCAAGGCTTAACGTTTTTTGCCAAAAACTGGCACTACAAAAACTTGGGCGAGCTTGATTTGGTGATGCTTGAGCCGACGCAAAAAATCCCTTGCCTCGTCATTGTCGAAGTGCGTCAACGAAAAGCCAGCCAATTTGGCACAAGTTTAGACAGTATCACCCCCGCCAAACAACGTAAAATCATTAAAACCACCGAAGCTTTTTTACAAGCGCATCCGCAATTTGATAACTTTGACATTCGCTTTGATGTGGTAAGTTATGAAGGCGCTGCAACTGCAGGGCAGGCTGTCATGCCAATGCCTACGTGGGTGAAGGGCGCTTTTAGCGTAAATTAAGCATTTTGTATAACGTATAAACTTAGCAAAAATTATGCTATGCTACGCAGCAAAATAGTATAATTTTACCCCTCTTTTATTAGGTATTTCCCATGAACGCACAAGATTTAATTACTTTACTACAACCCCATTTTCCGAGTGGCAAAATCGAAGCCGCCAATCAAGGCAACAAATTTGATGTGCGCGTGGTGGACGACAGCTTTGAGGGTAAACGTCCTGTCGCGCGTCAACAAGCCGTATTGGGGTTGGTGTCTGATAAATTTGCGTCAGGTGAAATCCATGCACTGAATATCCAAGCGTTGACCTATGCCCAGTGGCATGAGATGCAAGCCAAACAAGCTGCGCAATAAGCCATTTTTAGGAGAAACACATGGATAAATTTTTAATCACGGGTGGTACCCAGGTCAAAGGGGAAGTGGTCATCTCTGGCGCAAAAAATGCGGCATTGCCCTTGCTTGCGGCAATGATTTTGGCAGAAACCCCCGTCACCCTGCACAATGTACCGACACTCAAAGACGTCAATACCTTGGTCAAATTGATTGCTGGCACGGGTATCACCATTGAAAAGAACGGCGATACGGTGACTTGCGATACCACTACCATCAATAGCTACTATGCCCCGTATGAGCTGGTCAAAACCATGCGTGCATCGATTTTGGTATTGGGGCCTTTGCTTGCGCGCTTTGGGCAGGCTGAAGTGTCGCTACCTGGTGGCTGCGCAATTGGCTCACGCCCTGTCGACCAACATCTAAAAGCCTTGGAAGCGATGGGAGCGACTATCACCGTTGAAAATGGCTATGTCAAAGCCAAAGCACCCGCGAGCGGTCGGCTAAAAGGCTGTCATTTCACCTTTGATATGGTCACGGTTGGCGGTACGGAAAACACCATCATGGCAGCGGCATTGGCAGAAGGAACCACGCACCTAGAAAACTGTGCGCGCGAACCAGAAGTGGTTGATCTGGCTAATATGCTTGTCAAAATGGGTGCAAAAATTGAAGGCATTGGCACCGCTTATATGACCATTGAAGGCGTTGAAAAATTGAATGGCTGTGAGTATTCAGTAGTACCAGACCGTATCGAAACAGGCTCATATCTTGCGCTTGCTATGATGACAGGCGGCGAAGTGACTGCCAAAAAAACCGAAGCAAGCTTAATGCAATCTGTGCTTAAAAAATTTGAAGAAATGGGCGCCCAAGTTACTGTTGGTAGCGACTGGATTAATGTTAAAATGGCGGGTCGTCCAAAAGCCGTTGATATCCGCACACTACCACACCCTGCCTTCCCAACCGATATGCAAGCCCAGCTCATGACAGTTTGCTGTATTGCAGAAGGCACCAGTACCATTATTGAGAATATTTTTGAAAATCGCTATATGCATGTCCCTGAGCTACAACGTATGGGCGCCAATATCAAAGTCGATGGTCATACCGCCGTTGTTCAAGGCGTCGACAAGCTCAATGCCGCGCCTGTCATTGCAACCGATTTACGCGCTTCCATGTCACTGGTAATGGCAGCGGTGGCAGCCCAAGGCGAGACCTGTATCGAGCGCATTTACCACATTGACCGTGGTTATGAGTATGTGGAAGACAAACTGCGCGGCTTGGGCGTCACCATTGAGCGGGTAAAAGGCGAATGACAGGTATAAGACAATGACACAAGCAAATGATGCCAATTATAACGGTCTTACCTTAGCGTTATCCAAAGGGCGAATCTTAAAAGATACCTTGCCCCTGCTAAAAAAGGCAGGTATCGAACTACTTGAAGACCCCGAAGAATCACGTAAACTTATTTTTCCGACCACGCATGCTGACGTGCGGATTTTAATTTTACGCGCCAGTGACGTGCCAACCTATGTGGAGCATGGGGCGGCAGATTTTGGTGTGGCGGGTAAAGATGTGCTGATGGAGCATGGCTCAAGTAATTTATATGAATTGCTTGACCTACAAATTGCCAAATGCCGTTTGATGACGGCAGGTAAGGTGGGGCTACAATTACCCAGTCGTCGTCTTCGAATTGCCACCAAATATGTTAATGTGACGCGCGCGTTTTTTGCCAGTCGCGGTGAACAGGTGGATGTCATCAAACTATACGGCTCCATGGAACTTGCGCCATTGGTGGGCTTGGGTGATTTGATTGTGGATGTGGTCGATACGGGTAATACCTTAAGAGCCAATGGTCTAGAGCCGCGCCAAGAGATTTGCCAAGTCTCTTCGCGTTTGATTGTCAATCAGGTCAGTTATAAACGCAAATTTGCGCTGCTTGAGCCAATTATTGAAAGCTTTAAGCAAAGCATCGCTGATAACACCCAGTAACGGTTCAAAAATCACCATGATGCAGCATCTTTTTGTGTATGGCACGTTAGCGCCCAATCGCGACAACCACACCATTATGACACCCATCAACAACGGCAGTTGGCAGCCTGCGACTATTCGTGGGCGTTTGATGCCAGATGGCGGTTGGGGCTCGGCGCTAGGATTTCCTGCAGTCATCCCCGATGAACAAGGCAACATGGTAGCGGGCTTGGTGTTTTCGTCGGATGATTTGGTCAATCATTGGACGCGGCTAGATGAGTTTGAAGGTGAAGCCTATCAGCGCATTGAAGTAACAGCCACACTTGACAATGGTGCGAAAATCCAAACCTTTGTTTATGCACTCGACAATCTACAGCATTATTAAAGCTGGCTATGCCGATTAAAACATGGAAGATGAAAACATGGAAAACTAAAACATTGAAGATTAAAAAAAGACGTTATTAAGACGTCTTTTTTTAACTGGGCGAATTTTAACTAGGCAAGAACTAAAAGTGGTGACGGATTGGCCCAGTTTAGCCGATTTTGATGTGCCAATTTTGATGGGTTGGCGAAGCTTTGCAGGCTAAAAAGCCGCTTTCATCCATGATAAAATTTGTTATGCTATGTGTTAGTCATTTTTATTCTTAGGGGAATACCATGCGATTGTTAAATAGCCAACAAGCCAGTTTTGAGCAGGAATTGACAGAGCTGCTTGCTTTTGAAACGGTAAATGATCCAGCGCTACTGGCTACGGTCGATGATATTATCGCGCAAGTGCGTCAGGGTGGGGATGAGGTGGTGTTAAAACTGACCCAACAATTTGACAACCATCCTGCCAAAACTTTTGCTGAGCTAGAGATTTCACAAGAAAAGCTCAAACAAGCATTTGATGGGTTAAACCCTACAATCAAGCAAGCGCTTGAACTGGCGGCACAGCGCGTCACATCTTTTCACGAGCGCCAACGGCAAGAAAGCTGGACGTATCAAGATGCGCTAGGCAATACGCTTGGACAACAAGTTACGCCACTTGATAAAGTGGGTATTTATGTGCCAGGTGGGCTGGCAAGTTATCCATCCAGCGTCTTGATGAATGCGTTACCCGCCAAAGTGGCAGGGGTCGGGCAAATTATCATGGTGGTGCCTGCACCTCATGGTGAACTAAATTCCTTGGTATTGGCGGCCGCTTATTTGGCGGGTGTAGATAAAGTCTTTACCATTGGCGGCGCGCAAGCGGTGGCAGCGTTGGCTTACGGCACTAACACCATCCCGCAAGTCGATAAAATCACAGGACCTGGCAACAAATACGTGGCAGCCGCCAAACGCGCCGTGTTTGGGCAAGTGGGCATTGATATGATTGCCGGTCCCTCGGAAGTACTGGTATATGCCGAAGGTGTGGCAAATGATAAAGCCGACTGGTTAGCCATGGATTTATTATCGCAAGCTGAGCATGACACCGTCGCGCAAGCGATTTTTGTCACCCCATCTGAGTCATTACTCAAAAAAGTTGCGCAGGAAATCGAAAAAGCCTTAGCAGATTTGCCAAAAGCTGAAATCGCTAAAGTGGCGATTGCCAACCGTGGCGCGCTGATTTTGGTGAAAGACCGAGCAGAGGGTATTGAGGTGATTAACCGCATTGCGCCGGAGCATTTGGAGTTATCAGTAGATGACCCAGAAGCGATGGTCAAAGATGTCCGTCATGCGGGCGCTATCTTTATGGGTCGCTATACCCCTGAAGCGATTGGCGATTATTGCGCTGGCCCTAATCACGTATTGCCAACGTCAGGTACCGCACGCTTTAGTTCACCGCTCGGCGTATATGATTTTCAAAAGAAATCTTCGATTATTTATTGTAGCGAGCAAGGTAGCCAAACGCTGGCAAAAACTGCCGATATATTGGCGGTGGAAGAAAACTTGGATGCCCACGCACGTTCAGCCCGTTACCGTGTGAAATAGGCTCAAACGCGCCTTTGGTAATTCAACAGCTTATGGCAATTCAACGGGGCGTTTAACTCATTTAACTCATTTAACTCATTTAACTCATTTTAATGAGGAATTTAAGGCTGCTTTGTCAATACATCTAGGCGTAGCCGTTCTTCAGGCGTAAACATCGTCTGCTGTAACGCCACAATTTGTTGCTGTGCTTGCGGCACATTACCCAATTTGCTCAGTATTTGGTTAGACTGTGTCTGATAAGTTGCCACACGCTGTGCAAATTGCGCTTCAGATTGGTCAAGCTGCTCAAGCCGTTTGACCGCTTCAGGCGAGACATATTGACTACGCATGGCATTGATTTGGCTTTGCGTTGCCCCTTGCTGCTGCATTTGCTGCGTTTGCGCTAATAACTTGTCAATATTGCGCTGCTGGGTTAGCTTTGTCTGTAGATTTGGGTCTTTAACACTGGCGATATAGGCAGTTTGCGCTTTATCAATGATGGCTTGGCGCTGGTCATTGCTCAGTTGTGCGTTTTGGTTGGCTTCGACGACCGTCATGTTGTAGTCATTGAGGGCTTGTTCATCCCCAAAAAAGGCTTCACGGGTTTTGGCGTCAAAATAGCGGGCTTGCAGCTGTTGTACTGCGCGTAATTGGTTTTTAATCGCAGATAAATCTAATGCACTGACATTGGGGTTTTGCTGTGCTTTAGGCTTATCTAGCTGGCTAATAGCAGTCAAATAGGTTAGATAATTTTGAAAAATGTTAACCGCTTGGCTTGCGGCAGGCTCAGGCGTATGTTCACGAATGTACGCAATCACCCGTTGTTCAATCTGGCTTAACGGCTCTTCCCCTTGTGCTGACAAAAAATAATCAAATAGTTGGCGCAAACCTGCGGTCACCACCAATTGCTTATTTTCATCGATAATAATTTCGCCATCGACTTGGGTGCCTTGTAGTGATTTGGGCAGTGATGTGGGCAAGGGGTTAGCGTTCTTCGCGCTGACGGAGGATGCATTGGCTAGCGTTAGGGTTTGATTGGACGACAATACACCAGATGGTATCGTACTAGCGGCATCATGCTGCAAAGGATTGGCTGTTTTGACAGCGTCCTTAGGTTTTAACCACAGTATGCAGGCTATCAATAATGCGATGATGCCACTGGCTAATACGATTATTAGCCAGGTTATCGATCGTTGGTTTGTGTCAGGGTTGTTTGAAGGAACCATAGGCATAAGCTTACAATGATTGACCTTTTAAGCGATTAACTTGGTTGCGATATACAGTCAATGGATTGGTGTCTAGCAAACTGACAATGCCAAATACCTGATTGACTGAATCCATATGGTTCATTTTATAGTTATCACGAATCACTTCGCCGAGACGACTTGAACAGGGTGAAACAAGCCCATCATTGGCTTCGCCATTGAATGACAAACCCGTCAACCCCAATACCGTATCAGACGGATCGATAAGCATCGTCATAGTTTGGGCGCCACTAAATGAGTAGTAACGTACATTATTGACCACCGTGTTCTTTGGGTATCCACAATAACTGGTCGGCATCGCTGCAGGGAATTTTTGGTTAAATTTGGCTGCGTAATTGGTGGTGAGTGAATTGACGGCTGCCCAGCCATCTTGCTGCTGCAGTTGATTCAGTGGCACGCCAGATCCGATATCCATCACACCGCCCACCAATTCAAAAAACTTGATTGCCATTAAAGAGGCGGTATTAAATTCGCCAGCGGGTAACCCATCAGCCGCACTGCCTTCAGTCACCATCTTGACTGTCCAGTCCGCCATTTTTGAGCCTTGCTCAGGACTAGAAATCGCCGTCACAGAGGATACTAGCGATGGCGCAACCCCCGCTACATAGCGAATATCAATCCCACCGTGGCTATGGCCGATTAAGTTAACCTTCGGGCTGCCGGTGATGGCAATGATGGTTTTGACTTGTTGGAGTAGTTGCTCACCGCGTACTTCGGTGTCATTGACACTTGATGTCTTGGTCACATACACACTTGCGCCATTTTTGGTGAGATCTTGAGGGATGCCATTAAAATAATCGACCAAGCCAAACAGTTTGCTCCAGCCACCAAGCCCGTGAGCAAGTACGATAGGATATTTAGTTTTTGCATAATCTGAGGTGGCGTTGAGGGTGGTGACTGCGACACAGCCAGTGGCATTGGCACAGTTGTAATAACTTGAGGCATAAGAAGACGCAGAAAATGCGATGGAAGAAAAAAGCAATCCTTTGGCGGCGCGGCGCATAAAGCGATAATGTGACATATACTGATCCTTGTAAAGTCATAATGAAGTTTCGCTGTCCTATGGATTAATTTAACCTAAATCAAGAATTTGTGAATCAAATGAAATGACTGATCAGTATATTTTTTGGCAATGTCAGTTGCTGCAGTAGCTAGGTAAGGTTAAAGGTCAAGTGGTGTATTGGCACAATTGGCGTGCCATCTACAAAAGCAGACACAAATTATCATTGATTTTTTGCTATGATTTGCTAAGGTAACGGCTGATTTTTCGTTTTTGCTGTTTGTTGATTTTTTGCCCCTCATAACAAGAGAATAACTGACCCACTATGTTAGAATTACTATCTGACCCGTCAGCGTGGCTAAGCCTTGCGACGCTTGTCATTCTTGAGATTGTTTTAGGTATTGATAATCTTGTCTTTATTGCCATCTTAGCCAATAAACTCCCGCCGCACCAGCGCGCTAAAGCCCGTAATCTAGGTCTTGGCTTAGCATTGGTCATGCGGCTGTTCTTATTGTCGATTATGTCATGGCTCATTACCTTAACCGATCCCGTGCTCACCTTGGGAAGTTTTGATTTATCGGTTCGCGACATTATTTTATTGGTGGGCGGGGTGTTCTTGCTGTTTAAAGCAACGACAGAGTTGCATGAGCGGCTAGAAGGAAAACCTGAGCATACCAACCAAAGCAAAGTGCAAGCCGGGTTTATCGCGGTTGTCGCACAGATTGTGATTTTAGATGCGGTGTTCTCGTTTGACGCGGTAATTACCGCTGTAGGCATGGCAAAACACCTTGAAATCATGATGGCGGCAGTGGTCATTGCCATGGCATTGATGGTGGCTGCTTCTAGAGCGCTCACGGAGTTTGTCGGTCGTCACCCAACCGTGGTGATTTTATGCTTAAGTTTCTTACTGATGATTGGCTTTAGTTTAATTGTCGAAGGACTAGGCTTTCATATGCCAAAAGGTTACTTGTACGCGGCAATCGCGTTCTCAATTTTAATTGAAGCGTTTAACCAAGTAGCCAAACGCAATAAAACCAAATATGAAAATCAAATTCCGATTCGTGACCGTACCGCGGATGCGATTTTACGCTTAATGGGTGGTAAAACCGAAGAAACGGTTACCCCAGAGAATAATTCAGAACATTTTGATTTTGATAGTATGCCCTTTGCGCAAGAAGAGCGTTATATGATTAGTGGCGTACTGGCACTCAATGAGCGCGATGTACATACCATCATGACGCCGCGCAATGATATCTCTTGGGTCAATATCAATGGTAGCCGCGAAGAAATGCGCGCGCAATTGCTTGATACGCCGCATAGCTTGTTCCCTGTGTGCCGAGATACCATTGATAAAGTGCTTGGGGTAGTACGCGCCAAAGACTTTTTGGATTTGCTCGATAACAATGTTGCAGATATTGAAACCGCCATTAAACCCTTACTTAACAAGCAGCAGCCTGTGTTTGTGTCAGAAAGCATTGACAATCTAAAACTGCTCAATATGCTCAAAAAAGCCAAAGGTAATTTGGCGATGGTGATTGATGAATACGGTCAAGTCGCAGGTCTTGTGACACCGCTTGATGTGTTAGAGGCGATTGCAGGTGAGTTCCCTGATGAAGATGAAACCTTAGAAATTATCCCCTATGACGATTATTGGATTGTGAATGGCACAGCAAGTTTGCACCAACTACGTTTGGAGCTTGACGATCCAGATTTTCTACTCGATGCCGATCAGTTCACCATTGGCGGGTATTTGATTTCGCAGCTGACCGATGCCCCAAAAGTCAACCAAACCATTGATATCGGTGCCTATAAGTTTACCATTCTAGAAACTTCAACATCGCGCATTTTGAAACTCAAAGTTGAACGTGAAGCCCCGATGGTGGCAACGGTTTAAATCACTGATTGGCTATAAAAAAAGGGGAAATTAACCCCTTTTTTATTACTTTTTTAGGGATATAACAATCAAGGAATTTGCTTAATCGTCAAGGTGATAGTAGGCAGATTGCCCGTTGACGCGGCAGCAGATTGACTAGATACAGGCGTGGGCGATAGCGCAGTCAAGGTAATATCCCTATTGGCAAAACGCTGCGTTTGACGCAAGTCACCGCGCAAATCCCCAATCGATAGGTTAAGGGTTTGTGGGCGAGAGTCAGTGGTCATAGCCGTGACCGCTACTGTAGCATTGCCTGCCCAAATACACTGTACGCCTGTGACACAGCGGCTATCATTGAGCACTTTATCAAAAGTCAGATTTAGCTGGTGTTCTTTAACAAAGATGTTTTGACCCAGCGCAAGCGTGACCGTGCGAGTGGCATTGGCGGGCTGGTTGACTGTTGAAGGCGTTGGCTTGGCGGGCAACGTAGGCGCAGTCATACAGGCGGTTAATACGCTCGTAGTGAGTAAGGCGATGCTTGTGGTTTGAATGATTTTTTTCATCGGTAATTTCCTTTTTTTCTTAACGGTTAATTTTTAGTTTTGGTTTTTATTTCTAGTTCTTAGTGTTATTTTTGGCGGCAAAAAAACGCTGTAGTCCCGCCAATACCAAGTCTTGCCGAATTTCCACGCTGGCTGATAGGTGCGGCTCAAAAGTATGGGCATCACCGCCTGTCATTGTGATTTCAAATTGTGGGTAGCGATGAATTGTTTCATTGATGGCCCCGACAATGGATAACATAATACCATGATGCACCGCATCTTGGGTATTGGTGCCTGAATCTATACTATCAAAAGTGCCATCAATAATACTAATCTGGCGCGTTCCTGAGAATAGCGACTCGCGCTGCAAATAAATACTGGGAAAAATATAGCCCCCCAAGTGATGACCCTGATCGACCAAATCAATGGTAACGGCAGTGCCGCAGCCAATCACGCATTGTTTTTTGCTAGGCTCGATGATACCGAGCATTTGTAGCCAGCGGTCAATGCCAAGTTGGGCGGGGTTATAATCGCTCGACATCAGCGCGTGCTTGGCATGGACTTGGGCAAATTCAAACGGTTTTTGCAATCGCTCTAGGCTTTCTGCGACGTGATTATTGACGGCTTGTCCAAGTACGGATGACACCCCGATAAAGTCAGGATTGAGTCGTTCAAGCCGAAAGGTCAGCCCTTTGAGCAATTCGGCAGGGGCTTGCAAATGCTGCTCAGCCGCATGATCGAGCACTTGACCGCTATCGTCCGTGAGCCAATATTTTAAGCGGGTATTACCCAAGTCTAGCCAAAGTTTTGTCATAAATAATAGCCTTTGAATGGGATGCTTTATTTGTGTTTATTTGCCTGCAACGATGAAACGGCTGAATCCAAAACTTGAATCGTGCCTGTCCAAATCGTTTGTGTGCTGCCATCTGCTTGCTCAATGAGTAGACAGCCTTGCGCATCGATACCTGCTGCAATGCCTGTGATTGATTGCTCAGATAAGGCGTTATGAATTTGCAAATGCTTGTTTTTTAATACGTCTCTTTGCGCAAAATCATGGATAAATTGCCCGCTCGCTTCAGCCGCTTGCAGCTGATTAAATTGCCCAATCGCATTAGCTATGGCATCGCTAACAGGCTGATAAAACTCACTGGGCTGTAAGGGCTGCGCTGTCAAATCTTGCAGGCTTACTGCTTGGTAGTTTAAGCCTTCTTGTGTTTGCTCGGTCAATACAGGGGCATGGGCAATATTGACCCCCACACCGACAACGACCCCTATCATGTGACCTGTGACATTGACAGGCTCTATCAAAATACCCGAGAGTTTTTGAAATTGGTCAGGTAGGTTGTCTTGTGGTTGATAAAAACCCACATCGTTCACCCATTTGACACCAATGGTTGGCAAATGCTTTGCCAGTCTTGTTTGGTTGATGTGTTCTATGATAGGGATTTGACTGAGCTGATAACCCACGCACAGTGACAAGCGACCATCTAATCGATAAGATAAGCAAAGATTTTGCGGCGATGCATAGGCTTGTGTCGGCACATACAGCGATAAATAAACATTGCCTAGCGGTGATTGCCATGTTCTGCCATGTTGACCACGTCCGCCCGATTGGGTATCGGCAGTCAACAAATGGGGGCGGCTAAAATGCGGTCGGTTATGGTCGGTGGCCGACTGCGCTTGATAGCTTAGCACCATCCACTCAATCAGCTGGCTGTTGGTTGAGTGGGTTGACGATAAATGGGTATGGCAAAGCGAATCAATTCTCATGAGGATGGGTACATAGGGTCGGGTTCATAAGCTTAGGCACAATGTTACAAACGTCAAAAAGATAAGTTTGCTATACTAACGCTATTTTTAATCAAAGGAAATGCAAAAAATGATGTATCTGTGGTTTTTGCTGGCGGGGGCATTTGCTGGCACTTGTGCGGGTCTGTTTGGTGTCGGTGGCGGATTGATTATCGTACCCGTGCTGATGGCGATTTTTAAAGCTTATGGCTATCCAAGCGATGTCATTACCCATTTGGCGGTAGGGACATCGCTTGCCACGATTGTGGTGACATCGATAAGCTCCATGCAATCGCACAATAAGCGCGGTGGCGTGCGCTGGGATGTATGGCGCAATATGTCAATTGGCTTGGTGGTGGGTAGTTTTGTTGGTGCTTATATCGCAGATTTATTGCATGGCAAGGTCTTGGCGTTTTTGATTGCTGGCATGGCGCTGTTTATGGGGCTAAAAATGCTTCTGGCTAAAAAATCGGAAGTTGTCGCGACCACTCACTTGCCATCTGCTCCCGTGCAAACAGGGGTCGGGGGCTTGATTGGCGCAGCATCGGCGATTTTTGGTATTGGCGGTGGCAGTTTTACCGTGCCGTTTTTGAGCCGCTTTGGTTTGACCATGCAACAAGCGGTGGGTACGTCAGCAGCCTGTGGCTTGCCGATTGCCATTGCAGGGGCGCTCGGGTTTATGTTTTTTGGCAAAGATGTACAGGGTTTACCCGCTGAGGCGATTGGCTTTGTGCATATCACCGCGTTTTTGTGTATTTCAGTGATGAGTTATGTATTTGCCAAAGTGGGGGCAAAATTGGCGCACCAATTGCCTGCCAACACCTTAAAGCGCATGTTTGGTGGTCTGCTGCTGATTGTGGGGGCAAAAATGATGCTGGGCGCGCTTGGGATTAATTTATGGTAAAAATAAACCATGGGTTTTGTGTTATGTCATGAGAATGAATTTTATAATCCATTCTCAATCATATGCCCCATACGCTCTTTTTTGGTGTTGAGGTAGGCTTCATTGTGGGGGTTGACACCCACCAACAGCGGCACCCGCTCAACCACTTCAATACCAATATCATTGAGATAGTCAATTTTGTTGGGGTTGTTGGTTATCAGCTTTACCTTATCCACACCGACATGCTCAAGCATCGGCTTGCACATCTCATAGGTGCGAGCATCGGCAGGTAAACCGAGCAGCAAATTGGCATCAAGCGTATCATGACCTTGGTCTTGCAACGCGTAAGCTCGGATTTTGTTGGTCAGTCCAATCCCGCGTCCTTCTTGGCGCAAATATAAAATCGCCCCGCAGCCGCCATTTTTAGCATAAGCTTGAATCATCTGCATGGTAGCGTTGAGCTGAGGACCGCAGTCGCATTTAAGCGAACTAAAGGCATCCCCTGTCAAACATTCGCTATGAATGCGTACCAATGGGATTTTGGATTTATCGGCCGTGGGCAAGCCAACCGTCAGCATGACGTGTTCATTTTTGCGATTGCCAAGCGCATCGCGTGCCGTGTCGTCCGTATCTTCAAACACATGAATATCAAATAGCCCATGCGCTGTTGGTAAGGTTGCTTGCGTGATAAATTGATACGACACCCACTACTCCAAAAAAATGACCCACTGACCCAAACAACTGAACCAAGTCGGTAAACCCAAAAATAAAAGTGCCCTTTACATGAAGGCATTGATTAAAATATCAAGAAGGATAGCGTCATTACGCATCTTATCAATAACCCGCAAGCTAAGCTGGCATGCTATATGACGCGACTTTTTTGTCAAATTTTATAAAAAATTCAAGGCGCTAAGCTAAACTTTATAGAAGCTATAAGATACAATCTAAAATAGCGAGGTTTGATGTTTAATCAACAAAAAAATGCTATTATGCCACATTCATGCGCCACATTGGCAATTCAAAGCTGTTAATGCCAGCTTAGCCATCTAGATTTTCAAGCGCCTAACGCTTTGGCAGTCTGTCAATTTTGTGCCCGTATTTTGTGCCAATTTTGTGCCAGCAATAAGGTGTCGATAGTCATTGTGCGTTTTAACTATTTATTTTTTTCACCTGTGTCAACAGGGCTCATCGAGTGCCTGTAAGCAATGAAAAGTGTCAGCCAAGATATGTCAAAAACTAAAATAGCTAACCAAAAATACCCATTAAAAACCTTTGATACCATCCCTATGCTAAAGCCGCATACGCCGCTGCTCGATGGTGTGGACAGTCCTGATGACCTAAAAAAAATGAGTACCGCGCAGTTGCAGCAATTAGCCGATGAACTGCGCGAGTTTTTGCTGTATACAACAGGCGTCAGCGGCGGGCATTTTGGTTCTAACCTTGGCGTCGTTGAGCTGACCATTGCACTACATTATGTCTTTAACTCACCCAAAGACCAAATTGTCTGGGACGTAGGGCACCAAGCCTATCCCCACAAAATTTTAACGGGTCGCCGTGACAAGCTTACCACCATTCGTAGCCAACATGGGCTAACTGCCTTTCCTGAGCGTCATGAGTCTGAGTATGATACTTTTGGCGTTGGGCATTCATCGACGGCGATTTCTGCAGGGCTAGGCATGTCGCTTGCTATGCGCTATTTAGGCAAACATGACAAAGTGGTTAGCATCGTCGGTGATGGTGCTATGACAGGCGGTATGGCGTTTGAAGCGATGAATGACGCGGTGCAGCAAAATGCCGATTTGATTGTGGTGCTCAACGACAACGACATGTCAATTTCGCAGGCAACGGGCGGATTTTCTAAACATTTAGCCACCCTATGGCAACGTGGTTTGGCAGTGGATATCGATAAAAACGGTGATGCGATTTTTACCAAGCGTGTCATCTCCAGTGAAGACCGCCGTATTCGTCATTATTTGCACATGGCAAATGAAGCTTTAGATGATTGGACCTCGCGCCTGCCCAATAAAATTGTCGAAAAATTGGCAGAAAAAGGTATTCCCAAACCCTCTCAGTTAGAGACATTACCTGAGAAAATCGCCAATAAACTCATTGATGAAGTGTTCCCCGAAAACTTATTTAAAGCCATCGGCTTTCAGTATTTTGGACCGTTTGACGGGCATGATGTCGCCAAATTGGCTCAGGTATTTGAACGGGTCAAGCAGTTAAAAGGTGCGGTACTCGTCCATGTGCATACGGTGAAAGGTAAAGGCTTTTTACCTGCAGAATGCGACCCGATTACTTATCATGCCATTACCAAACTTAAAAAAATCAACCCGGCGCAAGAAAAATCTGTGCCAGTTGACAGCCAAAAGCCAGTGCCTACTCCCGCCAAAAAATACTCGCAAGTGTTTGGTGAGTTTATCTGCGATAAAGCCGCCACTGACAAACAACTGATGGCGATTACCCCTGCGATGGCTGAAGGCTCAGGCATGACCGAATTTGCTAAGCGCTTTTCAAGCCAATTCTTTGATGTGGCGATTGCCGAGCAACATGCAGTGACCCTAGCGGGCGGTATGGCGACCCAAGGCGTCAAACCGATTGTCGCTATTTACTCCACATTTTTACAACGTGGCTATGATCAACTGATTCACGATGTGGCTTTGCAAAATTTGGATGTCATGTTCGCCATTGACCGTGCGGGCTTGGTAGGTGAAGACGGTGCCACCCATGCGGGGGTGTTTGATATCGCTTTTATGCGAACTGTGCCTAATATGGTGATTGCTTGTCCAAAAGATGAGAATGAGTGCTATAACTTACTCAATACCTGTTATGAGCATATTGGACCCTCTGCGGTGCGTTATCCACGTGGCAATGGCATTGGGGCAGAGATTGATAAAAACCAAGCGATGTATCCAATCGGTAAGGCAGCGCTTGAGCAGACTATTGATGCCACTGGAGCAGATACGAGCAACGTGGCGAAAAAAGTTGCGGTGCTTGCTTTTGGTACCATGGTAAAGACAGCGGTCACGGCGTGTCAAAACTTAGCCGAAACTTACCCAACAACGACGTTTTTTGTTTATAATATGCGGTTTGTTAAACCGTTAGACAGCGAATTAATAGATACTCTATTGGCGCAAAACTGCTCCATTGTTACCCTTGAAGAACACCAAGTCATGGGCGGTGCCGGTAGTGCGGTCAATGAATACCTCGTTGCCCAAGCAGCAAAAACAAGTCAAGCCTTGCCAACGCTACTTAATATCGGTATCCCCGATAAATATATCGCGCATGGCAGCCCTGAGCAGCAATTAGCCGATTGTGGGCTAGATGTCGCGGGTGTGGTCAAACAGATGCAAACGATTTTGTCATAAATTTTAGATTTTTATCCTTCAACAAAAGGTCAATTATGGAACCGATGGTCGTCATGGCAGCCCGCGCTGCACAAAAAGTAGGTCAAGAGATTTTAAATGCACACAACAATCGCCACAAGCTAGAGTTCACGATTGAAAGCAAAGGCTTAGATGGTTTGGTGACCCAAATCGACCGTTATAGCGAAGAATTATTGATCGCGATGCTCAAAGAAAGCTACCCAACCCACTCATTTTTGGGCGAAGAATTTGGGCTACAAGAAGGCAAGGGCAATGATAAAGACTGGTGCTGGGTCATTGATCCATTAGACGGTACCCACAACTTTATTCATGGTTTGCCGCATTTTTGTGTCTCAATCGGGGTGCAAAAAAATGGCGTCACCGAACATGGTATCATCTATGACCCAGTGCGTGATGAGATGTTCTCAGCCAGTCGTGGTAAAGGCGCGCGCCTCAACCAACGCCGTATCAGCGTCAGTGAGCATAAAACCATTGATGGCGGCTTTTTTACCACAGGTCATCCGCTTGAGCGTAACCGCGCGGAAGGTAAAGTATCGTATGCCAAAGAGCATTTTGAAAGCTTACAAAAAATCTGCGAACAAGGCGGTCAAGTGCGCCGTGTGGGTTCAGCCGCGCTAGATTTGGCATATGTAGCAGCGGGACGGTTTGATGGTTATTTTGAAATGTCTATCAAACCTTGGGATATCTGCGCCGGTGAATTGATTGTCACTGAAGCACGTGGTACTGTGGTTGACCATACAGGCGCACACAATGCGATGCAAACAGGTTCTATCTTTGCGGCAAATATCAAACTGTTAAAACCATTGATGCAAACCGTGGTGCCAGTTTGGGGCAGTGCCGTAAAAGGCTGATGTTACTGTGACACTAAAAACGCGCTAATCCATAGCGCGTTTTTTTTATTTCATAATCAATTTGCAAAAAAAGGCTAAGCTAAAGAGGTTAAGTTAAGCAGATAGACAACAACGTTGGCATAATAAGAGATGACAATATAAAAACGGCAATCAATATGCACTGATTGCCGTCCTCGTTCTATATGTTGTTTTATAGCATCTTGTTTATAGCGTCTTGCTAAAATTCACCTAAATGGCGTATGTTAGAAAGGCTATCTTTCAATATACTGTAATTTATTGGGTACGCCATCCCATTCTTTGGCATCGGGTAGTGGGTCATGCATGGCTGAGATGTTTGGCCATTTTTCGGCGAGTTCTGCATTCAGTTCGATGTATATTTCTTGACCTTTTGGTACTTCATCTTCTGAGAAAATCGCATTGGCAGGGCATTCTGGCTCACACAGCGCACAGTCAATACATTCATCAGGATGGATGACCAAAAAATTCGGACCTTCATAGAAACAGTCCACAGGACAGACTTCAACGCAGTCAGTATATTTACAACGAACACAGTTATCAGTAACGACGAAAGTCATGGCGGTGGCTACCTTTTTTTAGTTGCACAAATGTTAAAAGCATAAAAAATATAATCGTATTATTTTAGCGCGTTACGCTTTTTTTAACAATTCCTTTAATGAATAAATAAATTCTAACGCCTGTTTCGGCGTCAGCTCGTCAGGGTTTAGGGCGTTTAGTTGTTGGCTAAGCTTATATTCATCAGTCTTCAACGTTTGATAGTCAGCCGCTGCACTTTGCAAATCCAGACCTATTTGCTGCTCTTCTTTTGGTGGATAGGGTAAAGGATGGTTTGGCAAACTTTTTTGTTCGCTTTGGTTATCCAAATAATATTGCGCTTGGGCTAATAAGGTTTGCGGCAAACCTGCCATTTTGGCGACATGCAATCCAAAACTGCGATGCGTCGCCCCCGGTGCGATTTTATGCAATAGCAGCAACTGCCCGTTGATTTCTTGGGTGACAAGGTGTTGATTAAACATTTTGGGGTGGCGCTCAGCCAATTCAGTGAGCTCAAAATAATGGGTAGCAAATAGGGTCAAACAGCCGATTTTTTCTGCTAAATAATTTACGCACGCATGCGCAATCGCTAGACCATCTTGGGTGCTGGTGCCACGACCGACTTCATCCATGAGTACCAATGAGTTGGCATTGGCTTGGTTCATGATATTGGCGGTTTCGATCATCTCGACCATAAAGGTTGATTTACCACTTGCCAAGTCATCTGCCGAGCCAATGCGGGTAAAAATCCGCTCAATACGACCGAGTGTCACCGACTGCGCAGGGACATATGCACCACAACAAGCAAGTAGTACGATAAGAGCGGTTTGTCGCATGTAGGTCGATTTACCGCCCATATTGGGCCCTGTGATAAGCATCAAGCGTTCAAGTTGGGTGGCTGTTCCCATGACACAGTCATTGGCGACAAATGGGTCAAGCGATGGCGTCTGATGGTGAGCTTGGCGCTGTTGACCTGCTTCAACCACGATATGGCGTCCGCCTTGGATATTGAGGCTTGCGGTATCATCCGTGGTATTAAACAACGGGCGGCACCAGTTTTTATTATGATGAGAACGATTCTGCAAACGCGTTAGGCTGACCCAGTTGGCAAGTACGTCCAAATACCCAATCGCTTTGGCAAGGCGCTGCACATCGCCAAGCTGCGACTTCAGCTGACCCAGCAGATTTTCATAGATACGCTTCTCAAGGGTCAACGCTTGCCCTTGAGCTGATAAATAGGATTCTTCAATGGTTTTGAGTGCTGGCGTGATAAAGCGTTCAGCATTTTTGAGCGTTTGACGGCGAGTAAAATATTCAGGTGCGTTCTTGGCTTGCAGGGCACTGAGTTCAAAATAAAATCCGCTCACTTTATTAAAGCCCACTTTAAGCATGGGCAGGTTGTTTTTTTGCCGCTCTTGCACCGCCAATGCTTCCAAAGTTTGCTCGATATTGCCATGCAGATTTTGCAATTCATCAAGCTGTGGGTCATAGCCCTTTTTTATCATGCCGCCATCACGGATGTGGGCGGGCGGCTCATCGACAATCGCTTGCTCTAGTAAGGCATAGATATTGGCAAAGCTATCAGTTAAGGCTAAGTCAGGTAGCTGTTTGCTGAGCATGGCAAGCAAAGGCGTCTCGGCAGTTAGCGTCGTTATGGTGGTAAAATCAAAATGTTGCTGTAACTGCTTTGACAACGCTAACGCTTGCGCCAAGCTCAGACGCAATTTGAGCAAATCGGTGGGTTTTGCTGAACCCAAGCCAATGCGTCCCCCAATGCGCTCGATATCGCTGACTTCGCTTAATGTTTGTTTAAGCAATTCAAACGCTGCTATCGGTAATGTCATCAGTTGTTCAACCGCATCAAGCCTGCGGTTAATCAGGGTGACATTGCGTAGCGGTCGGTGCAAATGATGCACCAAAGCGCGTTTACCCATCGGCGTTTGGCAGTGATCAATCACTGATAACAGCGAAATACCCGAGGCCAAGACGGGTTTAAAAATTTCCAAATTTTGCTGACTGATGGTATCAAGCTGCAAAAAATCGCCGTTATGCTCGAGCTGCAGGCTACGAATATGGCGTAAATCAGCTTGCTGCGTCTGTTTGCCGTAATGCAGCACAACCGATGCCGATGAGATGGCAAGGGGTTTTTGCTCAATGCCAAACCCTGCCAGTGTGGTGACACTTAGATGCTGGGTCAGATGTTCAAGGGCGTTATTGGGCAGAAAATAACTGTGCGGCTGTGACAAAATCGGCGGTAGGGTGGCTGTTGGGCTATTTGCGCTCAGACAATCCTGCAAAAAATGTTGCCACGCCTCAGACAGCTGCTCATCTATCAGCACTTCACTGGGATCAAAGCGGGCGAGGGTATTAGCAAGCTCGCTTTGTAGCTGGGCATGACTGTCGCAGTTAAGCTCAGTGACGCGGATTTGCCCTTGTGCCAAATCTAGCTGCGCCAATCCCACCGACATTTGCTGTTTGGCAAAGCTAATCGCGACGACCGTTGGCGTTTGTCCTTGGGTGATGAGGTTATCATCGGTCAGCGTTCCTGCGGTCAAGGTACGGACGACTTTACGTTCCATAATCTTAGCGGCATTGGCTTTTGTTTTGCTGGTTTTTTTTGCTATGCTTTTGGCTGCAATGTTTTCTTCAAGGCTGTCTTCAAGATTGTGTTCTGGATTGTCTTCTTCGATTTGTTCACAGACCACCACGGTTTGCCCGGCATTAATCAGCCGAGCAATATAGCCGTCTGCCGAATGAAACGGCACGCCTGCCATCGGGATGGTATTGCCCTGTTTATCTTTGCCACGTCGGGTCAAGGTGATGCCCAAAATATCGGCAGCAAGCTTGGCATCATCGAAAAACAGCTCATAGAAATCACCCATCCGGTACAGCACCAAGGCATGGGGATAATCCGCTTTTAGCGTGAGATATTGCTGCATCATGGGGGTGTGATGGTCAAGATTGTGAGGCATGGTCTGGGACATAATAGTTAAACGTTATGAAATTAAGCAACAGGTGCGTTTGTCGCACCATGTTGGGTGGGTGAGGTTGATTAAGGCTGGGATGCACAAATGCACGTTAGTTCCAGCTTATTTTTCTGAGCTTGTTTCTTGCAGCTTATTTAAAAGCTTAAAGCGATGCGATTTTTGAGATCCAATGCTGTTTTTCAGCATCCCCTATAAAAGACGCGTTAAAGCTGTTAATCGCCAATTGTTTGATATCGTCATTTGATAGCGCTAACGCTTGCTCAATAGCGACAAAGTTGTCATTCATATAGCCGCCAAAATACGCTGGGTCGTCTGAGTTCACCGTCACGCACACGCCTTGATGCAGCATGGTTTTGATATTGTGCTCGCCCATGTCTTGCACCACTTTTAGTTTAAGATTACTTAATGGACACACCGTCAACGGCATTTGCTCCGCTATCAAGCGTTGCATGAGTTTATCATCTTCAGCCGAACGCACACCGTGATCGATACGATTGACCTTTAACAAATCCAACGCTTCCCAGACATACGCGGGATCGCCTTCTTCGCCCGCATGCGCAACCGTCAAAAACCCAAGCGCACGCGCTTTGGCAAATACTCGTTCAAACTTGGCGGGCGGATTGCCCACTTCGCTAGAGTCAAGCCCCACGCCAATGATATTATCTTTAAATGGCAAGGCCTGCTCAAGGGTGGCAAACGCGCTGTCTTCGCTCAAATGACGCAAAAAACACAAAATCCAATGCGAGGTGATACCCATTTTTGCTTTGGCATCTAGACTGGCTTGATAAAGCCCTTGAAAACAGGTGGCAAAATCCACCCCCCGCTCAGTATGGGTCTGTGGGTCAAAGAAAATCTCCGTATGCACCACATTATCAGCTTGGCATTTTTCAAAATACGCCCACGCTAAATCATAAAAATCCTGCTGTTTAACCAAAACGTTTGCGCCGGCATAGTAAATATCCAAAAATGATTGTAAATTATGAAAATTGTAGGCATTTTTGACGTCTTCAATGGTTTGGTAGGGTATATCGATTTGGTTGCGTTTAGCGATGGCAAACATCAACTCCGGCTCAAAAGTGCCTTCGATATGCACGTGGAGTTCGGCTTTGGGTAATTGATGAATCAGTTGTTGTGGCGTCAATGGGGCAGTCATGGCAAACTCGATAGCATAATGGCAAAGATGGCGTTAAAATCTTCCAAGAAAATTTCAACAATGAAAATTTCCAAAATAAAGCTCAATTATGGGGATGGATTCATAAAGATAAAGGTAATAAAAATCAAGCTGCAAAAAAGGTGCAAACATCCAGTCGCTTTATCGCATCATTTTACAAGGCTTGTTATTTAACTTGCTATTTAACTTATTATTTAACAGGGCTTGTTTTAAAGCTTGAGGGTATTGCCCGTGAATTAATGATTAAAAATTAATCGACTGGAAATTAGCAGGCGGATGAGGCGAGCGGTTCAAACTCACAGGCTGTCATAACCTTGTATCTAAAAAAAGCAAACCCATATATAATAGCAAAATTTATTTTGAACACCTTTATTAACCGTCATCGTATTAAAAGTCATCGCACTTATTGATTTGAGCACTTTAGGAAAATCCTCGTATGTTAGGCAAAATGATAGGCAAGGTTATTGGCACCAAAAACGACCGTGAGCTTAAGCGAATGCGTAAGTTGGTCGACAAAATCAACGCCTTAGAACCCAAAATCCAGCCCCTCTCTGACGAAGCATTAAAACAAAAAACTGCGGAATTTAAAACCCAATTTGAGCAGGGTACTAGCCTAGATACCATTTTACCTGAAGCCTTTGCGGTCTGTCGTGAAGCCTCAAGCCGTGTCCTTGGCATGCGTCACTACGATGTACAGCTCATCGGCGGTATTACCCTGCACGAAGGTAAAATCGCCGAGATGCGCACGGGTGAAGGTAAAACCTTGATGGCAACGCTTGCGATATATCTCAATGCGATTAGTGGTAAAGGCGTGCATGTCGTCACCGTCAATGACTACTTGGCAAGCCGTGATGCCGAACTAAACCGCCCATTGTTTGACTTTTTGGGCTTGACTGTCGGCGTGATTTACTCACAGCAAGACCCGATGGAAAAATTTGAGGCCTATGCCGCGGATATTACCTACGGTACCAACAATGAATATGGGTTTGACTACCTGCGCGACAATATGGTATTTCGCCTAGATGAGAAAAAACAGCGCGGACTCAACTATTGTATCATCGATGAGATTGACTCGATTTTGATTGATGAAGCGCGTACGCCGCTGATTATCTCGGGTCAAGCCGAAGACTCATCGGCTATGTACCGGCTGATTGACACCATCATCCCGCGCCTCAAGCGTTCAGAAACCGAAGAAGGCAACCGCGAAAACCGTGAGCAAGATTTTTGGATTGATGAAAAAAATCGCCAAATCGAAATCAGCGAAAAAGGCTACGAGAAAATCGAAAAATTCTTGGTGGAAAAAGGCGAGCTTGGCGAAAACGAGAGCCTATATAGCCCAACGCGCTTGCCATTATTAGCCCACGTCCAAGCTGCGATTCGTGCGCACCATTTATTTGTTAAAAACATTCACTATATCGTGCATGAAGGCGAAGTCATTATTGTCGATGAAAACACAGGGCGTACCATGCCCGGTCGCCGCTGGTCAGAAGGGTTGCACCAAGCGGTTGAAGCCAAAGAACAGGTCGAAATACAAGCCGAAAACCAAACGCTCGCCACCACGACATTCCAAAATTATTTCCGTCTGTATGACAAACTCTCAGGCATGACAGGTACAGCGGATACCGAAGCCGCGGAGTTTAAACAGACTTACGATCTAGATGTGGTGATTATCCCAACCCACAAACCGATTCAGCGTATTGACCTTGATGACCAAATTTTCCTAAGTAAAATGGGCAAATATCAAGGCATCATCCGCGAAATCAAACGCATTCAAGAAAAACGAGCACCGATTTTGGTGGGAACGGCAACCATTGAAGCCAGTGAAGTGCTTTCAGAGTTACTGACGCAAGAAGGCATTCAACATAACGTCCTCAATGCCAAACAGCATGAGCGTGAAGCCGATATTATCGCGCAAGCGGGTAGCCCCAATGCGGTCACTATTGCCACCAACATGGCAGGTCGCGGTACCGATATTATCTTGGGGGGTAACTGGCAAGCCGAGCTCGCCAAAATCGAAAACGTCACCCCTGAAATGAAAGAGCAAGCCCATGCCGAATGGCAAGTGCGAAACCAACAAGTGCTAGAGGCGGGTGGTTTACATATCATTGGTTCTGAGCGTCACGAATCACGCCGTATTGATAACCAATTGCGCGGTCGTGCGGGTCGTCAAGGTGACCCTGGGGAATCACGTTTTTTCTTGTCGCTTGAAGATGACTTGATGCGGATTTTCGCTGGCGATCGCGTGGTGAATATGATGCGCGCGATGGGGCTAAAAGAAGACGAAGCCATTGAGCACAAAATGGTGTCACGCTCGATTGAAAACGCCCAAAGAAAAGTGGAAAACCGCGACTTTGATGCTCGTAAGAGTCTACTCAAATACGATGACGTTGCCAACGAACAACGTAAGGTTATCTATAAGCAGCGCGATGAACTGCTTGCCGAAAGTAATCTACAAGCAGGTATCGAAGCGATGCATTACGATGTGTACAATGCCTTGATTGACCAATTCGTGCCACCCGGCTCGATTGATGACCAATGGGACATTGATGGGCTTGAAGACGAGCTTGAAAATGAGTTTCGTATTTATATGCCAATCAATGACTGGCTAGATGCCGATCGTCGTTTGGATGAAGAAGGCTTACGCCAAAAAATCATTGAGGCTGCGTTACTCAACTACCGCGCTCGCCGTGAGCAAATGGGTGAAGAAAATGCTGCCCAACTTGAGCGTCACTTTATGCTATCTAGCCTAGATAAGCATTGGAAAGAACATTTAAACCAAATGGATCAACTGCGTAAAGGTATCCATCTGCGAGGCTATGCGCAAAAAAATCCTGAGCAAGAATATAAATCTGAATCCTTCTCATTGTTCCAAAGTATGCTCGGTGCTATCAAGTCTGAAACCGTGCAAGATTTAGCGCGTGTTCATATCCCAACGCCAGAAGAAATCGCTGAGCTTGAGCGCCAGCAACGTGAACAAGCTGAGATGATGCGTCTGCATTTTGAGCACCAAGAAATGAATGGCGTGACCGGTGAGCTGAGTGACGATGAAGACATGATTGCGCGTAACAGCCAGCAACGCACGCGAGCCACGTATTCATTTGGTCTAAGCGGCTCAGCCGCAGCAACCGCGAGTCCAGAAATGGCTGAAAATGGTGAAAACCCTTATGCCAACTTAGCAATTAGCCGAAATGCCCCTTGTCCTTGTGGATCGGGTTTAAAATACAAGCAATGCCATGGCAAAATTTAAGGTGACATCATTATCATCTTTGAATTAGCGACCTTGTTGATTGAACAATTTTTACTATATAGGCTATCAAGTACGTTATCGGGTTGAGCGATTTATTGATAGTAGAGGAATACCCATGCAAAACACACTAGCAAAAATCACCATGCTGAGTTTAGTATCGGCGCTTACGTTGACAGCTTGTGATAAAAAGACTGACAGCACAGACAATGCCGCGGCAGCGTCAGCGGCAGAATCACAAGCCGTACCAATGTCAGCTGCGCCTGCCGATGAAAAAAATAGTGCCGCTGTGACCGAAGCCAATGCCACCGTAGATGCCGGTCCTGACGCTACTAGCGCCAGTGGCACCGCAGCGACCCCTGTTGATGCGATGCCAGCGAGTAGTAATGAGGCAGACGCTACAGATGACGGCGGCGCGGATAATTCAGACATGGATAAGATTACGGAAAATGATACCGTGATTGATAATGCACCTGCTTCGCCCAACGCACCAAAAGCCAGCGATGATGCAGGACCTGCCGTTGGTAACCAAAAGGTTGGTCAATAACAACTACACCCACAAAAAAAGCTGATATCCATCAGCTTTTTTAACATTTCCTCTAAACGTTGTTAAAACTAAACGCTGTTCAAATAATTATCAAAACGCACGATATCATTTGATAGGCTTAGGTTGGGCGATTGGTCTGCAAGAAAAGGCGCTGATTTGGGTCGTTTGACTACCACCATACCATTGGGGGTTATTTGTGCCAACGCCGCCGACAATAATTGTTGTGATTGCGCAATGGACGGTGGGGTCGTCACAGTATGCAACATCTGCATATGTTTATTAACCGCTGATTTGTAGCTATCGGCGGGAAACATTGGATCTAGATAGACACGGTCGACTTTTGGCAATTTAGCCAGCAACTCTATCGCATCGCCATGATAAATCGTTAATCGACTCATCAATTTTTGCCAGTTGCGATGCTGCGCCATTTTTTGCTGTTCAAGTTGCAGTAGCAAAAACATCAGTGGCTGCTGTTCAAGCAACGTCACACTGGCACCGGTACTTGCCAAGATTAAGCTATCATGCCCAAATCCTGCGGTTGCATCAATGACAGTCATGCTGGCTTGTAGCTGCATGGCTTTGAGTAGCAGCTCAGTTTTTTTGCCCGCTTTGACCACCCGCTGTTGTAGGCTTTGCCAATTTGGGCTGACTTTCATGCCAGCTGCGATGACAAAAACGTCGCCTACCTCATCAATCAGCACACTGTTATCATCGACTGATTTCAGCCATTTTTGAGTTACTTTGCTAGTAATCTTTTGCAATTGTAAATTGACGGATAAAGGGGTGAGTATGGTCTCAACGTTTGCCAAACGCTGCTCGCTTGGCAAAGTGTCAACATAATACAGTTGGATTGATTGATGAGATAGCATGGCGAGTTAAATATAGCCCAGCATACCAGCGATGAGTACCAGTACGCCTACCACGATGCGCCACCACGCAAAAATCGTAAAATCACGGGTACTGACCCAGTTAACCAACCATTTGATGAAAATCATGGCAAAAATAAATGAGACCACCACACCCACTGCCATGATAGTCCAGTCTTCAGCGGTGGTCAAAATATGATGGTTTTTGGTCAGGTCTAATAGCCCAGCACCTACTAATACAGGAATCCCTAAAAAGAAAGAATACTCCGCAGACGCCTTACGTGATACCCCCAAAAATAGGGAACCAATAATGGTAGACCCTGAGCGAGAAGTACCAGGAATCAAGGCAAGACATTGAATCAAACCAATGATAATCGCCGTTTTAATATCAATATCTTCCGCTTCGGCATATTTGACCGTATGTTTGTGTTGTTGGCGCTCTGCCCAAAAGATAATCAAACCACCGACAATCAATGAGATTGCCACCACGGTTGGGTTAAATAATGCCGCTTTTAACGCTTTATCAAACATCAAACCTATCACCATAATCGGAATGGTGGAAATAATCAGCGAGATGCCCAATTGACGCGGGTTTTTACGCTCAGGGTCTTTACCCGTAATAAGTCCCATCAAGGCACGCCATAGCCGTCCCCAGTACAAATAAATTACCGCCGAAATCGCACCCAGCTGAATGACGACGATAAACAAGTCGGCTTTGTCTTTGGTCCAAAAATTTAACAAGGAGTCGGCAAGAATTAAATGCCCGGTACTTGAAATCGGTAAAAATTCGGTAATGCCCTCAACCATGCCCATGATGATGGCTTTAAAAATCAAAATAAGATCCATAACGTATCCAACAATGTTAATTATTAACAGTCAAAGCTAACAATTTTTGCGCTTATAATAAGGTAAAGGGTAGCGAGTCAAACTTAACACAATATGAGTAATCAGCCGATAAATTAAGTCTTTTGTTGTTCGGCTAGGGTTTTCCACGCATTATTTCTTAAATAAACCGGCAACGCCAGCTCAGCAGGGACGGATTGGTGCTGCTGGTACAAGGTTAGCCCAAGTTTGGCAATGATAACCGCTGAGGGGCGAATATCGGCAAAGATGGCTTGACCTAGCTGCGCATTGACCAAGGTTGCGCCATTACCTACTAAGGCTAAGTCTTTGTCTATCACACTGTCATAATCAAGCAACTGCTCAGTAGTACCTGCCACAAGCTGCATGATACCATCGCTCATGGCGTATTCACCGGCGTACACTTGGTTCATGCGCGCATCTGTCAGCGCCAATACGTGGGGGCGTTGGTGTAGTTCAAATGCCGTTTGGGCGATAGCTTGCAGGCTTGATACAGGCAAACATGGCACATCATGGGCAAAGGCGATGGCTTGCGCTACCGCCGTATTAATGCGTATGCCACTAAAAGCCCCGGGCCCTCGATTAAAAGCAATCGCAGTCAGTTGTGACCAATCAATCGATGATGCTGTCATCAGCGCGTGTATCATCGGCAAAATTTGCTGGGTTTGCAGACGATTTCCCGTCAGGGTCTGTTCAGCGATGACATTACCCGCTAAATCCACGAATGCCACTGAGCATTGGTCAAACACACTTTCAAGTGCCAAAATCATAACAAATTGCCTTTACCGTTTGTAGCAATCATGCGCTTAAAGCACACAAATTTTGCCTAAAAAATTGCTTGGTATGATACCACTAAAAACAAAGTTGAGCATAATTTAGTTAACAGGGATTTAAGCAAAAATACCCTCAATCCCATCAATAAAATGCTATAATCCTTACTATTTTTAGGGATTTAAAGCCAATGTATTAAAGGTGATAGCTAACGGTGAACAATGGTTTGCAAAGTCACTCAGAGTCATTCAAAGTTACTTTGCTGCACAATTTTATAGCGTGTGTGATAGCGTTTTTTATCAGTAATTTAAGTTTTATTTGTCGGTTAAATGGGTAGATAGGTTATGAGCGGTAAAATAATTTTTGATAATGGCAAGCATCAGTGCATTATGTTTAGTGATTTGGTAAAAGGTGACGGTATTCAGTCCAATCAATTTTTAATTTTGCACTCAGATGAGGAAACTGTCGGCGCGGTTATTGACCCAGGTGGGGATTTGACCTATACGCCGCTCACCCTAGCACTGCTCAAACATACTGATATAAGGCATATCCGCTATGTGATTGGCTCACACCAAGACCCCGATATCATTGCGTCATTGCCGCGTTGGCTATTGCATACCCAAGCCAATATCGTCATCTCAAGATTGTGGGAGCGTTTTTTACCGCATCTTAACTCCGCGTTTACCACTGACCGTCTGCAAGAAGGGTATCTTAAGCGCTTGATTGCGCTGCCAGATGAAGGCGCGGTGTTGCCTTTGGGAAAAACCCAGTTATTTGCTTTGCCTGCGCACTTTCTGCATTCAGAAGGTAATTTTCAGTTTTATGACCCCATTAGCAAAATTTTATTTTCAGGCGATATGGGGGCTTCGTTGTTGGGTGATGCGAATGTGCCAGTGGAAGATTTTGATTCCCATATTCCGACCATGCGAGGGTTTCATCAGCGCTACATGGTCAGTAATAAAGTCACCCGTTTTTGGGCAGATGCGGTTCGACAGTTAGATGTCGAGATGATTGTGCCGCAGCATGGCAAATCTTTTGTTGGCAAAGCCATGATTAATCACTTTTTGGATTGGATAGGCAATTTGCCTTGCGGGGTTGATTTGCTCACACAAGACGATTATGACTATGCAGCGCTAATTAATAGTGTTAAAGTTGACTGATTTGTTGTTTTAGTCGATGATGTCCTGTACTGTCACCCCTGTTTTTGAACAATTTGCCACCTCATACGATGCCGCCACGCCGATTCAATCGCAGGTGGCAGAGCATTTGGCGCAGCTCATTGTGCGTTACCATACCGGCGTAACCGATATGTGCGTGGTTGATGTGGGCTGTGGCACAGGAAAATTGACTCAAGCGGTGATGTCAAAGTTTTTACAAAACGCAGCGCTAGCTTCCGCTCAGTTATATGGCGTAGATACTGCTGCCAGTATGCTTGCAATTTGGCAACAGCGAGTCGCGCATCTTTTGTCGATGCCGCCTTCATCTACCCCAGTCTCGTCGCTACCGACGTCCCCAATCATGCTGCACAGCCAAGCGCTCTGCGCCAATATGGCAGATATGGCATTGGCGAATCAATCAGCCGATTTGGTGATGAGTAGCTTTGCCCTTCATTGGACATCGCCAAGTGTTATCGCAGAGCTTGGACGCATTGTCAAAACCAAAGGTCAGCTGCATTTGGCGATTCCGGTGGCTGGCTCTTTTCATGAAGTCCGTCAGCGCTTTCCCAAGTTACCTGTTTTTGATTTTTTACCCAGTCACGCTTGGCTAGCGGCGATAGAGACCTTGCAGCAACAGCGTCAAGGCACGCTAATGTATCAAGCCGAGCAATCGTTTGCTGTTTCTTATGACAACTTAAGAAGTCTGTTAAAAAATCTCAAGCAAATGGGCGGCGCCGTCTCTGGCAAAGACAGCATCGATACGGCGGTATTTAGACGCTATTTGCAAGACCAATCACCGATTGGGCTGGATTATCAACTGCTGATGATTGGCTTACAGCTGTAAGGGTAACAAATTTATCGACGATTTGGCTAACATTTAGCGCTACACTAGCTTCAACCTTCTATTCCTTTTTGATTATTTTAATTAAACATGCTATGACTACACACACTCTGTCTTTTAAAGATAAGCTTCAAGCCTATATTCACTTGACCCGCTTTGATAAGCCTGTGGGCATTGAGCTGGTGTTTTGGTCGACTTTATGGGCGGTGTTTTTGGCGGCAAAAGGGTTTGAGCAACTCCCACCTTGGCATGTGGTGGCAATCTTTGCGGTGGGTGCGGTGTTAATGCGAGCGGCAGGCTGTGCCATCAATGACTTTGCTGACAGAAAAGTCGATGTCCATGTGTCGCGAACCAAAGGTAGACCGCTGGCGGATGGTCGTTTGACGGGTAAGGAAGCGGTTTGGACGTTTTTAATTTTATCTTGGGTGAGTGCAGCGCTATTAGTATTTTTGCCTGTGCAGGTTTTTATTTGGTCATTTGGTGCGGTGGCGCTGGCATTTATCTATCCGTTTATGAAACGCTTTACCCATTTGCCGCAAGTGTTTTTGGCAGCGGCTTTTGGTTGGGCGATTCCGATGGCGTATGTTGCGGTATCGCAAGTATTAACGGGGCAGACCGAGGTTGATATTTGGTGCTGGCTGCTGTTTTTCGGCTATATGTGCTGGACGGTGGCGTATGATACCCAATATGCGATGGCAGATCGTGAGGATGATTTAAAAATTGGGGTCAAATCCACTGCGATTTTATTTGGTAAACACGATGTGTTGATAATCAGCCTACTTCAAGGGATATTTTTGCTCAGTTTGGCGGGCGTGTTTTGGCATTATTTTGGCGCGCTTTCAGTATTGGCGCTGCTACCTATCGTTGCTATGTTTTACCGACAAAATAAACAGTGTCTCACCTATGACCGCAAGCTTTGCTTTAACGCATTTTTAGATAACGTGTGGGTAGGGCGCTATGTATTTTTGCTAATCGTGATATTGAGTGTATTGGGACTTTGAAGATAAACTGTGATAAACATAAAAAAACGCCTAAATTTGATTGTAGGCGCTTTTTTGATTAGAGCCATAATTTGACTATAACCATAATTTGATAGGCAAATTGAGTCCAAGGCGGTTGGTGAGTTGGTTGTTTTTAAGTGAAACAATCCGCTCAGCAAATAACCCCACCACCATAGGCAGCAATTGGTGCTCCATCGCATGAACGCGCTGCTGTAATTGGCTAGCATTCTCAGCCGCGTTGACGCAGGTCACCGCCTGGGCGATGACTTCCCCTGCATCAAGTTCGCTCGTTACCAAATGCACACTGCAACCATGATAGCGCTCGCCAGATTGTAGCACGCGGGTATGGGTATCTAAGCCTTTGTAATTGGGTAGTAGTGACGGGTGCAGATTTATCATCGGCACGTTTAATCCATCCTTGCTGGTGACACCATCAATAAACAGCGGCGTTAAAATCCGCATAAATCCTGCCAACACCACCAAATCAGGTTGCCATTCATTTAACACAGCAAGGGCTTTTTGTTCAAAACCGACACGGGTATATTTTTTGCCATTATCGTCACGCTCAATCACTGCGGTTGCAATATTGGCTTGCTGCTGCTCATTGGCAAAATGAATGCGCTCAAGTGCATAGGCATCGGCTTTATTGCTAATCACGCCCACGATTTGAATGTTCAATAGTTGCTGTAACTGTTTATCAATTAATACTTGCAGGTTACTGCCACTACCAGAGACGAGGACGGCAATTTTTAACGGGGTAGGGTTTGTCATGTTCAATTTCATAATGATAGCAAAGCAATAGGTTGGAAAAAGTAAGGTGCGTAAAAACGCACCTTTTTAACTAGCTCAATGGTAAATTAACTCAAGGATAAATTAGCCCAATAGCAAAATAGCCTAATATAGTAAAGTAACCGATTGAGTCGCGGATAAAATTAGCGATAAGTTACCGCATCACCTGTTCTTTCAACGATTTCACCCAATTTCCATGCGGTTTCGCCTTGCCCATTGAGTAAGTCAATGGCTTGGTCTGCTTTATCTGCCGGTACCACGACGACAAAACCCACGCCGCAGTTAAAAGTGCGGTACATTTCCATTTGCGCAATATTGCCTTTTTCTTGTAACCAAGCAAATACAGGCGGGAATGTCCAAGAATTCACATCAATTTGCGCCGCCAAATGGTCGGGCAATACGCGTGGTAGGTTCTCCGTCAAGCCGCCACCGGTGATATGTGCCATCGCATGCAAGTTTGCATTGCCCAAGGTTTTTTGCAGTTGTCCAATGGCTTTGACATAGATTTTTGTCGGTGCCATCAACACGTCTTTTAATGCTTTGCCGTCTAATTGTTCAGTGGCAACATCGGCACCACTGACTTCAATGACTTTACGCACCAATGAATAACCATTTGAATGCACGCCGCTAGAGGCGATACCGATTAATACATCACTGTTGGCAACGTTTTTACCCGTGATAACTTCCGACTCTTCGACGACGCCCACACAAAACCCTGCCAAATCATAGTCGTCATCTTGATACATACCCGGCATTTCAGCCGTCTCGCCACCGATGAGCGCACAATTTGCCAATTTACAGCCGTCACCGATACCACTGATAACTGTTGCTGCGGTATCGACGTCCAGTTTTCCTGTAGCGTAATAATCTAAGAAAAATAATGGCTCAGCGCCACAGACTAGCAGGTCATTGACACACATCGCGACCAAGTCTTGACCAATGGTGTCGTGTTGCTGCAGTTGTAAAGCCAGTTTGAGTTTGGTACCGACACCATCAGTCCCTGAGACCAATAAAGGGGATTTATAGCCTTGTGGAATACGGCACAAGGCGCCAAATCCACCCAAACCACCGACTACTTCAGAGCGGCTAGTTGCTTTGGCAACTGATTTAATGCGCTGAACTAACGCTTCGCCAGCATCGATATCGACGCCAGCATCTTTATAACTTAACGAAGTGGGTTGTGTAGTCATGGTCTTCCTATCGCCAGAATCATTGGGAAAAGTAATACGCGCATTATACCCAAATTCCCATCAAAAAGAAAAATAATCCATCGCTTTCCTACCTGGCTAATATTAGGCTGTTTATCGTTCATGACGCCTTCGAGCCCCACAAATGTGATAGGGCTTTATAACATAGCTTTGAATATTTGTATGAGTTGTGCAGTTTGCGCTATCTATTTTTGTCAAATTACCTAAAATTAGTCGAAAATACAACGATGGCAGTGACCGTCTTTTATTTGACATTACCCTTATATTTTTGGCGTATTTGGCTTTTTTGAGGAACCTATGTACAACCCATTCCCTTATCGATTTACGAAAGATGTGTTTTTCAAACGGGTATTTATATCGCTATTTTTGGTTGCAATAGGCTATATCATTTATCAATTGCAATCGGTAATTTTGCCATTTTTGGTAGCATTTATTTTGTCGTATGCGATTAATCCGCTGGTACAAAAATTACAGGACAAGGCACATATTCGCCGCTGGGTGGCGATTTTGCTGGTATATTTGTCCACTGCGCTGATGATTGGATTGATACTCTGGTGGCTCATTCCACTGGTGTGGGAGCAGTTACAATCGGCATGGAAGTATGTACCGACAGCGATTGACTATTATAACAATACGCTGCGAGGCTGGGTGCGTTCTCACACCCCCATACGCTTGCCTGCCATGCAAGTACGCGATATGTCCAAAGGCTTGGTCGATTTTCTCAAAGAAAACTACAATATCACCGATGCGCGCTCATTTTTTACCAATTTAATGTTATCAGGCATGAATGTAATCAATGTGGCGGGTATCGTGGTGCTGGTGCCGATTTTGATGTTTTATTTTTTATATAATTGGGATGAGCGCTTGGTAAAAATGCGTCATATGATTCCCAACCGTTATATTCCATCTGTTTATCGTATCGCCAAAGAAAGTGATGAAGCGTTGATGTCATTTATCAAAGGTCAGCTACTGGTAATGGTGCTGCTCGGTATGGTGTACGCGGTGCAACTGCAACTCATTGGACTTAAAGTCGGTCTTATCATCGGTATGATGGCGGGTATCGCAAGTTTTGTGCCGTATCTTGGCTTTACCCTTGGCTTTATTGCGGCGATTATTGCAGGGCTGTTTCAATTTGGCGTGGACTGGGTACATTTAGTGCTAATTGTCGGTGCCTTTATGGTAGGGCAGGCGGTGGAAGGTTATATTCTGCAGCCGTTATTGTTGGGTGATAAAATTGGTTTATCTCCCCTGTGGGTGATGTTTGCGGTACTTGCCGGGGCGGCACTGGCAGGCATTGCAGGTATGCTGATTGCTTTGCCGCTTGCCGCTGTGCTCAATGTGCTATTCCAACATGCATATGACAGTTACCGTGAAACTGAGTTTTATAAAGGCGATGCCCAATATGGTTTATTTAAAGAAAAAAATCTGATGGATATCAAACTTGAGCAGCAGCAAAAACAAATCGAGGCGCAAATGAAAAAAGAAAATACCAGTTGGATGACGCGGATAAAAAATATCTTCTAAAACAGCAAGCTGTCATTCGAATGACTACAAGCGCGTAATTTTACCGTATAATAGCCGACTATGTGATAGGCGTTTTCTATCTGATAGGCGGCTATAGATACGCTCAATCAAGCATTTATTGTGAGGAGTTGGTCTGCCTTACGTTAGATGCTTTTTTTATTTGCAATTTTTCCAATAAATGACGCGTCGTTGATAGCTGAAGCGTCCTCATATTTTTATTTATTGGTTTATCATCAGTTAGGTATTTTATGCAATCAAACAATTCTGTAAGCCCAGCAGCAACCATGCCTGCTGTTGAATTAAATCCCCAACGATTAGCCCAACTATTAGAGAGTGACATAAACTCAGATAGTGACATAGATGAGCTTGATGATAATGATTGGGATGATGAGGCGTCAAACAATGATGCTTTAGACAATGAAGCTTTAAACGAAGCGTCAAACAATGAAGCGCAGCACACCTTGGGCGATGCCAAGGCTGACAGCAAAGGCGATGACATCAAATCCGCGCGTTTTCGCAAGCTACAAAAAAAATTACGTAAGCTGGTCTCTTGGGCGATTCGTGACTACAACATGATTGAAGACGGTGATGTGGTCATGGTGTGTATTTCAGGCGGCAAAGACAGTTTTACCTTACTGGATATTTTATTGTTCTTAAAGAAAATAGCACCGATTCAGTTTGATGTGATTGCCGTCAATCTTGACCAAAAGCAACCTGACTATCCTGAAGATATTTTGCCCAACTATCTGACCGAGCACGGCATTCCGTATTATATTTTAGAAAAAGACACCTATAGCGTGGTCAAGCAAATCGTACCAGAAGGTAAAACTTACTGTTCGGCGTGTTCACGTCTGCGACGTGGTTCGTTATATGGATTTGCCAAACAAATCGGTGCAACCAAAGTAGCACTGGGTCATCACCGTGATGATATCATGGCGACGTTTTTCTTAAATTTATTTCACGGCGGTAGTCTCAAAGCGATGCCACCAAAACTGCTATCGGATGATGGGCAAAATATTTTGATTCGTCCGCTTGCGTATGTGGAAGAAAAAGACATTATCAAATATGCCAATTACAAGCAGTTTCCGATTATTCCTTGTAACCTGTGCGGCAGCCAAGAAAACCTACAACGGGCGATGATTAATGACATGCTGCGCACATGGGATCAGCAATACCCGAATCGCTTGGATTCGATATTTGGCGCGATGCAAAATGTCGCACCGTCACAGCTCGCTGACCGTGAGTTGTTTGACTTTGAAAATTTGCAGTTAAAGCGTGATGAGCATATCCGTGTATTTGAAGGGGAAAACATCCAAGCGGGGCAGATTGATGAGCAGCTTCAGCAAAAAGGGGTACCAACCGCACCTGCTGTACAAAGCTTTGACCCCACCAAATCTCAGAAAAACAAAGCGTCTCAAAAATCCAACGTCAGCCCAAACGCTGAGAGCAAAAAAATACCAACAATCAATCCTTTGGTTTGATAACCAAGCGGGTCAAGCACACGGCTATTTTGGCTGATGTAATGGGTTAAGCTATTGAGGTGATAAGCTGTTGATTCGATAAGCTACTGGTTTAATAAGGAAGCTCGGTTAAATAAATCCAAGCTTCTTTTTTAGTTTTAACCTATAAATGATTGTCATCACGCAGCGAGTTGTATCGCTAAACGAGATTGCGCAACTATATTTCAAAACAAAATTTCACGATAAGTTCGTCGCGTTGTTTTTATTTTAGTCGCTATTATTTTTTTGAACCTATGGTTGCATCATTGCTAGATGTAACGGGGCGAGGCGCAACAGGTTGGCTTGATGTAGGCTGATGGGTATCGCTGTATTTTGGGTGGCGGTTGTTAGGTGCGATGCGGGGATAATACGGACGTGACCAGCCGCCGTAGCCGCCAAAACCGCCGAGCCTTCCATAAAATGGTGAATCCCAAAATGGATCGGTGTTGTACCACAGTTGATTTAGCCTTTGCTCACGTTGGTAGTTGAGATAACCTTCGTCATGGGCTTTTAACAAATCAAGCGTCATCGATTGTGGGCATACATCATTGTAATCGTAGCCCTCACGTCCCAACTGATAAGCGCGTAGCGGCGTGCAATAACGTTTTAACCCTTCTTCACGACCTTGTCGCCACTGTTGCTGATCAGGTACAGTATTGGCTTTAGCGCATTGCTTGATATGCTTTTGAATATAATCTTGACTGCGACCCAGTAAACCATCTTGATAACCAATGGTTTGCCAATTGCTTTGTTGGCATTGAGTGGGTGTTAATCCGCCACCCAAGGTAGCACAACCTGTCATCGAGGCAGTAACAGCAAACAGTCCAAGCATTTTTTTTGAGGTGGTTGCTGGGTGATAGGTTTCTATGAATGAAAGCATCGTCATGGTGGCACCTTTGAGGTTTACAGTCGCCATTAGCCAGTCAAAAACTGGCTAAACCGATTAAACCGTTAATGAATTGATATTTTTTAATTTAGCAGATTATTTATATAAAAGCATTTATCAATGGTTAAAATTTTGTTAGGCTACTTAATACAACCAAATGAATAGCGTCAAATTAACAGGGTCAAAATTTTGGGTTAATGTGGTGATATTGCATTAATTTTTTATCAACAGGGTGAGGGTCATGCAAAAAATTTTAATCGCCAATCAAAAAGGGGGATGTGGTAAAACCTCGATTGCGGTAAGTCTAGCGGCGGCATTGGCAAACCAAGGCAAAACAGTAGCATTGGCAGATGCAGACCCCCAAAAATCAAGCCTGCAGTGGCTAAAAATGCGCCCAGCGGACGTACCTGCCATTATCGGTATTGACTGGCGCGATAGCAATGATATAGGTGATATCCCAAAAACCCTGGGTAAAAATGACTGGCTGATTATTGATGCCCCAGGTGCGTTATCAGGCACTAAAGCCGAGCAGCTGATTGCCGAATGCAAGGCGATTTTAATTCCTGTTTTACCTGCTTTTTTTGATATTGACAGTACCAAACGCTTTTTAAAAAGCCTAGAAGACATCAAACGTATCCGCAAAGGCAAAGTCGATATTTATCTAGTTGCTAATCGCGTGCGTAGTCAATTGATGCAGGACAATGAGCCGACCGAAAAACTGATGGCGTATTTTGCTGATATTGGGCAGCCGCCACTGGCTTGGCTATCTGAGCGTAGTATTTATCAAGCCTTGGCAGAGCGCGGCTTGACGATTTTTGATAAAAGCCAAAAACCGTATCGAGACATTCAAGCCCAGTGGCAGCCAATTATGGATATGCTAGCTTCTGAGCCGCAGCCGACTGAAAAAGTTGATGCCAAAGCCGAAAACAAAGCTGACACCAAAACTGAAGCAAAAACGTCCTCTAAAAAATCCAAAAATAGCAGCTGGTACGAGTAATATAATCAATGGGAATATGGATAGCCATCGCCATCGGGGTGTTTATTGTCGGTAGTATCATGGGGTTAAAACCATCTGCTCGCGAGACCATGCGTGATAATCTGCGCATGGCAGCCAGACGTGTGGGCGTGCAGCCAAAACTGGTCGCATGCCCCGATTGGATTATCGGCGATACAGGCGAACGCGGTAAAGGCATGATGGCGCAATACGGCGTGGTGATTGAGGACGCGAAGATGCGCCCCTGTGATTATCAAGTGATTGAGGGCAAATGGCGACCCTTTACCGGGCATTATCCCGCTAATTTTGCGCTCGATAATCGGGAGGTGGATTTACCGGCCTCCATCGCAACAACCGTTAAAGGTTTAAGCTGTAAAGCCAATTTTGTGTGTATTTATTGGCAAGAAAATAGCCAACTGGGCATGAAATCAGAACTTGAAACCACCGAAAAAGACCTAATCATGTTAAAAAGTAAATTGCATGATTATGCCAAATTGGTGCAGAATAACTAACTTTTCGTATTTTAACTTACCCTTTTTAATGATTTTGTGAACCCAACATGAGTAAAACACCGACAGCGAGAAAATCAACCAAAACCACGGATACGGCTGATACAAAAACAGACACGAAAGCCGCAACCAAAGCCGCCGCGCCTAAATCAACAGCCACATCAAAAGCATCAAAAACAGCGCCTAAAACGTCGGGGCAAGGCAAAGCCTTGGTGATTGTAGAATCCCCTGCCAAAGCCAAAACCATCAATAAGTATCTGGGAAATGATTTTATCGTCCGCTCTAGTGTGGGGCACGTGCGTGATTTACCTGTGTCGGGTTCTGGCGCAGCAAAAACCGATGAGAAGTCGGATACCAAGCTTACTAAAGAGCAAAAAGCGCAGCAAGCCTTGGTACGGCGCATGGGCATTGACCCCGAGCACGACTGGGTGGCACATTATGAAATTCTACCCAGCAAAGTTAAAGTCATTAAAGAATTAAAATCCCTTGCCAAAGACGCCAAAGAAATTTATCTTGCAACCGACTTGGATAGAGAAGGGGAAGCGATTGCCTGGCATCTCAAAGAGGTCATCGGCGGCAATGATGACAAATACAGCCGTGTGGTATTTAACGAAATCACCAAAAACGCGATTCAAAATGCCTTTAAAAGCCCCACCAAGCTAAACTATGACCGTGTCAACGCGCAGCAAGCCAGACGATTTTTAGACCGTGTCGTAGGTTTCATGGTATCGCCATTGCTATGGCAAAAAGTAGCGCGCGGACTGTCGGCAGGGCGAGTACAATCTGTCGCCACGCGTCTAGTGGTGGAGCGTGAACGTGAAATTCGTGCTTTTACCCCAGTGGAATATTGGGAAATCCATAGCAATACCCACAGCCAGCAAGCCAAACAAGAGACCATTCGCGTAGAAGCGGTAAAAAAAGCGGGCAAACCCCTGTCGCTAGAAAACGAAGCACAAACCCATGCCGTTGTCGCATTGCTTGAACAGTCAGATTTTATCGTGGCGGATCGAGAAGAAAAACCCACCCAGTCAAAACCCGCTGCACCCTTTATCACCTCGACACTGCAGCAAGCCGCAAGTACCCGCCTTGGTTTTCCCGTCAAAAAAACCATGATGCTGGCTCAGCGCCTGTATGAAGCAGGTCATATTACTTATATGAGAACCGACAGTACTTTTTTGTCAGCGGATGCACTCACCAGTGTGCGCGGTTTTATTGACAAGCAATACGGCGCAAAATATGTCCCAAAATCGCCCAATGTGTATGGCAACAAGCAAAACGCCCAAGAAGCGCACGAAGCGATTCGCCCCTCAGACGTTTTGGTGCAATCTGCCTCGCTAAAAGACATGGAGCGCGATGCACAGCGCTTATATGAGCTGATTTGGCGCCAGTTTGTGGCGTGTCAGATGCCACCTGCGCAGTACCAATCCATGACGTTGATTGTCAATGCCGGTGAGATTGAGCTTAGAGCCAAAGGTCGCGTGATGACCTTTGATGGGTATACCAAAGTACAGCCCCCTGCCAAAAATGAAGACAATCTATTACCTGATGTAAAAATCGGGGAAAAATTGGTGGTCGATAGTATCGAGCCTACCCAACATTTTACCAAGCCACCGGCCCGCTATACTGAAGCAAGCCTAGTCAAAGAATTGGAAAAACGTGGGATTGGTCGTCCTTCCACGTATGCTGCTATCATCTCAACCATTCAAGAACGTGGTTATGTCAAGGTAGAAAACAAACGTTTATTCGCCGAAAAAATGGGTGATATCGTCACTGACAGATTGGTCAACAGCTTTCCGCATTTGATGGATTATACTTTTACCGCAGGGCTTGAAGAAAACCTAGATGAAGTCGCTGAAGGTCAGCAAAACTGGAAAAAAGTGCTGGATGATTTTTATGGCGATTTTAAAGGCAAGTTAGAGCGTGCCAAAGACGAAGACGGCATGAAGCCCAATGACCCAACCGATGTCCCAGATATTCATTGTGACTTATGTCAGCGCCCAATGCAGATCCGTACCGGTTCAACAGGAGTGTTTTTGGGTTGTACCGGCTATAATTTACCGCCCAAAGAGCGTTGTAAAGGCACCAAAAACTTGATGCCTGTGGAAGCCTTTCATAGCCAAACCAGTAAAGAGAGCCAAAATCTCGGTGAGGACGACGCGGACAACAGCGACGAAATCCAAGCGCTACTTGAGAAAAAACGCTGCCCGAAATGCCATACCGCGATGGATGGGTATATTGTCGATGGCGGGTTAAAACTTCATGTCTGTGGTAACAATCCTGATTGTGATGGCTATCTATTAGAAAAAGGCGTTTTTGAAACCGCAGGCAATGATGATGTGCCTACCATACCTTGTGATAAATGCGATGGGCAAATGGTGCTCAAAACTGGGCGTTTCGGTGCCTATTTTGCCTGTCAGCAGTGCGATAATACCCGTAAAGTGCTCAAAAATGGCGATGCAGCACCGCCACGCATGACCGCAATCCCTATGCCAGAACTCAAGTCACAAAAATTTGATGACCATTATATTTTGCGTGAAGGAGCAGCAGGGCTATTTTTGGCGGCGTCAAAATTTCCTAAAGTGCGAGAGACGCGCCCACCAAAACTGTCAGAGTTACGCGCGATACAAGATCAGTTGGAAGATAAATTCCAGTATTTATTTACCGCGCCAGATACCGACAATGAGGGCAATCCAACGATTTTGCGTTGGAGTCGTAAAAATGCAGAGCAATATATCGGCTCAGAAAAAGACGGCAAAGCCACTAAATTTGCCTTGGTTTATCGAAAAGGTAAATGGGTTGAAGAGTGACGGGCAATCTAGCTGTAAACTTAGCTAGAAAAATTAGCCACAAAACTCAGCCAAATTTTGATGTTAACTGATAAGCTTGCAAAAACATCATTTAAGCGCTACTCACAATTGAAAGCAAAAATTTCAAATTTAACGCGTATATAATGCAGCTAACATTATTGAAATACTAAAAAAAGCCCAAATTCGGGCTTTTTTAGTAGAGTTATTAGCGTGGTTATGATTGAGCTATTATTAATTTTTAAGCAAAAATCATTTCAATATCTTTGTGATCAAAACGGTAAACATGTCCGCAGAAACCACAATCCAACGCCAACTCACCCCCATGCTCATTAGCGATTTCTAATGCAGCTGGTTTGCCCAACTGAAAAATTGCCGATTCACTTTTCTGCTGTGAGCAGGTACAAGCAAAGGTCAACGGCATAGGCTCAGCCGTCACCACGTCTTCTTCATGATACAAGCGATATAAAATCTCATCGGCTGGCAAGGTGGTTAATTCTTCAGCTTTTAACGTTTTGGTTAAGATTTTTAAGCGGGGGAACAAATCATTGTCCACCGTCTCATACTCTTCTTCTGTGGTACGTGGTAGCAACTGCAGCACAATACCACCCGCTTGCTCACCATCACAAGCCAAGTTGATTAAGGTAGGAATCTGTACGGATTGCTGGTGATAGTGTGCTAAACAATCCGCTAAGTTATCCGCCACACGCTCAACGATGCCTTGATACCCTTCTGCTTGTGTGCCATACGTGGCATCAGGTTGGATATTAATAAATAACACCCCTTCACCGACTTTACCAAGTTTGGCAAAGGCATCATTTGCCGTTTGTGCGGATTGCCACGAGCCTGTCCACTCTGCAAGACCGCGAATATGACCTTGGTGGTCGCACTCTGCCATTGCCCAAGTTAAGCTGTCCTGTTCAGGGTCAGTGGCTGCGCCTGAATTTTGCAATTGAATGGATAGACGACCTTCGATTTTTAAGGTGCCAATCAGCAAGCTTGCCGCAACCAACATTTCCCCAAGTAGTTTTTGCAGGGCAAGAGGGTAGTCTTTTTGCTGCAATATCGTCTGCAGGCTGTCGTTGATTCGTACCACGTCACCGCGTACGGGGCTTTGCTCAAAATAAAAACGTTGGCGCATATCAAAATCGTGAAGTGCTTGAGTCGCTGTTGTCATAAATAACCTATCTTAAGTGAGTGTTAATCAATTTATTGAGCTATAAATGGGGATAAAATACAAAATAGCAAAAAAATGGTAAAAAAATTGTCGCTGAAGAAAAAAATATTTTTTGTAAATCTATTGTCACAACACAGAAAAGTAAATTACTATAAACACACATTTTAAATCTTTTGAGTATCCTAAACTATTTTTTATCAGTCATTGTGCAAGGTTTTGCCAGATTTTAATAGGCGCAATGAGGGATGATGAAGGACAGGGAAGGATAAACACAAAGAGATGGGGGGAGTCTTTTTACTCGATTTGGCATTGATAGCCACATAGTGAAAAGATTAACTAAGAACGTATCATACGACAAGGATCATAGGATGATTTTAATCTCTAAAAAGCCAATTGCCTTAGCAACCGTTGCTATTATGGCATTAGGTCTTGCAGGTTGTAACAAAGCCAGCGACAACAAAGCGGCAGGGACTGAAGGTAGCCAACCAGCGGCAGCGGCTACTGGTGAAAAAACGCTCGATAAAATTAAAAAATCAGGGGAAATCGTACTAGGTTACCGTGATTCCTCAATTCCATTTTCTTATATCGCAGGTACGCCAAACCAACCTGTGGGTTATGCTCATGACCTACAATTAAAAATTGTTGACGCAGTCAAAAAACAATTGAATATGCCAGACCTCAAAGTGCGTTACAACCTAGTAACCTCACAAACCCGTATCCCATTGGTACAAAATGGTACGGTTGACTTAGAGTGTGGTTCAACCACCAACAATGAAGAGCGCCAAAAACAAGTAGCTTTCTCAAACGGTTTCTTTGAGATTGGTACTCGCTTATTAACCGCTAAAGATTCAGGCATCAAAGATTTTGCGGATTTAAAAGGCAAAACCTTAGTGACTACCGCAGGTACTACCTCTGAGCGTTTTATCAAAAAACTCAACGATGACAAAAAAATGGGCATTAACATCGTTTCTGCCAAAGACCACGGCGAATCTTTCTTGATGTTAGAAAGCGGTCGTGCGGCAGCCTTTATGATGGATGACGTACTGCTCGCGGGTGAAAAAGCCAAAGCCAAAGATCCAAACAAATGGGTAATCGTTGGTACCCCACAATCGTATGAAATTTACGGCTGTATGATGCGTAAAGACGATAGTGAATTCAAAAAAGTAGTCGATGATGCGTTGGTTGCAACTTATTCATCAGGTGAAATCAACGACATCTACAAAAAATGGTTCATGTCACCGATTCCACCAAAAAACATCAACATGAACTTCCAAATGTCTGATAACTTAAAAAGCTTGTTAGCCAACCCACATGACGGCGCGCAACCAAAAGACGTCGCTAATGCAGCCGCATCTGCTACAGTCAATGCAGTAGCAACGGGCGCTAGTAATGTGGCAACCGCTGTGGCATCTGCAAGCAATGCAATTGCAAGTGCAACAAAACCTTAGTTGATTGGATAACAACAAACTAGGTTAGGAAGGTTACTATCCAACATAAAACTGACGTCATCACCTATCAATTGTGGTTACGTCAGTTTTAGTTTTTGGGTAAATCAATTTGCTAGACAGGATTTTGGGGGTGGCAATGAATTATAGTTGGAATTGGGGCGTGTTGCTGCAACCAACAGGCGTAGGCAACGAAGTCTACTGGCAGTGGCTATTGACAGGCTTTAAATGGCTGTTGGTCATTGGTGGGAGTGGCTGGCTGATTGCCTTAATTATCGGTACGATTTTAGGTATTATGCGTACTTTACCAAATAAAACTGCCAGAGCGATTGGTACTGCTTATGTGAGTTTTTTTCGTAACATTCCGCTATTAATACAGTTATTCTTCTGGTTTTATGTGGCACCTACTTGGCTGACACCTGCCTTACAAAAATGGTGGTTTCAAGAGTTAGACCCAAATACCTCGGCGGTGATTTCGGCAAGTATAGGTCTTGGGTTATTTACTGCGGCACGTATCGTTGAGCAAGTGCGTACGGGCATTGAATCATTGCCAAAAGGGCAGACCAATGCTGCCTATGCGCTTGGGTTTACCTTGCCCCAGACGTATCGTCATATTGTCTTGCCACAGGCGTTTCGGGTGATTTTACCACCGATGAGCTCTGAGCTTACCAACTGTTTTAAGAATGCCTCGGTCGCTTCATTGGTCGGGGTCACTGAGCTGATTAGCCAAACCAAAACTATCAGTGAATATACCCAGAACAATATCGAAGTGTATACCTTTACCACGATTATTTATTTATTGTTTAATTTGGTGTTGATTTATTTTATGACTTGGCTTGAGAAAAAATTACGCATCAAAGGTCAAATCGATGGGGGTGGCGCATGAATATGATGGAATTACAAGCCGCAATGCCAGGGTTGATGGGTGGCTTATGGATCACCTTCAAAGTGTTGTTTTTAGCTATCATTGGCGGTTTGGCGCTGGGTACGATTCTAGCCTTGATGCGGTTATCAGGGATAAAAATTTTAGCCGTGCCTGCCAAGCTATATGTCAACTTTTTCCGTTCAGTGCCGCTGCTGTTGGTATTGCTTTGGTTTTATTTTGCTGTACCAATGGTGTATAACTTGGTGACGGGCACGTATTTGACGTTGGATACCGCGTTTACTTCGTGCGTGGTGGCATTTATGGTGTTTGAAGCCGCATATTTTTCCGAGATTGTACGTGCGGGTATCCAGTCAATTGGCAAAGGACAGGTCAATGCCGCTAAAGCCTTGGGCATGACTTATGGTCAGACCATGCGCTTTATTATTTTGCCACAAGCGTTTCGCAAGATGTTTCCGCTACTGCTACAACAGTCGATTATTTTGTTCCAAGATACGACCTTGGTATTTGCGATTGGCTTGGTGGATTTCTTCCGAGCCTCATACGTGCGCGGTGACTTGATGGGGCTACTAACCCCCTATATCTTGCTGGCAGGGGCGTTTTATTTTGTGGTCAGTCTAACCGCATCGACCGCTGTCAACCACCTACGCAAACGCTTTCGCATGGCTTAATCAATATTGAATAAAGGAAAATAACATGTCAGTAGTTACTAAAATTGATGAAACCACCTGGCTTAACGAATTTGGTGGCTTGGTATCAAACAGTGGACACGCCAGTCCCGATATCATGATTAATGTCAACAAAATCAGTAAATGGTATGGCGACTTTCAAGTATTGACCGACTGTACCGCGCATGTGCACAAAGGCGATGTGACCGTTATCTGTGGTCCATCAGGTAGCGGCAAATCAACTTTAATCAAAACCGTCAATGGGCTTGAAGCCTTTCAACAAGGTGAAATCTTGATTGATGGCATGTCGGTCGGCGCCAAAGAAACCGACTTGCCAAAACTACGAAGCCGGGTAGGGATGGTATTTCAGCATTTTGAACTGTTTCCGCATTTATCCATCTTAGAAAACTTGACCTTGGCACAAATCAAAGTATTGGGTCGTAGTCAGTCTGAAGCGCAGAAAAAGGGCTTGGGTTATCTGGACCGCGTGGGCTTGTCAGCGCATGCCAAAAAATACCCTGCCGAATTGTCAGGCGGTCAGCAGCAACGGGTAGCAATTGCGCGCGCGCTCAGTATGGACCCGATTGCAATGCTATTTGATGAGCCAACTTCCGCACTTGACCCTGAGATGATTCAAGAGGTGCTTGAGGTGATGATTGAGCTTGCTAATGAAGGCATGACCATGATGTGTGTGACCCACGAAATGGGCTTTGCGCGCCAAGTCGCCAACCGTATTATCTTTATGGATCAAGGTCATATCGTTGAAAACTGTAGCCGTGAAGAATTCTTTGCCGGTGCGCGTAGCGAACGCGCGAAAGATTTCTTGTCAAAAATCTTAAATCACTAAAGATAAGATAAAGTTTATTTCATTAAAAAACGGCAGTCATTGCCGTTCTTTATTATAAAAGTTTGCATTAGCCTAATTGCTCATGAGCGATTCAAACTGCTTGAGCTCCTCTTCCATATAGGCGAGTAATCGTTGGCTATGGGGCAATATTTGGCTACAGGTGACGATACAAAACTCGATTTTATCCACGTAAGTACACAAGGTGATATTCATCGCTTGGTCATTGAGCACAATCGAGGCAGGATACAGCGCCTGCAGTTTTGCCCCTTGCCAATACAAAGGCTGATGAGAACCTGGTACATTTGAGATAATCAAGTTAAAACCGCGATAATCGGGAAACAGACCCGTAAGTACCTGCAATCCTGAACGGCTATAAGCAACCCCACTATAAATAATCGATGAGGCTTGTTTCATCCGTGAAAAGCGTTTTTTACTATTTTTGGTGCTGCCATTAATCGTCTTTAACCGTGCAACAGGGTCGGCAAGGTGGGTGGCAAGATTGGCTAAAATAAAGGTAATTTGATTGCCAACGTGTTGGCTTGCGCTATCGTTGTCATCGCGCAGTGATAAGGGTACAAAAGCAATCAATGGTTTTTTGGGTAAGCCATTGATATCGAGCAAATAACGGCGTAACGCGCCCGAACAAATCGCCAAAATCACATCATTGACGGTCACGGCGTAATGTTTCGCGATGGTTTGAAAACGAATAAGCTCATAAGATTGCGCAGAGATACGCCGTGAGCTTGATACCGGTTGGTTGAGGGGGCTATCTGGCGCTTGGGTGGTGGTAATATAGTCTTTGTGAAATCGCTCTACCACATTTTTACCTAAGGCTTTGATAGCAGGTGGTATAGCCAGCGCTTGCTCTTTGACGACACGCAGAAGGGATTTATCTTCTGGTATCAAAGCATCGAGTTGGTGACGATGGCGGGTCATTAGCGACCAAATTGGCAAGCTAATACGCTCGGTTGGCGATTCTGATAGCGATTTTTTGACCAAACGAATCGCCGCTATCCCATCGACCATAGAATGATGAATTTTAAAATACAACGCAAAACGATTGCCTTCAATCCCCTCGATGATGTGACATTCCCACATCGGTTTGGCACGATTGAGTAATTTGCTGTGCTCTTGGGACACATAAGTCAATAGCTCACGGATGCGTGCCGGTTTTGGCAGGGCGATATGGCGAAAATGATGGTCGACTTCAAAGTTTTCATCGGTTTTCCACCATGCTAAATGATATAACACTTGGTTAAACGGAAAACTTGGCGGCGTCTTTTGCGTGACCATCTGCTGCACCAAATCACTGACAAAGGTATCGCTTGCGCCATCGGGAATCTCAAACAAGAACAGCCCACCAATGTGCATCGGCTGATTGCGATTTTCAAGTAAAATAAATAACTGGTCAATGGCGGTGAGCAGACGCATGCGATGTCCTTAAGTATGAAATAATAAATTAGCGGAAAAAATAGCCAGTCTGTGGCGAGCTAGCTTGTGCCATATAACGCGCTGGCATACGACCCGCCAAGAAGGCTTCACGTCCAGCCATCACCGCATGTTTCATGGCAGACGCCATCAATACAGGGTTTTGCGCATGGGCAATCGCGGTGTTCATCAGCACACCATCACAGCCTAATTCCAAGGCAATGGCAGCATCACTAGCGGTACCCACGCCTGCATCCACTAAGACCGGCACTTGGGTCTGCTCAATGATGAGACTTAAGGTATGACGATTGAGCAATCCTAGACCTGAGCCAATCAAACTGCCCAATGGCATAATCGCCACACAGCCCATGCTCTCTAGTTCTTTGGCAACAATCGGGTCATCTGAGGTGTACACCATCACATCAAAGCCATCATCAATCAGTGTCTTAGCGGCTTTGACAGTTTCGATGACGTTGGGATACAAGTTTTTTTCATCGCCCAATACTTCAAGTTTGACAAGGTTGTGCCCATCCAACAATTCACGCGCTAACTGACAGGTACGAACGGCAGTATCAGCATCAAAACAGCCAGCGGTGTTGGGCAGAATGGTGTATTTCTCGGGAGAAATCACATCGAGTAGATTGGGTTCATCTTTTTTCTGCCCGATGTTCACGCGGCGAATGGCGACAGTGACGATTTGGGCGCCACTGGCAGCGATGGCTTCGCCTGTTTGTGCCAAATCTATATATTTGCCAGTACCGACGAGCAAACGAGAGGTAAACGTGCGCGAACCGATGTGTAGCGGGTCGTTTGCGGTTATCAGCGTATTTTGGCTTGAAGAATTTTGAGTTGAAGTGGTTTGGGTCATTGTCATCCCTTTTTAGAGTTTGATTGTCATGGTTATCAATCAGTAAAAAATGCTTTAGTATAACAAAATATAGCTTGTCTCAGGGTCTTTTTGTGCGCCTTGGTAGGATTTGTCTTGTTGATAAGCTACAATGGAACGCATCTTTTCTTGGCTTATTTCATTCGATAATCCCTATGCTAAATCCGATTGCCTTGCCCTATAGTTTTGCTAAACGTCATAAACTGCTGTTGCAATACGCGCAAGATTTGACTGCCCCACCGACGTTGTTGATGACGGCTGATACCCCTATGGAAGCCATCAACGAAGCCAACCGTTTTGTCAGTGAAGCAGGGGTGCCACTGCCACTGAATTTTGCCATGGCGCAAAGTGACGATTTTGAAAAGCAGTTAGCCGCGGTCTATGCAGGCAACACTGGGGAATCTCAGCATATTGCCGCTGGGCTTGAAGATCATCCCGACTTGATGAGTCTTGCTGACAGTGTCCCTGAGACAGAAGACTTGATGGACCAAGAAGATGACGCGCCGATTATTCGACTAATCAATGCGCTACTGTCCGAAGCTATCCGCCTAAACGCCTCAGATATTCACATCGAAACCTTTGAAAAACGGCTATCGGTGCGCTTTCGGGTAGATGGGATACTCAAAGAAATCGTCAGTCCAAAACGGGAACTGTCACCATTACTGGTGTCGCGTATCAAGGTGATGGCAAAAATGGATATCGCTGAAAAACGGGTGCCGCAAGATGGACGCATCTCATTACGTCTGGCTGGGCGAGAGGTGGATGTGCGGGTGTCGACCTTGCCATCAAATTTTGGTGAGCGTGTGGTGATGCGGCTCTTGGATAAGCAAGCGGGTCGGTTAAATATGACCTATTTGGGGTTGTCAGACAATGATTATAGCGAGCTTAAACGCTTAATCCATCGCCCGCATGGCATTATTCTTGTCACAGGTCCGACAGGTTCGGGCAAAACCACGACGCTGTACGCGGCGTTGACGGATTTGAACGATAACACCCGTAATATTTTGACCGCTGAAGACCCGATTGAATTTCAGCTAGATGGTATCGGGCAAACCCAAGTCAATAATAAAGTGGATATGACCTTTGCGCGTAGTTTGCGAGCCATGCTACGCCAAGACCCTGACGTGGTGATGGTGGGGGAGATTCGCGATTTAGAGACCGCAGAAATTGCGGTGCAAGCGTCACTCACAGGTCACTTGGTACTCTCAACCCTGCATACCAATACGGCGATTGGTGCGGTGACGCGGCTGCAAGATATGGGGGTTGAGCCGTTTTTGTTGTCATCGAGCCTCATTGGCGTGGTGGCACAGCGACTCGTGCGTACCTTGTGTCCGCATTGCCATACATGGACGCTTGCCGATGCCTATCAAACGCAGATTTTTACCGAAATAGGCGAAGTCGGAGAGATTAAACTGCCAAAACCTGTGGGCTGCGAGAAGTGCAATCAATCAGGATTTCGGGGACGTACCGCGATTTATGAAGTGGTGCCTGTGGATGACAAACTGCGACAACTGATTCATAGCCAAACGGCGGAGTTTGAGTTAGAAGCGTATGCGCGCAGCAAAACACCGTCAATTCGTGCCGATGGACTAAAAAAAGTATTGTCAGGGAAAACCACGTTGGAAGAAGTATTACGGGTGACCAAAGAAACTGAAGTTTAAGCCTATAAAAATTTTCATGGCTTATTTTCTTTTTCTCGCTCTAAATAATGACTTAAGGCTTCATGGACAAAATAAGTTAAAGCAATAGCTTTAAGGCTATTTACCTCAGTGCCATAATCATCTGACAATCCATGAAGAATCAAATGACGGTTGAAAATTTTTTTATCTTCGGCAGTTATATATTTATCTGTGTTTTCTGTTATTTCCGTTTTTATCCTAAATGGGGCAAAAATAACTTCTTCTAATTGGTCAGTAAATGAGAAATTATCAAATAAGTCATCAGTTTTAGGGAGTCCTGATTTATTATTTTTTGCCTTCTGAGAATATTTTTCAAAAATTCCTATTTTATTAGGTAATAAATCTCTTCCAATGCCTTCAGCTAGTAAAATAAAAGTTGGAATCGAAGAGTAATATTTCCCAGTATCATGAGTGTCAAAAGCATCTTTTATTTGATTAACTCTATTAGGGTATGTTTCTATTAACTGTCTTTTGAAATCATCCGCTTTAAGTCTAATATAATTTTCTAAAAATTTATCTTGTTCATCTGAAGATTTTCCTATCAATCCATTAACCTTAGATGGTAAATCTATAAAGTCACCTTCAAGAATATATATAAACCAGCCTCTATTACTTAAGTCGGTTATTAATTTTTCTAAATCAGACGGTAGCTGATTATTAAAATAATCCAATCCCTTAATGAAATTATCCCAATCAAAAGAACTTTTAAATTCTTCCAAACTCCCTTTTAAAGTATTTAAGATATTAGAAGGTTTAGATTGCTTTCTCATATTAATTTCTGAAAATTGTTACGCAAATTAAGTTAGTAATTAAGAATGGATAATAAAACATATTATCCAATTAACCCAACTCACCTTCCACCAGATGCGGACTCATGGCACGCGTGACTTTCACCATCACCAGTTTACCAATTAACGCGTCATCGCCTTTGAATAGCACCGTTCGCGTATTATCTGCCGTTCCCATCAAAAATTCGGGATTGCGGTCGCCATGTTGCTCCACCAGCACACGCACGGTTTGACCCACCATGCCTTGGGTTTTCGCCCAGGTTGAATCGACAATCACCTTTTGAAACGCCGCCAAACGGGCTTTTTTGGTTGCTATATCGATATTGTCGGGCAAGTCTGACGCAGGCGTACCAGGGCGCTTGGAGTAAATAAAGCTATACGAATGGTCAAAATCCAAATCTTTGGCAAGATTGAGCGTATCTTGGAAATCTTGGTCGGTTTCATTAGGAAAACCGATAATAAAATCGCTTGATAAATACATATCAGGGCGCACCGCGCGTAGTTTGCGGATTTGCTCAATGTAGATATCAATGGTGTGGTTACGCTTCATGGCAGCTAGGATAGCATTGGAGCCACTTTGCACAGGTAGGTGCAGGTGGGATACCAGTTTTGGTATTTTGGCATACGCTTCAATGATATCATCGCTAAATTCCAGTGGGTGGCTGGTGGTATAGCGAATACGCTCAATGCCGTCAACGTGCGCTACATAATGCAATAACTCACTAAAACGGCAAATCGTACCATCGTGTTTTTCGCCGCGGTAGCCATTGACGTTCTGCCCCAATAGCGTTACTTCACGTACCCCTTGGCTAGCAAGGCTGTCAATCTCGGCAAGTACGTCATCTAGGGGACGCGAGATTTCTTCGCCGCGGGTGTAGGGCACCACGCAAAATGAGCAGTATTTTGAGCAGCCTTCCATGATGGATACGAACGCCTTAAACCCTTCCACTTTGGGCTCGGGTAAAAAGTCAAATTTTTCAATGCTAGGGAAAGACACATCGACGACGCCGATACGGTTTTTGGGTTTGACATCCAGCTGTTTGGTGGATTGGTCGTACAGTTCTGGCAGGCGATGCAGGGTTTGCGGTCCAAACACCATATCGACATGCGGGGCACGGCTTTGAATTTTATCGCCTTCTTGTGACGCCACGCAGCCACCTACACCGATGACCAAATTCGGGTTTTTCTCTTTAAGTTTTTTCCAGCGTCCGAGTTCAGAAAATACTTTTTCTTGCGCTTTTTCACGAATCGAGCAGGTATTCATGAGCAGTACATCGGCTTCTTCAGGATTGTCCGTCAGCACCATGCCATGGGAGTCGCCTAGCACATCTGCCATTTTTTCAGAGTCATACACATTCATCTGACAGCCTTGGGTCTCGATAAACACGCGTTTGACACGAGTATCCGCTAGTGGCATGTTGGGTTCAACACTCACCGCTAGCGTTGGCGTTACCAAATTTTGAGTTTTGGAAATCTGTGCTTTTGGGTCAAAAGTAGCAACTGTCATGACTACACCTAAATGTTTCGCCTAAAATAAACCCTTAATTATAACAGATTTTTTTGGCAAGATGCGGTAGTGATTATTTTGAAAGCACTAAATAAATAACATCGGTGCTAAAATTGCCAGCCTCATCTATCTCAAAATATTGTCTAACAGGCGCGGCACAATTTTTTTGTAAGGCTCGAATCACTTGTATGCTGGTATCAGGGGTATGCATACGGGCGACCCAACTGTCAAAATTTAACGCCAGTTTTTGCGTTTCGATAGTCGCCACGCTAAAGCCGGTGATTTGTGCAAAATACAACCACTCGGCAAGACTATAATCTTTGACATGACTGGGATCGCGGATGGTTTCAATGGTCTGTAAAAAATTATTGAGCACAGGGTTGCTATTGCCCAACACATCGACAATCACCACTTTGCCACCGTCAGCTAGGGCGCGATGCATCTCAAACAGCGCTTGTGGTACATTCTGCCAATGGTGCGCAGAATAGCGCGTGATAATGGCATCAAATTGCTGATTGGCAAAGGGTAATTTTTCTGCCGTACCGATTTGCGTGGTGATATTGGTTAGGCCGCGTGTTTTGGCTTGGCTGGCGACAACTTCGGTCATCGTAGGGGTAATGTCATAAGCAATCACTGATGTGGCAACAGGTGCCACTTGATAACTGACGTGCCCACCGCCACAGCCCAAATCTAATACATGCGCAAGCTTGTGCGCCTTTACCAACTGTTTTATTTTGTCGAACTCAGCGCCTTGCGCATGAACAGCGCTATTAAGGTAGTTGTGGGATTTGTCTTGGTATTGTTGAATATTTAGGGCGTGCTGGGTATGGGTCATGGCTTATCGCATTTATTGGTCGCTAATAATAGACATATTATAAGCCAAATAATTTATAATTTATAGTTAATTAAATTTAAAAATAAAAAACTATTGGTTATATAAAATAGGCTGCAACATTTTTATACAATTAGTTGAGATTTGGGTAAATTTTTTTTAGTCGACAATCGTTATAATCGCTTCAGCAAGGTTAACCAATTTTTACATTACTTTTGTCATTTTTTGCCTATTTATCCTATTAAAGGTCTTACCAATTATTATGAAAAATCTCAAGCTTTCGATGATTTCATGCGGTGTGATTGCTGTTTTTGCAGAATCTGCTTGTGCAAGTAGCTATTCTGTAGGGACGCCTAGCACAGCTGATAGTTATTTTAACCAAGCCGAACGTGAAGCTAGCCGTGGCAACTTATCGCAAATGGGCAACTATCAGCAAATGATGGCGGGTGGCAGTCTAGCCATGTATCCAGAATATTGGCAGCTCAATAAAGACTTAGACGCTCAGCCTGCATCAGCGATTGTGAGTTTTGCTAACCGTTATCCACAAACTGCGATGGCAGAAAAATTGGCTGCGGATTATGCGGAAACCAAAGCGCGGATGGGTGATTATGATGCGGTTAGACAAGTGGCGAGCTATGTAACCAATCCTGATGCCAGTGAAGCTTGCGCGATTGCGTTAGGCTTTAATCACGGTGGCGATAGCATGCGCGCTTATACCGAAAAAGGTAATGTTTGGCTCAACACGGATAAAAAACTGCCGCAGCTTTGCCAACAGTTGGCGACTGAGCTCAATGGCAATCGTATGGTTAGCAATGATGACCGTGAGCAGCGGCTGTATCGTATGCTACGCACGGGCAACAACGGTGACATCGTGCAACTTGCCAGCCGATTGGGCGTGCAGCTGAGATACAATCAGCTCATGAGCATCAGTAGCAGTCCTAACGCGTTTTTCTCACAAATCGGAAGTATGCCAGCAACCGCCAGCAATCGATATTTATATCTATACGGATTAGGGCAACTTGCCAAAAAATCTGTCAGTGAAGCGGCGATGCAGCTCAACTATGATTTGGGGAGAAATCCGCAGTTTTTTGATGCCAAAACCCGTCAATATGCCTACCGTACCTTGGGTGTGGCAAGGATGGGCGTCAATACCGATCAAGGGTTTAGTAGTGACGCGGTTGATTGGATGCAAAAAAGTCTGGGCGTACCATTTAACAATGAAGAAGCCGAAAACTATGCCCAAGCAGCGATACGCTATAGCCGATGGTCAGATTTGGCACAAGCGATTGGCGCAATGGACTATAAAAATCAGCAGCAACCGATATGGCAATATTGGCTTGCCAAAGCCTACAAATTGGGCGGCACTAACCAGCAGCGTCAACAAGCCAATCAGCTCTTTAGTCAATTGGCGCAAACCAATGATTATTATGGACTACTTGCCAAAGACCAACTGGGGCAGCGTTTTGACCGATTGCCGACCAATCCACCGGTGAGCAATAGTGATTACTCACGTCTCGCAAACGATAGTTTCTTTAATCGCGCATTTACCCTCTATAAACTTGCCGCCAATCCCAGCTATACCAACCGTGAATGGAATTGGGCGGTAAAAAAAGCACGTGACCGTGGTGATGAGACGATGATTTTGGCAGCGGCGCAAACCGCATCGGACATGGGATGGTATGACCGTGCTATCTATGCGTTGGAATCCACCAAAACAATTCCAAATTCGGCACTGGCATTCCCAATGCCCCATCAGTCTAGTGTCGTGCAATACAGCCGCCAAGCGGGAATCGATCCTGCGTGGGCGTATAGCATCATGCGTCAAGAAAGCCGTTTTAATATCGGCGCGCGTTCGGGTGTTGGGGCAGGGGGGTTGATGCAAATCATGCCAGACACCGCGCGCTATATCGCACGTAAATTGGGCGAACCGTATGAGCCATCTCGCGTCGCAGGGGGCGATACCAATATTCGCTACGGTACATATTATATGGGCGACATTTTAAATAAATTGGGCGGTCAGCCTGTATTAGCCACCGCGGGCTACAATGCAGGGCCAGGTAAGGCCAAAACTTGGCAACCTGAGAACGGTAGCCTAGCCGCCGATCAGTATGTTGAGACCATTCCTTATTCAGAAACGCGCAATTATGTCAAAGCCGTGATGGAAAATGCGACCAATTATGATGTGCTCCTTGGCGGCAGCAACCAACCGATTACTCAGCGCATGGGTACCATTGCTGCTAAATATTAAATTAAACTGAATTAAATAAACTTGCTAAATCTTTGTAAAAACAACAGCTAATTGATTGATAATGGTCAATAAATTACTGTTGTTTTTTAGTATATACAGGGTTTACAAAATCTGACCTAGTTAGTATGATTTCAAAAAATTGGTAGGACTCATAAACATTAGTTTCGTTTGGCAAAAATTTAGTTATTTCAAGCAAAAAATTAATAACTGAAGTTACGCAGCCCTTTAAAAAAGCGCTATCATAACAAAAAAAGC
>NZ_DALYMP010000004.1:0-195624 GCF_031975715.1 Moraxella sp. CTOTU46711
TAAAATCATCATGGTGATTGATAACATACGATACGGCTTTCATAGATTTGTCCTTTTGTAATAATGGGTGTTTAATAGCGGGTTAGTTTAATTAAATGCAGTGTTTTTAGTGTATTGCAGACAGGCTGGCTTGGGTCAGTCAGCCTAATCTGATAGAATTAATGAAAAATAGTTGATATTCTGAGTCTAGGCTAGGCTAAAGGTGCAAGGTCAAGGGCGCAAGGTTAAGGATACAAGCTAAGCTCACATTTTGCGCCTGTGTTTGCGCCAAAAATAGCCCTTGGTAAAATGCCGTCATTTATTGTTGTACCAGTGTATCCAATCAAGGGTAGCTAGTGCAACATCATTTATACCTTATCACTTATGCTTGTTTCTTTGTTATGGTTAAAGCAAGGTTATGGTTAAAGCAAGCATAAACGGGTAATATCAACCTCAAATTTAAGCTGATACAGACATTCTCCACGACTTAAAGCATAAATGTTTATGTAACCTTTATACAACAAAGCTATGCGCTAAAGCCGTTTGACATGAATATAACAGTGGTTTAGACTCAATTTTGATGCTAGTCAATGTCGGCTAGTCAATATTGGAGTATTAGGGATGCTTAAAACCGCTTTATATGTCCGTCTTGAAGCTAAACCAGGTAAAGAACAAGAAGTAGAAGATTTCCTAAAAGCTGGGCTGCCTATCGTCAATGAAGAACCCGCCACAGTTGCATGGTTTGGTCTACGCCTTGGACCTTCAACCTTTGGTATTTTTGATGCATTCCCTGATGAAGCAGGTCGCGAGGCTCATTTATCGGGCAAGGTTGCCGCCGCTTTGATGGCCCAAGCAGATGAACTATTTTCACAACCGCCTTCTATTGAAAAAGTAGATGTGTTGGCGAGTAAACTGCCAGCTTAGATTGAAGCCCAATTCTCTTGAGCTTAAGCTTCTTAAAGAGCTGCCTAAAATATTAACTAAAAAGCAGCTCTTTATTATAATTATATCACTTCACTTAAATCAGTCACTTATCTAATCGGTCATCCCATACTGTATCATTGACGTTTATTTGACTATATATATTCAATTACAATATTTTCTTAACTTGCTGATAGTAAGCAATGTGCAAATTTAGACTTTGCGCCATTTAACTAATTACCCTGCAATTAATCATATCGCTTTGTTGTTTTAATCGTTACCAAGTTTTAAATCAAGTTTTCAGCTAGCTATCTTACTTACAAAAACTGCTTTTCCCGGTGGATTAAATTTTATTATTTATACTATCAATAAATCTACACAACAAATAAATAGACGACTGGTCTATTTTTGTGTATAGTGACAGCATGATGACAACAAAATCCCAGTGTTGACTAGCGTTGACCAATATTTGCAGTATTGAGTAATTTTTTAAGTTTGTTGGACAGATAATATTTGCTCAGGTATCAGTCGCGCAATCTTTTTTAATGCTATTAGTCAATGCTATTAAATAATGGATTGATTTGCTCGGCATCTTTTACATTGCACACACGACTTACTGCTGTGCTCATGTAGCGATAACCTTAATTCTAAAAACTATCAGAGAAAATAACATGAAAATTTTACTTGTTCTGACCTCACATGACAAACTCGGCAATACTGGTAAGAAAACAGGTTTTTGGTTAGAAGAACTTGCGGCGCCGTATTACACCTTTATTGATGCGGGTGTTGAAGTTACCCTAGCATCACCTCAGGGTGGGCAGCCACCGCTAGACCCAAAAAGTAACTTAGCCGATGCACAAACTGAAACCACGCATCGCTTTGAAGCCGATCCAATTGCAATGCAAGCGTTGGCACAGACCCATAAACTTAGCGAAATTTCTATCGCTGATTATGATGCCGTGTTTTACCCAGGCGGACATGGTCCATTGTGGGATTTGGCAGAAGATCCGATTTCAATTGCTCTGATTGAACAAGCGATTGAGTCAGGAAAACCCGTTGCTACAGTTTGTCACGCCCCAGGTGTTCTTCGTCATGTAAAAACCAGTGATGGCAAGCCTTTGGTTAGCGGTAAATCCGTGACGGGTTTTACCAATACTGAAGAAGAAGCGGTAGGATTGACCGAAGTTGTACCGTTTTTGGTCGAAGATATGCTCAAAGAAAAAGGTGGTCATTATTCTAAAGCGGGTGATTGGCAAGTGTATGTCCAAGTAGATGGATTGCTAATTACTGGACAAAATCCTGCCTCTTCTGCTGCAACCGCCAGCGCATTGCTTGAATTGTTAAATAAGGAGTAGTCCATGTCTGCATATGTGGTATTTACCCGTGAGCAAACTACGGACGTTGAGGAACTGGCGCAATATGCACAAAAAGCGCCGCTTGCTCGTGAAGGTCGTGAGATAACACCCTTGGCTTTTTATGGTGAATTAGAAGTGCTTGAAGGCAATGAAATTGAAGGCGCTGTTATTCTACGCTTTCCTGATATGGCAGCCGCGCGAGATTGGTATCACAGTCCCGTCTATCAAGAAGCATTACAACATCGCCTAAAAGGGGCAAATTATCGTGCCTTTATCATTGAAGGTGTTGAAGACGCTATTTAAGAAAAAGCACTGCTACCAGATGCACTAGCTAACCTACAAGTTAGTACATGAGTGATATGCATTGTTATCAAATTAAAGTAATAGCAGCCCAATCATTATGTATGAATGGGCTGCTATTACAATTTTTGCAGCTATTATTGTCGTGAAGCCAAGATAGTGAAGCTAAGTTACTAAGGTTAAGTTAGTGAGGTTAAGCCAGCAAAGCTAACTTTTAAGACTGTCCACTTTTTAATAAAAACGCTGTCGCTTTTAAGGCTTGATGTAATGGTGTTTTATCTTTTTGCAGCTTACTTAATAACGCTGCGCCCATCCACATTTGGTAAGTCACTTGGGCTACCGTCAAGGCATCAGTCTCTGCTTGGATAGACCCATCTTGTTTGCCCAAGACTATGACTTCAGCAATCCGCTGGATTACCTTATCAACGCCATTGGACATAATAGCGCGCATATCTTCAGATAGGTCAGCGACTTCTGCAGCAAGTTTTACAATTAAACAGCTATCTGCCCAGCTACATGGCGCATCAGGATCTTCAATCCATAGGTTAAAATACCCGATTAGTTTTTCATAAGCGGATTGGTCGCTACGCCATAGTTCATCTAAACGGCGTTGGTAATTATCTACATAATACTGTACCAACTCACAGCCGAAAGACTCTTTAGATTTGAAGTAATGATAAAATGAACCTTTAGGAATCTCGCAGCTTTGTAAAATTTCTTGTAATCCCACACCGCTAAAACCTTTATGCAAAATCAGGTCAGAACTGGTGTTAAGAATGTGTAAGCGTTTTGCTTCAGACTTCTTGATAGGGGTAGGCTCCATATTTATTACGACGTATACGCTATTATAAAAAAATAGACCAGTCGTATTGTTTTTATTATAACTTATCTACAATGAATGTAAAGACATTTTCCTTGGAAGTATTAACTATTAACAAAGATAATTCAATATAAAACAAATATTTATATCAAATTAGATAGTGATTGGGTGATTGATTCAGGCAGTCAAAACCAAGTAACAGTCAAAACCGAATGACATGAGTATGGGTTTAAAAGTATGGCTTTGAAATAGTGATTGCCGCTATTTGATTATTACAATCCAAAAAATAAAAAACCACTGAGGATTAATGCACCTAAGTGGTTATTTTATATGGTGGGCCCACACAGACTTGAACTGTGGACCAAAGGATTATGAGTCCTCTGCTCTAACCAACTGAGCTATAGGCCCGAAAGGGTAGTGTCACAAATATTGCTAAGCAAATTTGTCAAAACTAGGCTGATTATAATACCTTAAAAAATTATTTTTGCAATGTGGAAATGGATAATTTTATGCAAAACGCTGATTAAATCAGCATAAATTTGTCTTACGGAATACGCATTATTTGTCTTGTGTCACCGCAATCATCACACCCATATATTTATTGTCATTACGTGAGAGCGTCTGACTATACAATGCTGAAGCGCTACCGCCATCCAAAAATAACGCATTGTCACAGCCCAATTGCGATTTGAACAAATCGGCAAACTCATAAAAGCTGACAGGGGTGTCGCTTATCACAAATTTGACGCGGCTAGTAGGATTGTGACCACACACGCCAACACCATTGCGGTATTTTCTCGAGGTACTATTGCCATCAAATGCCGGATGGATGTTACCATTGATGACCAGCATGGGTCCAGATTGGGTGGCGAAGGTCGGTTTTGCTCCGCTTGTCAGTTTTTTTGCCATGCTTTGACTTTCAGTGATATAAAAACCTTGACGGTCTTGCCAAAATACCCCGTTGGGCATCAAGTGAAAGTTGCCGCCGCCCTGCTTGAGATTTAGGGCTCGGATTTGCTTGCCATTGATGACCGTATACCCAATCGGCGCAAAATTGCCATCGTACATCCCTGCATTCATTGCAAACAGCAAGGTTTTGGCAGGTTGCTCACTTGCCAAATAATCGCGCAGGGTAGTAAAGGTGAGTAATAATGGGTGGCTCGTGGACGAGGGATTTTGCCACTGTAGTGAAAAATTCGCCGCGTTTTTAGCATCAAGCTCGCAGATACTGTAGTCAAACGGCTGGTTTTTGCGCTGACAATCTGGCACGGCTTTGACAGTAAACTGACGTGCCAAACCGATACTTGCCACCAATAATAGCGCCAAGCATAGGCTGACAACAACCGCTTGTGTTTTTGTGATATTTGAGAGCGTCATACCATTGAGAGAAAATTTAAGCTATTGGCTATTATACCATTTGCGTATCACAGAATATATCCGCCATTTATTACAAAAAACTTGTTCAACTTGATATTCTAGCAATTTCGACTTAACAGTGATGAATTAAACTAGTTTTTGCCCTCAATATCATTATAATAGGCAACTAAGAACAGCACCCCGTGTCTTCAAATCACGATTTGACAGAGTCATCGGGTAGGGTAAGGACTGTTTTTACAGTTTCTCACACTTAAAATCATAATCCCCTTCTATTTTAAAGGAAATTAACATGGCTATTGAACGTACTTTATCAATTATCAAACCTGACGCAGTTGCAGGCAACCACATTGGCGAAATCTACAGCCGTTTTGAAAAAGCAGGCTTAAAAGTTGTGGCAGCAAAAATGTTGCATTTAGACAACGAAAAGGCGGGCGGTTTCTACGCTGAGCACAAAGAGCGTCCATTTTATAACGATTTAGTATCTTTCATGACTTCAGGTCCAGTAGTCGTATCAGTACTTGAAGGGGAAAACGCAGTGGCTCACCACCGTGAAATCATGGGCGCTACCAATCCAAAAGACGCGGCTGAAGGCACTATCCGTCGTGACTTTGCTAACAGTATTGATGAAAACGCGGTTCACGGTTCAGACTCAACCACATCTGCAGCCCGTGAAATCAGCTATTTTTTCAGTGACAATGAAGTTTGTCCACGTACGCGTTAATCTTGACATAACAAAAAACGGCTTAAATTTTAAGCCGTTTTTTTATTGCCTATCACTCAGATGGTTTATCATTAAAAAGTAGTAATGCAAAAATAAGGATGCAAAATTAATATTAATAGTTTTATTAAGGAAACTAAAGAAACTTAATTTAACAATTCATAACAAAGAGCACATAGAGCACAGGCGCAAATCCGCTAAAATAAATTCATAACGACATAAATACAAGCTTTGTTGACTACGATATTAATAAGACAGAATCAATAAGACAAAAAATAAAATAAAAAACTATAAAAATAAAAAAGCCATAATTTGGCATTATGGCTAACATCAGTAAAACAAAGAAGAAGAAAGAAACAATAAAAATAACAACAAGTAGTGCATTACCCACTCCCATCAAGTTCCCCACTTGATGGGTTTATTTTTATATTATATAACGTTATATAATAAAATACCATAGCAATTTACTAGGATTTATCAATTTTTTTAGACGTTATACGGCAAATCTCGTTTGACACCCAATTTTTAATTCAAGCAGTGATAGTAGCTGGTTATGCCAAGTTTGTATTCAAAGTCGTTATCAAAAGTTTTTAATCTAAGTTGTTATTCAAAGCTTTTATTTAAGATAGCCTAACTACTTGTAAATCACACTTTAACCGTTAAAATAGAGACCACTAAAACAGTCACTGTTAGAACTGTTAGAATAGACACCGCTAAACCAAACACAATGGCTCCCCCAAAATCACGACAGCAAGATAAAAAAATAGGATTAACCATGATAAGAATCGGTCAGGGTATTGATGTCCATGCCTTTGTCAACGACGGCACAGAAAACCAATTCATAACATTAGGCGGGGTACAAATTCCCCATACCCACAGTTTGCTTGCGCATTCTGATGGCGATGTGGTGTTACATGCCTTGTGTGATGCGTTGCTTGGTGCATTGGCACTGGGCGATATTGGGCAGTTTTTCCCGGATACCGATGAGCGTTTTCGCAATATAGATTCGACCATTTTGCTGAACCAAGTGTACCAATTTATCCAATCAAAAGGCTTTGCGCTGATCAATGCCGACATCACCATCATGGCGGAGCGTCCAAAACTATTGCCTTATCGTACCGAGATACAATCGCGTATTGCCGGTGTCATGGGCTGCACGATTGACCAAATCAGCGTCAAAGCCACCACGACTGAAAAGCTTGGGTTTACCGGTCGCCAAGAAGGCATTATGGTGAGCTGCGTGGTATTGCTTGAACAAGTGACTCCATCAGATTAATGGAATTTGCGGGTGATATTGCTGCTGACTTTTTTTGGGTGGGCATCTTGAATGCTTACTTTCGATAACCATTATAGCGTATAATAGCAACCCTGCACTCATCATTAGTGAGTCAAATTCTAGCTGTGAAGATAGCGCTCTACTTTAACAAGAGCCTGATAAAGGAATTTCATATGACTGATATGAACCAAACTGACATCGAACAAACCATCCGTGACCAAATCGCTCAACACAGCGTATTACTTTATATGAAAGGCACGCCACAGTTCCCACAATGCGGTTTTTCTGCGCGCGCGGTGGATGTGCTAACCCAAATTGGTCGCCCATTTGCGTTTGTCAATATTCTTGAAAACCCAGAAATCCGTGCAACTTTGCCACAGATTGCTAACTGGCCAACTTTTCCACAATTATGGGTGGCAGGTGAGCTGATTGGCGGCAGTGATATTATCTATCAAATGTTCCAAGACGGTGAATTACAACCCCTAATTGAAGCCAATAGCCCAGCGGTTTAGTTTTACTACTAGCGGGTTAAGGTTATTTCTTTTTTTAACGTTTTTGTTGTCATGTATCCATAACCATGTATCAAGTCCTAGCACGCAAATATCGTCCAAAAAACTTCCATGAGCTGCTGGGACAAGAACATGTGTCCAAAGCATTAATCAATGCCATCCATAACCAGCGCTTGCATCATGCGTATCTATTTACGGGTACGCGCGGCGTCGGCAAGACCACCATTGCGCGTATTTTAGCGAAATGCCTTAACTGTGAGACAGGGGTGACAAGCGAGCCTTGTGGCGTATGTGGTGTATGTCAATCCATCGATAGCGGTCGCTTTATTGATTTGATTGAGATTGATGCGGCATCACGTACCAAAGTTGAAGATACCCGTGAATTACTCGACAACGTGCCGTATGCACCGACCCAAGGTCGCTACAAAGTCTATCTAATTGATGAAGTGCATATGCTGTCGACGCATAGTTTTAATGCGCTACTCAAAACCCTCGAAGAGCCGCCCGCGCATGTGAAGTTTCTGCTTGCGACCACAGACCCACAAAAACTGCCCATTACCATCATCTCGCGTTGTCTGCAATTTGTGCTCAGACCTTTGCCGCAAGTGGCGTTAGCTGAATATCTTGGCACGATTCTTAACAAAGAGCAAATCAGCTACGAGCCTGATGCCTTATGGCAGCTATCGAGCAGTGCCAAAGGCTCCGTGCGCGATGCGTTGTCACTCACTGATCAAGCCATTGCGTTTGGCAATGGCAATGTCACAGATGAAGTGATTCGCCAGATGCTTGGCTTAATTGACCAAGCCGATGTCATCGCTATCCTTGCCAATATTTACCAGCAAAATACCCAGCAATTGACACAATCCATTCAGCTTCTGCGTGAGCAGGTGGTGGATGCCAAAGCCGTATTTGATAGGTTGGCTGAGACGCTACATCAATTGGCAATTTTGCAGGCCTTGCCAAATTTTGATTTGCAAATCAATCGCCAGCAAAGCGAGCAATTGCAACAACTGGCTCAGCAGTTACCCGCAGAGCTATTACAACTATATTATGACATTGTGGTAAAAAGCCGTGAAAACTTGGCATTAGCCAATACGCCGATGCAAGCGTTAGAGATTTGTTTGCTCCGCTTGATGGCGTTCAAGCCGCTTCGTCGTAATCAAATCCCGCTTCGTCCGCCAATCGCTAGTAACGCTGACTCTCAAAGTCCTGATTCTCAACTTGTTGACATAACGCCTAGCGAATCCATGCAAGATGCAAAGTTTTCAGTGATGGCTGAAGATAGCTTACAAGTAACTGTCGCTGATGACTCAAATTATTCATATCAGGCAGCGACTAATCAGGCAAATAATAATCAGGTAGCTTATCATAGCGCATTTTTTGGCGATGCAGCAGAACCTCAGTCATCAGCCTCGCTACCGTCAGACCATGACATTGATGCAGAGCGAGTGCCACAATCGCAGAGTGATGACAACTTATCGGATGACAATCTGCTCAAATCTGCGTCAAACGTTGATAGCATTGAAGAAAGCATTCAACAAGGCATTGAACAACAGGCATTTGATGATAGCCATTTCATATCTATCGATGAAGCCGCAGTCAATACCAGCACACAGCAAACGCCACCCATAGAAGACGATGCCAATCGCTTATCTGACTTGCAACCCAGTGTCAGTCATCATGAAACTAGCGTGCATGGTATTGTTAATGCACCTGACATTGTTACCCCACCTGTCAAGGTTACACAGGATAGCAACCCAATAAAACAAAATGAGCTAGCGCCAGTCGCCGTAGCTACCAATGTCAGTGTTAATGTTGACAATTCCCATCACACTAGGGTGGCAGAAGGTAGTGATATTACTGATATATCGCCACTGGCGTTGCTCAAACCCACTGATGTACCACTTGAAGGCGAATGGACACCTGCCAAATGGGATTATTGGGTGTTTAATGCCCGTGAGCAAGGCTGGCTCGATGATGATGAATTAGTGCTTGCCAAACGCGGGGTTATGACGGGCGAGATTCATGGGGTTAGCCAATTTGTCACTGAACAAAGCTTTTTGACCCATACTGCAACTTTTGATAATTTTTGCCAAAAACTTCGACAGCTTTTTGAGGGGATTGATATTCGTTTGGCGGAGTCGGCAAGTAATTTTCAAGCGCTAGAGAAATTGAAACCAGAAGCATTACAAGAAGCCCGCGAAAAACTAGCGTTACAACAAGCTACCCACCAGCTTGAACAACAAGCAGTTACGCAGGCACTGTTGCAGCAACACGCCTCGATTAGCTCTGTTAAGTTAATTCAATAAGTGAATTTAATTTATATAAATTCTAATTTTTACTTTTTTAACAAACTAGTAATTGAAGAAAACCAATATTTGTTAAGAAAATCAATAAAATACAACATTAAATAGTTGAAAAAATATTAATAATTTTAGTTAATAAATCCCGATGTCGTTTAATTTATCTTGCTAATAACGTATAATACATCAGCTTTTAAAAGTGACTTTGATTAAGTGATAAAATTGGGTGAAATATGCTTGATAATTTAAGAGGCATGGCGGTTTTTGCAAGTGTTGTACGTCATGGTTCATTTAGTGGTGCTGCAAAAGAACTGGGCATAACAACAAGTGCGGTTAGTCAACAAATCCGCTCGTTAGAAAACGATATGGGTGTGGTGTTATTGCATCGCTCAACTCGTAAGTTAAGCTTAACAGAAGCAGGTACTAGTTTTTATGAGAGTGCCAAAGATGTGGTTGCGGCAGCCGAACAAGGTCGTATCCGTGTCAATCAATTACGCGATGAGTTAGCAGGGAACTTACGCATTGCGACCACGCCAGAATTGGGTGTGAATCATATTTTACCCGCGCTATCGACTTGGATTTCGGCGCATGATGATTTAACCATCCATTTTGAAGCGGATAATCAGTATGTTGACTTGATTGAAGAGCGTATCGATATCGCCCTTCGGATGTCACCAAACCTTAATGACAGTAGTTTATCGGCGTTTCCTTTGACCGAGATACGTCAGTTGCTTGTGGCTTCACCGCATTTTTTACGTCAAAATGAAAAATTGACCGAGCCAAAAGATTTGGCCAAACTCAATATGATTGGCATTAGCCTTATCAAAGATCCCAATCAAGTCGATATGATCAATGTGGAAACAGGTAAAAAATCACGCGTGCGTATGCCAACGCGTATTCAAACCAACAACATTATGCTTGCCACGACCCTTGCTAAAGAAGGGCATGGCGTTGCCCGTATCATGTCACTCGATATCCAAAAAGAATTGGCAAATGGCGATCTAGTAGAGGTATTGCCAGGTTACCAGTTGCCAAGTTATATGCTGTATGCCGTAACACCTAGACATGAACAACAACCTGCAAAGGTGACGCGCTGTCTTGAAGTGTTGACCAAGTATTTTGCTAAAGTTTAGCGGTTGGACGGTCAGTAGTAGCAATAAATAGTTGAATAAAAAACAGTTTAATAAAAAGCGAATAGTGAAGGCTATTCGCTTTTTTATTGATGCTGATAATGGCTATCAAGGCTGTCTGTCAGGGGGGGCTTGGGTGACACCATAGCGAGCGAGTTGTTGATGCAGGATGCGACGCAACTCCAAAATCGCCTGCGGGCTAGTATGAACATTGTGACGACCGGTAAGCACTTTTTCAGATTCCACGCCTTCTAAATGCGAGCTGTTGTACGGCACAATACCATCGGAGACACGGTCGGTTGCGCCATATTTCACCGATTCTAAGAGTTGCTTTTTCTCATCCAGACTTTGTTTGGCTTGCGCCAGACTCGTGGTGTTATACAGCTTGGTCTCTGTGGCTGGTTTAATGGTCGCGGTTGTATTGTCATTGTTCAAAGATGTTATGGATGCCGATATATTAGCAGTAGTGCTATTGGCTGCCTTAGCGGTAAACTGATTGAGCGCATTGGACAAATCCTTATCATCAGTGGCGATCATGTTATTGACGGCAACATTGGGCGCGATTGTGACATCTGCCGTTAATTGGTTAAAGTAAGAGTGGCTGCTCAACTGGCTCGCGCCATTTTCCAAAAATAGCTGTGCCAGAGGATTGCTTGAAACCACGCCTTCAGTAAATAGCGAATTTAAATTGCCATACACGGTGCGGATAAATCCTGCCGGTAGCGAGATGATACGGCGCAAACTGCGAGTAAACCAGCGATCGGCATAATCGGTACCACGAAATGGCGAAGAGATAAAAATCGCACGGTCGACTTGCGGTAGCGCTTGAAGTTTGAAGCGGTCACTGAGCGTTTTGTTTTGCGCATGACGGACAAATGCAGCGTAGCCCGCTGAAAAATTATTCAGCTGTGAGTAATTAGCAACCAGCGATTCGACTTTGGGCGTCAAGTCATCATTTGATACCAACAAACGCCCAATCACCCCACCCATACTATGACCAATCAGCACCGAATGTTGACTGGCAACGTCCTGCTGCTCAGGATCGACAGTTTTAAAAGTGCGTTCAATCAAGTCATAAATTTGGTGTCGGTTTTCTAGCATCGGGATATTGGTTGGATAAAAAATCTGCCAAACTTGGAAGTTTTCGCGAAGTTTTGGGTCATTAAAAATGTCATTCGTCAGTCCAATCCAAGTTTCAGGACTCGATGCTAACCCATGCATCATGATAATCACGCGTTTATTGGGGTTGTAGGGCTCAAGCATAAATAAATGCGGCTGGGTCTGCTGATAGGGCGAGGCGAACAAACTTAGATAGCTGATATTGCCTAGGCGATTGTCCTGTGACCACAAGCCGTAGGCTGCCGAAAAATTCGCCGATAGCGCAAAATCTTTGTTGAGTATAGAGACACTTTTAAATTGATAAGGATCATAAATATTAAGGGAAAAATCGGTGGTTTTTTGCAACTCATCAATGGTATTGCCTTTAGGCACCAACACCGCAGTCATAGGCAAATGCCCTGTTTGGTGGATACGTTCTTCTAGCGGTGTATCATTGGCATAGTGTTGCAACAAGTCAATAATCACCGCCGTATTGATGCGACTATTAAGCAGCGCCACATAATTGATACCAAAGCCATCGCGGCGACTGATGGTATTAAATTTTGATAAATCAATTTGGTAGCTTGAAATCAACTTCATCGATGCGGATTTGTCAGTAAACGGCTGTCCATTGATATTGACACGCAAGTTGTTGCGAGTGATTTGATAATTTTCTGCCATTTTTTGATGATACAAGCGATCACCTAACGCGTCGATGGCAGCGTAATATAAATCCTGAATTTGGGTGTCGCGTTCTTTTGGCAGATAATATAATTGTGACGGTTGTTGATTGACGACGGCTGGATTGAGGATATCGTACATCAAATAAATGTAAGAAAATCGAATCGATTGCAGCATATCGTCTTGAAAGGCGGTGGTACAAGAGATTTCATCGGGTTTGGGCGCTACAACGTCGGTCTTGCCAACCAAATCTTTGGCATAGTCTGTGGTCAAATCTTTTGGCGGATTGGTACAAGTTTTGGCTTGCTGGCGCTGCTGGGCAGAGGCGTAAAACAGCTCACTAATTGCGCCATAAATCCCTTTATCGGTATTAAGATCCGCTTGCTTGAGCGTCACTACACAGGCAGGCATGTTTGCCAAGCATTTTTCTTCATCTAAACCGGCTTGCACTAAACGGCTTTTGGTGTCAGAACTCAAGCGGCTGCCCGACAACACGCTGACGCGCTGATCTATGATGGCTCTTGCAGTATCGCGGCTACCGATTTTGGTGGTGGCGCAGCCAGTAAGGGTGATGATAGTAACCAATGTCGTCGCTGTGATGAGAGACTTTTGACAAAATCTAGTAGATTGGTTTGTTAGCGGCATGGTGATTTACTCGGCTAAAATAGAGCAAAAAAGAGTAGAGCAACAATAGATAGCGCAAAAAATCTGCCTATCACTGAATGACAGGGTGAAAAAAATCACCATGCTAAAATTCAACTATCATGGTGAATTAGCATGGTGACTTAGCAATGATATTAAACCACGGCTAGGGTATGAACGCAAAAAATTATTGAACGACTTTTGCAGGGATATCCCAAATATAGTATTTACCGCTATTGACGATGCGTAATTGCTCATCGATATACGGATTGTCTGGATTTTTGGCTTTAAATTCCGTTAACCGTTGAATGGCACGTTCTTTTTTATCATCCAATAAATCCGCTTGCGCCAAACTTTGCGTAGCTTCTAGATAGCCCATTTTTTCGGCTTTTTCTAAGTATTTGGCACCTTCTTTAAAACCGCCACCCTCAGCGAGCATCGCGCCATATAAGAAGTTGGCTTCTGCCGTGTCATTGAGTCTCACGGCACGGGCGATATAATTGCCTGCACGCACGGCATAATCAGAACCTAAATCCAGATTGCGACCCATCGCATTGAGTTTTGCTGCACGCAGTAACACCTCATAAGAGGCATTTGGATTTTGTGCGTAGGTTTCAATCCATGCGGTCAAGGATTTGAGTCGCTCAGTGGTATTGTAGCGCTCAGTACGGCTCGAAAAAACAGGGGGGTAGTGACGTGCCATTGGGGTAGCATAGGTAATAAAATCGTCTAACACGCTGACATCTAACTGTGTACTATTATCCGTGGTTCGTGGAACCAAAACGGTTTTTATTGTTGAGATATTACTAAGCGTTAAAGTCGGCAGTGGGATATTGGCAAGATTTTGCGCTGAAATATCCGTGCCTACCAATTGTACGCTGTTGGTAGATGGATAAATCACGTTGGCAACCGTGGGGGCGGTCAAGACAGGCACTATCACTGAACCTGTATTTGAGGTGGCTGACGGCGCTGTCGTTGGTGGGGTAGTATCCTTCACACTATTACTGACCGTATCAGCCGATTTCTCGGTTGATTTGTTGGTAGTTTTGGCTTTGGTCACCGTGGTTTTTTTAGTTGCTTTTGTCTGGGTAGCGGGTTTTGCCGCGGTGGTTTTGGTGGTGGTCGTCTTGGTCGTTGTTTTTGCGGTTGCAGTTGCAGCCATCCCTACAGTGGCATTCGTTGCCATCAAAATAGCTAAGGTATAGGCTAGGGGTTTTACCATGTGAGTCATTGAAATTTCCTTAAAAAATTGGGTGGGATAGATTGCACAAATCAATCAGCTTATCCCATAGCAACAATGTAAAGCAATAATCTGAAAATACTATCAAAAAAAAATAAAGTTATTGTTATATTTTTACGCGAAAACAGCGCGCTTAAGCAAGGTTATAGCAATAAACGCGCCAGCAAACGATTGAGGCTGTCAGTCATGCTCATTTAAACACGCTTGGCTAAACACGTTCGGTTAAACACGCTTGGCTAAATATGATACGCCACCGTTTTCATGCAGTTAGCCAAAAAACGCATCGTGGTTTTGATGGGTACTGGCAATGGGCTGGCACCTGATTCGACTGCTTTATCACGGTGATGTAATTCTTCTTTATCCATTTGGCTTAAAATCTCAGTGCTGCGTTTATCTTGTGTTGGCAGCTTGCCAAGATGGCTGTGCAAATGCTCGCTGACTTGGGTTTCCGTTTCTGCGACAAACCCCAAACTAAACTCATCGGAAATCAATCCCGCTACCGCACCCATGCCAAACGATAGCCCATACCAAAGCGGACTAAAAATACTGGGATGGCTGCCCAATTCATTTAACCGTATCTCACACCACACCAAGTGGTCAATCTCCTCTAGCGCAGATTGGTGCATGGCTTTTTTGACCGTTGCTTGCTTAGCAGTAAATGCTTGACCGTGATAAAGTCCTTGCGCGCATACTTCGCCAGTATGATTGATACGCATGAGACCTGCGACATGACGCGCTTCTTCCACGGAGAGTTTTGGCACATCGGGGCTAGAGACAGGCAAAGGACGGGTGCTAAGATTACTGTTTGGAATAAACGAGCGAATCGCCCGATCAAAGAAGACAATATTGCGGTCTAATTTACTAAGGGATAGGTTGTTTTGTGCTGGTTCAATCGACATAGGCGCTCTATTCAAAGTGTTTCCAATCGCTATTATGCGCAGAATATGGCGTTAATTCTACTCAATATCACAACTTTTGACTAGCAAATCTATGTAGCTTATGAGCGATTTGGCTATTTTATAAAAAGCCCGTGAGAGGCTAGGCAATCACGGGATGTTGTGTAATAACGATATATTATACCGGTGGTAATTGTGAACGGTAGGCTTCTGCAAAGTTATGACCAGTTAAGGCTTCAGTCGCTTTGACCGTGACATAGCTACCTGGGGCATCGCCATAGGTTGGGATTTCTTTACCTTGGCTATTTTGACCGACAACACGGGCATTGATTTCGTTGCCCTCAAATGGTTTGATCCAGTCATGCCATCTTGTCCACCAGGTGTCTTTAACATAGGTGGCGTCTTTGTACCATTGGTCAGCATCCGCAGTGTAGTTATCATTGGTGTAATAACCATATTTACTACCTGGGGGGTTCATGATACCTGCAATATGACCTGATTCCCCCAACACAAATACTTTTTCACCGCCAAATACTTGCGTGCCTGGGTAACAGCTTTTCCATTTTGCGATATGGTCTTGCAAGGTTGCCACCATAAATACGGGAATTTTAACTTTTGATAGGTCAATTTTCACGCCGTCAATTTCGACCCCGCCCGGTTTACGCAGCAAGTTGTTGATATAGAACTCACGCAGTAGAAAATGGTGCAGCGCAGCGGTCACGTTGGTACAGTCTGAATTCCAGTATAACAAGTCAAAAGGTACAGGGCGTTCGCCTTTGAGGTAGTTTTGCACATAGTAGTTCCAGTATAGGCTGTTCTCACGGAGTAGGCTAAATGACACGCCCATCATTCGCCCATCAAACACGCCTTTGTCGGCGTTCTGCTTGTCAATCGCCGCAACGATTTTGTCATCGATAAAGACGCCAATATCACCTGGATCTGAGAAGTCAATAATAGTCGCCCAAAGTGTCGCACTGGCAATGCGGCTTTCTTGCTTGGTCGCGGCAAGATAGCCTAACGTCAATGCGGTCAACATACCCCCAATACAATAACCTGTAATATTGATGGTTTTTTCACCTGTGATGGCTTCAATTTGATCCATCGCTGCAAGCACACCGTCTTTCATGTAAGTGCTCATGCCAACATTTTTGTACTCAGGTGTCGGGTTCGCCCAAGAGATGACATAAACCGTATGACCTTCATTGACTGCCCAATGTACAAACGAGTTGTTCTCACGTAAGTCCATGATGTAGAATTTGTTGATCCAAGGTGGCACCATCAGCAACGGACGTTGTTTTACTTTTTCGGTTGAAGGGTCATACTGGATGAGCTGCATCATGTGGTTTTCAAATACCACTTTTCCTTTTGAGGTGGCGATGTTGTCACCCACCCGAAACGCACTCTGGTCAGTCATACGGATATTGAGGGTATCAGCGCTGTTACCCATGTCCTCAGCCAACTGTTTCATACCTTGAACCAAATTTTGACCCCGACTTTCGATGGTCAAACGTAGTACCTCTGGGTTGGTCATTAAGAAGTTGGTTGGGGCCACTGCATTGATCCATTGGCGGGTAAAAAAAGCCAAGCGTTGACGGGTTTTTTCATCAATACCTTCAACGCCATCAATCGCATCCATCATCGCTTGGGTGGTTAATAAATAATACTGTTTTAGGAAGTTAAAAATAGGATTGTCTTCCCATTCTTCATCATTAAAGCGTTTATCGCCTTTTTCAGGACTTGCCACTGGGTCGATTTTTTTACCGGCAAATTGTTGTAGCGTGTTTTGCCACAAGTGCATTTGGTCTTTAAATAACTGCAATTGGTCTTCAACCATCGTGCCTGGGTGATTGGTCACCATTTGACCCATTTTACGCCAGCCATCCATTAAATCCATCATGATGGATGTATTGGTGTACTGCGGCGCTTGGTTGGCACGCATCGACTGCTGTGCAATTTGTTGGCTGAGTTTGGTCATATTGCCAAAAAATTCGCTATAGAATTCACCAACCGCAGGATTGTAAGGCGGAATACTAGAGGCCATGTGAGCAAACGGATTGGTTTTACTCAAAAAATCCAGCGGATTTTGCGGCAGATCAAAGGCGTTGGTTCCAAAGTTGTTAAAAGGATTACTACCAAAACCAAATGCATTATTGCCAAAGGGAAAATTGGCAAATGGCGTGTAGCCAAAAGCATTGGTGGTATTGGTATTCTCTGCGCCTTGGGTGTTGGAAGTATTGTTATTTGAAGCATTGTCGCTTGAGGAATGGGCGTTCGTTCCTTGATATTGGGTGTCTTTATTGTCTGCCATGATAAGTCCCGTCATTATGATGTGCTTGATAAGAATTCGCTGTGAATATGCACGCTTACTTAAAAATAAGGTGGATTAGGCATCTGTCTAATCCACCACTTTTATAAATTCATAAGCTGCCATTCATCTATCAGGTAAAACATAAATAGCTGTTTATAAATGATACAGTCTTAAGAATGACTACGATGCATCAAACTAATTATTTTGCTGCAGGGGTTGTTTTTGCTGCAGGTTTTGCCGCTTCACTATTTTGTGTTTGTGGTACATCATTAGTGGTGCGGGTTGCCGCAGCAGTCACGTTAGTCGCAGCTTTGTTCATGTTTTGGGTGGTTTGTTTAACCGCTTCTGACATTTGGTTTGCCGCTTTGTGCATATTTTCGTTTACTTTGCGGTTAAAGTCTTCTGCCGTTTTTGATGCGTTACTAGCGGCGCTTTGCATGGCATCTTGCATGCTGGATGCATTTTGGCTATAGATTTCATTCATCGCTGACATGACTTCATTACGGATTTCATTGCCAAGCTCAGTCAAACGCTGTGCATCTGACAACATTTTTTGACCCAATTGGTTGAGCAGCTCAGTTTGTTTTTGGTTGAAGCTTGAAGCCGCTTCTGGAGAGTCAACAGAAGAAACATTGCGAAGTTGCTCAAGACCCATTTCTGAGTAATGACGCATTGTTTCTAAAGAAAAGTCAGTCATTTTTTCCGCATTTCGTAACATCGCTTGGTTGAAGCGAGACCATGGTGCGTACATTTGACGTGAACCATCTTTCATTTTATCCATAAAATCGTTGTTCATAATTGACCTCATTAGGCTACCAGAAAAAACAAGAAGGGTATTTTAGAATACCAAGTTGCGATACATTTTCTAATCAAAAATATGACTAAAATGAATGCGATAAGATTTAAGCATAGTCTATTTGCTTGATATTACAATATCATGAAAAATGGCTAAATTAAACCTTGCGAGGAGCTTAAAAGTAAAAAACAATCACTATTTATGTTAATATTTGTAATAGTATAATCAACTAGACAGTAAGCGTAGGTAACCGATAAAAATCGGTTATATCTTACCATTTATCCTAAAAATAGTTGACAGGCTTGTCACTTTTAATTATTGGGTTTTATCGTGATTGGATGCTCAAGTGATAAAGCTAATTCAAGTTGCTCATCGGTCAATATGACATAAATTTGTTTGTCATCGTCTGAGTTGATTCGCAAAATCGGAACGTCAATACGGCCATCGATATTTTTATCCGCATCCAAACTAAAACCTAAAAAATCGAGTTGTTCGACAATCATCTGACGGATAATTGCCGATTGCTCACCTATCCCTGCGGTAAAGATAAGCGCATCACAGCCTTTCGTACTGACCATCAGGCTTGCGATTTCTTTGGCGGCATGCGTGATAAAATACGCCAGTGCAAATTTGGCGCGTGGGTCATCGCTAGCGAGCAAATCACGCACGTCATTGCTAATTTCAGATAAACCGAGCAAACCCGACTCTTTATATAGGCATTGGTTCATTTGCTCGAGCGTCCAACCTTGCTCGACCATATACAAAATCACCCCAGAATCCAAATGACCCGGACGGGTACCCATTGGCACGCCATCTAATCCACTAAAGCCAAAGGTACTGTCTTTTGATTTGCCATTTTCGACCGCGGTGATACTACAGCCACTACCCAAATGCGCGATGATTAAGCGTTTTTTGGCAATCTTTGGGAGATAGGTTTCAAGTTTGCGCATAATCGCCTGATACGATAAACCATGAAAGCCATAACAGCGCACGCCTTGATCACGCAGCGTTTTTGGGAGCGCATAACTAGACCAAATCTCTGGGCGATGGTAGTGAAAGGCGGTATCAAAGGCAGCGATGTGCACCAGATTTTTATCAATGGCTTGCAGCGCTTTGACCACAGATAGGGCAGGGGGCTGATGTAGCGGACATATCGGTGATAACTCCACCAAATGCGCCATCACTGTCTCGTTAATCACCACAGGAACATGATAGCGTTTACCACCATGAACCACTCGGTGGATACAGACAATCTCACGCGCGGGAAAGGCATGTTTGACACGAGTAAACAGGCTTACCGCGGTGTCTTTCAGGCTATCTTGGGGCTCCCAGTCAGACAAAGATTGGGGCATGGCGTGCCAGACTTTGTTTTTGGTTTTTAGGTTGATATTGACATCAAACAAGGGTGACCACGCAAGGGGGGATGAGTCGACTGCATTAGCCGTGTCGTACGCCGCCATTTTGATAGTCGCTGAACCCACGTTAAAGGTCACCACAATCGGGTGAGTCGAGTCAGTATGCCTCATTACAGAATCGTTCATGCTAGTCACCTCAATTAATCTCAAGTAACCTGAATTAACATCAAGCTTGTTTACGCTTTTGCGCAACGTAGGCGCCAAGGGCAATGGAATACAGGCGGTCGAGTTCATCATCCGAACGGCTGGTCAACACAATCGGCACTTTTGAACCCATGACAATACCAGCGGCTTTAGCTTCGCCCAAATAAATTAACTGTTTACCTAGCATATTGCCCGCTTCTAAGTCAGGTACCAGTAAAATATCGACATCGCCCGTGACAGGTGAGTGGATATGTTTGATATCCGCAGACTGTTGGCTAATCGCATTGTCAAACGCTAGTGGCCCATCAAGCAAGGCGCCGGTGATTTGCCCCCGGTCTGCCATTTTGCATAACGCCGCGGCATCAATGGTCGATTGCATTTGCGGTTTGACTTCTTCAACCGCTGCCAAGATGGCTACTTTAGGCTGCTCAATGTCCAGCGCGTGCGCAAAATCAATCGCATTTTGCAAAATGTCTTTTTTGGTCAGCAAATCTGGCACCACATTGAGTGCACAATCGGTCAAGGTCAAAAGCTTGTGATACGTGGGACTTTCCATTAACCACACGTGGCTCATACGGCGCTCGGTGCGTAGGTTTTGGGTTTTATCGATCAAGACACCCATTAATTCATCGGTATGCACTGAACCTTTGATGATAAAGTCGGCTTGCTGTTCACGAACCATTTTTGCGGCGATTTCAACCGCGTCATGACTATGCTCAGCATCCACTAACATAAAGTCTGAAATATCTAAATTGGCGTCAGTAGCGGCTTTTTCGATTTTGTGTTTTGGACCGACCAAAATCGGGGTGATGATGTGGTGCTGATGTGCTTGGATACAAGATTGCAAAATGATATCGGTAGTAGGATGCACCACCACGGCAGGGACAGGCGAGACAAAGCGCCCTTGTGCTAAAAGCTGCGAAAGTTTGGTTAACATCGTGTTGCCCTTATGAGTTGACATAAATAACACTAAGCACTCAGGTTTTGATTAAGTGAGCGGTATAGATTGACATAAAACAGTATGAATCAATGACATGACAGCAAGATGAATCGATTGTTGCGATGGGTTTGCCGCGCCGCTTAACTTATTAGCTTATCTTATCTTAACTTAATTTGGCTTAACCAAAGCTAGACTGAGTCAACTAAGCTTGGTAATACCGGCACCGATAATTTTACTGATGCCCCCTGTTTGCGGCACTACTTGGATTTGACTGCTGATTCTATCTTTGAGCGCCTGTATATGGGAAATCACGCCAATTAGCTTGCCCGATTGCTGTAGGTTGGTTAGGGTGTCGAGCGCTACATCGAGTGCTTCTTCATCGAGCGTACCGAAGCCTTCATCCAAAAACAGCGAATCTACTTGCATGCGGTGACTGGCCATATTTGACAGTCCCAATGCAAGCGACAAGCTGATAATAAAACTCTCACCGCCTGATAGATTTTTACTGGTACGGATTTGCCCGCCTTGGTAATTGTCCATCACATTGAGCATCAAGGGCTGCTCGCTATCAGCTATCAGCAAATAACGGTCGCTCATTTTTTTGAGCTGTTCATTGGCATGGGCAACCATGATATTAAAGGTCAAGCCTTGGGCAAAGTTACGGAATTTTTTGCCATCGCTTGAACCAATCAACTGATGCAATACCTTCCATTCTTCGGTATAGTTGCGCTGTTGGTTGATGGCATCTAATAGTTGCTGTTGGTTTTTTTTAAGGGCTTCATTGGCTGCTAGCTGCTGTTCAACGGCGCCCAATTGTTTTTGCTGCTCGCTAAATTGCTGTTGCAATTGCCCAAGCGCATCGAGCAATTGTTCAACTGATAGCGCAGTTTGGGGATGATTGAGTAACTGCTGCTGTATGCGTTTGGCTTCAGAGAGTAGGTTATGATTGCGCTGCTGGCTGTTATGGAGTTGACTGGCAAGCTGTTGTAAGCGTTCTCGCTCGGTATCGACCAACACCGCAGCGCGATAATCGGCGTCATCTACAAAACCCAATGTCGCAAAACGCTGCTGGATATCGGCTTGTAGGGTTTGCTGGGCAGTTTTTAGTTGGGTGGTGCTAGTGGTCAAAGATGCGATTTGTTGTTGCAAAATCTGCAGCTGACTTAGCTGCTCATGAAAGGCGGTTTGGATAGCTTGATAGTCCTGCAAAGCCTGATTTTTTGCTTGGATTAATGCGTGAGAGACGATGTCTACCGCTTGTTCGCCAAACAAGGCGTATCGCTGCGCCTGTAGCTCGCTAATCTCTTGCGCCAACGCTTGCTGTCGCTGACGGACTTGGCGTTGATTTTGGGTTAAATGTTGCTGGTCTGCCACCAATCGGGTGAGCGCTTGCTCAATCCCTGTGATGGTGTTATTGATATGGCTAAGCTTAGTTTCTAATCCCTGATAGTGCTGTAAAAGTTGCGCAAGGGTATCGATATGCTGATTGAATTGGGCATTCACATCCTGTGTGGTAGCAAAACTAAAAGTGCGCTCGCGCGTTGCAAACTGCATCAGTAACTTGTCAATGCGCTGTATTACTTGATGTTGTTTATCGGCGATGACCAATTGCTGGGCATCAATATCGCGGATTCTGTCTTGACGATGTTGCTGCTGATTTTGTAGCAAGGTGTGTTGCTGCAAAACATCATGGTATTGCTCGCTCAGTTTTGCTAAGCGCTGCTGGGTTTGCTGCTGCTCTGATTGTACGGCTTCGATTTGCGTCAGTGAATCTTGCAGCGCTGCCAGAGCCTGCTGATTGTTGGTTTGTTGAGCCTTGATTATCGTCACCAATGTTTGAAGGGCTTGGCGGTCTATATCGTCATCGGTGCTGAGGGCTGCAACGGGCGGCAACGCTTCAATTGCCTGTTGTACAGGCTGAGCATGTATAAGGTGTTGGCTGGCAACCTGGAATTGATTTAATAAGCGTTGGTTGTGTGCCTGTAGGTGCTGTAAATGCTCATTGAGCTGTTGCTGACTATTAGTGAGTGCATGCTCTTCAAGCAATAACTGCTGTAATTGGCGATTGATGTCATCAAGCCGTTGTTTGGCAATCGCTAATTGTTGCTCTGTATCATCGGGCGTGTAGGATTGATGGGTGGCGAAAGGATGCGCGGTTGACCCACACAGCGGGCAAGGTTCGCCGTGGCGTAACTTATCGCGCTCCTCGGTCAAATCTTGAATTTTTGCCAATAAAATCAAGTTGCGATTTAACAATTCAACGGTCTGCTGGGCGGCTTGTTGCTGCTGCTCGCTAGTTAGTCGTTGGCTAGCAATCTGAGCCAGTTGAGTTTGACCCTCGGCTAATTGCTGCGCAAATTGCTGATAGTGTTGCAGGTTGGTTTGCCAAGTCTGCACATCGCTTTGCATGGCGGCAAGCTGCTGGTCGGTTTGCCAATAAGCTTCAGCCTGCTGGCGCAACACTGCCGCTGACTGCCCTTGTGTCAGATGATATAATTGACTGGTTTGGCTGTCTAAGTTTTGTCGATGCTCAGAAATTTGTGATTGCAATTGCGTGAGCTGTGATTGCAGAGCGCTGGCTTGCTGCTCATTGTGCTGAAAATCAACTTGTAACTGATGCTGTTGGGTGGCGAATGCCTGCGCTTGTTCACAGAGTGCTTGGCTAGATTCCTGTAGTTGGGTGAGGGAGGCTAATGTTTGAGGCAAAGTTTTTGCATGGGGGATTTGCTGCTGCGCTTGGGTAAGCTGTTCACGTTGTGTTTGCTGGCTGACAAGCTGCTGCTGCTGACTATCAATGCTTTGGGCATTATGAGCCAATTGCTCACTAAGCTGTGACAACTGCTGTGCAATCTCTTGGGCGTACTGATTTTTTTGCCCAAGGGTAGTGTCAAGCTTGCGCACTTGGTTTAATAGCGGTTGGGCCTGTTGCCAGTCGTTTTCGGTTTGCTGGGCTAGTGCTTGACGCTCATCTTGGTTTTTTTGAGCAAGTTGGTAATCGCGTTCGGCGGTGGGTAGCTGGTGTTGATAACTGGCAAGCTCACTGAGCTGTGCGGTCAATAAATCGCGCTGATAGTCAAGTTTTTTAATATCACCCGACACTTCAAGGGCTTTTAGTGCGCGCTGTAGTTGGTTTTTTTGTGGAGCAAATTGGCTTTCTTGCTCGGCAATGTCGCGTGCTTCATGCTCAAGTTGGTGGATTTGGTGCGTGTATGCATCAAGGTTCTGTCGCCATAGCTTATCAGACTCGATTTTAGTCAAGGCGGTTTTAGTTTCATTGACGATGTCAATTAGGGCGTTTTTTTGTGAGGTTAGGCTTTGTACCTCTTCATCAGATAACACCGTCATGCCTGATAAGCGATCCGTGAGCGTCTTAAGTTCAGCGTCTGATTGGGTTTTAAACTCGTGTACTTTTCTTGAGATATCGCCATAGATTTCGGTGCCGGTGATTTCTTCGAGCAGGTTGGAGCGCTCATCGCTATTGGCTTGCAAAAAAGCGGCAAAACTGCCTTGCGCCAGTAGCATGGCACGGGTAAAACGGTCAAAATCCATGCCGGTGAATTCAGCGACCAGTTTTCTAGTTTTTCTGGTTTGGGTTTCAAGCGGTGGTAAATCTGCAGCATCATCGGTAAAAGGGGCGATTTCGTGCATTGGCGATTGCAAGTTGCCTTCGGGGTTTTTTCTGGCGCGCTTTTGTAGCCAGGTACAGCGATAACTGCCATTTTTGGTGGCAAAAATTACTTCGCTTCGACATTCGCCGGTATGGCGTGACATGAGGTCATTTTTGCTTTGGGTAATCTCGCCCAAGCGTGGCGTCGCACCGTATAAGGCAAGACAAATGGCATCTAAAATGGTGCTTTTACCCGCACCTGTCGAGCCTGTGATAGCAAAAATACCTTCATCAGCATAGGCGGCATGACGAAAGTCAATTTCCCATTCGCCTTGCAATGAATTAAGGTTTTGAAAGCGAAGCTTTAAGATTCTCATTGCTGCCCCCCTTGCAAGCTTTCAAGCACTTCAGTATATCTTGACCATAACATGGGTTTTTGTTCTTCTAGCACTTGATGGGCAATTAGACAGCGTTCAAATACTTGTGTCGGGTTTAACTCTTCAAGTGACTCATCCATGCGCTGGCTTTGCATCACCTGATCGCGTTTTTGCTGATTTTTGATGCGTAGTACTTCAAGCCTAGAGTCTTTAACCAGTTCTGCAATTTTTTCTGATAAATCACCCACGACTTCTTGCCCGTCATAGACCACTTCAAGCCAAACTGATTGTTGGGAATTTTTTAGGCTGTGTAAGCTAGTTTTGATGGTTTGCCAATCACCTTTGAGCGTTTGTATGGATTGGAATACAGGGACAGGCAGAGATTGCAGGAGGGTAGTATCGCTAAGCTTGGCTATATTGTAAGGTTGCCCACTAAGTTGCCCACTTAGATGATCACTGGGTTTGTCATATCCTGCTTTATGGCTCGCTTGTGCGTCAATAGCTACTTCAATCTCAGCCTCTGCATTTATCGCGTCAAGCATGGATGATTCAGGCAACTCTTCATCCGCAAATAAATCCATCGACGCATGGCTCACACTTTTGCGTTTTTTGACAGGGGTTGGCGCAGAGACAAGCGGTTTTTTTTGAATGGTTAAAGTCTGTAATGGCTGAGACAGTAAGTCAGGATTGGCATCAAATCGCAGCAAATGCACTTGTTTTTGTTGGCGGCTTTCACCAAAACCCATGGCAATGGGTGAGCCAGCGTAACGGATGTGTGGTTGTCCGCCAACCACTTGCGGGATATGCAAATGCCCAAGCGCCACATAGTCAATCTGTGGGTGAAAAATCTCTGCACCGATACTACCAAGTGACCCGACATACAAATCACGCACCCCATCGCCTTCCATTGTTTGCCCGCCCACAGTAAATAAATGCCCTGTTGCCACAATCGGAATGGTACGCTTATATTTGGCTTGCAGCTTCGCTTGTTGCGCAATCGCAATATCGGCAATCTGTGCATAATGGGCTTTGATGCCTTGGGCAAGTTTTCGTTCTTTATCATCAAGGCGTTCGCCATGCCCGACGGTGCGCACATCACGGTCACGCAAGTAGGGCACTGCCATGACAATGAGCTCAGGTTGCCCTGCTTTATCTGATAACGTAATCACTTCATCAGTCGGCGTATCTGTCATACTACCGATGATATGGATGTTAAAGGCTTTGAGTAGCTGTTTGGGTGCCTCCAAAAAACTGGCTGAATCATGGTTGCCCGCTACGATAACCACATGGTGACAACCGGTATCGCAAACTTGACTTAAAAAATCATAATATAAATTTTGCGCTTGGTTACTGGGTGCGGTGGTATCAAAAATATCCCCTGCAATCAGTAGCACATCGACTTTTTGCTCACGCAGCGCCTGTAACTGCCAGTCTAAAAACTGCTTAAATTCATCGTAGCGTGGCTTACCGTAAAGCCTACGCCCCAAATGCCAATCTGATGTATGTAATAAAGTGAGCATAAAAAATTATGCCTCTGTGGCGGGGTTCGCTGAAGTCATGGACTTAGTGTCTATGGTAGATGGGGTAGCTGGCGCAGACGCCAATTCGCTATCGTGTAACCCTTGGGCAAACAAGCGACCCAATAGATTAACATCATCGACCCGCGCATAGTTGAGACGGGTGACAAACGCCAAGCGGCGATGCGGACCGGCTTCATTGAGCGGCACTAACGACACATTGGCAGTCTGCTGGCGCACTTGTTGAGATGCCATCTGCGGGACTAGCGTGGTGCCCATACCGCTGATAGCCATTTGAATTAACGTATGTAGGCTCGCTTCACTAAAGGCGTGTTTGACGCGGCTTTTATCCAGATGACATACTGATAGCGCATGATCGGTCAAACAATGTCCTTCGCCTAGCAGCATCAAGTTACTGTTGGCTAACTCATCAGCATTGATGCTGGGTAAGTTGGCATGTTTACTGTCTTTAGCAAATACCGCCAAAAACGTCTCTGACCAAAACTCAAATGATAACAAGCCGTCAGTATTGTAAGGTAGCGCAATAATGGCGGTATCAATCGCGCCATAACGGACTTTTTCAAGCAGTCGCTCAGTTTGTTCTTCTACCACATTGAGCTGAAATTGTGGGAATTGTTGGCGCAGTAACGGCAATACCTTGGGCAGCAAAAACGGCGCAATGGTTGGGATGATACCAATCGTCATCGGGTAGGCGAGTGGGGTTTGGTGCGTCTGGGCGCGGGTCACCAAATCATTGACTTCGGCAAATATCCGAGTGGCACGCTCAAGAATTTCTTCCCCAATCGGGGTGATTAGCACTTGTTTATTGTTACGCTCAAAAATTTGGGTATCAAGCTGTTTTTCCAGCTCTGCAATCCCTAAGCTTAAAGCAGATTGTGAGATATTACACTCTTCTGCTGCCCGTTTAAAATGCTTGTATTTGGCAACTGCCAATGCAAATTCTAATTGTCGTAATGTAATCATGGTTTGAATTTTAACCTTTAAAATAGCGTAAAATCTTCGCTAACGCGTTTTAGTTAAAGATAAATAAAAAGATAAAAGGGTAAAAAAACTGACGGCTACCCTAGCAAAAAACACGCAAAAGATGCATGCTAAAAATTTCAATGAACCGAATCATTTCAAATTTAGTTTACCATTTTTGTATGCTTTTACGAGTGGAATCTTTTTTAATCAATCATTAATTTGGTTTTGGTATTGAATTCATTATCGAGCCTTTCAAAATAATTACAAGATAGCCTAAAGATTGAAACTACAAAGCAAATACATCAAGGTTAATTTAAAAAATTAATCAATAAATTAAAAACTTTAAACTAGACTGAATCTTAAATTGTACTAAGATAAACCCATCGATAACAACGTTTGATGATTAAAAAACAGTAACCGCCTTTAGCCTAAAAAGCTAGAAGCCTAAAAAGCTAGGTTGCCAATGACATCAAATTTGTGTTATCAATATAGCACTCACTGATTTGGCTTTATCAAATGGTGATGTTGCTAAATTTTTAATCACAACAATAGCTTATATAAGGAAAAATCCATGGCTGCAATTATCAACCAAACCATTCCAGAATTCAAAACTCAAGCATTTGTGAATGGTGAATTCAAAGAAATCTCATCTGATGACGTTAAAGGCAAATGGGCAGTGTTTTTCTTCTACCCACATGACTTTACCTTTGTTTGCCCAACTGAACTTGAAGACATGGCAGACCATTATGAAGAAATCAAAGGTCTAGACGTAGAAGTGTATGCGGTATCGACAGACACCCATTTTGTACACAAAGCATGGGCAGATGCGTCACCTGCAATTGCTAAAGTAAAATACCCAATGCTTGGCGACGGTACTGGTAAAATCACTCGCGGCTTTAACGTGATGATTGAAGAAGACAACGCTGCACTTCGTGGTACTTTCTTGGTAGACCCAGACGGTAAAATTAAAGTAGCAGAAATTCATGACTTAGGTATCGGTCGTTCTGCTAAAGACTTAATCCGTAAAATCCAAGCCGCTCAATACGTGCGTGACAATGACGGTGAAGTATGTCCAGCGGCATGGGAAAAAGGTAAAGAAACCTTAAAACCAAGCCTAGATTTAGTAGGTAAAATCTAATCTTGATGATCTAATGTTTCATTGACTGACAATTAGATAAAATTAAAAACCTCAAATTGAAAAATTTGGGGTTTTTTTTATTCAACTACTGTTGTTAACAATGATAAAATCAGCTTTTTTGAAGTTTGAGAAAATAACCATGGATAGCGCACAAACCACCCACCAAACTGGCAGTCAGACCACAAGTAGCCATTACGCATTGCTGTGGGCAGGGGCAGCGGTGTCAATCGCTGAGATTTTGACGGGCACCTACCTTGCGCCGTTGGGGTGGGAGCGTGGCTTGTTAGCCATCGTCATTGGGCATATGATAGGTGGGGTGCTATTTTTTTTAGTCGGCTATATTGGGGCAACCCAACGCAAAAGTGCCATGGAAACGGTGAAGGGTAGTTTTGGTTTTCAAGGTGGGATGCTTTTTGCTTTGCTAAATGTTGCGCAATTGGTCGGCTGGACAGCCATCATGATTTATGATGGGGCGTTGGCGGTCAATGGGATTTGGGCTATCGGACAAGCGGCATGGTGTGGCGTGATTGGCGCGCTGATTGTGCTGTGGCTGTGGATGGGTAACCGCTTCTTTGGCAAAATCAATGCGTTGGCGGTAGCTGGGTTGTTTATTTTAACGCTTATTTTGTCGTTTAAATTATTTAAGTTAGGCGCTGGGGATGTGGCAGCGACAAAAGACGTGGCAGCAGCGATGAGCTTTGGGGCAGCGGTGGAGCTCGCGGTCATTATGCCATTATCATGGTTGCCACTGGTGAGTGATTATACTCGCCATGCGCAAAAACCTTTGCAAGCGACACTTGTGAGCACCGTGAGCTATGGGGTGATGAGTGCGTGGATGTATGCGATTGGACTGGGCATGGCGTTGTATACCCAAACGTCGGATTTTGCCCAAATGCTATTACAGCTTGGATTGGGCGTGACTGGGTTATTGCTGATTGTACTCGCGACAGTGACAACCACGTTTTTGGATGCGTACTCGGCAGGCGTGTCGGGTGTCTCGCTGTGGCAGAAACTCCCAGAAAAAGGCTTGGCGATTGGCATTACTCTGGTCTGTACCATCGCAGCGATGCTGTTTCCCATGGATGATATCACTGAATTTTTATACTTTTTAGGCTCGGTGTTTGCGCCAATGGCAGCCATTCAAATTGTGGACTTTTTTATTTTAAAAAATACCGGTATCAAACAGCGTTTTCATGTCAAAAATTTGATTGTCTGGGCGATTGGTTTTTGCTTATACCGTTATTGGCTTGCCCATCCACTCGATATCGGGAATACCTTGCCGGTGATTATGGTGACGATGCTGTTATGCCTCTTGGTTAATGTATTCACAAAAAAATAATGCCGTCAGCCACGCTTAAAGCAATTTTTTTACAGTCCAACTTTTTTCACAGTAGGGTTGATTGGTTGGTTGAACCATTAAGCTTAATATCAATAGTAAAAGCCCTGTCACAGAGAACAGGGCTTTAATCAAAAAATCGAATTTAGCTTAGAACTTATTTATTTTTATTGTCTTCTAAGATTTTATAGATTTCATCTTTTAATTGCAGTTTTTGTTTTTTTAATGCTTCAATTTCGTCATCACGGCTGCCAGCTGCAATAGGATCTTTTTCTAGGTTAATGATTTGAGCATCTAAGTCGTTGTGTTTATCAAAGAGTTTTTCAAAGTATTTATCAGAAGTTTTTAGTTTGCTAATAAGTTCGCGATGTTCTGGAAACATAGTTCTTTCCTTTTTTTGGTTGTATGTGAAAAATAATGCAAAGGGGTCAATACATAAGACAAATTTGATTGAGTTAGTATATTGCATTTGTCTTATTAGCATTGTAACGAAAAATCGCATGGTTGACTATACGCTAATCGGTAACAATTGGTGAGGGGGAAAAAGCCACACCATCAATGGATTGAGGCAATTTATACATTAATATTTATGTATTAATATTTTGTTATATAAAATAATAAACGTTTTGTTTTTTAAAACATAGCTATCAACTTTCTCACATTGTCAAAGCCCACAAAAATCACAATAATAAGGTTAACAAAATGACTTACCCAATAACTAGAAGGAAACTACCATGTTAGATCAAGGTTTATTAGATGCAGTAAAAACTTATAGCGAACGTATGACTCGCCCGATTGAGTTTATGTTGGGTGAGGGTGAACATGAACAGCGTGCTGAACTGGTGGATTTTTTGACCCAAATTGCAGGCACTACTGACAAGATTAGTTTGAGTCAACAATTCGATGCCAATCTATCACCGATGAGTTTTAAAATCCGTAGCCAAGACAAAGATACGGGTATCATTTTTAGTGGTATTCCAGGTGGTCACGAGTTTACCTCATTGATTTTGGCGATTTTACAATCAGGTGGTAGTGAACTCAAACTTGACCCAGGTATTCAAAATATCATTAAGGCGATTAAACAGCCGCTAAAATTTGAAACTTTCGTCTCATTGTCTTGCCACAACTGTCCAGACGTGGTGCAAGCGCTGAACCAATTTGCGTTATTGAACGACAACATCAGCAATGAAATGATTGATGGTGGTGTGTTCCAAGACATGATTAACGAGCGCAATATCCAAGGCGTACCTGCGGTATATTTAAATGGTAAACCTTTTGCCAATGGTAAAATTGACACTGCCAAACTCATCGAAAAACTGCAACAGCAATATCCAGATTTGATGAGTGGTGCTGCAGCGGCTGAACAGCTTGAGCAGCAAGATGTGACCATCATCGGTGGCGGACCTGCGGGCGTGGCGGCAGCCATTTATGTGGCACGTAAAGGCTTAAAAGTGACCATGGTGGCTGATCGTATCGGTGGGCAAGTGAAAGATACCCAAGATATCGAAAACTTAATTTCAATCCCATTGACCAATGGTAATGAATTGTCTGCCAATTTTGTCAAACATATTACCGCTTATAGTATCACGGTCAAAGAAATGGTAAGCGTGACATCCATCACCGAAAATTCTGCACAAATGAATGAGCAAGGCGAGGATAAGCTAACCTACCAAATCACGCTTAATACCGGTGAAAGTTTCGCCACTCGTGCGATTATCGTAGCGACGGGGGCAAAATGGCGTAAGCTTAATATCAAAGGTGAAGACGAAAATATCGGTAGTGGCGTTGCGTATTGTCCGCACTGTGATGGTCCTTTCTTTAAAGGCAAAGATGTGGCAGTTGTGGGCGGTGGTAACTCAGGGATTGAAGCGGCAATTGACTTGGCAGGCATTGTCAAACACGTGACCGTGTTAGAATTTGCTGACACGCTCAAAGCAGACCAAGTATTGATTAATAAAGCCAAAGAGCGCGATAATATCGATATCATGACAAGTGTAGCGAGCCAAGAAGTTAAAGCAACCGATGGTAAAGTCAGTTCGCTAATTTACCAAGACCGTACCACCGGTGAAAACAAAGAATTGCCATTATCTGCTATCTTTGTGCAAATCGGACTGGTGCCAAACTCGGAAGTGGTCAAAGATTTGGTACAGGTGACCAAATTTGGTGAAATTGAAATCAATGAGAAATGCCAAACAAACAAACCCGGAATTTTCGCCTGTGGTGATGTCACTACTGTGCCATTTAAGCAAATTAATATTGCGATGGGTGAAGGTAGTAAAGCGGCACTCAGTGCGTTTGAATACCTCATGTTGCAATAATTTTTTACTTGCTTTTCAAAAAAAGCCAAACGTCATAGTTTGGCTTTTTTTTGGCGGCTAACATGGTGTTGCCTTGTCAGTCTATATTGGCGAGGTAGGCATACTACCCAAAATCCGCTACAATAACTTGCAAACTATTAATAGCGATTTAAAGGAATAAATCATGACAACAGCAAATACTTCATCCATCAAGCAGGTAACGGTAGCCGGCGGCGGCGTACTGGGTTCTCAAATCGCCATGCAAAATGCCTTTTTTGGCTTTAACGTCACAATCTTTGATAAAGAACCCGAAAAGGTCAAAGAGCGCATCGCAAAACTCATGCCAATCTATGCCAAATTCTATAACAAAAGCCCAGCACAAGCCCAAGTAATCACCCATGCGATTCGCTATGTGACTGACTTAGGCGAAGCGGTGGCAGAGGCTGATTTGGTGATTGAAGCCTTACCAGAAGTCCTCGATATCAAAAATGAATTTTATAAGGCGCTGGCAAAGGTAGCCCCAAGTCACACGATTTTTGCCAGTAACAGCTCAACTTTAATTCCTAGCCAAATGGTCGAAGCCACAGGTCGTCCTGATAAATTTTTGGCGTTACACTTTGCCAACCGTATCTGGGTGAACAACACCGCAGAAGTCATGGGCTCAGCGCATACCGACCCGGCAGTATTTGACAACATTGTTGCTTATGCCAAAGCCATTGGCATGGTGGCGTTACCACTCAATAAAGAACAGCCTGGCTATATCTTAAACACCCTATTAGTGCCCTTCTTAAATGCCGGTATGCACTTGTATGCCAATGACATTGCCGATCCCCATACAGTCGATAAAACTTGGATGATTGGCACAGGTGCACCGATGGGACCGTTTGCCATGATGGATATCGTAGGGGTCAATACCATTGTTAATATCAGCCAGCAAAAAGCCAAAACAGGCTCAAAAACTGCTGAGCGATTTATCCAAAAACTGCAAACCGAACTGATTGATAAAGGTCGCACAGGGTTTGAAGTGGGGAAGGGTTTTTATGATTATCCAAACCCGGCTTATAAAGACCCTGATTTTTTAAAATAAGCCTCAAAAAAGATTAAAAGTCAGTATTTAAAAGTCAGTAGATGACAAAAGCCCATTGACTCAACATGGGCTTTGTTTTTTATCTTTTATTGCGGCAGCACCCACGGCTAGCACTTGCCAAAGCCAAAAATTTACCCCAAAATGATAAAAAATTGTTGCCAAAAAACCTCGATGAAGCCGACCACCGCCCAACAAGTCAACACCTTATTATATTATTTGCAGACCAAACAGACACCGCCGTTTAAGATACTGTTTTGGGAAAACTTGCAAAAGATTGACTTTGATTATTCAGCCAACAGCCTACAACAACTCAGTCGGTTTTTTGCAGCAATGGCAAAACGCCACATTCAATTGCCACAATTATTGACAAGCCAAAGCGGGCAAGCGTTTGTGATAACGCTCGCCGCTTATATTGCAGACTATTTAGCCAAAACCACCGGGCAAACGATTGCTTGGTATGACTATGACAGGATGTTAGCGCAACTAGCACGGCAAAATAAGTACCCCATGCAGTCACAGTTACCTGCCGATTTTTACAGCTCACTCACCGCGCGTATCGGACATAAGTTATATTGCCAACCGCTTAAGTTATTACCAGATTTGCTGCAGGGTAAGGATGTGTTGCCACAGTTTATTGCCCAGATGACGCAGACCCTCTATCAGCAATCGCAAGTCAACTTATTACAATCGCCTGAGGCGGTGTGTCAGGGCTATTTGGCAAAAGTGAAAACAGGCAAACTACAAGACGCCGCTATCGCATTTTCTACCTATCTGGCAGCGGTGAATTTCGATCATAGCCGTGATAGTTTGGTGCAAATTGATGATGCCTTATCGGCTATTCAGCAGGCGTTTGGATTTACGCAAGCGGATTATCTTGATTTTTTGCAAGACGCCTCACATCAAGCATTTTGTTATTTGCTAGGGTTTTATATTGGTGTGACCAGCAGTCGCTTGGCAAATGCGCCCGTGCGCTGGGTGTCTTTTGCGCAGATGTATGATAACTTGGGCGAGGAGTTTGCTGAATGCCTTGAGCATAGTTTTGTACTGCTGTTTGAGGACTGCTATCGCACACCGATGCTGGTAGTGACCAATCGGTTATTTGGACTTGCTAGCAATTTTCCGACCACCGCTGCTGAGTTTGCCGATATTTTACAACAGCAAAATGCAGGTCACCTAGCGGTTTATCCTTATCAAGACGCTGTGAGCGCTACCGCTGACTTGCCAGCGCACTGGACGTCAGCCATGCAGGTGGCAGGTGCTTTAGTGGCATCTGTGCTATCAAGGCTATCACAAGGTGAGCCAATTTTACCTTGTGTGTATCAAGCCCATAGCAGCGACAATACAGGGGGTGAATTAACCGCATTTAATCCATCAAATATTAAGTTGTTATCACCTAGCGATACGGATTTAGACACAGCTACAGCCACAGATACAGATACAGACACACTGATTGATAGCCTCTATCAAACGCTGCATCAAAATCCACAATTAGCGCCCATAATCGTCGGCTGTTTTGATAGCTATACCAATTTGCCGATGGGGCGCACCGAAGGAGTGGTCATTGAGATATGGGTGTATGACAACCCTCGCTTACAGTTGCAGCTTGTGTTGCCGTATCAGTCTGCCAATGATTGGCACAGTCTAAAAATTTATCCGTTAGTCAGTCATCAAAACGGTGCACAAACAGCGCTTACATCCGAACAAATAGCTGCATTAACCACTCACTTTTACCAAGCACTGCTAAGCACACCTTCAACACAAAATACCGCGGTCAAAACGCTGTGGCAAGATGCCTATGTCAATCAACTTGATAGCTGGGTATTGCCGCCCAAAGACCAGCGTATCCAGCAACAAAACGCGCAGCTGGTGACACATTTTGATTTTGCGCTATTGCCGATACTCGATAATCAAACCAATGTGAATATGGCAGCTTTTGACTATACCAGCATTGATTGGCGCGGGTTTGATTTGGCAAAACATATTCTGCAAGCCAGCCACCACGAACAAAGCTATTTGCAGGTATACGCCAGTGATAACTTGATTAAAGATGAACTATATCGGCAAATAGAAGCGACTGAGGATTTGTATCGCTATGGCAAAGTGGTGTGGGGCGTTGTAATAAAATCTGATGCAGCGTTAACCGAGCCTATGTCAGAAGAGGAGCGAGACACGCCTTTTGCCAACCATCGGGTAAGTTATGCCGACATTTTGTTTGATCCAAGCGGGCAAGCAAGGGTAGAAGATTTGCAAGCCAAGGCAAGTCAATTAATGGATGCGATTGGCACAGTTAATCAGCCGCCAAATGCTCCACCCGACGTGGCGTTTTATCAATTACATTACCAAGACGACACATCTAGGGTGTTTAATTTGGCTTATCCAGCCAGTATCGCAGCGACAAACTATCGGATAACTACCAGTTGGATTTGGCGGCGTCATTTGCCCAATGGCATGTTATCAAACAGCATAGTGCCCATTATCATTCATACTAATGCTTACCAAAATAAAGCCGAGCAGGGCGAAATTATGGTATTGCCTAGCCAATTATGGGATAAAGCCTATTATCACTATTGGCTAAGTTTGGCTTATGAGCAGTTTGGGCAAGATTATGATTTACTTCCCTATATCCACTGGCAGCAAAAATACCCACAGGATAGCACCGATGCCGCAACCCAAAAGCGGCTATGGCCAAAATTTAAACCCAACCAAGCACCCAGCCGAACACCCAACCGAGCATCTAGCCGAGAACAAAGTTCAGCTATCGGATTGATGTCAGACAAGCTAGAAAATCCAATATCAGCTACTGCTAAGCAACAATCGACTATTCAACAAGCCGCTATTCAACAAAAGACTCGGCAAAAACTTGCTGATGTAAAGCCAACTTTACAGCCATCAACAGAGTCACTAACTCAGACAGCCCAGATCCCAAAAGCGCCGCCACCATCCTCACTATCCAATGAATTGACGCAGCAACTTATGAATGACAAGCTGCGCTTACAAACCCAATTATCCACCAAAGATACAGCCAAAGATAAAAAACTCCTAGTGATTGCTATCGGTGGGGTGCTTGTTTTGATTATCATGGTGATACTGGTCAAAATGATGCGATAAATTTCCCCAATTTTTATTTGAAAAAAGTCAGCATACGCATCAAAAGGTCATAAAAATTTGTTATGCTAACGGTCTGTAAGTTGGATGATGACAACAAAAAGAAAGATAGGGATACAATATGAAAATTATTGCTGATGGCAATATTGCTCATTTAAGCGATTTTTTTAATGAATACACTTTAGGGCGACCCATCGAATTGATTACGATGGCAGGGCGTGAGATTGACGCGGCTGTGATAGATGAGCATCAGCCTGATATTTTGCTAGTACGTTCCGTCACGCCTGTCAACAAGCTGTTATTAGACAACAATAAAAGCGTCAAATTTGTCGGTAGTACCACCATCGGCATCGACCATGTCGATGTGGAGTACCTCGCCAAGCGCGGTATCATTTTTGCCCATGCCGCTGGCTGTAGTAAACACTCGGTTGCACAATATGTGGTGGCAGCGATTGCCAATTTGCGCCCTGATTATTTATTCAAACCCATCAACCTTGGGATTATTGGGGTGGGTAATATCGGTAATACCCTCGCGCAATATGCGATTTCCTATGGCTGGAATGTGCTGGGCTATGACCCACTCAAACCACCGTCGGTGGTGAACAACGCCAAACTTGAAACTGTACTGCAAGAAAGCAATGTGATTAGCTTTCACGTGCCACTGACGCAGGCGCACAACAGCTCATATCCCACCCATCACGACTATCTGATGACCCAAGCGCGCTGGCAAACAGTATCCGACACTGCCATCATCATCAATACCTCACGCGGTGAAGTGCTCGGTCGTGATGATATTGTCGCAAGCCCGAATGTGTGTGTGCTCGATGTGTTTGAACACGAGCCCAATATCGATGCAGAGCTGCTCAAAGCCTGTAGTATCGTCACCCCGCATATCGCCGGTTATACCCTAGAAGGCAAACTTAGGGGCACACAGTTTGTCTATAATGCCTTATGCAAATATTTACAGGTTGCCCCAACGGTTGATTTTCATACCTTGATGCCAGCTGAAGTGCCGCTGTTTCAAGAAGTGCATAACCCACTCAAAGACCACGAGCGCCACCAACTGCTCAATAAAATTCCTGTGATGTATGATATAAAAGCCGATGACAAGCGTTTACGTAGTGTGGCAAATGCAAACGGTGATATTGAAGGCAAAGACTTTGATAACCTGCGTAAAAATTACCCGCTGCGCCGTGAATGGCAATCATACGTGTTTAAAATTTGATATTCACTATGATATAAAGCAAAAATAGCCAGTATGGGAAAATACTAGCTATTTTTTTTGGGTCTGCTAATATTGTCGCAAATCCACCTATCCAAACTGCTATGTCAACCACTTATCAACCTACTTGCACCCTACAAACCGCCCAAGCCCGTGCAGAGATGTACGCCACCCTTCGCCAGTTTTTTGCCGAGCGGCAGGTGCTAGAAGTACAAACCCCGGTGATGTCACAGGCGGGTAATACCGATATATTTCTGCAATCTGTCTCTAGCAATGTCACTGTGGGCGACCATCCAACAACCTATTATCTGCACACCTCACCCGAATTTGCCATGAAGCGTCTATTGGCAGCTTGGCAAGTGCCGATGTACCAGATTTGCCCCGTGTTTCGCGACAACGAAATTGGCAGCCGTCACAACATTGAATTTACCATGCTTGAATGGTATCGTCCCAATTTTAGCTTGGATGAACTGGCAAAAGAAACCAATGACTTGGTGTCCGCGGTACTCGGCTATCCGGTGATTTTTGACCATTATCGCTATGTGGATGCCTTTATGGATTTTGTCAAAATTCATCCCTTCAATGCCAGTTGCGATACCCTTAAAGCCATCGCCAAAGATAATGGTCTTAACATTGATTTGGGGGAGGATCACCAAGGCTGGTTAGATTTGTTATTTAGTCATTTGGTGGAGCCTAATTTGGGAAAAGCGCTACCGACACTCATCTACGATTATCCTGTCGCCACTGCCGCCCTCGCCAAGACAGTCACAGACAAAGACGGCAATCGAGTAGCTAGACGCTTTGAGCTGTATATCAATGGTCTTGAAATCGCCAATGCGTATGATGAGCTGGCTGATGGACAAGCGCTGCGTCTGCGCTTTGATGAAGACAATGTGGCGCGTAAAAAACGCGGGCTACCTGTGATGCCAATTGACGAAAATCTGCTGGCAGCTTGTGATGCCCTGCCAGCTTGTAGTGGCATTGCGCTTGGCATCGATCGACTGCTGATGATTAAAACGGGCAAAACCCATATCCGCGATGTCATCGCTTTTCCCACCCCTCACGCCTAACAGCAGTGAACTCAAAAAATAGGAATTGATATGAAACTTTGGCATTTATTTTTGGGGCTAATGGCAGGCTTAGGCATCCCGATTCAAGCGGCGATTAATACCCGATTGGGCGCAATGTTTGGTGGTCAACCGTTAATGGCAGCATTTGTATCGTTTACGGTTGGCGCGCTATTATTGTTCTTGGTGTCTTTGCTATTTGTCGATTGGCAAGCGGTACAATCGGGTCTATCAGACATGCAAATCAGTGATTGGTGGAAATGGCTTGGCGGTGCATTGGGCGCGTTTTTTGTTTTTGCGTCGATTTTTTTAGCGCCAAAAATCGGTGTTGCCAATACGGTGTTTTTGTTTATTTTAGGTCAGCTGGTCATGGGCATGGTGGTGGATAGCTTGGGTTTATTTGGTATGCCTGTTAAAACCCTGCATTGGAGTAAATTTTTGGGGATTGTATTGATGCTGGTGGGCGTATCGTTTTTTATGTTTGGACAAAAATGGTTTGCTAAGTCGTCATAAGGCTATTTTTAGGTCAATGTTCAAATCCAATCGCTAATTGATGGATGTAGTCATTGAATTTGTGTTCATCTTGCGAACCAATCATAAAGGCATTGGGAATAGACTCATCCATACCCAATAACATCACCACACCAAAATCTTCGGCTTGAAAATAGCGCTCATGCGGCTGCCGCAGTTCGGTGATTTCATGGGCGATATGCTGCAATTTTTCACTCAAATCGGCTGGAATTGACCGTCCATCAAAATCATAAATTTGGGCATGGTGTTTCAATCCCCCATTGGCGCCATTAATAATCGCTTGCGCCAGTAAGAACTCCGCTAACGGTAATTCATCAAACCAATGAATTTCGCTTTGTTCAATCGCATCAAAGTTGCGGCTCATTTGGACCATTGGGTTATGCTGCTTTTTTGGACTTAGGTCATCTACTTGGATACCCCAAACGCCGTCACTATCGCAGGTTTTGCCAATGACGAGATGGTCGCCCAAGCGTTCTAACGGCAATAAGCCAAGGTGATTAAAGCCACTATTGAGACTAGCAATATTGCCTAAAGCCAATAAATAATGATACAAACCTGCAGGTAATTGAACGCCCAAGGCCTGCTCATTTTGCTCAATCATCGCCTGACTGACACCCAGCGGTTCGGGGTGATTTTCCAGTTGATACAATAACTTAATAGCACTAATAGGGTTTAGCATAATCAACTAACGAATCCAAGCATTTAAAATATTGGCAAAGGCTTGTTTGTCTTTGTCGCTATAGGGCGCTTGTCCGCCTTGCTGGCTAGGCTCAAGTACGCCTGTACTACGCATGGTATCCATAAAATCGCGCATATTAAGCTTTTGCTTGATGTTGTCTTTGTCATACACAAAACCGCGAGAAGTCACCACCTTGGCGCCTTTTTCAATGCAGTCATTGGCGAGCGGGATATCGCTGGTGATGACCACATCACCCGCCACACAGTGCGCTGCGATATAGTCATCCGCTTTGTCAAAACCGCCTTCGACCACTGTCATCTGCAAAACTGGCAACCGCGGCAAAGCAATAGCACGATTGGCGACAAAAATCGTAGTCGTCTGCGTGCGTTCCGCGGTTTTGATGATGATTTGCTTGGCAATATTGGGAATTGCGTCAGCGTCTATCCACAGGGTAATTTTTGCTGTCATAACTTTCACTAAAAGGATTAGTCGTCTAGCAAATCAAGCTGTTTGGCAGACTGAAATAACACGTTTGAGCGGTTGCCCGAACGGCAGAACATAAACACAGGTTTTTCTGCTTGATTAAAAATCTCGGCAAACTGCTCAACTTGCTCACGGGTTAATTGACCACCAACGACCGGTAGATAATGATAGGCGAGCCCTGCTTGCTGTGCTTTAGTAGCGATATCTGTTTGTAGCGGTTGGTTGGGTTCTTCACCATCGGGGCGGTTATTGATAATGGTTTTAAAACCTTGCGCTTGAATTTGAGCAACTTGCTGTGGCTCGATTTGACCATAAAAAACAGTATTGTTTGGCATGTTGTGTTTCCTTATAAAGTTAGCGTAGATTATTCATGTTTTTACTGACTGCGAAAAGTATATTTATTGGGTTAATTGTTTAACCGCTTGTTGCGTACTTAAAAATACCTTGCCTGTTAATTTTTGAATCACATCGGTTTTTTCAATCACATCCATCACAGGCCCTTTGACTTCCGAAAAATGTAGGGCGATAGCTTGAGCAGCCAAATTTTGGTTTAGATTGATGAGCATATCTTGTGCGGTCAAATCGATATGATTGACTGCCGATAACATCAGCACCAGATTTTTTGTCTGTGAATGATTGGCAATCGCTTGCTCAATAAACTGTAGTACGGACTGGGCATTGCCATAAAACAGGCTTTCATCAATGCGAATGATCAACAAATCATCAAACTGGGTCACTGGATGGCGTGCAACATTACGAAAATGCCCGGTATCACCAATTTGACCCACAATCGCGATATGCGGGTGGCTGGTTTGCCAAATCAGGCCTGCAAAGGAGGCAAACAGCCCCAGCACCAAGCCAATATTTAGCCCAAACAATAACACACCTGTGAGTGCCACGCCAAATGCCAGCGCATCGAGTTTGTCATAGCGCAGCGCTTGCTTGAGCGTTTGCACATCAATCAGGCTGATAATCACTGACATGATCGTAGCACCCAATATCGCGTAGGGGAGTGGCTCTAAAGTCTGGCTAAAAAACAGCAGCACCAATGCCATCACCAGTACCGATAACATACTGGCAAGGGGACTTTGCGCGCCCGCATCGACATTTACCGCGGTGCGTGAGAAGCCACCGACAATGGTAAACGACTGAAAAAACGCGCCTGCGATATTGGCAACGCCCAAGCCTTTGAGTTCCAGATTAGCATCGTAAGCTTCATGACGTTGTCGCGCAAATGAGCTGGCAACCGAGTTGCTAGAGACAAACGCAATTAGCGCCATCAACCCGGCTGCAGGTAATAAATTAATAAGTTCAACGGGCGAAATCTGATAAAACGGCAGCACAAAATGCGGCAAACCACTGGGTACATCCGCCACCGTGCGAATACCGATAGCGGCAAAGTTGCCAACTTGACTGGCGATAATACCGATTGCCAGCACCGCAAGGGGCAACATACGCGTGATGACCTCAATGACTTTGGCAGCCAATAAAGGCTTGAGCCAAGTTTTAAGATAATAGCGGTTGATAAACAGTATGGTGAATGCCGCAACACCGACCATTAAGGTGGGCACGTGCAACTCACGGCGATGAAACAAAAAGGTTTCAACATTCTCTAGCAGTGAATTGCCACTGATCGCGATACCTGTCACATATTTGATTTGCCCGACCAAAATTAAAATCGCCGCGCCACTAATAAACCCTGCCGTCACGCCACGGCTAATAAACTGGGTAATCCAGCCAAGCCGAAACACGCTTGCTAGCCACAATAGTGCCCCTGTTATCAGCGCCAAAAACGACGCCATAATGGCGTAATGCATCGGCGGTAACTCGTTATAGGGCTGTAGCGCTTGTGCGGTCATAATCGCCGTAATCGCCACAGGACCGACGGCATTAACCGAGCTTGCGCCAATCCACGCATACACCAGTACCGGCACAATCGCTGAATATAACCCATATACAGGGGGCAACCCTGACAGCATGGCATAACCCAAACTTTGCGGAATCACCAAAATACCCACGATAACACCCGCCAACAAATCTTGACTGAGATTTGCCTTGTTATAGTGCGTTACCCAGTGGGGTAAGCGTCGCAAGTTGGCTAAATGTAATGGCAAGGTGGTTATCCCGATAAAGTGGTTACTCTGATAAATTAGCGTCCGATAAATTGGCAGACTGGTTAGCTTTAGACTTAATTATTTTGTCTGACAAAAGCGATCGTACAGTACATTGAGGATTGCCAAAGCATCCTCACTGGCGACTGAATAATAGATTTGTTTGCCCTCGCGGCGGGTGTTGACCAAACCATCTTTACGCAAAATCCCCAATTGCTGCGACAGACTTGGTTGACCGAGTCCCACTTTCTCTTCAAGCTGGCTCACACAATGCTCACCTTGCGTCAATTGACACAGCAGCATCAAGCGGTCAGGATGAGATAACGACTTTAACAACTGGCTGGCTTTTCCTGCAGCAGCGTGCATTTGATAGAGCATGGTTGCATCCATCGATACAGGCGCATCGGACTGCGGTTCGGCAATTTCAGACATGACTTTCCCCCCAAGGTGTTTTGATGGTTGATACTAACTGGTGCTACCATCAAACTTATCACATAATTTTAAAATCAATAAACGTTTGCGCCAATACAATATATTGAAAAACATATTATAAAATAATATAATGAATCGAGCAACGCCTTGCAATGCGGCTATTATACAAAAGTATAAAGTGTTTTTTCAGTTGAAATTGCCATAAAGATATGCCAAAAGCGTTTTTAGATAATAGGAAAACTTATGAACATTCATTCTTTTTTAGACAAAGACACGGAAACTTTTACCCACGTTCTAGTCGATACAGCTAGCAAACACTGTGCCATCATCGACCCAGTATTGGATTTTGACCCCGCAGCCGGCAAAATTAGCTATGACAATGCCAATAAAGTCATTGGGTTTGTCAAATCACAAGGGTTGACTCTTGACTATATCATCGAAACCCATGCCCATGCCGATCATTTATCATCCGCGCCTTATATCAAAGCGCAATTAGGCGGTAAAATAGTGATAGGTAAATATATCGAAAACGTGCAAAAAACCTTTAAAACCATTTTTAACTTTGACGACCTAGCCACCGATGCCAGTCAATTTGATATTTTAACCGAGGAAGGCAGCGAGTTAACACTGGGTGATTTGAGCATTACAGCCATGCATGTACCGGGTCATACCCCTGCCGATATGGCATATAAAGTGACGGATAAAAGCGCAGGCAATAAAAAAATTGCGGTATTCGTCGGTGATACTATTTTTGCCCCGGATGTCGGCTCTGCACGCTGTGACTTTCCCCATGGTAGTGCCGAGGATTTGTATGACTCGATTCAGCGTTTATTAGCCTTGCCCGATGATACCCTGCTGTATCTTTGCCATGATTACCCACCCAAGGGCGGGCGTGAGCATATCGCAACGGTTTATGTAGGTGAGCAAAAATTACACAACATTCATGTCAAACAAGGCACGCCTAAAGCAGAATTTGTACGAATGCGTAACCAACGTGACAAAACACTTGCAATGCCACGTTTGATTTTGCCATCGGTACAAGTTAACATCAATGCAGGTGAATTGCCAAAACCAGAAGACAATGGCGTTCGCTACCTTAAAATTCCCTTAAATCAATTATCATAAAATAAGGAAGAATAATAAATGAAAACCAATGTGGGCAACAAAGAACGAGTCGTGCGTGTGGTGGCAGGTCTAGCTTTACTAAAATCAGCGAAAAGCAAAAAGATGAAAATGCTTGGCTTAATACCCTTAGTATCGGGTGCGACGGGTCATTGTCCTTGTTATAGCATGCTAGGTATCAACACCGCCAAATCAGCAGCAGATAGCAAAAAGCACTCTAAAGCGCAATCCAAAGACCATGCGAAAGATAGCGCTGATGACAAAAGCACCGTGATTGACAGTGTCATGCAAACAGCTGAAACCTTAAAAGAAACAGTTCAAGAAAAAGCAGCCACGCTTAAAGAGACTGCTCATGAAAAAATGGAAGAACTTGCAGAAGCCAAGAAAGCTGACGATGCAGACAAGGCGGAAAAGTCAGAACAATCAGAAAAAAAAGAGGCTTAATCTAGGCGGCTTTAATTTAAGCGAATGTGACATTCGTTATAGCCTAATAAAAGACTGAGAAAAGGCATCCGTTTGGGTGCCTTTTTTCGTTATACTAGCTTTTATCATTTTCAAGACAAACACAACTCAATGAAAAATACAGCGGTCAAATTTTGCGGCTTTACCCAATTTGAAGATATTACAAATGCGGTCAATCTTGGCGTGGATGCGGTGGGTTTTGTATTTTATGAGCCAAGTCCGCGAGCGGTGACCGCCGAGCAAGCCTGTGAGCTTGCCAAAGCGGTGCCTGCGTTTACCACGGTGGTGGCATTGGTAATCAATATGCCTGAGCAAGAATTGGTTTATCTATCGCATCACGTGCCATTTGATATCGTGCAGTTTCACGGTGATGAATCGCCGCGAGAATGCAAGCTGATGGCGGATAGAATCAATAAACGCTGGATAAAGGCATTACGCATCAGCCATGATGACACCACGGAGACGATTGTCACCCAAATCCAAGAACTTAAAGACTTTGGCGCGTGTAGCGTGCTGCTTGACGCCTATCATCCCGATAAATTTGGCGGTACAGGTGATAGCTTTGATTGGGAAAAAATCCCTAAAAACTCACCTTTACCGATTATTTTGGCGGGAGGATTGACCGCAGAAAATGTGGGTGATGCAATTACACAAACAGGCGTGTATGGCGTGGATGTCAGTGGTGGGATTGAGTCAGCAAAAGGGGTGAAAAGTTTGGATAAAATGCAAAAATTTATTGAACAAACTCGCAAATAAATCCTGTAAGGATAAAGATTGCTTTTCAAATAAATTGGTATATACTAACGTACTAGTATAATAGAACATAAGACTTTATGATGGACGAATTATTATGAATATCTTGGTCACAGGTGTAACTGCAGGGTTTGGCAGAGCGATTGCCGAATTACTCATCTCAAAAGGTCATACCGTCATCGGCACTGGCAGACGCCAAGAAAAACTGGAAGAACTACAGAGCCAACTGGGCGACAAATTTATCCCGCTAACCTTTGACGTATCGGACTTGTCCGCCACCAAAACCGCGCTACAAACTTTGCCAAATGATTTGCTTACCAACATCGACGTACTGGTCAATAACGCAGGATTGGCACTGGGACTTGAACCCGCGGATAAAACAGACTTTGCCGATTGGCAACAAATGGTCAATACCAATATTCTAGGCTTGATTCATTTAACCCATGAAATCCTGCCTAGTATGGTCGCCAACAATGACGGCTACATTATTAATTTAAGCTCAACCGCAGGTAATTATCCGTATTTTGGCGGCAATGTGTATGGCGCGACCAAAGCTTTTGTGACCCAGTTTAGCCTAAACTTGCGTGCCGATTTGGTCGGTAAAAATATCCGTGTCAGTAATATCGAGCCAGGACTATGCGGTGGCACGGAGTTTAGCAATATTCGTTTTCACGGCGATGACGCCAAAGCCGCCCAAGTTTATGACAGCGTGCAATATGTCACCCCACAAGATATCGCCAATATGGTGGCATGGCTGATTGAACAGCCCAAACACGTCAATATCAACCGTATCGAAGTCATGCCTACCGCACAGACCTTTGCAGGCTTAAAAGTCGTTAAAGATTTATAACATTAGAGAGAAAATAATGAACATTCAAAACCCAACTGAAGTAAAAGACTTCAATCAATACCCAGATGCCAGTGGACATTTTGGCATTCATGGGGGACGCTTTGTCTCTGAAACTCTGATGGCGGCACTGGAACAACTTGAGCATATCTATAACACTGCCAAAGCTGACCCCGAATTTTGGAAAGCTTTTCAAGACGACTTGGTCAATTATGTCGGCAGACCAACGCCACTTTATCATGCCAAGCGCCTAAGTGATGATATCGGTGGGGCGCAGATTTATCTTAAACGTGAAGACTTAAACCACACAGGCGCTCACAAAGTCAACAACACCATCGGTCAAGCCTTGCTTGCCAAAATGGTTGGCAAAAAACGCATCATTGCCGAGACAGGTGCAGGGCAACATGGCGTAGCAACTGCCACCATCGCGGCGCGTCTAGGCTTAGAGTGCGTGGTGTATATGGGCGCAGATGATGTCGAACGCCAAGCCATGAACGTGTATCGCATGCGTTTGCTTGGCGCAACAGTGGTACCTGTCACCTCGGGCACTCGCACGCTCAAAGACGCCATGAACGAAGCCATGCGTGACTGGGTCACCAATGTCGATAGCACTTATTATGTCATTGGCACTGTCGCAGGTCCGCACCCATACCCCATGCTGGTGCGTGACTTTCAAGCCATTATCGGCAAAGAAGCCAAACTACAACACTACCAAAAAACAGGCAAACTGCCCGATGCGTTGGTCGCTTGTGTCGGTGGCGGTAGTAATGCCATCGGACTGTTTTATGACTTTTTAAATGATAAAGACGTCAAAATGTATGGTATCGAAGCCGGCGGCGATGGCGTCGAGACAGGCAACCATGCTGCACCGCTTACCGTCGGTCGAGTGGGTGTATTACACGGCAACCGCACGTATTTGATGGCGGATGATGATGGGCAGATTTTGGGCACCCATTCGATTTCGGCAGGGCTTGATTACCCTGGCGTGGGTCCTGAGCATAGTTTCTTAAAGGATATCGACCGTGTGCAATATGTACCTTGTACCGATGAAGAAGCGATGGTGGGATTTCGTGAATGTACCCAAAAAGAAGGCATTATTCCTGCACTAGAAAGCTCGCACGCCATTGCGTATGCGTTGAAACTTGCCAAAACCATGTCAAAAGACCAGTCGATTATTGTCAATCTGTCGGGTCGTGGGGATAAGGATTTGCATACCGTCATGAAACGTGATGGTATTCAGGTGTAGCAGATTAAAATGAAAAGAAAAATACCTTATGCAATATTTCTTAAGAATTGGTCTTTTGAGAAAGGAAATGAACAAGATTTAGTTGAGCATGGGCAAAAAATAACTTCAGATGAATTTGATTTTAAGGAAATGAAAGATTTTATCTTTTGTCCAAAATGTTTTACTAAGCTTACTCGAAGTCCATTAGAAGAAAATTTCACTAAAGAAGGAACTTCAGCATATTTTAAGCACATTCCTTCTTACAGTCATATTGAGTGTGAATTTAGGTCTAATAAAGGCGATGCTTTTAATTATGATAATGAATCTGAAGCTAGACAGGCTATAGATAATGAGAATTTAGTAATCGTACATAATTTTAAAACCGATGAACCGATCTTGAATGATGATGACATCAATACTGAAGTCATTGATTATGAAAATGATGTTGATGTTACTTCTAACGTGACTGTGAATAGGCATAGAAACCAATCTTATGAATTGCCATCGAAAATTACTACTGTTAGAGGTGGAATTTGTAGAAATTTTGATAGGAATTTGGTGAAAGGTTACTATCTTCCAAACTCGAATCAAATCTTACCTTTAAGCGAGCTATTAAATGATGTTAGAAAAATCAATGAACCAAATGCTGATAAAAAATTATTTGTAGGCAAAATAATAAGTAGTGTTCATTTTGGTAAAAATCCAACTGATGAAAATATAAGAATGACTTACCTTGAATTTTCACACCCAAACTATAAAGATTTTTGTGTCAAAACTTTACATGGGCTACAAAGAAAACATGGAATAGGAGATGAATCTGTAGGGAGATTTGTAATCTTTTACGGAGCCATTACTGATAATGGAATAGGATTATGTGTCGAACATTTAGGATTTGGTGAAATAGGCTTGCTTCCTGAAAGATACAATAATATTGCTGATAATTTATTTAATTAAAAATTCATGTTTTTCTAAAAGAGAGTTAAAAATGACGCGAATTGAAACCACCTTTAACACATTGCGAGAGCAAAACAAGAAAGCTTTAATTCCTTATGTGATGGCAGGCGACCCAAACCCAAGTGTTACCGTCAGCTTACTGCATGAACTTGTTGACCACGGCGCAGACATCATCGAAGTTGGCTTGCCATTTTCTGACCCGATGGCAGACGGTGAAACTATCGCACTTGCAGGCGAGCGCGCATTGGCAGGTGGCACCAGTACCCGCCAAGCGATTGAGATGGTAAAAGCGTTTCGTAAAACCAACACCACCACGCCAGTGCTAGTTATGGGCTATCTGAATCCGATTGAAATCATCGGTTATGACAAGTTTATCAGCCTTTGTCAAGATGCCGGGATTGACGGTGTTTTAATGGTTGATTTACCGCCACAAGAAGCGGGCGATTTTACCCAAAAACTCGCCAATTCCGCAATGAACGAAATCTTTTTACTTGCGCCAACTACCTTACCAGAACGCCGTGAGCAAGTGTTAAGACATGGCGGTGGTTTTATCTATTATGTATCGGTCAAAGGCGTGACAGGCTCAAAAGCATTGGATGCCCAAGATGTGGGCGAACATGTCCAAGCGATTAAAGCACAAACTGCTTTGCCTGTGTGTGTTGGTTTTGGTATTCGTGATGGTGCATCAGCAAAAGCAGTCGGACAATATGCGGATGGTGTGATTGTCGGTAGTGAGCTGGTGAAAAACTTTGCGGATGTGGGCAACGATGAACAAAAAATCGCCCATGCCAAAAAAGCCATCTTGGATAAAATGGATGAGCTAAGAGAAGCGATTGACAGTCTTGAGTGATAGAATGGTTTGAGGTATTTGAGGTTAATCATTTCATTTATTGCTAAAATCAGTTAGCATACGCATTATAAAATGAGTTTGTACTTGTACACTCAAACAAATACTATTCTATGGCACTCTTAAATTGCACTGTTAATAGGGACTTATTATGAGCACTGATATGAAGCCTCAACCGATGGGACAGACACTGGAAGAAACTTGGTTAAAACGCCCATTACCCACCATCAAGCCGCGTGCCAAGCAAATACTGACGGCGGTTGAGACCGAACCATCGACTCAATGTCCCAACTGTAATTCAATCATCACCAATACGGCGCTGATTTTTAATAATTATGTCTGCCCATCGTGTGATGAACATCTTAGCATGACCGCCCGCACGCGTCTGAACTGGTTTTTTGACCAAGTCGATGACGAGCTAGGGCAGCAGTACCAAGCAGGCAATCCATTAGACTTTGTCGATAGCAAACCTTACCCAACACGGATGAGCGAAGCGCAAGCCAAGACGGGCGAAACCGAAGCGCTTATCGTCATGAAAGGCAAACTTCAGCGGCTACCCGTGGTGGCTTGTGCGTTTGATTTTGCTTTTATGGGTGGCTCAATGGGTTCTGTGGTAGGCGATCGATTTGTGCTCGCTGCCGAGACGGCACTCAAAGAACAAATCCCGCTGGTGTGTTTTGCCGCATCGGGTGGCGCCCGCATGCAAGAGGGCTTGTTATCACTCATGCAGATGGCGCGTACTGCCGCAGCGATTGAGAAACTCAAACACGCCAATATTCCTTATATTGTGGTACTGACCAATCCTGTGTATGGCGGCGTGACGGCGTCACTTGCGATGTTAGGCGATATCCATTTGGCGGAGCCCAAAGCCATGATTGGTTTTGCGGGCAAACGGGTGATTGAACAAACCGTTCGCGAGGTACTGGGCGAGCCCTTTCAGCGCGCTGAGTTTTTGGTAGAGCATGGTGTGGTCGATCAAGTCGTCCATCGTTTACAAATGAAAGAAACGATTCATCGCTTACTTAAAAAAATGACCTATTTTCGTCAGGCTCACTAATTCATTATTATCACGGTTTTATCCATGCAACAGTCAAGCTCACCAGCCGCAAACTCACCATCCCCATTGCCGCCTAGCGTTTCAAGCTCGTTAACCGAGTGGCTAAACTATATGCAAGGCATCCATGTGTCCGCGATTGATATGGGGCTTGAGCGGGTGATACCCGTATTTCAAGCATTGGGTATAAAGCAGACCGATGCTTTTGTGTTTACCGTGGCAGGTACCAATGGCAAAGGCTCAACCACCGCCACTATTGCCGAGATTTGTCAACAAGCAGGCTATAAAACTGCTTTATATCAATCGCCGCATTTACTGGTGTTTAACGAGCGTGTCAGAATTAACGGAGAAATGGTTGATGACCAAACCCTGATTGATGCGTTTGCCAAAATCGAGCAGGCGAGGGTTGATTGTGGGTTGACGCTGTCATTTTTTGAAATGACGACGCTAGCCGCGTTTTTGATTTTTGCCCAAAACCACTGTGATGTCTGGGTATTGGAGGTGGGGTTAGGCGGCCGCCTTGATGTCGTCAACGTCATCGAGCCAAACCTTGCGGTGATTACCAATGTGGGTATCGACCATGTCGAATGGCTTGGCGACACCCGTGAAAAAATCGCGGTAGAAAAAGCCGGTATTTTGCGTGACAACCTCACATTGGTGTATGGCGAAGCCGATATGCCATCAACCATCGCGCCCTTGATTGAACAGCACCATGCCCATTTGCTACAGTTTGGCAAAGATTATGGCTACCCCCATACTGACGGTGCAGCGACATGGCAATATAGCAATAGCGCGGTGACTTTATCGTTGCCTATCCCCAATTTGTCTTTGCATAATACCGCAACGGCTATCACCGCGCTCTTAGCCAGCCCATTAACCATAACCCAAGACCACATCCAAGCTGCGTTACCTAAAGTAAAATTGGCAGGGCGTTTTGACAGCAGACGCATGTCAGCTCGCCAATGGGTGTTTGACGTTGCCCACAATGAGCATGGGATGCAGTTTTTGCTCAAGCAGTTGACGCCGTATGTACATGCCTACCAACGCCAGCATCCAACCGCCAAATTACATTTGGTGATATCCATGCTCGCTGATAAAGACATTGAGCCAGTGCTTGCGCAGCTACAGCAATTCTCCCAGACGGTAATGCCGATTGACAGTGTTCATAGCGGCGTTATATCTCACCCTAGAGCCAGTAGCCAAGAACGCTTAACTGAGTTGTTACCACGCTATTTTAATTCTGTGTCTATTTTTGAGGATTTGAATTTGGCGACCCAATCGGTGATTGACCAAAGCCAAGAGAATGACCTAATTTTGGTGTGTGGTTCTTTTTATACCATCAGCGGTGTACTGACCAGCCAATCACTCAGTGAATAACGAATTTGTGCGTCAAATGATTTTACTTTTTAAAATTTTCAGTTAATATCTCAATAATGATGAAAACTGCTAACGCGAATTTTGCTATGATTAGTCAAAATTCGTTGATTTTTATAGGTTGAAAAAATCATTTATCAAGACACATAAACTAGGGTAATTGGCATGAAATTTTCTAAGCAAGCATTATTGGGTACAACGGTATTGTTAGGCGGTAGCGTGTTGTTATATGCCACTATGCACCAAGTCTTGAACGCGCCTGCCAAACCTGCAGCCAATAGCCAACAAATTATCGCTAAACCCACGACAGATAAACAATCAGCAATCAGCAACGAGCCACTCACCGCGGATATCGCAACCGAAAAAAATTTACTGGCGCAAAAACAAAAAGAACGTGAGCAACGGGTCGCTGCGCAAGAACAACAAGCCCAGCAATACATGACCGAGCAACAGCGGATTGAAGCGGAAGCTTTGGCGCGTAGCCGTGCTGAAAATCAACTGTATGCCAACAAAAATGCCGCCAATACCAGTTCGGTGGTTGCCAGCTCAGTGACAGCGATTACCCAACCTGTGGTAAAGCCCCGACCCGTTGACACGGTCGCCGCGCCACCACCAACGCAAGCTGCAGTACCCAATAGCGTACAAAATACCGCACAGAGCCAAAGCGCTGCGAAAACCCAAAACACTGCGCAAATCGTAGCTACGCCAAAGACTACAGTGGCAGCACCCGTCGTCGCACAGCCGCAGCCCGTGGCAAAAACAACCCCTAGTAATCCTGGCACCTATCAGGTTAAGGCAGGCGAGGGGTTGATAGGGTTGTCACGTCGCTACAATGTGCCAATCGACGTATTAGCAAGCGTCAATAATCTCAACACCACCAGCAGTTTACGTGTCGGGCAAACTATCACCATCCCGACTGCGGCACAAGTCAACCGTATTACCCAACAAACTCAAGCGCGAGAGCAACAACGTCAAAATGAGATTGCTCGCAAAAAGCAAGAAGCTCAGTTAAAAGAGCAGTTAAAAGAGCAAAAACGTCAACAAGAAATCGCCCAAAAAAAATTAGAAGCTCAACAACAAGCCCAGAAAAAACAAGCATTCCAAGCGGCACAAGATAATTTAAGGCAGGCGCGTCAGACGGTGAAACAAACGGATGTTAAAGGTACGTTTGGGGTACAAGTTGCATTGGCAACCGACCAAAAAAAAGCCAGTGAAATCACCCAAAAATTACAAGCGGCAGGCTACAAAGTCAAAACCACCCAAACGAGTAAAGGGGTACGTATTGTCGTAGGTCCAGAAAAAGGCAAAGTCGCTGCCTTGGCGCTCAAAGACAAGCTTAATAACGATAGCCGCGTGGATGTCAACAGCGGGTGGGTGCTTTACTGGTAAGCCTATTTAACCTTTTGAAGCCAAACTATGCAAATAAGGCCAAACAACCCAAACAATGCGACATTTTGTGTCGCATTGTTTGTCTATGTGCTTGTGAAAATCACCCAATAGAGGAATAATGCTCCCTTGTGGTAATTATCCTATAGATATGAGTGTGTGGTTAGTGTGACAATTTTTTTAGTGTTAGCGTTTGTGGTATTTATCCTGTTAGTGTTTGCATTTCGCAGTAGTGGTAGTAGTAGCCGTGAAGAGGTTATTAAGCCCGTTCGGGGAGATGAATTAGCGGTATGGCCGTTTGAGCCGATGCCGATTATGACACCGACCGAAGTGATATTTTTTAATCGCTTGCAGCAAGCCGTGCCTGAGCTGATTATTTTTGGGCAAGTACAGCTATCGCGTATTATCATGCCAAATGACGATGACGATACTGACCAAGGCTTTTGGTTTAATCGTATTTGCCGTATGAGTGTTGACTATGTGTTGGTCGATCAAGACAAGCAAACCGTACTGTTGGCAATTGAATTAGACGATTGGACGCACAACACTCGCCGCCGTCAGCAGCAAGATGAAAAAAAAGACAAAGCGCTGTTGAGCGCAGGCATTTCGATATTACGAATTGATGGGGAAGCCATGCCGGACGCTGCGCATTTACGCCGCAAAATCTTAGCGGTGCTAGGCTAAGATTAAAATCGCAAAAAACTGTAGAAAGTGTTGCATTCAAAAAAAAACTCGCTATAATACTCAAACTCAACACAGGCGATTAGTTCAATTGGTAGAGCGTCGGTCTCCAAAACCGAATGTTGGGGGTTCGAGTCCCTCATCGCCTGCCACATTTTAGTTAGATTAGCGTATACGCTGTATTCTAATAATAAAATACGTTTTAATGATAGACAGGGCAGCCTTATGAAACAAATGCTAGAGAACAAACTAGCAGAGCTCAATGGCAAAAGGATGTCTGGTGAAAAAGTGGTTGTCCACGAACCTGCTGCTATTGAGATTGCCAAACGACACTCCCCTAAAGATTTTGCCCTGTGGATTTTTGCTTTTGTCGCATTAATCAGCGCAACTTTAGTTAATCAATACTTACCCGCATATTGGCAACCCGCTAGCAGTTTATGGACGCGAGTGGCTGTTATTGCTGGACTAATCATTGCTGCATTATTGGCACTGGCATTGACCAACCAAGGCAGTGCTTTTAAAACACTGTTGCAAGATTCTCGCATTGAATTACGCCGTGTGACTTGGCCAACCAAACAAGAAACCCTTGAATACACTTGGCAAGTTGCGGTAGTGGCTGGGATATTAGCCTTTATTGTGTGGTTATTAGATACTGTATTTAGCCAGTTGATTCAATACGTCATTGGTCAATAGCAAAAATTTAGCCAAACCCTTTTATTTGACCCACATCTGTGGGTTTTTATCTATCTAGCAATATCAATATTTTACCTGCATTGCTCATCTTTGGTATAGTAGGCGATGTGTTTAGCAATGAATTAGAGGAAGATTATCCATGCGTTGGTATATCGTACAAGCATTTTCAGGCTTTGAAAAACAAGTGCAGCGTTCATTGATTGAACGTATCAATCGCAGCGAATACAAAGAATCGTTTGGTCAAGTACTCGTCCCAACCGAAGAAGTCATCGAAATGCGGGATGGCAAAAAACGCAAATCTGAGCGTAAATTCTTCCCAGGTTATGTATTGATTGAAATGGATATGAACGACAACACATGGCACTTAGTTAAAGACTGTCCACGTGTGATGGGTTTTATTGGCGGTACGCCAGAAAATCCTGCGCCGATTACCCCAAAAGAAGCCGATACCATTTTAAATCGTTTAAATACCAACGAAAATAAGCCGCGTCCAAAAACCTTATTTGAGCCAGGTGAAGAAGTGTTGGTCATCGATGGTCCGTTTACCGAGTTTAGAGGTTTGGTGGAAAAAGTGGATTACGAAAAATCGCGCTTACAGTTGACCGTCAATGTCTTTAACCGTCCAACACCGGTTGAGTTAGAATTTAAGCAAGTAGAAAAGATTAACTAATTTCTGATAGGTTTTCTTTTTCAGGGTTTTTTTGACCCTAAAATTGTAACTAAGTGCCAAATTTAGCAATTTTTGCTTTACCTAAGTAAAAATTCGCTTATAATATGGCACTTTATTTTTTCTGTTGTCTGCAAGACTGACAATATCACCCGGGGAGCCAGATAGCCATTCGATGAGTGGGAGTCTAGCGCTATTACCCATAACAGGAGTCTATCATGGCTAAAAAGATTGATGGTTACATCAAACTACAAGTGCCAGCTGGTAAAGCTAATCCATCACCACCTATCGGTCCAGCATTGGGTCAAAAAGGTGTGAACATCATGGCATTCTGTAAAGAGTTCAACGCAGCTACTTCTAACATGGAACCAGGTCTACCTGTTCCCGTTGAAATCACCGTTTACAACGACAAATCGTTCACCTTCATCATGAAATCACCACCAGCGGCGTTCTTAATTCGCAAAGCTGCAGGTGCTGCTAAAGGTTCAGGCGTACCGAACAAAACTAAAGTAGGTAAAGTTGACCGTGCACAGTTAGAAGAAATTGCTAACACTAAAAATGCTGACTTAACTGCTGCTGACTTAGAAGCTGCGGTTCGCACATTGGCGGGTACTGCTCGCTCAATGGGTATTGACGTGGAGGGCGTGTAAATGGCTAAATTAACTAAACGTCAAAAAGCAATCGCTGAAAGCTATGATGTGAACAAACAATACACATTGACTGAAGCGGTGGAAATCCTAAATAAATTACCACCTGCAAAATTCAAAGAGTCAATCGATATTGCTATCAATCTAGGCGTTGACCCACGTAAATCTGACCAAGTGGTTCGTGGTGCTACTAACCTACCTGCAGGTACCGGTAAAACCAAACGCGTTGCCGTGTTTGCCCAAGGCGCAGCAGCTGATGCCGCAAAAGAAGCGGGTGCTGATATCGTAGGTTTTGAAGACCTAGCAGAAAGCATCAAAGCGGGTAACATGGACTTTGATGTTGTGATTGCGTCGCCTGATGCAATGCGCGTTGTCGGTCAATTAGGTACAATTTTAGGTCCACGTGGTTTAATGCCAAACCCTAAAGTAGGTACAGTTACCCCTAACGTTGCTGAAGCGGTTAAAAACACCAAAGCGGGTCAGGCAACTTACCGTGTTGATAAAGCGGGTATTATCCATACCACGATTGGTCAAGTAGGCTTTAGCGCTGAACAAATCGAGCAAAATGCGTCTGCATTAATCGCTGATTTGAAAAAAGCAAAACCTGCGACCTCAAAAGGTATTTATATCAAAAAAATCACCCTATCAAGCACGATGGGTCCTGGCATCAACTTAGATGCAGTTCCTTATCGTAATGCCTAAGCTTTAACGCTTAATGGTGAATTTTTAACATATTTTAAATTTAGTTCAGCACAAACGGGTTGTGCTGTCTAAGACCGTAGGTTCTATTGGTTTAATCATAAATAGTTTAATTGTGAAAGTTTTTCACAGCCTACGCAGACGGGATGGCAGTTTAATTTATCATTGACTGCCACCGTATCGGAGTGATAATAAGTTGTACTTTAACTTATTATATTAACTAGGTTTATTGGTGCCCTAAGTTAATCATAACTAGGTAACTGATAATATGGAGACAACCCATGGCATTAAATCTTCAAGACAAACAAGCGATTGTTGCTGAAGTAAGTGAATCTGCCAAAGGTGCCCTTTCTGCTGTTGTTGCCGATGCTCGTGGCGTAACAGTAGGTAAAATGACCCAACTACGTAAAGAAGCTCGTGCAGCGGGTGTTGATATGCGTATCGTGCGTAATACTTTATTACGTCGTGCGTTAGAAGACACTAACTACACTGTGTTAAATGACGTATTTGTAGGTCCAACACTTATCGCATTCTCAACTGAACATCCAGGTGCTGCGGCACGTTTGTTCAAAGAATTTGCTAAAACAAACGATAAGTTTGAAATTAAAGGTGCAGCTTTTGAAGGCGAGTTTATCGCTGCTAAAGATATCGATCGTTTAGCAAGCTTACCAACTTACGACGAAGCGATTGCGCGCTTAATGGGTACGATGAAAGAAGCCGCTGCAGGCAAATTTGTTCGTACTTTGGCAGCATTACGCGACAAAATGCAAGGCGAAGGCGAAGCCGCTTAATTTATTTAAGCAAACTTAGCTACGCTTAGCATTTTTTAAACCAAATTCACTTATTTAGGAATACACATCATGGCATTAACTAACCAAGAAATTCTTGATGCAATCGCTGAAAAATCAGTAATGGAAATTGTAGATCTTATCTCTGCAATGGAAGAAAAATTTGGCGTATCAGCCGCTGCACTAGCAGCAGCACCTGCAGCAGCCGGTGACGCGCCTGCAGCAGAAGAAAAAGACGACTTCAACGTTGTATTAACTGGCGCTGGCGACAAGAAAGTAGCTGTTATTAAAGCAGTTCGCGAAATCACTGGCTTGGGCTTAAAAGAAGCTAAAGACCTAGTTGAAGGCGCACCACAAACGGTTAAAGAAGGCGTAGCGAAAGCTGAAGCTGAAGAATTGAAGAAAAAATTAGAAGAAGCAGGCGCATCAGTAGAATTGAAATAATTCTCGCACTTAAGTTTTCTAAACTTCAAAAAGCTATTATTGCACTTGCAATAATAGCTTTTTTTTATTATAATCATTCTCTTGACCTTTCGTGTCTGATTGAACATAAGATGGCACACGCACCAAGGACAGAATTGTTCCATGCAAGTTAGAAAGTCTGGTAATGCGTAAAAAAACTTGAGCTAAATACCCCAAAGGTGTTTGGCTTTTTGTCGTCTCTACAGTTTTTGTTTGTATCGATTTTATATTATGTCGCCGATTAGGTTATGCATCCTGTGATGATTAACTTATTCGCTGATTGAGCAAGGTTTTAAGATTTCCGTTAGGAAGTTGGATTTAAGTTGGTGGCTTAAGACTGTAGGGATTGAGTCATCAAATCTTTTAAAAATAGATTCCATCGTTAATAAATGCGCAAAAAATTTAATTTCCTAACAGGAAATGTGGTGATTTGTGGCTTTATCAGTGCATAGCGGTATTAGTGCACTGAAGTATTGATAGATGGGTAGGCATTAACGCTTTGAATGTTTAAGGACTTTTAATGGCATACTCGTATACTGAAAAAAAACGCATTCGTAAAAGTTTTGCAAAGTTGCCCACCGTCATGGACGTGCCATATTTATTGGCCATCCAAGTTGACTCATATGAGCAATTTTTGCAAGAAAATAAAAAGCCAAAAGGTCGGGAAAACATTGGTTTACAAGCCGCTTTTAATTCTATTTTCCCTATTGAAAGCCATACTGGCAATGCCGAGCTACAATTTGTTGAATACTATCTAGGTACACCAGAGTTTGATGTGCGCGAATGTATTTCACGTGGTTCAACCTATGCAGCGCCATTACGTGTCAAAATCCGTTTGGTCATCAAAGACAAAGATGTTAAAGATAAAGATGCTAAAGCGGCAATTAAAGATATCCGTGAGCAAAGCGTCTATATGGGTGAAATCCCATTGATGACTGAAAACGGTACTTTTGTGATTAATGGTACTGAGCGTGTCATCGTATCGCAATTACACCGTTCACCAGGGGTATTCTTTGACCATGACAAAGGCAAATCACATTCAAGTGGTAAAGTGCTGTATAACGCCCGTATTATTCCTTACCGTGGTTCATGGTTAGACTTTGAATTTGATGCTAAAGACTTGGTGTTTGCTCGTATTGACCGCCGCCGTAAATTATTGGCAACAGTGATTTTGCATGCCATTGGGATGAATACGCAACAAATTTTAGATGCGTTTTATGAAAAAACCCACGTTTATAAAGGTGATGAGCAGTTTGAAATCGATCTTGTCACTGACCGTTTACGCGGTGAAATGGCGCAGTTTGAAATCGTTTCACCGGATGGCGACGTGATTGTCGAACAGGGCAAACGTATCAACGCGCGCGCGATTCGTAAAATCGAACAAGCCGGTATGACTAAATTACCTGTGCCTGATGAATACCTGTATGAGCGTATTTTGGCACAAGATATCGTTGTGGATGATGAAGTCATTGCACGCGCTAACCAATTGCTCGATCACGAGACTTTGGTCAAAATCAGCAATAACGACATTAAAGAATTTGATATTTTATTCACTAACGATATCGACCATGGTTCATATATTGCCGATACATTGCGCGCGGATACCGCGATGAGCCGTGAAGAAGCGTTGATTGAAATCTATAAAGTGATGCGCCCAGGTGAGCCACCAACACTCGATACGGCTGAAAAACTGTTTGAATCGATGTTCTTTAACGCGGACCGCTATGACTTATCAAATGTCGGTCGCATGAAGTTCAACCGTCGTTTGGGCCGTGTCTATGAGCCAACCAATGACCCTGATGTGCAGCGTGAACGCAGTGTATTGACCAACGACGATATTATTGACGTATTAAAAATGTTGATTGAAATTCGTGATGGTCGTGGGGTAGTGGACGATATTGACCATTTAGGTAACCGCCGTGTCCGTTCAGTCGGTGAGATGACAGAAAATCAATTTCGCGTCGGTCTAGTCCGTGTTGAGCGTGCTGTTAAAGAGCGTTTAAGCTCAGCTGAAACAGATAACTTATCGCCACAAGATTTGATCAACTCAAAACCTGTGGCAGCCGCCATTAAAGAATTCTTTGGTTCATCGCAATTGTCACAGTTCATGGACCAAAACAACCCGTTGTCAGAAATCACCCATAAGCGTCGTGTTTCTGCATTAGGTCCAGGTGGTTTAACACGTGAACGTGCAGGCTTTGAAGTCCGTGACGTACACCAAACCCATTATGGTCGTGTGTGTCCGATTGAAACCCCTGAGGGTCCAAACATCGGTCTAATCAACTCACTAGCCGTCTATGCTAAAACCAATGAATTTGGTTTCTTAGAGACTCCGTATCGTAAAGTAGTCGACGGTAAAGTGACAGATGAAATCGAGTATTTATCAGCGATTGAAGAAGTGGGCACTGTGATTGCACAAGCGGATTCGCCGATTGACCAAAACGGTCAGTTGACAGAAGATTATGTCTCTGTGCGTAATTATGGTGAATTTGTGCGTATGGCACCAGAGAAAGTGACCCATATGGACGTGTCACCACGTCAGGTTGTGTCTGTGGCAGCAAGTTTGATTCCATTCTTGGAACATGACGATGCCAACCGTGCCTTGATGGGTTCAAATATGCAGCGCCAAGCGGTACCCACTTTACGTTCTGACAAACCACTGGTTGGTACGGGTATGGAGCGTCACGTTGCCCGTGACTCAGGTGTGTGTGTGACTGCCAAACGTGGCGGCGTCATTATGGACGTGGATGCGAGCCGTGTCGTTGTAAAAGTGAATGAAGATGAAATGCAAGCGGGTGAAGCGGGTATTGATATCTATAACTTAATCAAATACACCCGTTCAAACCAAAATACCTGTATCAACCAGCGCATTATCGTCAACCAAGGTGATGTCATTGCGCGTGGGGATATCTTGGCAGATGGTCCATCAACCGATTTGGGTGAGTTGGCATTGGGTCAAAATATGCGTGTGGCGTTCATGCCTTGGAACGGTTACAACTTTGAAGACTCGATTTTGTTATCTGAGCGTGTGGTTAAAGAAGATCGTTTTACCACCATTCATATCCAAGAATTGACCTGTGTGGCGCGTGATACCAAATTGGGTACGGAAGAAATCACTGGCGATATTCCAAACGTCGGTGAAGCAGCCCTAGCTAATTTGGATGAAGCAGGTATCGTCTATATTGGTGCGGAAGTACAAGGTGGCGATATCTTGGTGGGTAAAGTGACACCAAAAGGTGAAACCCAGCTCACCCCTGAAGAAAAACTACTTCGTGCAATTTTTGGTGAAAAAGCTGCAGACGTTAAAGATACGTCGTTGCGAGTGCCTTCTTCTACCAAAGGTACGGTTATTGACGTCCAAGTCTTTACCCGTGATGGCGTAGAAAAAGACAGCCGTGCGCAAGCTATCGAGAAAGCCCAGCTTGATAGCTATCGTAAAGACTTAAAAGAAGAATTGCGTATCTTTGAAAACGCGGCACGCGGTCGCATTATTTCATTGCTTGACGGTCAAACTGTCAGTGGTGGTGCGGGCTTAAAATCAGGTACAGTGTTGAGTGAAGCGTCAATGCAAGACATGTCACTTGAAACATTGCTTGATATTCAGCCAACTCAAGAAGATACCGCAGAGCGTTTATCACAAATTGGTGACTTTTTAATCGATAAACAAAAAGAAATCGATGAAAAATTCACTGAGAAAAAACGCAAGTTAACGGCAGGTGATGACCTAACGCATGGCGTGCAAAAAATCGTCAAAGTGTACTTGGCAGTAAAACGTCGTATTCAGCCAGGTGACAAAATGGCGGGTCGTCATGGTAACAAAGGGGTAGTATCACGTATCATGCCGATTGAAGACATGCCATACGACGAAAACGGTAACCCAGTGGATATAGTACTAAACCCACTCGGTGTACCATCGCGTATGAATGTCGGTCAGATTCTAGAAACTCACTTAGGCGGTGCAGCACGTGGTTTGGGTATCAAAATTGACGAGATGATCAAACAACAAGCGGCAGTTGCTGAGTTACGTGATTTCTTAGACAAAATCTATAACCAAATTGGCGGCGAGCAAGTGGATTTAGGCAGCATCAGTGATGACGAAATCATTGCGATGTCAAAAAATCTACGTGCAGGCGTACCAATGGGTACCGCAGTATTTGATGGCGCTAAAGAACAGCAAATCAAAGGCCTGCTAGAATTAGCGGGTATGCCAACCTCGGGTCAGCAAGTATTGTTTGATGGTCGTACCGGTCAACAGTTTGATCGTCCGGTGACCGTAGGTTATATGTACATGCTCAAACTCAACCACTTGGTTGATGACAAAATGCACGCACGTTCAACGGGTTCTTACTCGCTGGTTACCCAGCAGCCACTGGGTGGTAAAGCCCAGTTTGGTGGTCAGCGCTTCGGTGAGATGGAAGTGTGGGCACTTGAAGCTTACGGTGCTGCTTATACATTGCAAGAGATGTTGACGGTGAAATCCGATGACGTGGAAGGTCGTACTCGTATGTACAAAAACATCGTTGATGGCGAACAAAACATGTCAGCCGGTATGCCGGAATCGTTCAACGTATTGACCAAAGAGATTAAGTCATTGGGTATCAATATTGAGTTAAAAGATCATAGCAAAAGTAAAAACTAAGTCATGATTGTGAGTATGGTGACTTTAATAACGTCGTCATACTCAAACTCAATAGTTTACCTTTTTAATGACAAACGAATAAAAATTAACCTTAAATTGAAAGTCAATCTGTAGCGACCTTCAATTTAATCGATGGAGAAGCAGTTTGAAAGACTTATTAGACATCATGAAAAGCCCTGCCGACTCTGGTAACCAAGAGTTCGACAGCATTCAAATTTCTCTTGCCTCACCTGACACCATCAAATCTTGGTCGCATGGGGAAGTTAAAAAGCCTGAAACCATCAACTATCGTACTTTCAAACCAGAACGTGATGGTCTTTTTTGTGCCAAAATTTTTGGACCTGTTAAAGACTACGAATGCTTGTGTGGTAAATACAAACGCCGTAAATTCCAAGGCGTGATCTGTGAAAAATGTGGCGTTGAAGTGACCGCCGCTAAAGTACGCCGCGAGCGTATGGGTCATATTGAGCTGGCAAGCCCAGTTGCGCATATTTGGTTCTTAAAATCATTACCAAGCCGTATTGGTCTATTACTTGATATGACTTTGCGTGATATCGAGCGTGTATTGTATTTTGAAAGCTATGTAGTGACTGACGCAGGTTTAACTACCCTTGAAAAATATCAGTTGCTCGACGATGAAGATTACTTCAAAGCACTTGAAGAGTTTGGTGATGAATTCACTGCAAAAATGGGTGCTGAAGCGGTTCAAGACTTGCTGCGCGATATTGATGTGGATTTGGAAATCGACCAGTTACGTGAAGAAATTCCTAATACCGGTTCAGAAACCAAACTTAAAAAAATGTCAAAACGCCTAAAATTGCTTGAGTCATTCCGTGATTCAAACAACAAGCCTGAGTGGATGGTAATGACCGTATTACCTGTATTGCCACCTGATTTGCGTCCATTGGTACCGCTTGAAGGGGGTCGTTTTGCCACTTCAGACTTGAATGATTTATATCGCCGCGTCATTAACCGTAACAACCGTTTAAAACGCTTGTTGGAGCTCAATGCGCCTGACATCATCGTACGTAATGAAAAACGTATGTTACAAGAGTCAGTGGATGCGCTGCTTGACAACGGTCGCCGCGGTCGTGCGATTACAGGTAGCAACAAACGTCCTTTGAAATCTTTAGCTGACATGATTAAAGGTAAACAAGGTCGTTTCCGTCAAAACTTACTGGGTAAACGTGTTGACTATTCAGGTCGTTCGGTCATTACCGTGGGTCCATACCTGCGTCTACACCAATGTGGCTTGCCTAAAAAAATGGCACTTGAACTGTTCAAACCATTTACTTATGCCAAACTTTTGCAAAATGGCATTGCGACCACTATCAAAGCTGCTAAGAAAATGGTTGAGCGTGAAGAACCCGCAGTGTGGGATATGCTTGCCAGCGTGATTCGTGAACATCCAGTGTTACTGAACCGTGCACCAACCCTCCATCGTTTGGGCTTACAAGCATTTGAGCCTGTACTGATTGAAGGTAAAGCGATTCAGCTACATCCGCTGGTTTGTAGCGCGTTTAACGCCGACTTTGATGGTGACCAAATGGCGGTACACGTACCGTTAACCCTAGAAGCCCAGCTTGAAGCTCGTGCCTTGATGATGTCAACCAACAACATCTTGTCACCTGCCAATGGTGAGCCAATTATCACGCCATCACAAGACGTTGTATTGGGGTTGTATTACATCAGCCGTTCACATATCAATGCCAAAGGCGAAAACATGACTTTCTCAAACGTGAAAGAAGTGTATCGCGCGCTAGGTACCGGTGATTTAAGCGTCAATGCCAAAATTAAAGTACGTATTGAAGAAACCACGTATGACGAAGAAGGCAATGCCAATACCGTTACCAAAATGGTTGATACCGTTGCGGGTCGCTGTTTGATTTGGAATATTACCCCAAAAGGTATGAGCTTTGACGAAGTCAACAAAGAGATGACTAAGAAAAACATCGCTCGCCTTATCAATTCTTGCTACCGCAAAATGGGCGTGAAAGACAGCGTCATGTTTGCTGACCAATTGATGTATTTGGGTTTTGCCCAAGCGACGTTGTCAGGTGTATCCATTGGTATGGAAGATATGCTGATTCCACCTACCAAAAACAAAATCATCGAAGCGGCTGACGCAGAAGTTCGTGAGATTGAAAGCCAGTTTGAACAAGGCTTTGTGACTGCTGGTGAACGCTATAATAAAGTCATTGATATTTGGTCACGTACCAATGACCAAATCGCCAAAGCGATGATGGATAACTTGTCACAAGATACCGTTATCAACAGCCAAGGTGAAACGGAAAAAGAAAAATCGTTTAACTCGATTTATATCATGTCGGATTCAGGGGCGCGTGGTAGTGCCGCACAGATTCGTCAGTTGGCAGGTATGCGTGGTCTGATGGCAAAACCAGACGGCTCGATTATTGAAACCCCAATTAAAGCCAACTTCCGTGAAGGCTTAAGTGTTTTACAGTACTTTATCTCGACGCACGGTGCCCGTAAAGGTCTAGCCGATACGGCACTAAAAACCGCAAACTCAGGTTACTTAACCCGTCGCTTGGTTGACGTTGCGCAAGATTTGGTTATCACCCAGCCTGATTGTGGTACCGATAAAGGTATCTTGATGAAGCCACACATTGAAGGTGGTGAAATCATTGAGCAATTGGCTGACCGAGTGCTGGGCCGAGTCACTGCTAAAGATGTGATGTCAAATAAAACAGGCGAACTAGCCATTCCACTAGGTACCTTGCTTGATGAGCATTGGGTAAAAGTCCTTGATGAACATGGTATTGACGAAGTTTGGGTACGTTCTGTGATTACTTGTGAAGTGCCACATGGTGTCTGTTCACAATGTTATGGTCGTGACTTAGCACGTGGTCACCGCGTCAATATTGGTGAGTCTGTGGGTGTCATGGCAGCGCAATCAATCGGTGAGCCAGGTACTCAGCTAACCATGCGTACCTTCCACGTGGGTGGTGCCGCGAGTGCCGCCGCTGTGGAAAACAGCATTCAGGTTAATAAAGGCGGTACTGTTCGCTTCCAAAACTTGAAATCTGTTAGTCATGCCGATGGTCATTTGGTGGTGGTTTCTCGCTCTGCAGAAATTAGTATTACCGATGAATTAGGCCGTGAGCGTGAGCGCTATAAAGCACCGTATGGTTCGTCAATTCTAGTAGCTGACGGCACCGAAGTTACCCCAGGTCAAACCATTGGTAAATGGGATCCGCATACCCATCCAATCATTACCGAGGTATCAGGTACCGCACGCTTTAGCGAAATCACCGATGGCTTAACCGCCACCATGAAAATCGATGAAGCGACAGGTATGAGCTCATACGAAATCTTGGCAACCAAAGACCGCCCAAGCTCGGGTAAAGATTTACGTCCTGCCATTATCCTTGATACCAAAGAGGGTAAAGAGGTGGTGTATTTCTTACCACAGCAAACCATCATTCGTGTGCGTGAAGGCGATGAGGTAACAACAGGTTCGATTTTAGGTCGTGTACCACAAGAATCATCAGGTACTAAAGATATTACCGGTGGTCTACCACGTGTTGCTGACTTATTCGAAGCGCGTCGTCCAAAAGACCATGCGATTATGGCGGAAATGAGTGGTACAGTAAGCTTTGGTAAAGACACCAAAGGTAAAAACCGCTTTATCATCACGAATGATGATGGCGAAGTGCATGAAGAGTTGATTCCAAAATGGCGTCAAATTAACGTGTTTGAGGGTGAACGTGTTGAGCGTGGTGAGGTGATTGCCGATGGTCCACAAAACCCACACGATATTTTACGCTTAAAAGGTGAAACTGAGCTTGCCAACTACATCGTCAATGAAGTACAAGACGTTTACCGCTTACAAGGGGTAAAAATCAACGACAAGCATATTGAAGTGATTATTCGTCAAATGCTACGTAAAGTTGAAATTACCGATGGCGGCGACTCAAGTCACTTTAAAGGCGACCAAGCTGAATACGCTGATATCGTAGCCACGAACAAAAAACTCGACGAAGAAAACAAATTCCCAGTCAAGTTTGACCGTTTATTACTTGGTATCACCAAAGCCTCATTGGCAACTGAAAGCTTTATTTCAGCGGCGTCATTCCAAGAGACAACGCGTGTATTGACGGCGGCAGCGGTTACTGGGAAGATTGATGACTTACGTGGTCTAAAAGAAAACGTAGTAGTCGGTCGTTTGGTCCCATCAGGTACTGGTTTAGCTTACCATGCACAGCGTTTAGAGGGTGGTAAAACAACCGCGACAGAAGCTGGTGAAAACCAGTTAGAAGCGTTAGACAGCTTGTTTGCTGAAACCATGGAACCTGCGTCAATGTCATTTGAAGACCAATTTGCCGAAGAGTTTAATAGCCAAGATGCAAAATAATCATTAATCAGTCACAAAAAGGTCAGTGCTTGCAACTGGCCTTTTTTTTCATCAAAATATCCGTATCAAATGTCTAAGGAAAAAATATGGCAGGTCGTGTTGCACGTTATCAAGCAGATAGAACCAATCAAAAAATGTATTTTTGCCGAATTTATTGTCAGCAAGCTGAGCAGACTCCAACGGGTCAGTTACAAGAGGCGCATATTGAAAGCGCGCTCATGCATTTGTACGGCGGGTATTTGGCATTTTTACAAGAAGTAGCGCGCTATTATAATTTAACTATGCCAAATCCGAGTCTACAATCAATTAGTGATGCCTTGGAAGCTAAAACCCAAGTATCACCTGAAGTCATGCGGTTAAAGCAACTATTAGCTAATGATTATTTGGGTGATATCGAAAAAGCATGGCAGCAAATTATCTATAAACCTGTGCCACAAAACCTTGGTAATGAGAGTGATGAAAGCAATAAAAATGCCAAATTGCCGGTGATTGATGTCATGGCAAGTCCATCAAGTACCAATATTTCAGTCGATATGATTCGCCAATGGCGTGGCGATTTGGTTGATACCATTGATAGTTTGCGAGAAGGGATGATTGAGTTTTAATCATTTAATCAATTTTGGTATTTATCAACTTGGTACTTATCACCTTAATACTTATCAAAGACCATAAAAAAGCTCGATCATTAATCGAGCTTCTCTATTAAGGTTTATTAACTAAAGTTTATTAACGACTCATTCATTCAGTGGTTTATTACTATTTAACTGAGCGTAGTTGATATTGTTACCCGTCGTTGGCATCGGCACGGATGCTTGTTCCTCAGGGCGTTTTTGGGTAACCGCTTGCGGGGGTTTACTATCGTCACTGGTGATTTCATTGCCCTTGCTATCGACGCGTCTAGTCCCATTGTCAGTAAGCTCAATGGTTTCCTGCTCTTGTTTTTTGGATTTGGCGCGATTATTCACTGACACCCATTCCACAGGTTGACCTTTGAGCATTTTAGAGGTGAAATCCAACCAAATGGGTAGCGCCGCCACGCCACCAAATTCTTTTTTACCCATACCGATGGGTTGGTCAAAACCTACCCATACTGTCGTCACCATTCTAGGATGGATACCAGCAAACCACGCATCTTTGGCATCATTGGTAGTACCTGTCTTGCCACCTACATCTGAGCGACCTAGCGCCCGCGCCTTAATCGCGGTACCGCGCTGGATGACATCACGTAAGATATTTGCCATTTGGAATGCCACGTTAGAAGAAATAATACGCGGCGCTTGCTGCGCTGGAATATACTGAATCGGCATGGGTTTTAGCTTATCAGTGTCGGGACCTGCATCATATAACTGCGCTTCAAGCGACGCTTGGCGTGCTAGCATTTGCTGAGTGCTGGCTTCTAATGCCGCTTCTTCTTTGCTGAGTTTTTTCTTATCTTGTTTGTCTAAACTGTCTTGTTCTTTGGTTTTAGCCAGTGGGTTTGCGTTGAATAAATCCGATTTTTCAGTCGCTTTATCGCCTGCTTCAGCGTCGCCACTCTGACCACTTAACAGGGCATCTCGTTGTTCTTGAAAGGCAGTTAAGTTGTCTTCATTGGTTTGCTGTAAATCATTGTTAAAGCATACCGCACAGGCTTGTTTTGGGTTAGCTTGGTATTGCAGCTTACCGTTGTAGTCAAAAATCTGCTGAATAAAATAAGGTTGAATACGGTGACCGCCGTTAGCAAAGGTGGCATAGCCCGTCGCCATCTGTAATGGGGTTGCCTCACCAGAACCGAGTGCCAATGACAAGGTATTTGGCATGCGTTCTTTTTCCAACCCAAACTCATTGAGTAGCTCACGCGTATCAGAGATGCCCGCTGAACGTAGTACCCGAATTGACACTAGGTTACGTGATAGGTATAAACCTTTACGCAGTGGAATCATCCCCAAATTGCGACCGTCTGAGTTCTTGGGTTTCCATGAACCGACGGTCAATGGATCATCAGATATCATGGTATCTGGGCTAAAGCCTTTTTCTAGGGCAGTAGTGTAGACTAATGGCTTGATGGTTGAGCCTGGTTGGCGATAGCCTTGAATCGCGCGGTTAAATTTACTTTTATTAAAATCAAAGCCACCAACGACCGCAAGTAACGCGCCAGTTTCTGGATTGACAGATACTAGGCTGCCTTCAACGGCTGGAATTTGCACCAAACTCCAGCTGGTGTTGTCAGCATTTGATGTGACATACACAATATCATGCAGATTGACGATGTTGTTGGAGATAAATGCTGAGTTGGGATTGCGATAGTGCAATGTCGCCCAGCGCATGTTTGACCAAGGCACTTTAATCTGGGTACCGTCTTTCATGACCGCATCAAAGCCATTGCCAGGATAGACTTTGGTGACTTCAACCGGATAAAAAGAATGGATAACTGGGAAATTGGCAAGCTTGCCAAGTTTTTCTTTATCTTTTGTATTAGCAGGAGCGCCGCGCCAACCGTGGCGGCGATCATACGCAAATAGACCGCGTTTAATGGCGTTTTCTGCAATTTCTTGTGCTTCACTATTAATGGTAAGCTTTACGCGCCAGCCCGAATTGATGACAGCTTCGCCATATTGCTCTACCAATGAGGCACGGGTCATTTCCGCCAAATACGGTAAGTTTTTATCAAGTTTTGCTTGGTATAGGCGCAGTCCAATTGGTGCGGCAACCGCTTCGTCGTGTTGCGCTTGGCTAATTGCGCCATTTTTAAGCATCTGACCCAAAATCCAGTTGCGCCGCTCTAACGCGCGCTCAGGGTTGGCAACAGGATTGTATTTGGATGGCGCTTTTGGTAGACCGGCAATCATTGCCATTTCAGCAATGGTTAGGTTATTTAATGATTTACTATAATATTGCTTAGCGGCAGCTTTAATCCCATAGGCACCTTGACCCAAATAGATTTTATTAACATATAAGGTCATGATGTCTTGTTTAGACAGCTTTTCTTCAATTTTACGGGCTAAAAATAACTCCGTTAATTTACGATTAAGGGTACGTTCGGAGGATAAAAAATAATTTTTGGCAACCTGCTGGGTAATCGTTGACCCACCTGTCTGGCTATCCTCGCTCACCGCTTCGGTCAGTGCCCGCCCAATACCCTTAATACTGATACCACTGTGCTGAAAAAATGACGAATCTTCGGCTGCTAAAAAAGCATTCACCATATTTTTGGGAATTTGCTCATAACTCACTGGCAGAGACATATCATTACCGTATTGACCAATTAATTGGTTGTCCTCGGTATAGATTTGTAGTGGCATTGATAGCTTGGCTTTTTTAAGGTCATCTAAGCTTGGCAGGCTAGGTGATATATACATCGCCATACCATAAAAACCGATGGGGAAAGCTAATACCAAAATAAAAAGAAACGCTAAAATTGCAACCAAGAGATTGAGTAAAAATTTCATCCAAGTAAAGGTAGCAGCAGTCGACTGGGCCATAAAGTCATTAGCTCAAAGCAAAATAAAGCCCCATTATACCTAAAAAAATTTGAGTTCTGTGAAAAATCTATTTTGCTTTTATATTGTTTTTAAGCCACCTAATAAATTAGTCATAACTAATAGTTGAATCTCTAAAGTTTCTAAAGTATTGTAGCGTAGTAAAAATCACGTTACCGAACTTAGTATACAAGGAACAAACTTGTGAGGTTATTTACAAAAAACAACAAGCTAGTCGTTGGGGTAGATATCACTACCACTGCGATAAAAATGGTTGAAATAACACGGCAGCAAGGTCTATTTCATTTAAGAAATTACGGCATTGAACCGTTACCCCGCGGTGCAGTTGTGGATAAAAATATTGTAGATATTGACGCGGTCAGTGACGCCCTCGCAAGATTATCCCGTGGTAGAGGCTTTTCTAGTAAACATATTGCGACAGCCGTATCAGGGTCTTCGGTTATTAGCAAAATTATCGAGATGGAAGCGGATCTTACAGAGCTTGAAAGAGAATCTCGTATCCGTCTGGATGCTGACCAATATATTCCCTATCCTTTATCAGAAGTTAATTTAGATTTCGAAGTGATAGGGCCTTCAGCCACGCCTGATATGTGTAAGGTATTGTTAGTTGCCTCTCGCACTGAAAACGTCGACCAACGTGTCGATGCGGGTGCTTTGGCGGGACTTGATACTAAAATTGTGGATGTAGAGGCTTACGCAGTTGAACGTGCTTTTCAATTAATGGTCGATAGCTTGCCAGGTCAACCTCAGCATGTAGCCCTCATTGATATCGGGCATAGCCAAACCACGCTTTATATTGCAAAGGACGGGGAGTTTGTATACAGCCGTGAACAGCTTTTTGGTGGTGCACAGTTAACTGAAAGTATTCAAAGCCGTTATGGTTTGACGTTCGAGGAGGCGATGATTAATAAGCGCACCTTGTCATTGCCAGATGATTACTATACAGATGTATTAATGCCATTTTTAGATGCCATTGTGCAGCAAATCACCCGCTCGCTGCAGTTTTATTTTTCATCAAGCCAAAATAGCCAAGTAGACTATATTTTGTTGGGTGGGGGTAGTGCCAGCATTGCGGGTCTAGCAAGCATGGTTGAACAAAAACTTGGTACGCGCACAGGTATTGCCAATGCATTTTCAAATATGACGATTAATAACCATATCAACACTGAGTTACTGATTATGGACGCGCCAAGCTTAATAGCAGCTTGTGGCTTGGCGTTACGGAGTTTTGATTAATGGCAAAGATTAATTTACTTCCTTGGCGTCAAGAACTTCGTGAACGTAGAAACCGTGAGTTTATGACTTTAGTGGTTGCGGTATTGTTTTTATCGCTACTCGGTGCCTTTGCAGCATGGAGTTACTATAAAAATACCCTAGAAAACCAGCAGCTTGCTAATGAACGCATCAAACAAGAAAACGCTAATTTAGACAAGGCGTTAAAAGAAATCGAAACCCTTGAGCAGCAGCGTGATGATATCATTGCGCGTATGAAAGTGATTCAAGATTTGCAAGGTCGTCGCCCTGTCCCTGTTCGTATTTGGGACGATATTGCCAGAATTATCCCCGCACAAATGTATTTGACCAGTATGAAGCGAGAAGCTGATACCATCACCTTTACCGGTCAAGCGGACAACCCGAATGTGATTTCAACATTTATACGCAGTCTTGATGGGACGCAGTGGTTAGAAAAATCGGCGGTGGTCAGTATACAGCAGCCCAATGCAGTGGCTTATCAAGCCCCCACACCCGCACCTGCTGCCGGTAACATCAGCGCTAGCAGTACCAGCGCAACATTACCAGAAGCCAATTACGTGACTTTTGTGGTAACAACCATGGTTAAGCAAACCGACGTCGCCAGTGCCACCGCTGCGAGTGGCGTTGCGGCAAGTGCGAGTAAGGAGAAATAACGGTGAAATTAACCAATCCGCTAAAAAGACCGAGACTTGTCAAAAAACCTGTTCAAATTACCGCAAAAAAATCGTTTGATGTTAAAGCCTTCGCCGAGAGCTTTAAATCACTAGACCAAAACAATTATGGTAGTTGGCCCGTGCCTGTTAAGGTTACCGTCTTGCTATTTATGGTCGCTGTTATCGCCTTTTTAACTTGGTTTTTACCGATTAGTACCAAACGTGAGGAGATTGCCGCTGCCGAAGCCGAGCAGCAAACCTTGCTCGATCAATATCGCCAAAAAGAATCCAAAGCACGTCATTTAAAAGAATATCAAGCGCAAGTATTAAAAATGCAGTCTGATTTTAAAGAACTGCTCAATCAATTACCCAAAGACACCCGTATTTCTGACCTAGTGGATGGGATAAATATGGTTGGTGTGGGCAGTAACATTAAATTTCAGGATATCAAAGTTGAGCCAGAAGTGTCCCAAGAGTTCTTTATTGAGCAGCCAATTCGTATTGCCGCTTTAGGAGATTATCACCAATTTGGGTCATTCATTAGTGGTCTAGCTAAATTACCTCGCATTATTACCCTGCACGACTTTGAAGTTGCCAACCCGAGTCCTAGCCTAGACAAGCTACCAGAAACCAATCTTGTTTTGAACGTTAAAACTTATCGTTCAAAAGAGCTAAATGAAGAAGAATTAAAGAAGGCACAAAAAGATAATCAAAAAAATGCCGCTGGGTCTGACAATAAGGAAGCAAATAATGGCGATAAATAAAAAACAGCTCACTATTTGCTTAGCGCTATTAGCCCTATTATCTGGCTGTACTGACCGTGTCGGTTTGGCAGAGCAACAAATGCAGGACATCCGTCAAGAGCCCGCGCAACCGGTAAAGCCACCACCGACACCTGAAGTGGTACAAGAGTTTAATTACAGCGCTTCACAGCTGCGTAGCCCATTTATGCCGCCCAGTTTAATGCTGCAAGCCAATCAAGTACAGCAAATGCAAGGGGTCAGACCCGATGTGACTCGACTCAAAGAGCCGCTTGAGCAATTTGAGTTGAATGAGCTTACCTATAAAGGTACGATGGTGTCATCATCTGGCGAGGTATATGGTCTTGTTCAACGCCCAGATGGGGGCATTGCCAGTATCAAAGTGGGTAATTATATGGGTAAAAATGATGGGCGTATTGCAGAGATTACGCCAACCCAAATTAACTTAATTGAAATCATACCAGACAGTCGTGTTGGCTATGTCGAAAAACCAAACTCAATTGTTGCCGCAGTTAGTCAATAAAACAAAGGGATAACTCAATGAATTTTAATGCCTATCCATTTCGAACTTCAACGTCTAAGCTAGCGGTAGCGATGAGTGCGATGTTAGTATCTAGCAGCGTGTTTGCAGCTGATACGATTAGAAATATCTCGGTTACCACGCCGAGCGCTATGTTAACAGAACTCAATATCGACTTTGCTAATAGTGCTGTGACGCCGACGGCTTATGAACTTGCTTCACCCACACGACTGGTGTTGGATTTTCCCAATGTGAATAATCAAATTTCATCACGGATGCAAACTTATAACAAAGGCTATGTCAACAATATCACAACGCTGACCAATGACAGTATGACACGTATGATTATTGAACTGTCAAATCAAGCAACCTATAGTACGCGTGTGGTCAATAATCGCCTCGTTGTCTCCATGCAGCCGAAGGGAAGCACCCCTGCAGTACCCACCGTAGCTACCAATCCAGCAATCGTTACACCTGTGGTGACTACCCCCGTCGTTGTGAGTCAGCCCGCAGTAGTAGCGCCTGCTGTAGTTGTGACTGAACCTGCGCCTGTGGTTGTCACGCCGCCGCCTGTGGTCGTGCAAACGCCGCCACCCGTTGCCGTCGTGACCCAAACACCAAAAGCCGCCCCACCCGCCAATACCATGATAGTCAAAGTCAATCCTTTATTAAATCCTGCTGCCGCCGTTGTTCAACAATACAACTATGATGGTCTAGCAGCGATTAATTTTAATGGTACCTCGAACGGCGGCGGTAATATTAGCATTAATTTAGTGAATGACAGCATCCCTGTGGATGTGCAGCGCATGGGTGATGAGTTAGTCATTCGTCTGACAGGCGCTACCATTCCCAGTCGCCTGCAAAAACAAATGACCGTAGGTAATGGCTTGGTGCGTGATGTTATCGCAACCAACCAAGGACGCAATGGCGTGATTCGTGTTGCCATGACAGGCGATTATGACTATAAAGCCTTTCAAACAGGTAATCAGCTAAATATCAATATCGATCCCCCCAGACGTCTGCGCGAGCCGACCATTGAAGAGCGTACCTACAGCGGGGCGCCTTTATCACTAGAGTTTCAAGATGTCAGCGTGCGTACGATTTTAGAAGTTTTGGCACAACATACCAATACCAATATCGTTGCCAGTGACAGTGTCAGTGGTAATATTACCTTGCGTCTGATTAACGTGCCTTGGGATCAAGCCTTAGATATTATCCTAAAAAGTAAAAATTTGGATAAACGGGTTAATGGTAATGTAATTTGGGTGGCACCCGCGGCAGAACTTGCCAAACAAGAAGCCGATGAATTAAAAGCGCAACAAGAGAAAAAAGTATTAGATCCCCTGCGTACCGAATATATTCGACTCAACTATGCCAAAGCAGAAAATGTACGAACATTGATTGAAGCAGGCAGAGCAACATCCGATCGCTCGAGCGGCAATACCTCACTGTTAACAGACAGAGGTACAGTCACAATCGATACCCGAACCAACACCTTGATTGTTAAAGACACCGCTGAAACCATCAGCAACATTCGTGATTTGATTAGTAAAATCGATATCGCTGTCAAACAAGTGATGATTGAAGCCCGCATTGTGAGCGCGACAGACACCTTTAGTAAAGAACTTGGGGTGAAATGGGGCATTTTATCGCAAGGGGTGCATAGTAATCGTAATTTATTAGTGGGTGGTTCTGAGCAGACCATATGGGATCTTAAGAAATATAGTATGCAATCAATGACCGTAAATGGGCAAACTGTTGATTATCCTTCATACACCATTACACGACCTGACAACCTTAGTGTCAATCTAGGTGCAGCTAACCCTGCAGGACAAATTGCCTTTGGCTTGTTGAGCATTTCAGATTTACTATTAGATTTAGAATTGTCAGCCATGCAAGCGGATAACAAAGGTGAAGTCATCTCCAGTCCAAAAGTGCTAACCGCCGACAAACAAACTGCCAAAATCATGTCAGGGACGCAAATCCCTTATCAAGAAGCCTCTGCCAGTGGGGCGACCTCAACGAGCTTTATCGAAGCGGCATTGAGTCTTGAAGTCACCCCTAATATTACCCCTGAAGGTCGTATTGGCATGGATTTGAGTATTGAAAATGGTTCACCAACCATCATCAATGGCGCGACAGCGGTTTCTAAAGATTCGATTAAAACCAATGTGGTCGTCGATGATGGTCAAACGGTTGTGCTCGGTGGCGTGTTTAAAAATACCTTAGGTAACGATGTGACTAAAATCCCTTTCTTAGGGGATTTACCTTATGTTGATCGCTTCTTTAAACGCACCTCAAAAAGCAATAACAAGCAAGAATTATTGATTTTTGTGACCCCAAAATTGGTGAATGACACAGGTCGTATCAATTAATTGACAACCCAACAGACGCTTTGCATAACAAAATAGTGTTATAGCGCATTGCCACAAATCACAGTATAATGTTTTCAATATATTATAGAGTGATTTGTGGTTTTTTTATGGAGTGTAATCAACCTAAGCCGTTAATTATTTTGATTGGTCCAATGGGTGCGGGTAAGACGACAATTGGTAAACTGTTGGCGCAGCAACTTGGGTTTACGTTTTATGACAGTGATCAGGAGATAGAACGCGTCTCAGGTGCCAGTATTAGCTGGATTTTTGAAAAAGAGGGTGAAGTAGGGTTTCGTCAACGCGAAACACGTGTGCTTGATAAACTAACCCAGCTCGATCATATCGTACTAGCCACAGGCGGTGGGGCAGTTACTATCGCTGAAAATCACCATTTTTTAAAACGTGGTATAATCATTTATCTGCGGGCAGAAGTTGATATTCAATATGAACGCACTTGTCGTGACCGCAACCGTCCGTTATTACAAATAGACAATCCTAAGCAAAAGCTAACCGAACTGTTTTGTAAACGTGACCCAATTTATCAGCAGCTTGCTGATATCACCATTGTTACGGGTCATAGTTCCCCAAAAAAAATGGTGCATGACATTTTGCAGCAATTGCAAGACGCCAATATAACTGTCTAAACGTAGCACTCTCGATATGACAAGCTAATTGATGATAACCTAATAGATGACAAAAAGATAATATTGATATGAGTACCGCCATGCGCCGTGAGTTAATTGTCCATACACGTTCACACGACTATCCCATTTTTATTGGGGAAAATCTCATCGAAACCTTTGAGTTTGCTGACTATATTGGCGGCAAACAAGTATTGGTTGTCACCAATGAGACAGTTGCACCCTTATATCTTGATAAACTCGTCGCACGTCTGCCTGCCGATAAACTCATTAAAACTTGTATTTTACCTGATGGTGAGCAGTATAAAACCCAGCAAAGCATTGACCGTATTTATGATCAGTTGATGGAAAATCACTTTAACCGTGACTGTACGCTGATTGCCCTTGGTGGTGGCGTCATTGGTGATATGGTAGGTTTTGCGGCAGCAAGTTTTATGCGCGGTGTGAATTTTATCCAAATTCCCACAACTTTGTTATCGCAAGTGGATTCTAGCGTCGGCGGCAAAACAGGCATCAATCATCGCTTGGGCAAAAATATGATTGGCGCGTTTTGGCAGCCGCGTCTTGTTTTGGCAGATATGACCACGTTAAAGACCTTGCCACCGCGTGAATTATCAGCAGGGTTAGCGGAAGTCATTAAATACGCGTTAATCGGCGATGTGGCGTTTTTGGCTTGGCTTGAAACCCATATGACGTCGTTACGCACGCTCGATTTGAATTTGTTAGCCCAAGCCGTACTGATTTCTTGCCAGCATAAAGCAGATATTGTGGCGCAAGATGAGTTTGAAGCCAATACACGCGCGCTACTTAATTTTGGTCATACATTTGGGCATGTGATTGAAACACATGAAGGTTATGGCAATTGGCTGCACGGTGAAGCAGTCGCGGTAGGTATGATTCAAGCGATGCAGTTGTCACAAAAACAAGGTTGGCTCAGCGTGGATGATGTTGACAGAGCCAGTTCTTTAATCGCTCGTGCTGATTTACCCACCCATCCGCCATTCATCAAGGTGGACACAGCACTGGATTTGATGGGTCATGATAAAAAAGTCAAATCCGGCAAAATTCGTCTCGTATTACTAGAACAATTGGGACAAGCGGTATTGACTTCAGCGTATGATCCAGCATTACTGACAGACGTGCTGGCTTTGACTGACAAAGCTAATTGATATAAATTTTATAGATGGGTTAAAGCGTCATATCGGGCGTTAACCTTACCTCGGACAGAAGGTTGTTTTATGGTGCATTCTTTATCTACGCTGTATCGTTCATGGGCATTTAAAGTGACCACTTGGCTGATTTTAGCGGCGATTGCAGGCGGCTTGACGGTCATGGTGTGGATTGCTTCTGCAGTTAAGCCTGCGAAAAGTGCGGTGAAAGCGGCGAGTAATGCCAATCTAAATCAAGATCCCACCGCGCTACTATTGGCAAAAACACCTGAAGAGCTTAATACCAAAGTTAGACCCATCAAATTTGATGCGGTGATTCGTGATATGCGCAACTATCCCAAAGAATTTAAGGACAGTCGCTTTATCAAGGCTAATAATGGGAAATGGACAGTTCAAGTCATGAACGTGGTGGAGCATGAAGTGGTCACCGATTACCTAAATAGCCGTGACGATCGTGATAAATTTAATTATTTTCGTATCGTTGATGCGCATAACCAAAAACGCTTTGTGGTCACCTATGGCGTATTTGGCTCAGTACAAGAAGCGGTTGGCGCGGCTAAAGTAGTGAATTTTAATTTACCAAAAGAGGTCAAGGCATTTCCTGAAGAATTTAAAATGTATGCCCCACAAATGGATGAGTATGAAGTCGCGCCGCCCCTTCGTGATGTCGGTAAGACAGCCGCGCGGGAAGTCAAACTAAACGCCACACCAAAATTATTGCCCGCACCAAAAGCCAAAGTTGAACGGCAGCCACAAGCTGCGACCCCCACAGCAGCAGAACCCAAACGCGTAGCACCAAAAACTAGCATTGAAAAGTCAGTCAATCCGCAAGAGACCCTTTCTATCCAAGAAGGTAAAGTGATTGCTGAAAGCAACAGTAACGACTCAAACACCACCCGTTCAGAACCAAAAGTTATCAATAGCAAGAACGATAATGCTGATGTCAAACCCAAACAAACCCACAGCAAGCCGTCTGAAGAAAAGCCAAAATCCAAAGATGCCTCAAAGGATAGCATGGGCGAGTTAATCAAGCAGAAGTCCCAAGCTAACTAGTGACTTTAGACGAGTTGGTTAGTTTTGGGATTCAAATAACAGTGGATTTTTTCACCCTTTTTCGTTAATATAACGAAGGGTATCATTTTGATTTCTTATGGTACATATAGATAACAAACATGACGGTTATCTATTCCAATCTTTTATGATTCAATAGCAAACATTGCACATATTTATAGTATGCCCATTTCTTTGCTACCAGCTTGTTAAGGGAACACGCTTATGTCTTTAAATCAGTATTCAGATCAGCATAATCTTTACCAACCCGATGTGTTCAAAGACAACTGTGGGTTTGGTTTGATTGCGCATACCCATGGTGAAGCTAGTCATGACTTAGTGCAAACAGCGATTCATAGTTTAAGCTGTATGACCCACCGCGGTGGCGTGGCAGCCGATGGTAAGACAGGCGATGGTTGTGGTCTATTGATTGCGACGCCCAAAGTATTTTTTAAAAAAATCGCTTCAGACAATGGCTTTACCCTAAACGAAATTTTTGCCGTCGGTACAGTATTTGTTAACCTTGACAAAGCATTAGCACAGCATAGCCAAGATACACTAAGCGAAGCGATTGAAGCACAAGGTTTGCTAGTCGCTGGCTGGCGTGATGTGCCGGTTGATTTAAGTATCGTGGGTGACATTGCCCGTGAATCACTCCCAGGCTTTAAACAAATTTTAGTCAATTGCCCCATCAATATGGACGAGGCAACGTTTAACCGTAAATTATTCGTTGCACGCCGCAAAGCAGAAATCGAACTGAAAGATGACCCATTATTTTATGTGACTTCATTGACCTCACAAGTGGTTATCTATAAAGGCTTGGTCATGCCTGCCGATTTGCCCGCATTCTTCTTGGATTTACAAGATGAACGTTTGGCGTCACACATTGTGGTATTCCACCAACGTTTCTCAACCAATACTCTGCCAAGATGGCCATTAGCACAGCCTTTTCGCTATCTTGCCCACAATGGTGAATTAAACACGATTGATGGTAACCGTGACTGGGCAGTCGCTCGTACACCAAAATTTGTGACCGATTTGATTCCAGAGCTGCAAGAATTACAGCCACTCGTCAACCGTGTAGGCTCTGACTCATCAAGCTTAGACAATATGCTTGAAGTACTGGTGTCAGGGGGCATGGATCTATTCCGTGCGCTTTCTATCCTCGTGCCGCCCGCTTGGCAAAATGTTGACACGATGGACATGGATTTACGGGCGTTTTATGAGTTTTACTCACAGCATATGGAAGCGTGGGATGGTCCAGCCGGTCTAGTGATCCAAGATGGTCGCTATGCGGTTTGTATGCTTGACCGCAATGGGTTACGTCCATCACGTTGGGTGACTACCAAAAATGGCTATATCACCGTCGCTTCAGAAATCGGCACTTGGGATTATCAGCCTGAAGACGTGATTGCTAAAGGTCGCGTCGGACCGGGTCAAATGCTAGTGATTGACACCGAAACTGGTAACATCATGGATACCAAAGCAGTGGGTCGTCAGCTGAAAAAAGCCCACCCATATCGCCTATGGTTACGTGAAAATGCGGTACGTCTACGGGATGATGAACAGCTAGAAGAAAAAGCTTACGAGCAACGTGAAACAGGCGAGAATCTGTTAGCACTGCAAAAAATGTTTCATATCACCAATGAAGAACGCACAGAAATCATCCGTCCTTCAGCCGAAAACGGTCAAGAAGCCGTTGGCTCAATGGGGGATGATACCCCAATGGCGGTACTGTCGAAACAAGTTCGTCACGTGGCTGATTTCTTCCGTCAACAATTCGCTCAGGTTACTAACCCACCAATCGATCCTCTGCGCGAAGCGATTGTGATGTCTTTGGAAACTTGTTTGGGTAGCGAAAAGAATATTTTTGAACCCACGCCAGACCACGCCAACCGTATCGTGTTGTCATCGCCTGTGTTGTCATCGAGCAAAATGATGCAACTACGCAGCGTCACAAAACCAGGTTTTGAAATTGAAACCATTGATTTAAATTATGATGAATCAATGCCATTAGAAGATGCCATCAAACAAATCTGTGAGCAAGCTGCCGAAGCGGTACGTGCAGGTAAAGTATTGATTGTATTATCTGACCGCAATATTGAAAAAGGTAAAGTACCTGCCAATGCCATTATGGTGACCGGTGCGGTGCATCATCACTTGATTAATGTGGGTTTACGCGCAGATGCCAACTTAATCATCGAAACAGGTTTGGTACGTGATTCGCACCAATTAGCGGTCTTGTTAGGGTTTGGTGCTACCGCGGTTTATCCATACTTGGCTTACAATGTGATTGCAGACTTGGTCGATAAAGGCGACTTGCTTGGTGACCCGTTGTACGCCAAAAATAACTTCCGCAAAAGCTTGGATAAAGGCTTATTAAAAATCCTATCAAAAATGGGTATTTCGACCGTCTCTTCTTACCGCGGCGCGCAATTGTTTGAAGCCGTGGGTTTATCAGAAGAAGTGGTTGAGCTTTGTTTTACTGGGGTTGAAAGCCGTATCTCAGGTGCCACGTTTGAAGATTTGGCGATTGACCAACAAATCTTGGCAAAAAACGCCTTTACCAAACGTGTACCGCTTGACCAAGGCGGCTTGTTAAAATTTGTCTTTAACAAAGAATACCACGCCTTCAACCCAGATGTGATTCAAGCGCTACATAAAGCGGTACGCACGGGCGACTACGACAACTACAAAGAATATGCGTCGATTGTCAACAGCCGCCCTGTAGCGACGTTACGTGATTTGCTGCAGTTAGATACTAGCAAATCCATCAGTGTTGATGACGTTGAGCCCATTGAACAAATCCTAAAACGCTTTGACTCAGCAGGTATGTCATTAGGCGCCTTGTCACCAGAAGCACACGAGGCGATTGCAACCGCGATGAACACGATTGGCGGACGTTCAAACTCGGGTGAGGGCGGTGAAGATCCCACGCGTTATGGCACGATTCGTAACTCAAAAATCAAACAAGTCGCCTCAGGTCGTTTTGGGGTTACGCCGGCTTACTTGCGTTCTGCAGAAGTCATGCAGATTAAAATCGCGCAGGGGGCAAAACCTGGTGAAGGCGGTCAGTTACCCGGTGGTAAAGTAAATAGCTTAATTGCGCGTTTGCGTTACTCAGTGCCAGGTGTGACCTTGATTTCACCGCCACCGCATCATGATATTTATTCGATTGAGGACTTGGCGCAGCTAATTTTTGACTTAAAACAAGTCAATCCAAACGCGCTTGTGTCAGTCAAATTGGTGTCTCGACCAGGTGTAGGTACCATTGCAACAGGTGTGGCAAAAGCGTATGCCGATTTGATTACTATTTCGGGTTATGACGGTGGTACAGCCGCATCACCTTTATCATCAATTCACTACGCTGGCTCGCCTTGGGAACTAGGTTTATCTGAAGCGCATCAATCGCTTCGTGTCAACGGGTTACGTCATAAAGTACGCGTGCAAACAGATGGTGGTCTAAAAACGGGTTTGGATGTCGTAAAAGCAGCAATCTTGGGGGCGGAAAGCTTCGGTTTCGGTACCACGCCGATGATTGCCGTAGGCTGTAAATACTTGCGTATCTGTCACTTAAACAACTGTCCAACGGGTGTGGCAACGCAAAAATCAGAACTGCGCGATGAGCATTTTATCGGTGAAGCCGAAATGCTGATTAATTTCTTTAGATTTGTGGCACAAGAAACCCGTGAATGGTTGGCGGCATTGGGCGTACGCTCAATGGAAGAGCTTGTGGGTCGCACCGACTTACTATCAGTCATGTCAGGCACCACCAACAAGCAACAACACCTAAACTTAGCGCCGTTATTATTTACCCATAGCAAAGGCGATGGCAAACCACAAACCTGCCAAGTTGAGCGCAATGAGCCATTTGACAAAGGCTTGCTCGCTGAACAAATGGTTATCGATATGATGGATACCATCAAATCAGCTAAAGGCGGTGACTTTAGCTATCGTATTGGCAACTGTGACCGTTCTATCGGTGCGCGTATCTCAGGGGAGATTGCTGCGCTGCATGGCAACAACGGTATGGCAAGCGCGCCAATCAACTTGCACTTAACCGGCACTGCGGGTCAAAGTTTAGGTGTGTGGAATGCAGGCGGCTTAAACATTAAGCTTGAAGGGGATGCCAACGACTACGTAGGTAAAGGCATGGCAGGGGGTGAAATCGTGATTTACCCACCAAAAGGCTCGACGTTTGCTAGCCAGCAAACCGCTATCATCGGTAACACCTGTCTGTATGGTGCCACAAGCGGTCATCTGTATGCGGCAGGTACTGCCGGTGAACGTTTTGCGGTTCGTAATTCAGGTTGTTTTGCGGTGGTTGAAGGTACCGGTGACCACTGCTGTGAATACATGACGGGTGGTGTAGTGACGGTGTTGGGTAAAACAGGGCTAAACTTCGGTGCTGGTATGACAGGCGGTTTTGCTTATGTACTTGACTTAGATGGCGATTTCTTTGACCGTTGTAACCATGAGCTTATCGATATGCATCGTATCTCAAGTGAGCAAACAGAAAATCACCGTATCAACTTGATGTCGATTATCAAAACACACGTGGCAAAAACAGGTAGCCAATGGGGTCAAACCATCCTTGACGACTTTGAGCATTATGTTCGTAAGTTCTATTTGGTCAAACCAAAAGCCGCGAACATTACTTCGCTACTAAAAACGACCATGGCAGACCCACAATAAGCGATTGTGTAGCATAATTTGATGATATTGGATTGCTAAAGGTAGCGCGTGACCAGCGCTCTACCTTTAACTTAAATTTTAAAAGTTCGCTGTCAAGCAGGTCGGTATACAGTGAATCGCTGGATACCACTCACTTAGGAGCATTGTGGCATGGCAAAACGATTACACAACGATTTTCAGTTTTTAGACGTCGCACGTGTCGACCCTTCAAAAAAAGACATTAATACCCGTACTCACGAGTTTGTTGAGATTTACTATCCATTTGAGCAAGACAAGGTGACGGACCAAGCGCACCGTTGTCTTGAATGTGGCAACCCTTACTGTGAATGGAAATGTCCCGTTCACAACTACATTCCAAACTGGCTAAAACTGGCTACCGAAGGTCATATTTTCCAAGCGGCAGATTTATGCCACCAAACCAACACGTTGCCAGAAGTCTGTGGGCGAGTATGTCCCCAAGACCGTCTGTGTGAAGGGGCTTGTACCCTCAATGACGGCTTTGGGGCGGTCACCATTGGGAACGTGGAAAAATACATCACCGATACTGCATTTGCGCTAGGCTGGCGTCCAGATATGAGCGGTGTGACTTGGACGGATAAAAAAGTTGCGGTGATTGGCGCAGGTCCTGCGGGTCTTGGCTGTGCTGACATATTGGTTCGTAATGGCGTCAAACCTGTGGTATTTGACAAACGCCCTGAAATTGGCGGACTACTGACCTTTGGTATTCCAGAGTTTAAAATGGAAAAAAATGTCATGCGTCGTCGCCGCGAAGTGTTCGAAAGCATGGGCATTGAATTTCGTTTAAATACCGAAATTGGTAAAGATGTCACCATTGATGAATTACTCTCTGAGTATGACGCGGTGTTTATGGGTATGGGTACCTATACCTATATGCGTGGCGGTTATGCCGGTGAAGAGTTATCTGGCGTGTATGATGCGCTTGATTTCTTAATCGCAAACGTCAACCGCTGCCAAGGTTGGGAAACGAACCCACAAGAGTACATCGACTTACAAGGTAAAAAAGTGGTCGTCCTTGGCGGTGGTGATACTGCTATGGACTGTAACCGTACCAGTATCCGCCAAGGTGCAACTACTGTGACTTGTGCCTATCGCCGTGATGAAGAGAATATGCCAGGCTCACGCCGTGAAGTTCGTAACGCGCGTGAAGAAGGCGTACAGTTTTTATTTAACCGTCAGCCGATTGAAATTATCGGTTTAAACGGTAAAGTAACCGGTGTTAAAGTGGTGACCACTAAGCTTGGCGAACCCGATAACCGTGGTCGCCGTAGCCCAGAGCCTATTCCCAATTCAGAAGAAATCTTGCCAGCCGATGCGGTGATTATGGCATTTGGTTTCCGTACCAGCCCTGCTGATTGGTTTACCACCCAAGGCATCGAGATGGATAATAGCGGACGGGTGATCGCGCCTGAGTTACAAACCTATAAATATCAAACTAAGAATCCAAAAATCTTCGCAGGTGGCGATATGGTACGGGGTTCAGACTTGGTGGTAACGGCGATTTGGGAAGGTCGCGAGGCCGCTAAAGGTATCCTAGATTACCTAGATGTTTAAGCGTGAACCTTCTTTAGCTAAGAATTGCTGTTAATTACGCCAAAAAAACCCAATGTTGATTGGGTTTTTTTACAGGTAAATTTCGGTGCGTTTTTGTCCACTTTGGGCTATTATGTCGCATAAATTCATCATACTATTAGGTCAATGACATGCCATTTGCGCAGCATTTTCGTCCCGCTACTTGGGCAAAATTACGGTGTCAACATGCCAATCTTTATCAAATCGATGAGCAGCTGTTTCGTAGTGAGCAGCTGACGCCCGATGATATCGGTATTATCCAGCAATACGGCATCAATACCCTTATCAATTTACGATTTTTTGATCGCGATGATAACGAAGAAAATTTAGCCAATTTACCGCTAACCTTTATCAATCACCCATTGATGACTTGGGCGATTAAGCCGCAGCAACTTGCTGAAATTTTGTATGATATTTTGTGGCACCAAGCACGTGGCGACAAGGTGCTCGTGCATTGTTATCATGGCTCAGATCGCACGGGTATTACCGTTGCTATGTATCGCATTTTGGTACAAAACTGGACGATTGAGCATGCCAAAATAGAAATGCAGGACGGCGGGTATGGCTTTCACTGGATTTGGATTAATATCAGCAATTTATTGACCGAGAAAAAAGTGCAAGAAGTGCAACACGCCTTGTTAGCGCTACAACGCCAAAAGCCTATTATTAGCCAACCTTAAAACCCATCAAGCGACATTAACTTTGGATAGCCTGTGAATATCAAACGACTGTTAGGTGAAACCATTATCTATGGTATCGGTGCGATTTTACCCCGTGTCATTACCTTTTTACTCAATCCGTTGTATATCAATTACATCGATAAAGAAGCCTTTGCTATCTTTACCAGCCTATATGCCTGGATTGCTTTTATCAATATTGTGCTCACTTTTGGTTTTGAAACATCTTATTTTCGCTTTTCAGGAGAAGATAAAACAGGCGCCGCCGAAAAAAATGTGTTTAGCACGGCGTTTTGGTTTATTGGCATGTTGGCAGGCAGTTTTTTGGTCATGGTGTTGCTCTTTAGCAATCCGTTATCAATCCTGATGGATTATGGCAATCACCCCGAATTTTTGCGCTGGTTTGCTTGGATTGCATTTTTTGATGCGATTTGTACCATTCCGTTTGCTTGGCTACGTTATCATAACCAGCCTGTGAAGTATTCGGTGGTGCGTGTGGTGTCAATTTTGATACAAACTGTGGTGGTCATTGCGCTATTTCGCTTTGTGCCCATTGAGGCTGCCAAAAGTTTCGGTTTGACCGAGCAAGTGGCGTATCCGTTTTTCGCCAATTTAGTTGCCAGTCTCGCCACTTTTATGATGCTGTTTCCAATTATCAAAAAAGTGCGCTTACATTTTGATAAAGCCTTGTTCAAACGTATGATTCGCTATTCTTATCCGGTCATGCTGGCAGGGTTGGCGTTTATGGTGAATGAAAACTTCGATAAAATCATTCAATATTATATGATTGATAAAGGCGATGCGGGGGCATACGGTGGCTGCTACAAATTAGCAGTATTAATGACTTTGTTTGTGACCGCGTATCGGATGGGGATTGAGCCGTTTTTATTCAAACAAATGCACCATGCCAATGCCAAACATACTTATGCCATGATGACAGAGTACTTTGCTTTATTTGCATCGGTGGTGGCGCTTGGAATTATTGCCAATATTTCATGGCTCAAACGGTTATTTATCACCGATCCCAGTTATTGGACAGCGATTAATATCGTGCCGATTATCGTCATTGCAAACCTATGTTTTGGGATTTATTACAATCTATCAACTTGGTATAAGGTAACTGACCGTACTGGGATTGGCTCAGCCATTTCATGGCTTGGGGCAGGACTGACCATTTTGCTCCATATGCTGTTTTTAAAACAATACGGCTTTATGGTGTCGGCGTGGGTGACGCTTTTTGTTTACTTCCTCATGATGGTAGTATCGTACGCGCTTGGACAGCATTTTTATCCGATACCTTACCAAACCAAAAAAATCGTTTTCTTTTTGGGCACGCTGATGCTGTTTAGCGTGATAATCGTCAGTGCTTTTCAAATGAATTTTTGGTTATCCAATACCTTATTACTGGTCTATATTGGCTTAATGGGCTATAGCGAGCGCGCGCTATTAAAACGTTTGGTAAAGGCAAAAGCATAATGATTGAGCCATAATAAGATTTTAATTGGTCCCAGTATTTAATTTAGCCAAATTACCCTTATATCAATTACTAGTCGCAATTGATTCACCTTGCGCAAAAAAGTTTGCTATAGTAACAGCAGGAGAATCAATGAATTGCTACTTACCTGTGATAGACATGGGTAAGTCATCTCATGAGAAGGAGTTTTTCATGCAACAATCAAGTATGCCACAAGCAACTACCCAGCTAGCCAATCCTCTATTAGCGAATAATGAACAACTGGTAGCAGTGTCTGCCAAAGACATTGTCAAACAACATCTCGATAAACTGGGTATACCCCAAGATATTCAGATTGACGATGCCGAATTTGCAGAAAAAAAACAGCGCATTGCCGATTTGTTAAAACAGCATAATGCCACGTTGATTGCTCACTATTACACCGACCCAAAAATCCAAGCAATTGCCGAAGCCACAGGCGGTATCGTGTCGGATAGTTTAGAGATGGCAAGGTTTGGGCGTGATAGTGATGCCGATGTGCTGATTGTTGCAGGTGTCAAATTCATGGGTGAGACTGCTAAAATCCTAAGCCCAGCAAAAACGGTATTAATGCCAACGCTAGAAGCCACTTGCTCACTAGATTTGGGTTGCCCGATTGAAGACTTTAGCGCGTTTTGTGACCAACATCCTGACCGTACTGTAGTCGTGTATGCCAATACCTCAGCGGCTGTTAAAGCGCGGGCAGATTGGGTGGTGACATCGAGTATCGCGGTTGAGCTCATTGACCATCTAGACAGCCAAGGTGAAAAAATCATTTGGGCACCTGACCAGCATTTGGGGCGTTATATCCAGCAAAAAGTGGGCGCAGATATGCTACTGTGGGATGGTGCTTGCATCGTGCATGAAGAATTCCGTAGCCGCAGCCTAAAAACCATGAAAGAGATGTACCCCGATGCCGCCGTATTGGTACACCCAGAATCACCCATTGAGATGACCCAAATGGCAGATGCCGTCGGTAGCACCAGTCAGCTGATTAAAGCGGCGCAAACCCTGCCGCACAAGATGTTCATCGTCGCAACGGATCGCGGTATTTTTTATAAAATGCAGCAAGCGGCGCCAGATAAGGTGTTTATCGAAGCGCCGACGCGTGGGGAAGGTGCAACCTGTCGTTCATGTGCGCACTGCCCGTGGATGGCGATGAATGATTTAGACCAAATCATCCATGCACTGGAGAAAGTAGGCACGCCTGACGCCATACCGCACGAGATTTTTGTTGATGCGCAGCTAATCGAACAAGCTAAAAAACCCCTAGATCGAATGCTCGCGTTTGGCGCCACGCTCAAAAGATAGGCATCAACAACCATCGTCTGTTTTTAAAATATTGAAAAAAGTCGTTGACAGCCTAACTAACTTGCTTTAATATACGCACCACTTAGCGATGATAGCCTTTAAGCTCACCATTGCTAAGGTATTGAAGTAACAATTAAAGCCTAGTTAGGCAATCGGAGTGTAGCACAGCTTGGTAGTGCACCTGGTTTGGGACCAGGGGGTCGAAGGTTCGAATCCTTTCACTCCGACCATTTATCTTTTACACTTACCCAAGTTAAACAGATAAATCAAGAGCCGAGCAGGCTTTTTTTATGCGCCTGTAGCTCAGTTGGATAGAGCACCCGCCTTCTAAGTGGGTGGTCACAGGTTCGAATCCTGTCAGGCGCGCATTTTGCTAGTCTGTAAAACCTACCTTATGGCGGATGTAGCTCAGTTGGTAGAGCCCCGGGTTGTGATCTCGGTTGTCGTGGGTTCGAGTCCCATCATTCGCCCCATATTCAAAAAAAGCCCTTAATTCAATGAATTAAGGGCTTTTTTTATGCCCTATCTATTATCTTGTGTATTTATTACGTTTGCAAATTTGTTATAAAAAACAACGGTTGTGCTACACTTTTTTAGGATGAACTATTATCTATTTTATATACTAGGGTCATATAGTGTACTAAAAGATAAGCTTGTAAAGGTAAATTGCCAATAGCGTAACTTTACCTGATAAAAAACCTAAAATAAAATGGCGTGAGACCCTGAATATGAAACGATGTAACGCTATGTGTCATCAACTCGCTGTGACCAGCTTTGCTATAAGTGCTTGCTTACTTGTTAACTTACTTGCTAATACTGCCCAAGCGGCTACTAGGCTGCCAAAATCGCCTTGGCAATCGCATGCGTCACTCAAAAGTACCCAAGTTAGCCCAATTTACCAACAGCAATGGCGACAATCTGATTATAAATATTGCCCAATTTTAGCTATTGCTAATCATTCGTCAATGAACGTCAAGACTGCACAATCACGCGCTGCCAATTTTTCAGGTGGCTTTGCAGTGGCGTATGATTTGAAAAACTATAAAGGCAAGCCTTTACGCAGTGCTTACGGTATAGCCAACGCCGGTACGACGTCTAAGCGTGACTTGTATCAGGGCTGGGCATATCGTAAAAACTATGCTGATGGCAGTTATGTGACGCTTGGGCGAGAAGGCAATAACCCACAGGGTAAAATGCTGGCTTACCTCGTGCTTAACAATGACTGTTTTTATAACATCTGGAGTCAATTAAGTAGTGAGCATCTGCAAAAAATGATAGGTCAATTACGCTATGTCAATTGATGAGTCAAAAAGTAGCTATAAAAATTAGCTATAAGAAAGTAGCCATAAAAAAAGCAACGTTGCCGCGTTGCTTTTTTTGAATTTGTTTTTTTGAAAGTTGCTCGTTTTAAATTTTCTTGTTTCAAGCAAAGTTATGCAAAGAAATTTTCTAGCACCTTACGCTGACTGCTTTGCCAATGTGACCAGTCTTTGGCTGAGTCAGCCAGTGAGCCCCGCCAACCTTTGATATTGCCTTTCATGCTAGATAACCGATGTTGGCTGGTGGTATTGAGCAGTGTCGGCTCTTTTTGCAAACGCTCAAGCGCGACCAACGCGGCAGGGCGGTCATTACACAATAATCCCATGTCGCAACCTGCCGTTAAAGCAGCCGCAATACGGTCACCTGCATCACCTGCAACATGTGCCGCTTTCATCGACAGGTCATCGGAGAACAATACCCCATTAAACCCTAGTTTGCCACGAATAATTTGCTGCAGCCAAATCGATGAAAACCCTGCAGGTTTGTTATCAACTGTGCTAAAGACCACATGAGCGGGCATGAGCGCATCTAGTAGCGGCTTATTGCGAATAAATGGCTGCATATCGTATTGGCGAATCTCATCATAACTGCGCTCATCGGTGGCATCATCCACATGAGAATCCGGTGCAACTGAGCCATGACCGGGAAAATGCTTGCCCGTGGTTGCCATTCCGGCAAGCTTCATCCCACGCATGAATTCAGCAGATAAGGCAGTGATTGCAATCGGATGGGCGTGAAACGCGCGATCACCAATCACGCGGCTCTCCCCATTGATATCAAGTACAGGCGCAAAACTAAAATCAATCCCAACCGCTAAGACTTCGCTTGCCATCAAATAGCCTGCGCAATAAGCCAGATCAAGCGCAGTGATCGGGTCATGCTCAAACCTTTCACCAAGTTTACCCATCGCAGGTAGCGGCGAAAAACCCGCGCGCAAGCGAGCGACACGTCCACCTTCTTGGTCAACGGCAATTAGAATATTGGGTTTGATGGCACGCATACTATCGGTCAGTTCGCGTACTTGCTCAGGGCTTTCTACATTGCGCCCAAACAAAATCACGCCGCCAACTTCCGGTTGGCTTAGCAGTGCTTTATCTGCTAGGCTAAGCGCTGTGCCTTCAATATCGAGCATGAGTTGACCGACTGCTTGCATGCGGTAATCCTTCTGGGTATTGCTTGCCGCCAACTGTTAGATATAGTTGGCGGCAGAAAAATTTTGAAAAAACATAGCATACGCTTTTTTTGTTAAAAATGCGACTAGCTTACTGGCGATTATTATTAGCGATTATTACTGACGGTTGAGCCGTGACGGTGGCGGCAACAAACTGATATCACTCACCCGACAAGGATTGATATCAATCCCGCCGCGGCGTGTGTACCATGCGCGTACCATGAGCGTTTTTGGTGCAAAGGCTTGGGTTAAATCACTAAAAATCTGCTCAACGCATTGTTCATGAAAGCCATTATGCTGACGAAAGCTCAAAATATACTCAAGCAGTCCTGCTCGGTCAATCGGTTGGCTATCTATCTGAATCTCCAGTGTTCCCCAATCTGGTTGATTGGTGACAGGGCAGTTTGAACGCAGCAGATGCGAATGCAAGATTTGTAACTGGCTATCAGAGGCGCCTTGATGGGCAACGGTCAAGCTTGAAGGATCGACATCACTGACAATGGCGATTTTTTTATCGCTACTATCCAACGCGTTATCAATGCAGTCACCCTGTGGCGCGCTGATGGGTAGGCTATTTGCAATATTTACCTCAAAAATCTCAAGCGTCACATCGGTTTTTAGACAAGCGGATAAATCTTTTTCCACCGCTGCTTTAACAGCTTGTTGATTGTCAAATTCAGTGAAATTTAGGCTATTAAAATAAAGTTTGAGCGATTTTGATTCGACAATGTAGTCTGATGTGGCAGGGATGGCAAGGCGCGCCATTGCCACCTGTGATATACCGTGCGAGTTAAGCCAAGACATCTCAAAAACCTGCCACCAGTCCATGCCGATACTTAAGGCGTCAGCAGGCAGCGCTAGGTTTGCTCGTCCTAATGCGCGAGGGATGGGGTAAAGTATATCGGGGGCGTAGGTTTTTGGGTAGCTGGTGGATTGACCCAAAATACCGTGAGTTTCAAGTGGTTTCATATTTTTTTAATTTAACTAAGTTATCTAAGTTATAAACGAACGCGTGAGCCATCTGCTAAAAGATAATACGCAATACCATAAAATATCGCGGTAAAAATCCCAATCGCCACCAAAGATGACCATACATTGACATCTGAATGACCCAAAATACCATAGCGAAAAGCATTGACCATATAAACAATGGGGTTTAGTAGCGATATGTTTTGCCAAAATCCCGATAAATCTTTAAGTGAATAAAACACGCCGCCCAGATACGTCAAGGGTGTCAACACAAAACTGGGTACGATGGAAATATCATCAAACGAGCGCGCAAATACCGCATTAATCATACCGCCCAGTGAAAATAATGCCGATGTCATCACCACGGTAAAAATCGTGACAAACGCATGCACCAGTGATAACTGAGTAAAAAACAACGCAAGCATCGTCACAATCGCGCCAATGGTCAACCCCCGAAACAAACCGCCCGCGATAAAGCCTAGTAAAATGGTATGTTTAGAAATCGGACTGACCAGCATCTCTTCGATATTACCATGAAACTTGGTGGCAAAAAAACTCGATACCACATTGGAGTAGCTATTGGTAATCACCGACATCATAATCAAGCCAGGGACGATAAACTGCATGTAGGAGACACCGCCCATATCGCCAACCCGAGCGCCAATCATTTTACCAAAGATGATAAAATATAAACTCATAGTGATAGCAGGGGGCAACAGCGTCTGTGGCCAAATACGAAGAATTCGGCGGATTTCTTTGACTAACAAGGTGTTAAATGCAACCAACTGGTGCTGAAAATCCATGTTAATTCTCCAATTTTTCAGTCAAATTATTTTCAACAATCCCCAAAAACAACTCTTCAAGGCGATTGGCTTTGTTACGCATACTCGCTACCTGAATATTTTGAGCATTTAACTGGGCAAAGACATCATTTAAACTGTCGCCTTTTTTGAGCGTGACTTCAAGGGTCAACGGGTCTGGCTGCTTGGTTTTTACCACATTGGTTAAAGCAATGGGTGCGGAATAAGGTTGCGCCAAATCAAACACAAAGCTTTCCACATCAAGGCTGGTAAGCAAACTTTTCATATCGGTATTGATACGAATTTCACCCTGGTCAAGGATAGCAATATTTTTACACAGCTGCTCAGCTTCTTCTAGGTAATGGGTGGTTAAAATAATGGTCGTGCCTTCTTCCGTGTTAATTTGCTGCATAAAATCCCACATCGAGCGGCGCAGTTCAATATCGACCCCTGCAGTCGGCTCATCCAAAATCAGCAGTTTGGGACGGTGCATTAAAGCACGCGCAATCATCAAACGGCGTTTCATACCGCCAGAGAGCATACGCGCTTTGTCGTCGCGTTTTTCCCAAAGCCCCAATGCTTTAAGGAGTTTTTCGGCACGCGGGCGAGATTCCTTGGCAGGTATGCCAAAATAACCTGCTTGGGCAATCAAAATATCTTCGATTTTTTCAAACTGCATAAAGTTAAATTCTTGCGGCACTACGCCTAAGAATTGCTTGGCTTTGGCAGGCTGTTTAAGCAAATCTACCCCAAAAATTTCTACCGAGCCTGAGGTGGGTTTAAATAGCGAGCTGATAATACCAATGGTGGTGGATTTACCCGCACCATTGGGACCAAGTAGGGCAAAAAATCCACCTTGGGGTACGGTCAAATCAATGCCTTTGAGTGCTGCAAAACCATTTGGGTAGGTTTTGGTAAGCTGGGTGATTTTTAGAGCAGGGATGGTAGTGTCAAAGTTTGCCATAGCAATGCAGGTTCTGGTTAAAGGTGAGACCTTAATGGGGGTGGGTTAGACAGTTTAAAGATTTGAGTGAACTAAGTTTATAGCGGTTAAGCTAAATTATATCAATGATACAATTAAAAAAGCCTATCAGTTGATAGGCTTCATCTGGGCTAAAAATGATTATTTGGCTTGAGACACCATATAATCAACCGCGTTGGTCACTTCCACATCGAGCAAATCAGCGTTACCACCTTTGGCTGGCATGGCGTTAAAGCCCTGTAGCGCGTGTTGGTGAAGGGTAGCGGTACCTTTAGCGATACGGGGACCCCAAGCGCCTTTGTCACCAAATTTTGGTGCACCTAACAGACCTGCTGCGTGACAAGTATGGCAAACACCTTCATAAATCACTTTGCCTTCACGTGGTTTGTTTGGATCAGCGGCGCCTAATGCAGCGGCAATAGTGATATCACATTCTTTACCTTCAAAACAAACTTTACCTTGGGGGGCAATACGTGCGATTAGATTTGGGTATAATGCAACCAATTTTGCAACTTGAGGTGGATCTTCAGGTGCTTTTTCTGCTGCCTTTTTTGCAGGAGCGGCAGAGGATGCAGGTGCTGAAGCAGTTGCAGTACTTGAGGCAGTCGCGGTACTTGAAGCGCTAGCGGTAGCTGATGCCGCTGCGGGGGCACTGGCTTTATCCTCAGCTTGGCTGACAGCGATACCCGCAAGACTTAGCATAGTAACCGCTGATAACATCACTACTTTTTTCATTCGTCACGTTCTCTCAAACAGGTGAATTAAATTATCGTAATACTTTTAAAACGAGTAATCGAGCCATTAGATTGCTCGATTGTATCGGTTGATGCAATATTGATGCGATAAATGTTACACAGATTTATTTTCCATACTATTATAAGGGAAAATTATCTGAAAAAGCTATGCTTATTTGATATGTGCTATCAACTTTGCCGAGCAGTTTTTGGCAGTGATTTTGATGATTTGCTTATTGCACGAAAAGTTTGCTAAAATAGCCCACTGCTTTTTTTCAATACCAATAAGCGTTCGTAGCTCAACTGGATAGAGTACAGGTCTCCGAAGCCTGTGGCGTGGGTTCGAGTCCCGCCGAGCGCACCATTTCTTGATTTCATCCTTAATCTAAAAAATTAACTCTATTGATAAATTCACTATCATCTGCCCTTTAGTTTACCTCATTGTCATTGATTGTTTTATGCTTGATAAAAAGTTTGTTTAATCTATTAATTAACCAACAATTAGATTGAATAATAAAACGGTTTATCCCCATTAATAGTCGCACGGTGCATGACACGATGTACCGTATCGCCATAATCATGGGTCGCATAGTGCTGAGTGGCTCGATTATCCCAAAACGCAATGTCATCATTTTGCCAGTGCCATCTCACCGTAAACTCAGGTTTACTAATATGTTGGAATAAAAAGTTGAGTACCGCTTTACTTTCTGAGTCGGACAATTCATTTATCTTTGTGGTAAAGCCTTCATTGACAAAAATCAATTTTTTACCAGTGACAGGGTGAGTGCGAATGACAGGATGTACCACAGGTGGATTGTCAATTTGCGCTTGTTGCCACTGGGCGAAGCCCTCGGGGGTATTGCCAAATCGCTCTTGCGGGAAGGATTGAATAATATTATGCGTTGCCGTCAACCCTGCCAAAAAAGCGCGAAACGCAGGCGATAAATTATCATACGCGGCATAACTGCTTGACCACAGCGTATCACCGCCAAAGCTTGGGACTTGTTTGGCTGCCAAAATACTGCCAAGCGGTGGTGTTTCACTAAAAGTCACATCGGTATGCCAAATGGCATTGTCTCGCAAATCGGTTTTATGATTATCAAGTAGTACTATCTCTGGCTGGTTATCGGCTTGGGGGAAAATCGGGTGAATATGCAGTGAGCCAAATTGACGCGCAAAATCCGCTTGTTGTTTTGGGGTAATTGGCTGCTTACGAAAGAATAAGACTTGATGCGTCAATAAAGCTTGCTCAATTTCGTGTTGTTGAGTGTCTATCAAAGGTTGGCTAAAGTCGACACCTGTCACCACCGCGCCAATATTTGGGGTGATTTGTTCGATTGTTAACGTGGTCATGATGATCTCCAAATTGTTCAGTTATCAGTTGTTACAGCTGTTTTAATATTTGCTGTACCAAGGGGCAAGGTTGGCTTGTAATTTTCTTAATAAAATCTCTAAAATAAACGCAATCACCGCAATAATTATAATCCCTAGAATGACAATATCCGTTGATAAAAACTGCGCGGCTGACTGAATCATAAAGCCCAATCCTTTAGTTGCGGCGACCAATTCAGCTGCCACCAAAGTCGACCAACCTACACCCAGCCCAATACGAATCCCTGTTAGGATATGCGGTAAAGCCGATGGCAATGTCACATGCCAAAGTAATTGCGATGGGGTCGCACCGAGCGATAGCGCGGCAAATTGGCGGCTTTTATTAACGGTCAAAATACCCTGCAACGTTGAGATAATAATCGGGGCTAAAATCGATAAAAAGATAAGCGTGATTTTGGTCAGCTCACCAATCCCTAACCAAATCACCAATAATGGCAAATAAGCGAGCGGGGGAATTGGGCGATAAAACTCGAGTAACGGGTCAAAAATAGCCTGAACTGTGCGATTGGTTCCCATCCAAATAGCGATAGGCACACCCACAATTACTGCCAAAACCAAGGCAATAAATACCCGTCCTAGGCTAGCAAATGTATGCTGTATCAAGGTTGCCGACATATAGCCTTCAGTGGATACTTTGACAAACTGTTGCCACACACTGGTAGGGTTTGGTAAAAATAAACTTGGCACCAGTCCTGTCGCAGTCACCGCCCACCAAATTGCCAATGCAGTAACCACACTGATAAAGCCCCAAACTACCCCATGATGTTGGGACACAAAAGATGAGGCACGGGTAGGGCGTGTTGTCATGGTAGTCTCAATAACGGCTGCAGTTGGCGCTGACTGATGGTCGATTGGTTTATCAGCGGGGTGAGTTGCGGTATCAATCTTAGAAATTGTTTGGCTCGTCATGACCTAATTCCTGTTAAATTATTATGATGAATTGGCGCAGTTTTAGCTGGCTGTCAAATACGACCCGCCACAATTTGTTGAAATAACTGTTCTCGCCATTCAATAAACTCACGGTCTGATTTTATGGCGCGAGTGCTTTGTCCTTGGGCAAAGCGTTGGCTAAAAGTCGGCTGATAATGGTGCAGAATTTTTCCTTGACCCATCACCACCAAGTCGGTTGCCAAAAATAACGCCTCTTCAATATCATGCGAAATCAACAATATTTGTCGTTTGCTTTGTTGCCAAATATTGAGCAGTAGTTCTTGCATGGATTCGCGCATAAAAGCATCAAGGGCGGCAAACGGCTCATCTAGTAATAGCATTTTGGCTTTTGATGCTAGTACGCGGGCGATGCCCACACGTTGTTGCATCCCGCCTGATAATTCCCAAATCGATTTTTCGGCAGCATGTTCTAGTCCTACCCACTGCAAAATTTGCTCGGTTTGTTTGGCTTGCGTTTTGGCATCGACCCCTGCTAGTTTGCCGGCAAAACTGACGTTGTCAGCGACATTGAGCCAAGGGAATAACGCATGGTTTTGAAATACCACCGCTCTATCTACACTGGGTTTGGTGATGGCTTGACCGTCTAGGCTTAACGCGCCTTGGGTCACAGGAATAAAGCCTGCAATGGTGTTGAGCAAAGTGCTTTTACCGCAGCCTGATGCCCCAAGCACCACACAAAAACTTTGCGCTGCCAATGATAAATTCACCTTATTAAGTGCCAAGGTGGGGTGGCTATTGGACTGGGTAGTTGGATACTGTACGCTTAAATTTTCAATCACTAATCCGCTCATGCTATCTCATTCCTTATTAAGCCTTGCTACTATTTGCTATCCAAATATTGATTGGTGACAAAATCTGAATAATCGGCTAATACGGTATCCACCTTACCTTGTGATTTAAGAAATTCAGCCGTTTTGCGGATGTTGTCAGCAAAGGGTTTTTGTAGCAAAGTCTGTTGTTCACTGACGGGTAGATAACGATTGCCTGCCAGTAGGGTGCTGATATCGCTCGGTGTTGAACCTGTAATTTGCGCAATTTTTTGCACGTTGCTAGCATTACCAATAAAGGCTTTAGGGTCTTGGCTATATTTACCGGTGGCATCGGTGCTGATTTTGACGAACTGTTTTAAAAAGTCAGGATTTTTTTGGGCAAAATCTTTACGCGCCACCCATAAGTCATAGGTCGGACTACCCCAGCTAGCCACTTCTTTTGAAGTCGTTAACACATGCCCAGTGGCTTTGACTTTACTTAAAACAGGCTCCCAAACATAGGTGGCATCAATATCTCCTCGCTCCCAAGCCGCATTGATTTCCGGTGGACGAAGGTTAATAATGGTGACTTTATTTGGGTCAATGTTCCAATGCTTCAGCGCGGCAAGTAAGCTGTAATGGGTGGTAGAAACATAGGGTACGGCAATTTTTTTACCGATTAAATCTTGCGGTGTTTTGATATTACTAGCATTTCTCACGACCAAGCTTTCTGCTTCACCGATTTCACTGGTGACCAAAAAAACTTGAAGCGGTACACCTTTGGTGGCAGCGGCTGCCAATGGACTTGAGCCAATATTGCCAATATCAATACTGCCGGCACTAATGGCAGCAACGACGTCTGCACCGGTATCAAATTTTCGCCAATTGATATCACGCTGTGTGGTTTGTTCATAGGTTTTGTCGGCTTGAGCAAGTTTGGCTGGGTCAACCCCCGTTTGATAAGCAATGGTAACGGCTTGCTTGCTATCCGCGGTTGATGTGTTGCCCGTTGCAGACGCGCTGTTGGGCGTTGCTTGGTTTTGCGACTGTGTTGGTGACTGCGAATTTGATTGAGAATAAACATAGCCCGCGCCAATCGCCACAATGCCTGCAGTCAATCCTGCCGCGAATAATTTATTTTGCTTAGTCATTTTTACCCCTTAATTCATCATAGATATTCTGTATGTGAATTATTATGTAAAAACCTTTATATTCTGTAAAATAATATTAATAATATTATATTTTCTAAAATGGAATAATACTATACGTTTGCCAATAATCTCCCTATAACTAAGCTAACCAGAAATAAGCTGACCATTCGTATGTAAAATTCGCTACAATATTGCCTTTGATAGTTAATACACTAAAAATCGGGCAATACCATGACAACCAATCTCTCTCAACTGTCACCCACTGCTGTTTGGCAATGGTTTGATCAAATTTGTGCTATTCCACATCCTACATTTCATGAACACGCATTGGGTGATTTTATTGTTCAAGCAGTACAAACCCGCGGACAGCCATACGGGTTAACGGTCAAAAAAGATGAAAAAGGTAATATTTTTATCTATAAGCCAGCAAGCGTACAGCTTGATAGCAAGATGGCAAACCATCCTGCGGTGGCTATCCAAGCGCATTTTGATATGGTGGCACAAAAAGGGGAAACCACCAACCATGATTTCATCACTGACCCTATCAAACCTGTGATTAAAGATGATTGGGTCTGGGCAAGCGATACGACGCTTGGGGCAGATAATGGTATTGGGCTTGCTATGGCATTGGCGGTGGCGTTTAGTGATGATATTGTCCATCCACCGCTTGAGTTGATTTTGACTTGTGAAGAAGAAATCGGCATGGGCGGCGTCCAAGCCATTCACCCAGAGTGGCTGACCGCACCTGCAATGATTAACCTTGACTCAGAAGATGAAGGTGAACTGTTTATTGGTTGTGCTGGCGGGCGTGATGCCACATTCCAGTTAACTTCATCACTCATTACCGTAACCGAGGATGTCACGCCGATGGTGATTAAGGTGAGCGGTTTACAAGGTGGGCACTCTGGCATTGATATTCATAAAGGCTTAGCCAATGCTAACTTATTACTCGCGCGCGTGCTAGCAAGCCTGTTTGGCTCATCGCCTTTTTATTTACAACACTGGACAGGTGGGGTACTGCGAAATGTGATTACGCGCGAAGCCTCTGCGGCGGTGTTGGGTGATTTTGACCGTATCAGCCAGTTGCTTCCCACTATCTTGCAAACGCTACAAGCTGAATATAAAATCACGGAACCCAACCTCACCGTTACTGTTGAAAAACTAGTAGCCACGGACGCGCTGTCACCGGCATCTACCAACCTGTCCGCCCTTAGTATAGCCGACAGTCAGCGTGTGCTTAATTTGCTGCGTAGCCTACCCAATGGCGTGATGCGGATGAGTGATAGTTTTGCCGGCGTGGTAGATACATCAATTAGCACGGGCGTGGTTAAGCTTGGCCAAACTCACGACAATAATCAAACCGCCACCCTTGAGATACGTTGTCTGATGCGATCTTTGGGTGAAACCCCAAAAGATGACATCGCCCAGCGGCTACAAGCTTTAGCAGATTTGGCAGGGGCAGCGCTAGAGTTAAGCGATGATTATCCGGGCTGGCAACCTGACCCAGATTCTAAGCTATTGGCAGTGGCAAAATCTGTGATGGCGAGTCATTTTGCAGGCGAACCAAAGTTACAGGTGATTCATGCCGGTCTTGAATGCGGCATATTTAAAGGTAAAGCGCCAAACATGGACATGATTTCTTTTGGTCCAAATATCCGTGCGGCACACTCACCCAAAGAGCGCGTAGAAATCGCCAGCGTGGCAAAAACTTGGCAGGTATTATTAGACTTATTAAAAGTTTTATAATTGCTAATGATTGCTCATGCTGCTATCCCAGTCGCGAAAAAATGTCGTCGCTAAGGTTTTAAATCTATGGTGTTAAGCCTATTTTCTTACACCGCGATACATAAAAAACCCTTGAAAATATTGATTTTCAAGGGTTTAGTTTATAAGCATGTTAGATTTTAATGCCTATTATCCCGTTGTTTTGGTACTGCTCAATACGCGTCTTGCTAGTATCACGATAGCCAATACAAATGCCAATAATCCTAGCCATTGGGCAATGTTATCCCAATTGGCAAGTTTAAGCGACAGCGGTGCATCTGAGCCGCCCGTCGTGACTGACGCGGCAATAATAAACGCCATAATAACACCAATCAAGCTTTCGCCCACAATTAACCCTGCGGCAAATAACGTACCTTTGCGCTCTGCAAGCTTTAAGTTGCGCTCACGTTGCGCCGCCGCACTGTTTTTGGTGATACGGTTTTTGATCCACCATGCCAACACCGAGCCTATAAAAATCGGCATATTAATGGTAGGTGGCAAATAAATACCCATACCCACTGCCAAAACTGGCAAGCTGTATTTACCCGCTGAAGTTTTGCGTAATAAGGTATCAGCGACAATCAGTACCGCACCAATCAACACACCGATAAGGATAAAGTCCCAGTTCAAATTATGCGCAAAAATCCCTTTAGCAATCGTAGTCATCAAGGTTGCTTGCGGTGCGCCCAAGGCTTGCGAGGCATCCATATCAGGGCGAGGTAATGCCCCAGTAAAGCCGTAAGCTTTGTACAGTAGTTCTAAAATAGGGGATATTACCAATGCACCTACCACGACACCAATCATTAAGGCAACTTGCTGACGCCAAGGTGTGGCTTTTACCAAGTAACCCGTTTTTAAGTCTTGCAAATTGTCATTTGAAATTGTCGCCACACATAATACCGCCGAACCACAGAACAACGCCAACGCGGTAACAAATTTGCCATCGCCCGTGGTTAACAATTGCGGATAGGCATTGCCAACGAGCAATAAAATGAGCGAAATCACCACAATCGAGATAATACCAATACCTGAAATTGGGCTAGACGACGATCCAACCAAACCCGCCATATAACCACACGCTGCCGCTACCAAGAAACCAATGATAAAGGTGACCGCGGTACAAACCAATACCAATAACCATGCCAGACCCGCTGGCAAGCTTGCATCCGCCACAAACTGATAGAAACTAATCGCCAATAACAACGTCATTACCACCGTCCAACCGATCATAACCTTGGGCGATAAATCCTGCTCCATACGACTGAGGTTTGATGAGTTGCCACCTTTGAGCGCCTGCATGGAAATTTTTAATCCCTCAATCATTGGCTTCATGAGCGTCAGTAGCGTCCAAATCGCGGCAACACCAATGGTACCTGCACCAATAAAACGGACATTTTCCTTCCAGATTTTCATGGCAAATGCCGACATTTCCATGTCACTGGGCTGAGGCGTCATGCTCGTCAATATCGGCACCGCTGCACCCCAAGCAATAATGATACCCAGCAAAATAGCAATACCGCCCGCTACGCCAACCAAGTAGCCCGCCCCAAGTAGCGCCAAGGAAAACCCCATGGGTAATTGGGTAATCGCCGACCCTGCTTTAAACCAGTAGCCTGCCGAGTCTGCCAATACCCTAAGTCCACCGGTCAAAAACGCTACGATGCCTGATAACGCGCCACCAATCACAATATCCTTGGCACCTGTTGAGGCATCTGACTGAGCGGGGGTATCATCTGATATGTCCTGTTCGCCTGCCCGCAAAATTTCAGCAGCGGCAACGCCTTCAGGGTAGGGCAAATCACTGTTTACCACCATCGCATAGCGAAGTGGAATAGTAAAAATCACCCCCAAGATACCGCCAGCGATACATAAAATAGTGGTTTGCCAAAACGGAAACCCTGTCCAATAACCGAGCATTAATAACGCTGGCAACACAAAGATAATGGACGATAAAGTACCTGCCGCCGAAGCTTGGGTTTGTACAATATTATTCTCAAGAATATTGCTATCTTTGGCAAATTTTAAAACTGCCATTGATATCACCGCCGCCGGAATGGACGAGGCAAACGTTAACCCGACTTTAAGTCCAAGATATACATTGGACGCGGTAAAGATGACAGTGATTAATGCCCCAAGAATAATGCCCCTTAGCGTCAATTCTTTGTGATTGGCATACATATCACCGATAGGCTGAACTTGCATGGGCAAATCTCCATGTAAAAGCAAAAGTTGATGGTGAGTAAAAAAAATTTTATCGATTATACTGCGTTTTATGGCTAACACAATAATTTTTATCTAGCACCCTCACCCTCGAAACATAGATAAATTGTGAAGTTAAAAAAACGAATGTCACTGTGAGATGGCATTCGTTTTTTTTGCAAAAATTTTTTAGAGCATGGGTGGTTTATAAGTCAATGTCGTACCTAAGAGCCATAATAGAATCAATACCACAGGTATATGAAAAATTAGCTGCGTTACTGTAAAACCCATCACATCTTTGGGTTTGATTTTTAAAATACCTAACATGGGTAACATAAAAAAAGGGTTAATTAAGTTCGGTAGTGCTTCTGCGGCATTATAGACTTGTACCGCCCATCCTAGATGGACTTTTAAATCATTGGCAGCTTGCAACACATAAGGCGCTTCAATAATCCATTTGCCACCGCCTGAAGGAATAAAAAAGCCTAAAATTGCAGAATAAATTCCCATTACCACTGAAAAGGTTTCTTTTGACGCGATTGATACAAAGAATTCTGCAATATAGTGAGATAGCGACAAATCAGCACCATTTAATGCTTTGGTCATGATGAAAGCAATACTACCGTACAGGGGAAATTGAATTAATACACCGGAAATAGCAGGAACTGCTTTTGATACAGCTTCTAAAAAATTCCGTGGCGTGCCATGCAATGCCAGTCCAATCATCAAAAAAATAAAATTGTAAGTATTGAGACTTGAAATAGCGATAATCGGATTACTTTTGGTAAATTCATTAATCATCCAAACCGCACCTAGTAGCACTACTAGCACGGTTAAAATTGGTGAGTTTTCTAACCAGTCACCAGGGCGCTTACTTTTAACTTCTTTAACCTCATCATCAAAGGTAATGCCAAAATCATCTACGGTCTTAATGTTGTCACCTTTCGGCGCCGACCAAAACGCGATAGCAATGGATAGCACAATCAAAATCCCTGCCATCAACATTGATTGAGGTAAAAAAATAGTTTCGGTAAAAGGAATCACCCCTGATAAATTGATAATCGAGTCAGGGATACTCTTTTTATTGGCTTGTAGCTGAGCGGCAGAAGAACTGATACCCAATGCCCATGTAGCCCCCATACCAACGACTGCAGCCGCAGCGGCTGCACGGTAATCCATACGCAGCTCTTTACGCTTGGCTAAGGCAATAACCAGTAGCGCAGTTAGTACGGTACTCATTGCCCAGTTGATAAGCGATACCAATAGACTGATAATTGCGACCAAAACAATGGCCCCCGTACCACTTTTAGGCAGACGGGCTAGCATCTCAATGAATTTTTGCACCGGTTTGGAGACCGACACCACAAAGCCGACCACAATTAGCATACACATCTGCAGCGTAAAGGGAATCAAGCTCCAAAATCCGTCACCAAACGCTAATGCGACTTGTTGAGCAGGCGCACCAATTGCCATCGCAGCAATCGCCACGATGATAACACCGAGTGCAGCAAAAACATAAGAATCTGGAAACCATTTTTCTGCCCAATCGCTGACGCGAATGGCAAAACGTTGTAGCATATTTTGAGAAGTTTGCATAAAACATCCTTGTGATAGATTCTTGCTAGAATCCATTGTCCTAATTAAGCGCTTAATCCTATATTTGACTGGCTTTACTATTGTCTATTCCATTATTAAAGCCACGCAACATTTTTTTATAGATTGTTTTTAGAAATTGTTTCTATAATGTTGCAAGATTTTGTTAGCTTACAAACTAAAAAGATTAAGGTCAAGCTAGTAAAAGTTTATTTAATAGATAAATAAGTCTGGGCAAAATCTAAAGATTTGGAAACGTCAATTGAAAAATAGGTTAAGGGAAATATCAAAAAAGTGAAATTGTAATAGGGGTGATGTTGCAACTTGATAAAGTTCAGTAAAAATGTCATTGCTTACGCAAAATTTTACTTTATTATGTGTCTATTTATTGGCTTAGCATAATCAATGAAGGTTTGTGCTAACTGCGTTGTGATGGAAGTTGAATGATTTTAAACCCCAGTAATACCCCGTTTTCAATTTGGTTGGCAGAAGGGCAGTCAAGCCAGCGTGAGATGCTACTTGCCATGCAAGCCATGAAATGCCAATATAACTTACCCATGACCATCGTGGCATCCCATCGACAGCCACGACCAGAAATCTTAAACTGTGCTGATATAGCGTACCAAGAGCCATCCGAGCCAAGTGAACGGGTGGGGTTTGTACTTGCACAGGCCAAAAAGCACAATAGCAAAGTGATATTGACAGGGCGCAATAGCCAAGATTACGAAGCCAGACGTCAAGACTTCAAAGCAGCCGGTATTCGGTTATTGACAGGCGCAACTGACACAGCCACGCTTGAATTAATGGATGATAAAGCCGCTTTTACAGCCTTTTGCCAACAACATGACATCCCTGTGGCAAGTGGCTGGCAGTTCGATAATGCAGATGAGTTAATGGCACTGCTCGCGTTGCATGGTGGGCAGCCGTTATGTGTAAAACCCGTTAAAGGCATATTTGCGCAAGGTTTTTGGCGACTCGATACGGCAGCGGTCGATGAATGGGATAGTTTTGAACATTTATACTTTACTGATGCTAAAAAAATTCATCTTGCACAATTTTTACACGCCTATAACCATAGCCAAATGGTAACTGACAAACCCATTGCCATGCTGCTGATGCCATATTTAGCAGGCAAAGAATATTCGATTGATGTGGTATGTGAGACAGGGGAAGTGTTAGCCGCAGTGACGCGCTATAAAGACGGCAGTGAACAGCATGTGGGCTATGATGAGGGAGTGATGGAACTTGTCAAGCGCCTAGTGGCAGCCCTAAAAGCCGATGGTATTGTGAGCATCCAAACCAAGGCTGATGAAAATGGGACGCACAAGGTACTGGAAATCAATAGCCGCGCGTCAGGTGGGATTGGTTACACCGATCATGCCTTTGACAACGGTACGATGAATCTAACCCAATTAGCTTTTGCCTATTGGTCAGGCTGTATTGCTAAACCGCATCTGCCAACGGTACGTGATACCATCACCCCTTGCATCGTGCGGCCGCTGATGACCAGTGTCAAAATCGGTTAACGGATAAAAATAACAGGATAATAGACGCCATGACCGAGCAAAAAACCATTTCGCTATCGCGTGGCGAGCTTACTTTACGCTATCAAACCACCGCGGATTATCAACTCGATGATTTGTTGGGGTTTGCTGAGCGTATCAATCCCAAGCGCGCGTTTTTGTTTGTATCCAAAGTATTGGGGCGACATATTCCGGTATCCCCCGATAAGATGCGACAAGCCTTTACCCAGTTGGCAACTCTTATACCCGATGATTTGCCCGAGCCAATTGTGGTAATTGGTATGGCGGAGACCGCTGTTGGACTGTCTGCAGGGGTGCATCAAGTGCTGCAGGCGCGTTATCCGCAAGCTATTTTGCTCAACTCGACGCGGCATGCACAGGCAGCAGAGCTGCTTGCCACGTTTAGCGAAGATCATAGTCATGCCAGTGTGCATTTGATTTACCAAAGTGATGACAGCGCGCTACAAGCGAACGTTGAAAACGCCAAAACCTTGATTATGGTTGATGACGAAGCCTCCACAGGTAATACCTGCCAAAATGTGGTCAACGCCCTGCGTCAAGCAGGAATGAGTAAGCTTGAGCAAGTGCATTTGGCGACGTTAGTTGATTGGTCACTGGGCAAAAAACTTAGTAAGAAACTGGGCAAAACGGATAATAATATTTTTAATGACATCGCCTTTTTTCGCCACCATTTGCTGGCAGGAGATTGGACGTGGATAGATAGGGTGAATGCGCCCGCAGTTACCATGCCAAATGTGTCAACCACAAAGGCGGGCAGTCAGCCACTGCTGCCTACCGGCAATTGGGGTAGACAACCGACACGCGATAGTACATCGGGATTGGATTTTTTGCTGCAAGGTTTGCATCATACGCTGAGCCAAAGACAATTGACCCTAGCGTCATTCGCCCATCAAAAAATCTTGGTACTGGGCAGTAATGAGTTTGTTTGGTTGCCATTGCTGCTTGCCGAACGCCTGGCGCAGCATCAAGCGGATGTCAAATTTTCTGCCTTGACGCGGTCACCCATCGCTATCCATGCTGATAGCGCCGTGACTAGCGTTATCAAGTTCTTTGATCATTATGGCTTGGGCATGACCAATTTTGTTTACAACGTGACGCCTGAGGCGTGGGATTGGGTGCTGTTGTGCGTGGAAACCCCCCAAGATAGCGTGGACGAGATTTGGCGGCGCTTTGATAATGTCATGGTAATTTCACCAAGACCCGAAATCTGACATTCTAAACCTGACAACCGAAGTGCGATATCTGCAGTCCGACAACCAAAACCCAATCAACCACAAAATCGATAAAAGTTAAGTTTGATAAAAGTGAGTGTGAATGACCGATTTTTTTAAACCCGAAGCCCGTTTTTTTGAATCAAAAGTCGCGCTAGTCAAGCCTTATGCTTTGATGGATTTGGATGATACCTTGTTTCAAACCCAGCGAAAAATTGCAGCTTGGCAATTGCCAATGGATGGGTTGGTGGCGGCGACAGTCAACAAGCAGAATGCGCCATTGAGCTTTTTGACGCCAAAGCAGCGCCATTTTTTTAATTGGTTATCCCAATCAACTGAGCTCATCCCCGTCACCGCAAGAGATACCACTGAGATTATGCGCGTCAAACTGCCGTTTGATAGTTGGCAAGTTTTGACCCATGGTGCGGTAATTGTAGCGCCATCGGGGCAGCTTTGTGCGCGTTGGCAGCGGCTAATGGCAGGGCAATTGGTGACGCTACAACCCAAACTAAGCCAGCTTATGGCGCGATTGGCAGGGTTTGAAGCACTACGCATAACCCCACATTATGAACATTTTATAGTAGACAATAACGCGACGGATTTGATGGTATATGTCGCCATCAAACATCGGCATAAAGACCACGATGCTTTGCTGCAGTTTGCGGCACAGCTGCCGAGTGTGCTCAATGAGGCGGCTGATTTGGGCGATGAGTTTTATATCCATGTCAATGCCAATAACTTGGCAATCTTGCCGCACGTCGTCAACAAGCATCACGCGATGCGTTTTTTGCTCGATTATCATTTGGAGAAAAACCGCCCTTGTTTTGGTTTTGGTGATAGCTTGGCGGATTTGCCGTTTTTACAATTATTGGACTGGTATGGCACGCCCAATCGAGGGCAACTGCATGATGCTATCAGTCAAGGGTGTTTATAATCATGATGACTCAGGCTAATTTTTCGGGTAGTTATTTACCCGCTGAGGTTACGTTGCTGCTCGATATCGTCAGTGCTGATAGCGTCAATGATATCAGCCCAATGCAAAAAGAAGCGTTAATCCAATCAGGTCAGCGCCATTATTCAGATATGCTCACGCTTGAAAAACCGCCCAGCGCCACGCATGAAGCCTTGTACAATCAAGCATTGATGGCAGGCAAATACCGCATGGCAAATGATGTCACAAGCCTTGCCTTTAGCTTACATCAGCTATTTCATGATGGCGTGAGTGCCTCGCAGCCGCTGATATTGGTCAGTCTCGTGCGGGCAGGATTGCCGATTGGGGTATTACTACAACAAGCGCTTAGTGATGCATCTGCCAGTTATGCATTAGCCAGTCAGCATTACGGGGTGAGTATCATCCGTGACCGCGGGCTTGACCCTGTTGCCTTGCAGTATATTTTGCAGCAGCATCCCCATAGTCCGATTGTGTTTGTCGATGGTTGGACGGGTAAAGGGGCTATCTATGGTGAGTTGCAACGAAGTTTAGCCCAAATCACTGATAAGCGGCAACAAGCGCAACTGTTTCACCAAGGTGACGGGGTGATTCCACTGGTGACATTGGCAGATCCTGCCGGGGTGGCTTGGTTATCGGCAAGTGATGATGATTGGCTGATGCCCGCAAGTTTGCTCAATAGCACTGTCTCTGGGCTGATATCCCGTACCCTGTATCGTGAGCCTAGTGATGGACTGCACCAAGCAGTGTATTATGACAAGCTACAGCCTTGGGATCGCAGTGGTGAGTTTATCCAAACCATTGATGCGCTGCGGCAGCAAACGCCCTTACCAACGCCGCTAACGGGCAAGTTATTGCCGACTTTTGCCACCCAGTCTGTGATAGATGATTTAGCGGCGCGCTTTGCCATCAGCAATCGCAACCGTATCAAACCCACCATTGCCGAGGCGACCCGCGCGATATTACGGCGCGACCCTGAGTGTGTATTGGTCAATGAGATGGCAGACGGACAAGATACGGCGTTACTGCGTCATCTTTGTGAGGAAAAAAATATTCAATTAATTGAAGATGCCAGTATTGCACCTTACCAAGCTGTCACCATTATTAAGAACAGAAGCCAAAATTAAGGACAAAAGCCAATGATAACCGCGCCTTTGCGCTCATCGATCTTGTTAACCGCCCATTTATCCTAATCGCTCTTTTACGCACATTGTACTTTTATGACACTATTACACCCTGTAAATCATTTTTTGGCTGAACCCGTTGCCCCAACTATCAATCCCTACCAGCTGGGTGCGACGCTTTATATGCCAGCCACGCGCCAAGATATTTGGCAAATTATTAGCCAGCAAAAATTGGCTGAGATTGATAGTATCGTGATTTGTTTGGAAGATGCGGTAAGTGAAAGTGAAATTCCTGCCGCGCTCGCAAACTTAAAGCAGCTGCTTGCGACATGGGCTCAGCACGCCCAGACGCATGGTTTCGGCGATGAATCGCGTCCAATTTCACCGCGAGCCTCACGCCCGATGGTGTTTATCCGACCGCGCAACGCTTTGATGCTCACCGAGCTTGCCAGTTGGCAGGCGATTGCCTTAGTGGATGGCTTTGTATTACCAAAAATCGATATGCAAAGCCTTGCCGATTGGCGATTGGCTTGTCAGGCATTGCCATCGACACAGCTATTGATGCCGACCCTTGAGACTCGGCTCATCTTTAACCCGATACACAACCAAGAACTGGCGCTAGCTTTTAGCGAAGGGTTTAGCCAGTCGATTTTGGCACTGCGTATTGGCGGCAATGATTTATTTGCCTCGCTGCGCTTGCGTCGTCCGTCGGATGTGACGATCTATCAAACCCCAGTCGGCATACTTATCTATCAGTTAATTGCATGTTTTGTGCCGCAGGGTTTTTATTTGACTGCACCCGTGTTTGAGTATTTGGATAAACCTGACTTGTTTGCTGAAGAATTGCGGCAAGATGTCGCCTTGGGACTGGTGGGCAAAACCATCATTCACCCTGAGCAAATTGCTGCAGTCAAACAAGCTTTTTATGTCAACGATATAGAGCGCAGTCAAGCCACCGCGATTCTTGCTGCTGATGCCAAGGCGGTGTTCAAGCAAGACAACAGTATGCTTGAGCCAGCCACGCATCGCGCGTGGGCGACCAGTGTGATGCTCCGTGCCAATGTCTAAAAGCTAATTTTTAACAGTCAAGGTCTAAAAGCCACTGTCTAACAGTTTGTCACATCAAAGTCAGATAACAAATCACTGACCGATAATTGAACAAAATTGCGCTATGATGACGGGTTAGCAGATAACAATAATTTATGATAACAATTTAACTGATAACTAGCATCACGGAAACCTATGCAAGCAAATACTCTCCCCAGTCAGTCAGTGACGGTTATTTTTCAAGGTGGTATCAACGTTCTCCAGCTAGGGCAGGGCGGCGATGACGGCAGTGATTTCATAGCTAACGTCGCCAAAACCCGAGCAGCCTTGCCCCATGCAACCATTGTATTATCGACTTGGGATACGCTTGCTTTGCCCACCGAGTTTGACAGCGCCGACAAATTGGGTATCGATCAGCTGATTTTAAACCCGGATCCTGGTGGGCTACCCAATATCAAATTTGGCTATGACGCCCCTAACAACGTCAATCGACAAATCATATCCACGCAAGCGGGTTTAAGCCAAGTCAGCACCGAATATGCGCTCAAACTACGCGCCGATAGCTACTTGCTCAATGACAATCTGCTACAATTTTATCGCTATTATACCCAGCAAGTAACGTTACATTCACAGCGCCATTTATCCTCAAAAAGTAAAGGAACCGACTACTCGCCGATTGTAGTGCCGTCGTTTTTTACCATCGACCCAAGCATGTTTGAGCATATGGCGTTTCATATTAGCGACTGGGCGCAGTTTGGCAAGACTGATCGACTGCAGGCGTTTTGGTCAGCACCCCTGATGAGTCGTGACAATGCCACTTATTTTGAGTCGCATGCACAAGATATCGATGCCAAATTTGCGGACAATACATTTCGTACGCGGTTGGCTGTCGAGCAGCATATTGCCAGTCATTATGCCAATCAAATCGGGTACGCTGCCACACCAAGCTATTACAATGAGCTCAACGAGCAGATTCTAGACGCGCATAAGGCATTTTTGGCGAGTGATGTGATTGTGCTTGATATGACAGACTATGGGCTGCGGTTACCCAAATACGAGTGGACATTGACCGATGCTTTTATGGCGATGAACTGCATTAGCCATGATGACTGGTATCAGCTGTTTTATCAATATTGGTATCCCAACCAGGTTGACGAAACCCGCTTGGCGCATGCGAATGAACGAGCAGTGATGAAAAGTGTTGCCGCGGCAGAGTTTTATCAGAATAGCCCAGTCGATCAACAGCAGATTTTCTCGCGTCTTTATCCCTAAATTCGCTAAATAAAAAAGCTTACCCAACAGATGGTAAGCTTTTTTTCAACAGTTAAACAATTAAACGCCAATTTTTAAACATCAACCTTTAAACATGAGCCTTTAAGTATCAATCTTTAAACCTTGAGCTTTAAGCGCTTGGTATTCATCCGGCGTACCACAAAAATCAATGTCGTCTTCCGTGATTTTGACATAGCCAACTCGGCCGCCTTGCGCGATTAATAAATTATACATCGGGGCGATATAATATTCATTGTTAACCGTCAACTGTTGGGCAATCGCTTGTTGAAACAACGATAGATACTGCTGCTTGGATTTAAAATAATATAAGCCATCACTGCAAAGATTCGAGATACGCTGTTTTTCGGTGGTTTTAATCACCTTATCATCGTCATCGACGGCAATAAATGACCAATGGTCGCCTTCGCCTTCAAATACTTCTAAATAACCATCAACGGACTCTACCCAGTCAGGTTTTTCAAAATCATAGCGAAAGGTATCGATGTTAAAAATATAAATCGGCTCGTCGTCATCAATGCTAGTATTACCGAGTCCCAGTCCGAGGGCTACTGTTTCAGCTTGCCCCGCTGTCTCGCCATCAAGGGTATGAATCATAAAATTGCGCACACCCAAGCGCGTTAATCGCTCAGCAACAAATTGCGGGGTATCATACACATCGCGCACGATAAGCAAAAATAAATCGGTACTAAAATAGCGCTCAAACGACTTGATTGCCAAATCAAATACAATGGTATCGGCAATCGACAATTGATATTTAGGTACCTCAAAGCCCGCCTTAAAAAAACGACTGCTTAGCCCTGCCATCGGAATTACGAACATGTCACTGCCTCCATCACATACATTTTGTATAAACGATACGCATTGAGCAGCATGGCGCGCTGGCGATCGGGTCTATCTGCGTGTAAGGGTAGCATGGATAAAAACAATAACACCACCGCTGGCATGATAGATTCTGTGGTCATGCCATTGACCCAAGTGCCGGCAAAAAATTCTTGCTGGATTTGCTCCAAACGCTTATCAATATCAAATCTTATATCGCTACCGCTAGGGCTATCGATAATTTCATAACGCCCTGCGATGATAAAATCATACATACCAATCACAGAATGGGTGAGCTTTGCTAAATCATAGCTTGCGTTACCAAAAATACTAAAATTGCCGTTAGAATCCGTGCCGCGTGGGTCAAAAACTTTTACCCGGCGACCGCGCATGTCATACATGATGTTGCTAAAACATAAATCGCCATGCATGACACTCACGGTGTTTGGCAGTGCCAAGGCTTTGTCGATACAGTCCTGCGCAATCTCTAGCGTACTGCCAAGCATCGTTTCATCATATATCACAGGTCTGTTCAAATCGACATCGGCATCATCGGCATACGCGTACAGCCGCTTTAAGGTTTTTTTATGGTACAAATCTTCGGCATATGATTTGGCAAACCCTGTTTCGATATGGCGATGCACGTCGGACTGATTGGCCATACTAAAAAATTCTTTTAATAGCTGAAAAATATGTTGCCAAAATTCAGTGGTATTTAGCCCATGCACATACAACTCATTGAGCGGTAATAATGGCAAGAACTCTAAGCTATAACTAAACTGTCCGTCCACTTGCTGATAATCAATCAACTGTGGGGTAAAACGTCTGAGTGGCGCAGGAATATGGGTGTACCAATAAATTTCCGCTTCAATTTTGTTGTTGTCATCACTGCTTTTGGTGACAATGCCTTCACGAATCTGCAGTGAATTAAAGGCGCGTTCGGTGGTCATATTGGCGCGGGCATGAATATAATGGACAAAATTACTGCAGTCATAATACGACTCAATGTTGACCGATTTCATTGGCATCGTCTGTTGGTACAAATAAATCGCCCGTACAAAATTTTTCTTACTAATCGCTAGGGCTTTAATCAACTCCAATCGTGAGGAAAAGGCAAAATAGCCAATCCAATCGGTGGGGTTTTCTTTCATTTTTTTGGTTTGTTGCCAATCGTATTGGCGCGTTTTATCCGACACGCCAATACAATCTGAGCAATCAACTAAGTGTGGTAAAAATACATCCCCTTGGATGATACGAATATGCTGGTATGATTTATCAATGGCTAGATTAAGCACATATAAAATCGTCTCAGCCAATGCCAAATTTTCAGGGATTGTTACCACATCAATGGGCAGTGACTCAATCACTGCTTTTTCATTGAGTGTTAAGGTATAAGCTTCGGGTAGTGACAATAGAATTTTTTCATGGGGGAATTGTTGGCGTACCACATCGACTTGGAGTTGTAATAGTTTTTTATTGCCGATGGGCAGCATACAAGGCGGAATGCGCCCAATTTCTGCTTCAAATTCGGCATTGACATAGGAAGAGGCGTTAATGAGTATCATGGCGTTAAATTACCTTAAATGTCGTTATTGTTTTTATTTTTTATTAAGGTGTTAAATCAAGTAGCTGGCAAATCTCTGCATAGCTTAACTTGACCAATTCGTCAGGTCGAATAGCTTTGTCATCCACATAAAATCCTTCAAAGCCGCACCAAGGTTTACCCACGTATAATTCATCATACGGGATATCATGTCGTCCTAGCCAATCGAGGATAATTGGTAACGTGTTTTTATTAATAGCCCCAATATTGCCTTGATAGGTGCGCATATTGCGACTGGTATTGATGACAATAGTAAACCCTTGTCGATGGTATTCTCTAAGTTTTTCGATAACTTCGGTGATAGGTTGGGCATTGGCATAGTCGCCATTTTGGGTGGTGCATAGGGTATCATCTAGGTCAAAGATTAGCCGCTTCATTGTTATTATGTTCCTAATATGGCAGTGATAGACTTAAACTAAAAATTTTTGTATTTATAATAAAATCAAGTATTTGATTGTTATTTTAACTTCAATACCTTAAAACTAATCCCTAGCAAATGATATTACTTATTCATTACTTATTGTAATTTTAGGTAAGAATGCGAGAAAAAAATCGATTATAGGGCTTAATCACAATGCTTAATATTGGCAAGACCGCTTTTAACCAATTAACCAATCGATGTTGACAATTTTTGAGGGCAAGCCATAGCACCAAAAATGCAGTAAAAATTGGGTGAGAGCCTGATAAATCTAAATGAAATAGGTTGTGATTTGATGAAAGATTGGCTCTTATTAACGATGAGCTAACAGGCTAAAAGATTAAAAGGCGAAAAAGCTAAAAAAACAGTAAGCAAAAACCAGTAGCCAGTAGCAAGTCGCGAAAAATTTATTTGATAGCGACATGACTATGGACTTTGTGCATACGACCCAGCGCGTTTTTCCAGCCACGGGCATAGGGCATAAAGGCTTGGCAATGATCTAAGTGATAGCCATAGCCTGCATTGCCATACGCCATCAAAAAACTGCCATCCAAAAAACCTGACTGCCCTATGACAAAGCCATTACCTTGATTAAATCGCGCTTCAGCACCGTTACCGAGCAAGGTGGCATTGATTGCAGTATAGCCATGACCCTCGTTGTGGCTGGCATTGGCGTGGGTGATATCGATACTGGCCTGATGACGGGCAAAATAGCCACCGATCACGTTTTCATTGCCAAGACTGCGATTGGCCAAAATACGCCCGCCATTGTCAGCAAAATAGCCGTAGCCATAATTGCGAAAGGCATTGGTACGTCGGTTGATGCTATTGCAGCTTAGCATACCATTGTGCAGCGCCAAAAAGCCATGTTTGTTTTCGCTGGCACTGGTATCATGGCACCACATCGAGCCATTGGTGAGTGCATAAAACCCTGCGATATGGTTGTGTGCAGACACGCTGTTGTCGGCATTGATAAAGCCGCTGGATTCCGCGCAGAATCCAAAACCCAACTCTTCATCCAAATGCGCACAGTGATACGCCTCGCATTGCTGGGCATCTATCGAGCCGCCATACGCGAAAAACCCAACATCCCCCGCAAACTGCACAATCACCCCAGGCTCACAGCGGATGCTTGAGCCAAAGCGGGCGGCAACCCCATAATAAAACTTATTGATACGGACCTTTGACCCCACGAGCACCTGGCTATTGTAATTGCACATGATACCGGCACCATAGCCTTCATCTTGCCACTGTCCATAGCCCAAAAACGCCTTAGTACCATTGATAGTCATGCCATCGATTTTAAAAATACCATTGCCCCGCTGCATCAAAAAGCCACAGCGGTTATGGGCATCATCAAAATGTAACTGCACCTTATCAGGATCGTCCAAATTGCCAACAATCTCTACCCGATCACTAAAAAAATCAATTTCAACTTGGTCTAGATAATACTCGCCATCGGCAATTTTGATTTGAATAAAGCCTCTATCCCCCAAGTTATTTAATTGACTTTTACAATAAGCCAAAGCCGCGTGAATAGTCGGGAAGGTTTGCGGCACGTCAATACGTTGCCAGCGGTTGGATACTTTTTTAATCATAATAACAGCAAGCTAACAAGTGATATGGCACTCAAGGTGAGTAGGTCGACCATACATCGCCAAAAAACCTAGCGATAGTCAAAGCCATTGCAATTATTATCTAGGAAATAGGCGATATAGTATGTTGCATTTTTTAGTGAATATGAAGTTTTCTATGACGTTTTAGGTTTTGCCAATTTTTCACTCAACGAATTCGCGACCCAGGCTGGACCAATCAACAAAAATTGTAAGTCTTCAAAAAATGACGGTTTTTTGCCTTCAATTTTGTGACCGACAAATTGCCCAATCCACGCTACCACAAATACGCCAAAATAAAACTTAAACCCAACTGGCAAAATAGCAATCGCTGCCAAGCAAAACAGCACAAACATGCCCATAGCAATAAATAATTGCGTAGACAAGCGTAGATAAAACAGCATTACCAAAGCAATCAATACCAACGTAAACGCCGCCTGCCATGACATTCCCATGCCTAAGATACTGGCAAAAATCGTGGGTACGCACAGCCAATGAATTTTTTTATTGATAGGGTGTTGGTGGCTCACGGCGTAGTCAGCCAGCCAGCTTTGTAGGGATTTTTTTGAATGAAGCCGGGTCACGGTTGCCATAATCTTCTTCCTTAAAGATAATAAAGACAATAAGAAAAATTGCTGATAAAAAATGGGTGTGAAACCCATCAGTTACCACTGAATCGTATCACACCCTAGTCGTTTGTCAAATCAGCGAATTTACCCTGATAGGTTTTGATATCAATGGCTTTTGATATCAGTGGCTGTTACGCCAAGCCTTTAGCTTTTTGCTCACTGCGATACCACTCATACAGACCCACAAACGCATTGATTTGGTACACCATGGTTTGAATGGCAAAAATATAATTTTGCGACATCAAGTTGACAATTAGCCAGACAAAATTCACCGCAATCCATAACCACCAGTTGAATGAATAGCGTAAAATCATCGTGGCTTGCGCTGTGATAGATAGCACAAATGCCAACACGTTAATCCAAAAAAAATCAATCACGCCCAAAAATTTACTGCCATCGTTGGCGACCACGCCATAACCCATCGACGCTAGCCAATTATTGACAGTTGGAAATAATGCCAAGCCAATTGCGATAAAGGCAATGGTTACCAACCACACAATTTTATTGGCTGATTTAGGAATCATATTGCCATCGCCATCGGTATTTTTTGACCAATAAAAAATGCCATATAAATGGGTAAAAAAGTTAAACAATGGCGCGAGCATCAAACCCACCGCACCCGCGGTTCCCTGTACAATGGTTTCACCTGCCGTTGCCAACATACCAAAGCCATTACCTGCGATATTGCGGCGAAAACTCAGCGATACCACACACAATAGCCCGATAAAAGACACACCCAAATAAAACCAGTCCAACGCTCGATGTTCTGTGGTCAACCAAAAACCGGTACCCAATGCCACGACCCCAAAAAAGAACCATACCACCGTCCATTCTTGTGCCCATTCACCGGTAATTTTATCCAAAATTGCAATTCGCATTTCGCCTCCAACAGTCATTACAACATGACAACATTTTTTTAACTAAGCTTCAAAAAATAAAACCAAAAATTTTTAGTATATTTACCAAGTATGTCTAGAAAATTATTTTATGCCTCGATATCTTGATAATGGTGAAAAACGTGTGCATCAATGAGCGCAATCGCATCCAAGAATCGCTGATGATAGTCGGGACTATCAATAAACAGCGGCGCAATATGATGGCGGGCAAAGATTTGTTTTAAACGATTTTCAAAACGCTCACGCTGGGACTCGCTGCCTAGAGAGCGCATCCCATCAGCGACCCAAGGGGTATTATTGGCAAGCATCAGGGTATAATCTAAGCGAAACTCATCGATACAGGCGGTCAAAAACGGGTGGGTACGCCCTTCATACTCTTCACAGAATGCTTGCGTGGTCACAAAATCCGTATCCACCAAGGTGATTGGGGCAGGGGCAAAGCGTTTGGCAGCCCGTATCGCTTGTTCATGGTCAGTTGCCATGAGCGGATAGTCATCGTATTGCATACCAAGCTCAGTACCCCCCAAATCGGTTTGCACAAATAGCCGTCCCATTTCTAAGCCATAGCTTGCACCATAATAGTTGGCTAACTTATGCAGTAGTGTGGTTTTACCTGAGCTTTCACCACCCACCAATGCCACAGTTTTGGTGTAGTCACCTCGCGCTTGCGGATGAATGGCTGACCAATACAGCGCGGGGTTATTGTGAATCTTGCGGCTATCAAAACCATGCTGGCGTGGCGTGGTCACCACAGGTAAATGTAAATCATAATCGACAAACGGATGGGTTTCATCCATAAACACCACAGGGGCTACTGTCTCTGTGTCATGGCTAGATGCGCTCAACTTGTTGAGATAACTTTGTTGCAAATCCGCTAATACCGCATTGACCTGATCAACGCTCAAATCTTGATAATTGTCTTCATACGAGGGGGTTACCAAATCAGGTAAAATCTCTATATGCACAAATGGCAAATCAGCGAATGCCATCGTCATCCAGCGCGCTTTATCTTTCAAATCAATGGAAAAATTTGGATTTGGCGCGGGGTGAGCGGTAATAAAAATATATAAATCTTTGACTTGCCCAGACGCATGCAAAATCGTTCTTACATGCCCCAAATGCAGCGGCTCAAAATGTCCAATAATGATACCCACATCTTGCATCATGCTTTCCTCAACACTTTATCATGGTTTTTTTAACTATTTTTTATCGATTCGATTTTTTGATTACTTGGATAGATATCCCTAATAAGGATATGAAGTAACGCTATGATAATCGATTAGCCCCGATGAAGTTACAATCGTTTGTAACGCTAGTATCACAATTTGTAAGAACCGGTGCACACGCTACCACACACGCTATATAGCCGCAAAACTGCGCTCGTTATAATCGTTCATGATAATAATGCTGTAGAAAAAGTTACTAAAAGAAACATCATTCTACGTTTTGTCACCCAACTACATGCTGCATTTGCTTATAATAAATCATAACCAAAACGTAGCATCTTTAACCAATAATTTTAGCTGATGGCATAAAGTTTTAAAGGCGTTAAATTTCAAAAAAGATGTTAGGTTTTAATTAAGTCGTAAGTGGTTTTCTTTGTTTTTAACAGGTAAAAAATTGAATGGCAAATAAAATGGTAAAACTTCATCGCTCTCAGAATCATCGTATGATTGCAGGTGTGATGGGGGGTATTGCAGAGTATTTAGGCTGGAATGTAACATTGGTGCGTTTGTTGTTTGTCATTATCTCGACTGCAAGTGTCGCAGTACCAGGCATTTTGATATACATCGTGTTATGGATTGTCATGCCAAATGCTACCCAAAGCTCCTATCGTACGGTTTAATGGTTTTATAGGTGTATTTGTAGCACAAACAAATCGCTAAAAGATAAGTAGCCAAACAATCAGAAATATTATGAATAATAACAATTAGCTATAACAATAACTATAAACTTCTCCACTTTTCCTCCTGCCCAGATATTACATTATCTGGGTATTTTTTTAACCTAAAAAAAGCCTTAAGGGAATGCTTAAGGCTTTTGCTAATATCATAAATCTTGTATCAAAAATCTTGAAAAAATTGACTAAGGAACAAAACGTACAGGCTCGGCAATCACTTGTTGGGCGCGTTCAGCGACTTTATCAAAGCGGTGGATGCTATTGCCTTGGTTGTCAACAGCGACGGTCACAGGCATATCTTCTACTTCAAACTCATAAATCGCTTCCATGCCTAGCTCTGGGAAGGCCAGCACTTTAGCGCCTTTGATAGCTTTTGAGACCAGATAAGCGGCACCGCCCACTGCAATGAGATAAATTGCGCCATGTTTGGCAATGACTTCACAGGTCGCAGGGCTACGCTCGGATTTACCAATCATCCCAATCAAGCCTTGATCTAAGATTGTGTCGGTGAATTTATCCATGCGCGTTGAGGTGGTGGGACCCGCAGGACCAACCACTTCATCGCCGACTGCATCGACAGGACCGACATAATAAATAAAGCGATTTTGTAAATCCACGGGTAACGCTTCGCCTTTGGCAATCATATCGACCATGCGTTTGTGCGCGGCATCACGACCCGTCAAGATTTTACCGCTAAGGAGTAAGGTATCACCGATGTTAAACTGACCTAAGGTTTCTTTGGTTAAGTCGTTAACATTGACTTTAATCACATCATCGGAGCCAAAGGATACTTCTGGCCAATCTGATAGTGAAGGCACTGGTAGTTCTGCTTCACCTTGACCGTCTAGGGTAAAGTGAATATGACGAGTCGCCGCACAGTTTGGAATCATGGCAACCGCTTTACTTGCGGCATGGGTAGGAAAGTCTAGTACTTTTACATCGAGTACCGTAGTCAAGCCGCCAAGACCTTGGGCGCCAACGCCAAGCTCGTTCACTTTGTCATACATATTGAGACGTAAGCGCTCAACGCTATCAAGCTCGGCACCGCTTTGGGCTTTGGCTTGTAAATCATGGATATCAATGTGTTCCATGAGTGAGCGTTTGGCAAGCATCATGGCTTTTTCTGGTGTGCCACCGACACCGATACCTAAAATACCAGGTGGGCACCAACCTGCCCCCATTTGTGGGACGGTTTTTAACACCCATTCTTCAATCGAGTCTGAGGGGTTTAGCATCGCAAATTTTGCTTTATTTTCTGAACCGCCACCTTTTGCGGCACAAATCACATCAACTTTGTCACCCGGTACCACGCTCATGTGAACCACCGCCGGCGTGTTGTCTTTGGTGTTTTGACGTTTACTAATTGGGTCTACTAGGATGGATGCCCTTAGTGGGTTGTCTGGATTGTTGTAAGCACGGCGTACCCCTTCATTAACCATGTCTTCAACGCTCATATTCGCGTCATCCCCTAAGTCCCATTGCACGTTCATACCGATATCAAGGAATACCACCGCACTACCAGTATCTTGGCAAATCGGACGATGACCCATCGCTGACATACGGCTATTGGTGAGGATTTGCCCCATGGCGTTTTTGGCAGATTGGTTGGTTTCTTTTTGCCATGCTTCATATACAGCATCAACGAAGTCTTTTGGGTGATAATAACTGATATATTGAAAGGCGTTGGCGATAGAATTGATAAAGTCGTCTTTCTTGATGACGGTCATTGGCTAGTCCTTTTCACTGGCTAAATAGTGGCGCTATTATAGCATTGTCACTTGCTAGATTGGCAAACAAGATTGGCAGAAGGGCGCAGGAATAAGCGTTTTAAACGGTTAACCCCTAAAATTTTTATCCCATTAAAAAGTTATTAACACTTAATGGATAATACTTGGCAATGCAAGATTGAGTAATTGCATAAAACTGATATGTAGCCAGCCATACATCGCCATAAATCCCACTATCAACACTACATAGCTTGCAGTGATGATTTTACCCTTTAACACAACTAAAGAAGGCGGGATGAATAGGGCAGTGCTACCAGAGATGGGTCCATCGCCAAGATGATTGGGTGGCCAAGGCGCGCTACTAGCTTTATGGGCGAATAGCTGCTGCTGGCGGATAGCGCGATACTGCATGACGTACACCATACCCAGCAAGCCACCTATAATTGCACCGCCCACATGACTAGCATTATCGATACCGCCCACCAAAAAACCATAGCCTAAATTAATTACCATCACTATCAGTAACGAGCGAAAATTTAATGCAAAATTATTGAATGATGTTTTGGTTAGCGCTGCCACCAATAGCGCCATCCCAATGCCCATGATACCGCCTGACGCACCGGCACTAATGATCGGCGGCTCACCTGCCATCACGCTATGCAAGCCCAAAAAGTTATTGAGCAAATTGCCGCCAACACCTGATAACAAAAACAACGCTAAAAAATTGACAGCGCCAAACATCCGCTCTGCCACTTGTCCAAAATAATATAAAGCAAACATATTAAACAGCAAATGCATAAAACCAATATGCAAAAACAGGCTGGTCACCAATCGCCACGGGGCTTGACCCAGTGAAAAGGGTAAAAAATTGGCACCCCAAGCAATTAACGATTGGTTAGTCGGATTGGTCGGATTGACGCCAAAAAATAGCTGTAATGCAAACACCCCAATACAAATTATCACCAGCGCCAACGTGATAGGGTAGTATTGTAAAGCTTGTCGGATTGGGGATTCAAATGCCATAGCGCGCCTTATGTAAACCAATTTAAGTTTAAGCCAATTTAAACCAAAATTTCAAAAGAAAAAAGCCTGTATAAAATCATTATCATCAATTCACAAATCGTAATTATAGTATGAAATGGTAACAATGTTTTGCAAACTCGTCGGGGCAACCGAGAAAATGATAAGCTAAGCAGGACGCATTTTTTTCAGATTTTTAGCATCATAGATATAAATAATAGATACAAAAGGCTGTATGATAAAACGCCAATCCAAACCGCTTGTCATTCTCATTCATGGTTTGCACATGCATGCCTGGGCGATGCGACCGCTTGCCAAAAAACTCACCAAACTCGGCTACGAGTGTCGTAGGTTTGGGTATTTTAGTGTCGCGCATAATCTTGCCAATCATAGCCGCCGTTTGCACCGGTGGCTGACCAAACATGAAAAAGCGGATGTACCAATTTATTTGGTCGGTCATAGTCTTGGTGGGCTGGTCATTCGAGACTTTTTGCAGCGCTACCCACAGTGGCAGATTACCCGCTGTGTGACACTTGGGACGCCCCATAATGGTAGCATCAGTGCCAATAACATCGTCAAAATCCTGCCCAAATTCGTCGGTCGCTCGTATCTGCAGGGGCTAGATGGCAATGCGCCGGCACTCAAAGATGAAGTACAGCTAGGTAGTATTGCGGGGGTTCGTTCGGTGGGGCTTGGCAAAGTGGTATTGCCTCGTAACCGTGAGCTTGCCAAGCTTGAGCCGCATCTCCAGCACAATGACGGCACGGTATTTGTGCATGAAACCCAGCTTGCCGCTGCCAAAGACCATATCATCGTCAATGCGTCCCATACGGGACTTCTGATAAATGATGAAGTGGCGATACAAATCCATCACTTTTTGCAACAAGGGCATTTTTTGCATACAAAAAATTGTTGAGATAAACTAGGGTTAAAAACCCATCAATTCAAAGTTTTTTTAAGAATTATGTTGGGGCAAAATGCTATAATCATCCAAAGTTTTTTAGACGCTCTATTGAGCGATGATGTATTTAGCCATAATCCATTTAGCGATGGGCAGGCAAAGCTGTTGAAGAAGGTTAAGCTGTGTTGAAAGCAAGTGATGTGATGTGTTGTATGATGGGTCATAAGGCGCGTACCAATGTCAATGCGCAATCATCAGCCATCAGCGCTTTGTTAATTGCCTTGGTGAGTATATCGGGTGCGTTAACTGCCTGTAGTCCGTCATCGACGCCGCCATCCCCAACGTCGCAATCGGCTTCAAGCACCGCTTCGAGCGCTAATGGCAATAATGCCAGTAATACCAATACGACACCAAATGCAAGTATTGCGAGTGCGACTGCAGCAGTGCCTAATCAACTCACGATTTACACCTCCATTGACAAAGCGGCGCTTGAGCCGTTATTAACTAGCTATGCTAGGCAAATCAATGTGCCGATTCATATCGTGCAAGATGCGCCAATGTCAATTTTGGCACGGTTAAAAGCAGAAGGTGCCAATAGCCCTGCAGATGTGATTTTGACTGAAGATGCGGGGATTTTTAGTACCGCAGTCGAAGAGGGGCTGTTACAACCCTTTAATGCCGAAAAAGCAGTGGCGCATGTGCCGGAGCGTTATCGTGATCCTGATGGCAATTGGATTGCGTTATCTAGCTACGCGCGTACTGCGGTGTATGATAGTCGTGTACTCCATACCAATGATATCTCAAGCTATGCCGACTTGGCTAAACTAAAATGGTCACAAAAACTGTGCCTAAGCCAAGGCAAATACATCCCTAATCAATCACTGGTGGTCAATCTCATCAATAATTTGGGCGATAAACGCACCCAAGAAGTGATGCAAGGCTGGCTTGCCAATATAAGTGTCCCTGTGCTGCTGGATGACAGTGAAGTGCTAAAGGCCATAGAAAGCGGCAAATGCCAAATAGGTCTGGTCAACAGCAACCACTACGGACGCTATCTACAAGCGCATCCGGATACCCCGATTAAAATCAAATGGATCAATAAGGGCTACGGCGGCGTCAGTACCAACATCACAGGGGTTGCCATTGCGCATGCCGCCAAGCATACCGAGTTGGCGCTTGGGCTGATTGAATGGCTGGCTGCCAAAGATCAGCAATCGCTGTATGCCAGTTTAAGTAACACCTTTCCGATTGACCCCAATGCCGAAGCCTCAGTATTACTCAAGTCTTGGGGGGATATCGAAGTCAGCCCGATACCTGTCAGATTTTATGGTGAAAGACAAGCGCTGGCTGTCGATTCAATGCAGCAAGCGGGTTATTACTAATTAGCTTTGCTCACCAAAAAATGCAAATAACGCCCTAGCCATTTATATGGGTCTTGTCCGCTATAGGCGACTTCCATATCAATCACCGCTTGTGGATTGGTATGTCCACCACGCTTGAGCGGTGAGTAATCATGAAACACCCGTAACCCTGAGGTATGCAAGATTTGGTAGTGATGGTCATTAATCCAAGCAATCACCTCATCTTTTGCCACCGGGTGATTGGGCGTCAAACTGCCATTATCGGCTTTAAAATCTTTGTTATTTAATAGATTAAAATTGCCCATCACCAAGTTACGGTACACAAAGCTGGTAGGGTTATAAAAACACAGCGATAGCACCCCTTTTTCAGCCCCATCATCGACAAGCCACCGATCAAAAAAATCCATAATCAATTTTGGCTCAGCCAACCACTCAAGCACCGCATGGCACAGAATCAAATCGTATTTGCCCGTTAATTTAGCATCCAATTGCTGATAAGGGCAAGTATGCCAAGTGATATTTTGTGCCGCTTCGCCTGCGTTTTGTTTGGCAATCTCAAGCATATTGGCGGAGATGTCATTGATGGTGACCTCATGCCCGTCTTTGGCAAGTGCGATACTGATTTGTGCCAAACCTGCACCAACATCCAATATGCGAAGCGGTCGGGTGTGTGTCTGTTGCCATGACTTTACCCAGCCAAAGATATCATGGCGCAGGACGGCAAGGCGAATTTCACCTTTTAAACCGCCGTATATTTTTTTTTCAAAATGCGCGCTGATGTCATCAAAATTGCGGTCTTGGTTCATCATACAAGATTTTTCAGTCCGCGTTGTTTTTCGCGTTGATAATCACGCTCTTTTAAGGTGGCGCGTTTATCGTGCAGTTTTTTACCCTTAGCAAGGGCTATTTCGCATTTGACGCGGCCATGACTCCAGTACACTTTGAGCGCTACACAGGTATGACCTTTTTGGTTAACCATGCCAAAGAGCTTATCAATTTCGCGGCGGTGTAGTAGCAGCTTACGGGTACGAAGGGGGTCAGCGACAATGTGAGTTGATGCCGATAACAGCGGCTGAATGTGCGCGCCAAACAAAAAGGCTTCACCATCTCTAAAAATCACATAGCTTTCGGTGATACGCATTTTACCCGCACGGATGGATTTGACTTCCCAGCCGAGTAGCTCAAGCCCCGCTTCAAAGCTTTCTTCAATAAAGTATTCATGACGCGCTTTTTTGTTGCTAGCAATCAGGCTAGGCATTTTTGGTTTTTTAGTCATTTAGGTTTCCTTGCTGCAACATCGCGGACGTACCCAATGCTGCACAGCGTGCGTTAATCATCTTATTGCCATAATCTTATTACAACAATCGTGTTGCCATAAATCAGTATGACAAGCCGTTTAATATGGCGATAAATCCCAATAAATCAATTCATAGATTTCGATTACTAAATTTAAGTTTTTGATTGCTAGGCTTTACCCTAAGTTTTAATTAGGCTTTGGGTAAAATGCTGCAAAGCTGTCATGATAACACGCTAAACACAAATTGATAGTGAGATTTGATTGTTAATTGGGGTCAAATTTTGCTAGGATTAGCAACAAACTAGCAATCTTTGTTTTAGCCGTATTGTTAGCGCCAAATAGCGCATTATTTATCATAAAGAGACAGCCATGTCAGCAGCCAGCCAGCCACTTGCCACGCCTTATACTAAAATTATCTATCCGGGTACATTTGACCCGATTACCAAAGGGCACCTTGATTTGATTAAGCGCGCTTGCCGCCTATTCGATGAGGTGATTGTCGCGGTGGCGATTGGGCATCATAAAAAACCGCTATTTACTTTAGAGGAACGGATTGGATTGGTAGAAAAAGCCTGTCATGACAAAGGCTTGAGCAATATATCGGTGATTGGCTTTGATGGGTTGTTGGTGGATTTGGCAAAAAATCAACAAGCCACAGGTGTGCTGCGTGGATTGCGTGCGATGTCAGATTTTGAGTATGAATTTCAGCTCGCTAATCTCAATCGTGAACTAGACCCAAACTTTGAGGCGGTGTTTTTAACCCCATCGCAGCAATATTCTTTTATCTCCTCAACGCTGGTGCGCGAAATTGGCAAATTAGAGGGTGATGTGAGTAAATTTGTACCGCCGTGTGTCGAAGAAGCATTTGAACGAAAAAAACAACAGGGTTGGTAAGTCGTGGTAAAATAAAGGTTTCTTGGTAAACGTTTTAAAAGCTATGGCATTAATAATCACTGATGAATGTATCAACTGCGATGTCTGCGAGCCACTTTGCCCCAACGATGCGATTTATGTGGGCGAGTTGATTTATGAAATTGACCCTGCGCTGTGTACCGAGTGTGTCGGTCATTTTGATAAGCCGCAGTGTTCGCTGTTTTGTCCTGTACCTGATTGTATCCCAAAAGATCCCAACTATCTGGAGACGCCAGCGCAGTTGATGCTCAAATTTGAGCGCATCACCCAAACTAAAACCAGTCAATAAATTTTTATAACCGCTATTTTTGACAACGTCGATTTTTAACAAAGCTATTGTAGATAAGGAATGTCTATGCCCGCCAATAAAGCAGAACTGAGTGCTTTTCTGAAGCAATCTTTCCCCCAAGCCAACTGCCACATCGAATCGGTCGGTAACGGTCAAGCCATTGTATCCCATCCCATCGGTGATGATGAGTTACGACCGGGTGGCACGGTATCAGGGCCTGTAATGATGAAAGTGGCCGATGTGGCTCTATATGTGGCTATTTTGGGTGAAATCGGTATCGTACCATTGGCAGTGACTACCAATCTTAACGTGTCTTTTCTGCGAAAACCCTCTGCACAAGCCAACCTTATCGCCAAATGCCAGCTTATCAAAGTCGGGCGCACGCTTGCGGTAGGCGATGTATTGATTTATTCAGAAGGTGATGACAAACCTGTGGCGCATGCAGTCGGTACGTATGCGTTGCCTGCTGACCGTGACTAAATAGATAAAGCCTGTTATAATGCTTGCCTTGGCAGACCAGACGAACGCTGCTTGCCCCTGTTTACAGTGGGTAAGGGGAGGAAAGTCCGGGCTACACAGGGCAGAGTGCCAGCTAACGGCTGGGGGGCGTAAGCCTACGACAAGTGCAGCAGAGAGTAGACCGCCTTAGCAATAAGGTAAGGGTGAAAGGGTGGGGTAAGAGCCCACCGCATGACTGGTAACAGTTCATGGCAAGGTAAACTCCACTCGTAGCAAGACCAAATAGGTGTCCGTATGGCGTTGCCCGCGTTGGACACGGGTAGGTTGCTTGAGCGTATTGGTAACGATACGCCTAGATGAATGTTCGTCCTAGACAGAACCCGGCTTATCGGTTTGCCATGCTTATTTTAATCAACCTATTGTTATCAATAGGTTTTTTATTTTTATGGTCGACACTCGTGCCTTTTTAACTTCCTGATTATCATAAAGCGTGAAACTAGCTTAACTTGCCGATTTGGTAGATTTGAAATTAGCCACTAACCTTGAAATGGCAGGGTGAAATTTCGGATACGCATAAAGCGTTTACTAAACAGTGATTTGATAGGTTGTTGCGGCGTGATGTAAGTGATTCTTTGCTCTGACATGATATCAATCAGCTTGACGACTTCCTGCATGCCCCAACTATACACATCAAATGATTCTATAAAAGCATGGTGTTTAAAGGTATAGGAATGCTTGGATAAATCAAAACAACCCATAAACCAGTTGTCAAATACGGCGTTTGAAATATAGCCTTGACCAATGATTTTGAGATGGGTGTGGCGATTATCTTGTTTTAAAGCATGCAGCAAGTTTGCACACGCTAACTCATCTCCTTCATAATACTGAAAAAACTTACCCGCATCGTACAGCAAAAAACCAGTGATACCAGAGCGGGTATTATTTTTAATAGATTGATTCAGAATGTGGGTAAATGTATGTTGATTTAACGCCGCAGTCAGCGTTATCTCACTACAATAAGCCATAAAGTATTTTTGCGACATCCCAACAGTCCTTGGTAAGTGGTACGTGAATATCAACTTCAAATAATTGCTATTATCCGCTACAGCTGCTTGCAACATTATATAAATTTGCAAATTAAAATAGTCATGATAGTCAATATTAGAAAAAATACCAAATATATTTGTGTTGTAATACTAAAATATATCCTATATTTGACCCATATCATGAGCGAAAAAAAACCGCTTAAATCAGCGGTTTATTGACCCAAAAAACAACTCAGAAATATAAGTAACGCAAAAGTTACTTTAAGGATGACGGCTGATGAGGGTGCCAACGCCTTTATCGGTAAAGACCTCTAGCAAGGTCGCATGCGGGACACGACCATCGACAATCACCGCACTTTTTACCCCGTTTTTTACCGCTTCTAGCGCATAGCTGATTTTTGGAATCATGCCGCCAGAGATAGTACCATCGGCAATCATCTCATCCACTTTGGCAGGGGTAAGTCCAGTGGCAACATTGCCTTCTTTATCAAGCACCCCTTTGATGTTGGTGAGTAAAATCAGTTTTTCCGCGAGCATGAACTCAGCGACTTTCCCCGCCACCACATCGGCATTGATATTGTAAGTATTACCTTCATCATCTACGCCAAGCGGTGCAATGACAGGAATAAAGTTAGAGGCAATCATCAAATCAATCACATCGCGATTGATGCTGACCACATCACCCACAAATCCCAAATCAATTTGTTGCTCGTTGCCTTGTTCATCCGTTTTGGTCATGGGTAATTTTTTAGCGCGAATGAGACTGGCATCTTTACCGGTTAAGCCAATAGCACGACCACCGTGTTTGTTGATGAGATTGACGATAGATTTGTTGACACTACCACCAAGTACCATTTCCACCACATCCATGGTGGCTTTGTCGGTCACTCGCATGCCATCAATGCGGTCAGAGCTGCGCCCCAATTCTTTAAGCAAGTTATCGACTTGTGGACCGCCGCCATGGACGACCACAGGATGAATGCCTACGGTTTTTAACATGACGATATCTCTGGCAAAAGAACTCTCTAATATCGGATCAGTCATGGCATTGCCGCCGTATTTGACCACCATCACTTTACCTTCAAAACGCTGGATGTAGGGTAGTGCTTCGGTCAATACGTCAGCGGTATGCATGGCTTGCTCAAGATCTAATGCCATTTCAAATCCTTATATAATTTTGCTAGAGACGTTTTTTAAAATTCGTTTTTAACAGCGATGCTTATACAGGCTGAATCAGTGCGACTTGTTCGGCAAGGTTGTCATCAATCGTACGACATAATTCAACAAAAATAGATTGAATATGCCGCAGCTCGGCGACGTCATTGGCAGAAAAACGCACGGTCAAAAAACTGCCCGTATTTGACTTGCGTAAAATACCAAATCCCTCAGCAAAATCCAAGCGTAACCCATCAATCGTATTGACATTTTTGACCGCAAATGAGGATTTTAACCGTTTAAACGGCTTTTTCCCCAGTGCCGTGATACGAGCAATCACGGTTTGACCATAATGGTTATCCACAATAGGTAAGTACATATCTGCCGTACTAATGCAAGTGGGCAAACTCGCTAGGATATCAGTGAGGCTAATAGGCTGATGGTTCAGCCAATTGAGCAAGCGGGCAGCCGCATACATGGCATCGTCATGTAGCACAAAATAGCCATCGTTAAAAATAAAATGCCCTGATAACTCGCCTGCAAAAATCGCGTTGTCTGATTTGTTTTGTAACGACTTTCGCATCAAGCTACTGCCAGTTTTGGTCATCATCGGGGCGGCGCCATGTGAAGCGATGAGATTGGGTACATGATGCGAGCATTTGACATCAAAAATGACTTTTTTATCAGTTGATGTATGCGCACTGGGCAACTCTTCAATGGCAATGCGAGAGAGTAGATAAAGCAAATTGTCAGGGCTAATCATCTGACCCTGTGCATCAATTACCATCACCCGATCGCCATCGCCATCAAAAGCCAAACCGATATCTGAGCCTGTAGCTTTGACTGTGTGAGCTAACTGCGTCAAGCGATTGGACTGCGTTGGGTCTGGGTTGCCTTGGGGGAAATTGCCATCGGGGGAGGCATTTAGCATGATGCAACAATAGCCAAGCTGGCTAAATAAAGCTTGGGCAAAATCACTGGTCGCACCGTTCATACAGTCAATGACAATTTGCTGGGGTGCATGAAAATAGGTGGTTTGGGTGAGTTTGGCTTGATTGATGTGAGTAAAAGCCTGCTCGATAGCCTGGATATAAGTTGCAAAAAAATCCTTGGGCGTTGAATAATGGGTTTGCCTGATGGCATCAATGAGCCTGTCATCAGGCACGATGGCTTTGTACCCAATTAAAGCCTCATAAAGATGCTGCAAATCATCACCGCTTGGCGACTCATGATTGATAAGCCATTTAATGCCATTGATATGTTTTTGCGAATGACTGGCGGTGACCATCAGCCCATTACCCGAAAATTGCTGAGCCATAAATGCCATCATCGGTGTGGTTGTCAATCCCAACCACTGCACCACTAGACCTGCTTGCTGGCAAGCATACGCCATATATTTGGCAATTTCTTGGCTTTGGTGACGAGCATCATAACCGATGACAACCGTAGGCTTGTTCGGCGCTAAAGTTTGCGTTGTTGCTGCGGTTTGGTGAGCATAGACAAAAAGCTCGGCAAATGCCCTTGCCAATGACCAAACAAAATCATCGGTAAATAAGGTGACATCACCACGAATATCATAAGCTTTAAAAAGGGATTTTTGCGGAAAAAAAGGATGAATAAACAGAGTATTCATAAAAAAACATCTAATTGATTTTACACTGCCAAAATCATAGCATTGAAATTTGGCAAAATAATCAAATACTCTGTTATAAATTGTTAAAAAGAACTGAAAAAATGCTAATAACTAATGCGTTCCTGTTGAGCCAAAACCGCCTTCACCGCGTACGCTGATATCAGAAAATTCCGCTACAATCTCAAAAGTCGGACGCACAACCGGCACAACCAAGTACTGCGCCATTTTTTCGCCTGGTTGTAAGGCATAATCGGTTTGACTACGGTTCCAGATAGAGACCATTAATTCGCCTTGGTAATCAGCATCAATCACGCCCGTCAAATTACCGAGGACGATACCATGCTTATGTCCGAGCCCTGAGCGCGGCATGATAAACCCAACATAATCAGGGTCTTGAATATAGATGGCGAGTCCTGTGCCAATCAACTGGCTTTCACCAGCTTTTATGGTGATAGGCTCATCGATACAAGCACGTAAATCTATGCCCGCCGAGCCGTCTGTCGCGCGATGAGGTAGGGGAAATTTATCATCATTACCAATTTTGGGGTTTAAAATCTTGACTTGTACTTGCTTCATGCTTACCAACTTATCATATAGGTATAAAAACCACTATATTATAAACCTAAATGGCACGATACTGAGCAAATACCAAAGTAAGTTTTCTTAACCAGAAAAAAGATACCAAAAAAGAAACCAAAAAAAAGAGCAGCGATAAGCTACTCTTTTATATTGATGTCAAGTATTCATTTATTAATTCAATTAGAATTTATAGTGAGCACCGACAGTGACTAAGTCTGAGTCAACTGAAACATTGTTTGTTACGTCCACTGAAGGCAGACGCGTATATTCAGCTTCTACAGACGCATTTGGTGAAAGGTTATAACCTAAACCGACACCACCTGCAAGACCTGACTCATCATATTTATCATCACCATCATCAACTTGGGTTTGCGCAATACCTAATTTACCTTTGGCGTAAACATTCGATGCTGGGAATTGGTATTTATAAGTACCATATAAACCCGCCGTGTTAGTGCTAATTTCACCTACTTTCGTACCGCTATATTTTAGATCTTCTTTTGAAGAATCTACATATTCAACTTCTGCACCAAAGTTAGGGGTAAAATTATAACCTGCATATACACCATAAGCCGTTTGGTTGTCAGCATCAAGACGGTCAACATCAGTATTAAATTGACCCGCTTTGACACCTACATAGGGTTGACCGGTGTAGCCAACAGTATTGGTTTGATATAAGGCAGCGTTTGCACCTGCAGTCATAACTGTACCTGCAATTAAAGCTAAAAGGGTTTTATTTAAAGTTTTCATCGTCTTCTCCTTTAGAAGTTTTTTGAAAAGTGTCACAACAAGTCATGTAAAATTATTAGTTAAGTTAATTTGAATCTGTGAAATTCAAATATTGCCCTGCTTGTTTTGTTAAAGCCATCATAACAAAATAAATTTAGATTACTGTCTGTGTTTAACAGGTCGGACGTTAAGTTATGAAATGAAATTTGCCAAAAAGGTAACTAAGCTACCTATTTGAAATTTTTTGTTACATCTCCTATCAAACACCTGTTTTCCAAGAAATATTTAGTTACATTTACGTGGGTGATTGGGTCAAATATTTGTCATACAGGCTGTTTTGCAATAAAAAAAGGGCTTAAAGTTACCTTTTTTGCCCTTTTTTTACGCCCTTTCTGCTATGCCATTTTTTTATCAAGTAATTATTTGGCGGCTTTGCTTTTGAGTAACGCCTGAATATTGGCCAAATAATCCTCTGCGGTTTTCTTGGGTTGATGCGCTGCCGCTGATTTTTTCATGCCAGGGGCATCGATATGTTCTGTCGGCAACTCGTCGATAAATCGGCTAGGGGTGGTGGTTTTCATTTGCCCGCCTGCACGGCGCTGGGCAGCCATCGTCATGGTCAGCTCTTTACGGGCACGGGTAATCCCCACATACATCAAACGTCGTTCTTCTTCGATGGATTCAGCAATAATGGAGTTTTTATGCGGTAATAGTTCTTCTTCAAGTCCCATGATATAGACATAATCAAACTCAAGCCCTTTAGCGGCGTGTAGCGTCATCAAATTGACTTTGTTGGTATTTTCCTCTTCCTGCTGTTGCTCTAGCATATCAAGTAGCACAAGCTTACGAATGACTGCATCAATGGTGCGATCATCGTCATCATCCGCCCGGTTAATCAGGTTTTGAATACTGGCGTATAGGGTTTCGATGTTATCGATACGAATTTTTTCTTGCTGCGGGGTTTTTGCTTCGCTTCGTACCAAATCAATATAGCCAGTTTCATCAATCATTTGCTTGACCAGCGGCACAGGGTCGGGATGCTGGTATAGCTCTTGGGTGTAACGCTCGATAAAATCAGCAAATTCTTTAAGCTCGCCACTGGCTTTTTTGGGTAACACATGCGTCAGTCCACTATGACCACTTGCCATCAAGAGCGAGACTTGGTGTTCTTGGGCAAATAGTCCGAGTTTTTCAAGGCTGGCAGGTCCAAGCCCACGTTTTGGGGTATTGATAATCCGTAAAAAGGCACTGTCGTCTTCAGGATTTAGAATCAAGCGCAAATAGCTCATGATGTCTTTGATTTCGCTACGGGCAAAGAACGACGTGCCGCCTGATAACTTATAAGGAATTTGCAGTTGTCGTAGCTGGGCTTCCAACATACGCGCTTGAAAGTTACTACGATACAGTACCGCATAATCTTGCCATTCATTGGCATTGCGAAGTTTGTGGGTGATGATTTCTTTGGCAACGCGCTCTGCTTCATCATCATCGTTACGACAATTGATGATGCGAATCAGCTCACCATGCCCTTTATCTGACCATAATTTTTTTTCAAATAAATGCTCATTATTGGTGATCACTGAGTTAGCAGCGTGCAAAATACGCGACGTAGAGCGATAGTTTTGCTCAAGCTTAACCACTTTTAATTTGGGAAAATCCTCTTGCAGCAGTGCCATGTTTTCAGGTTTTGCCCCACGCCATGCATAAATGGATTGGTCATCATCACCCACCACCGTAAAACGCGGCTGCACGCCAACGAGCAGTTTAATCAATTCATATTGCGCGGTATTGGTGTCTTGGTATTCATCTACCAATAGATAGCGTATGCGATTTTGCCATTTGTCACGTACTTGGCTATTTTCCTGTAATAGCCGTGTCGGCATTACAATTAAGTCATCAAAATCTACTGCATTGTAGGCACGTAGGTTACGCTCGTAGAGTTGATACAGCGTTGCAAATAGCATATCTTCAGGGTCAGTCAGCGTATCTGCTGCCTTTTCAGGAGGGATGAGGTCATTTTTCCAATCGGATATCATTTTGATAGCTTTACCGACCAATTCGCGGCTCTCAGCCCCACTCATGTTGTCTCGCACCATCAAATCCATCAACAGCCGCTTGCTATCTTCGGCATCCATGATGGAAAAATTGCCTTTAAGCGGCGTATGCAATAACTCGTAACGTAAAAACTGCAAGCCAAATTGGTGAAAAGTCGAGACAGTTAAACCTTTGGTTTTGTCACTCGGTAATAATTTTTGCACACGGGCTTTCATCTCGCGAGCCGCTTTGTTGGTAAAGGTGACCGCAGTGATACGCTCAGCTGGCATTTGACATTCTTCAATCAGATAAGCGATTTTACGGGTAATCACAGATGTCTTACCCGAACCTGCACCTGCCAGTACCAGCAAGGGTCCAGAGACATATTGCATGGCTTCTTGTTGGCGAGGGTTTAATTGGCTCATATTCGCTTCCACCGTTAATAAAAGTTGCTCAGTAAAAAATGGACAATCGACTATTATAGTCTAAAGCGCAAAAGATAAGGACATAGTTGGCGGTAAAATTTTGAGAAAAATCCCTGCAAAAATAGCTAACCCAGTGGTAGAGTGCTGCCATAAAAAAAGATGCGGCATCGCATCTTCTATTAATTTAATTTTCTGTTAATTGAATTGATAACAATATATTAATTATGGGTAGACAATACCACCTGTTGGCTTGGCTGATTTAAGGTACTAACAACCGCGTCAGTCGGACTTATCGATGGCTGAGTATCCGTTGTCAAATCGCTTGACAGTTTAAAGCTGAGTGCCAAAAATGACATCATAGCCACTGCCATCATGGCATTTTTGATTGGGCTATTAGAAATCGAACTATTAGAAATTGGTTCATTACTCATCATCTTATCCTCGATTAATCAGCTAGCAGATACCATTTTCGTCTTTTATTTGTTATTAACCCCATTATCTGCTTATTTTTTTCAAAAATATAATGCCAAAAAGTAATCAATTATTGCAAAACGCTAAAAGTGACTTCAAGAAAGGCTCGTCCAAAATTAATAAGTTTAGTCAATAGGGGTAAATAAGAGCGTGTATTTTTGCTTTAGCTTATTGTGCATGAAATTGAGGGATAAACTAAGTTTGTATTTAGTAAATAAATGGATAAAAAAATAATTAAAGTTAACAGATTTGTTATTCTCTATGACATTAAGTAACTTTTTATCACGCTCGTTAGCGCGCTCGATGGCTTTAAGTTAACGAGTGTAACATCACAAAAAAGGCGACACTGATTGATAAACCAGTGTCGCCTTTAGTTTTAATCAAGCTTTAGAATATTATTGATTGAGCTTTTGGGCAGCCGTCATTGCAAAATAAGTTAAGATGCCGTCGGCACCTGCACGGCGAAACCCTAACAGTGATTCCAAAATAACGTCCTCGCTTAACCAGCCGTTTTGCATTGCAGCCATGTGCATGGCATATTCACCTGATACTTGATACGCATAAGTCGGCACGCCAAACGTGTCTTTGACCTCGCGTACCAAATCAAGGTAGGGCTGACCTGGTTTCACCATTACCATGTCCGCACCTTCTTGGATGTCGAGGGCGACTTCATGCAGGGCTTCGGCGCGATTACCAAAATCCATTTGGTATTGTTTTTTGTGTCCGCCTTTAAGGTTGCCTGCGCTGCCGACGGCATCACGAAACGGTCCATAATAAGCAGACGCGTATTTGGCAGAATACGCCATAATGGCGGTATTAATAAAATTTTCTCCATCCAATGCTTGACGAAGCGCGGCAATACGACCATCCATCATATCGCTTGGCGAGATGATATCCGCGCCTGCGCGGGCGTGGCTCAGGGCTTGTTTGGCGAGGATTTCAACGGTGATGTCATTGAGTACGTAGCCATCGTCATCGACAATACCATCTTGACCATGGGTGGTATAGGGGTCGAGTGCCACATCAGTCATTACCACCATCTCAGGTAGGGCGTCTTTAATTGCTTTGATAGCAGTGCAGGCAAGACCGTTTTCATCATAGGCATGTTCAGCCTGTAGCGATTTGAGGCTTGGGCTAATGACAGGGAATAAATCAATGGTGGTGACGCCTAGACTGAGTAGTTGCTTGGCATACTCAATCAGCAAATCTACGCTCAAACGCTCAACGCCTGGCATGCTTGTCACAGCTTGGCGCTGCTGTTTACCCTCAATGACAAACACGGGCGCAATCAGATGCTTGGGTTCAATGCTGGTTTCTTGCACCATGGCGCGGATATTGTCGTTGTAACGTAGGCGACGTAAGCGAGTATTGGGGAATGAACGGTTAAAAATATAACTCATGAAGACCTCTTGTTATCGAGTGACACTTATTATCAAATAACGTTATCAAGTAACGCAGAAATTGTATAAGGATAAATAAGCAAAATTTGCTAGAATGATCATTTTTTAAAAAGCTATCTTACCACAATCTACTTACGCATGGAGGGCGCCGTGAGTTTAAACCCTGTAAATGCCAATCAATTAGCCGCTCAGTCATCGACTGACAGCACTAACATGACTGACACGACGTCTAAAGAAAATGACGAGCATTCTGATTTGGCAAACGAGTTGCAACTGCAGCTCAATGAAGACAGTGAGCATCACGCTATCAGCAAACCTAGTATTGATGTGCTAGGGCAGCAGCTCGCCAGCATCATGTCCCAAAGCCCATTTGTTGCGCATACCTTTACTACCTATCATTATGAAGATGGCAAAGTATATGGCAAGGTCAAGTCCAATCCCGCACTCATCGGCAATCCAAATTTTGAGATTTTGCATGGCGGTATGACAGCTACGCTATTAGATACCATAGGCGGGCTTGAAGGCATGCTTGAAATCTATCGTCGTGACCAAGGCACGTTTGAGGAGCAGACCAAAAAAATCAAACGCATGGCAACCGTCGATTTGCGTGTTGATTATCTAGCTCCTGGTCGCGGTCATGAGTTTATGGTCACAGCCGAAGTGATTCGTATGGGACGCAAAGGCTGCACCACGCGGATGATGTTAGTCAATGATGAAGGAAAACTCATCGCGCATGGCATCGCCAGTTATGCGTTTTAAAACAGCCATTTATAGTAAAAAATCCCATAAAAAACCCACATCAGTGTGGGTTTTTTACTATAAATAGCTTATGGCTAATCTAATGCACTAGATCTAATGTATTAAGGTTGGACTGTGGTTGTTGAGGTCGTTTTAGTAGTCACTTGGGTAGGTTGTTGGGCTGCATCAGTAATTTTTTGCTGGGCATTATTGGCAACCTGTGACAACTTGGTGCTGTAATTCGTATGTTTTTCTGTGGGTGTTTCGAGCGGCACATCGCGACTCACCCCACCACCTAAAACTTGGTATAGCTGAATTTGACTGAGCAATTGCGACTGCTTGGTATTTAGAATACTTTGTTGGCTGCTATAAATCGAACGCTGTGCATCTAATACGCCCAAATAATTGTCTAAACCTGCTTTGAAGCGGGCTTGAACAATTTGATAGTATTTTTGGTTGGCAGCGAGCGACTGGTTGTACGCGGCCAATTGCTGATTTAATGTTGCGCGATTGGCAAATACGTCATTGACTTCTTTAAAAGCGGTTTGAATTGCTTTTTCATAAGTATTTAGCGCTTGTTGTTGCTCGATTTCACTCACTTGATAGTTGGCTTTACGTAGACCTGCATCAAAAATAGGCAAGCTCACACTCGGTCCAAAACCCCAGCTAAATGCGCCTGTTTTAAACAAATCGCCTAAGCTTGAGCTGGCAGCCCCCACATTGCCTGATAGGCTAATGGTTGGATAAAACGCAGCGCGCGCGGCATTAATATTTGCACCTGCTGCTTTTAAATTATATTCCGCTTGACGCAAATCAGGACGATACAATAATAAATCACTGGGTAAGCCCGTGCCAAAAATACGATTATTGGTGATGCTACTAATGCCCGCTGCAGGTAGTAGGCTATTATCCACAGGGGCACCTACTAGGTAGCGCAGGGCATTTTGGTTGGTCAACAAATTGGTTTGTGCTTGGGCGATAGACACTTTAGCGGCTTCAACCGCAGCTTGCGCTTGTACGCTAGTTAGCTGCGAATCAAGACCTGCTTTAAAACGTAACTGGTTAATGCGAAGTGAATCTTGGCGTGTGGCTAAGGTTTGTTTGGCAAGTTGCAGTTGTGCCAGACTATAGCTGTATGCCACATAGCTTTGTGCAATGTTACTAATCAAGCTAATTTGCGCAGCATCTTTGGCAGCAGTGGTCGCAAGGTAGTTTTGTAAGGCGGCATCTTTGAGGCTCGCAATACGTCCCCAAAAGTCAAACTCGTAGCTTGACATGGCTAGTCCAACATTATAAGTGTTGGCAGCATTGCCCTTAAAATCACCTGCACGATTTACATTGGCAGATGAATTGATAGTGGGCACATCTGCGATGTCTTGGATTTGGTATTGTGCGCGGGCTTTTTGAATCGCCAAAATCGTGGCACTGATGTCTTTGTTGTTGTCTAACCCCAATTGAATCAGTTGTTTTAACTTGGCATCGCTATAAAAGTCCTGCCAACGCTGAGAGGCGATGCTCGGCTGATTGGTGCCGCTGACGGTCTGACTGTCGTAGGTTTCATAAGGCTGATTAATTGCGATATGCGGCTGCGCCACGACAGGCTCAGTTTTGGCTTTTGGAATGGTTTGACAAGCGCTGAGCGATAGTAGGGTGGCTACTATAGCGGTCAGCGGTACTAGGCGAAAGGTAGAATTCATATAACTTACCTGTATAAACATAATGTGTTTGTTATTGTAAAAGATTAAATGGGTAAAATGTTTACCCATTTATGTCTTATTGATGGTTTGATTGTGAACTATCATCAGGCTTATAGATACTCACCTGTGTTGGCTGTGTGACAGCGACAGGTTCAGCAGGATTAGGTGAGTAGGGTGATACAGGTTGTAAATCACCAATGTTGCCATCATTGCCATCATTGGGGTCATGCGGTTTGTTACCTTTAATCAGTGAACGTACCCACACATAGAACATTGGGATAAAGAACACCCCTAGGATAGTTGCACTGACCACGCCGCCTAACACACTCGTACCAATCGCATTTTGGCTACCTGAGCCTGCGCCTGTTGCCAAGAATAAGGGTACCACACCAATACCAAACGCCAATGATGTCATAATAATCGGACGCAAGCGTTGGCGAGCAGCGACAGTAACCGAGTCATATAGACTATGTCCCAAATCTTGTCGTTCTTTGGCAAATTCAATAATCAAAATCGCATTTTTAGCTGATAAACCCACAACGGTCAGCAGACCCACTTGCAAATAAATATCGTTTGAAAGCCCGCGCAAACCCGTAAACAGCGCAGCACCCAATACCCCAAGTGGCACAACAAGTAGCACTGCAAAGGGAATTGACCAGCTTTCATACAGCGCAGCTAGACATAAGAACACCACGAAAATCGAAATTGCGTACAGCATAGGTGCTTGTGCGCCAGATTTTTTCTCTTCTAATGATAAACCTGTCCATTCATAACTGATGCCTTTTGGCAGTTTGGCAATCATTTGTTCCATCGCAGTCATGGCTTGACCGGTACTGAGTCCTGGCGCTGCGCTACCTTGTAAGTTCATTGATGACAAGCTGTTATAACGCGTTAGCGTAGGCGAACCATACTGCCATTCACCGGTGGCAAATGAGCTAAACGGAATCATCTGATTATCACTGTTACGTACATACCATTTGTTGATGTCCTCGGGGGTGGTACGGCTATCAGCTTCACCTTGCATATACACTTTTTTGATACGACCACGATCCATAAAGTCATTGACGTAGCTACTACCCCAAGCGGTACTAAGAACACTGTTAATCACGCTTGGCGCCACGCCCATAGCCGCGGCAGAATCATAATTGACGTTGACTTTGTATTGGGGTGAATCTTCTTGTCCATTTGGACGCACGCCACTGACTTGTTTATTTTGCGCCGCCATACCCAGTAGCATGTTACGGGCTTGCAGCAAGCCTTCGTGACCTAAGTTGCCGGAGTCTTGTAACTGCAAATCAAAACCCGTTGCCGTACCCAAACCTTGAATAGCAGGCGGTGCAATGGCATATACTTGGGCTTCATTAACTTGGGTCATAAAATAACCCATGGCACGTTTGGCAATAGATTGCGCGGTATTTTCTTTACCAGGGCGCTCATCCCAATCTTTTAAGCGGATAAATGCCAAGCCCATATTCTGTCCTTGACCGGCAAAACTAAAGCCATTGACCGTAAATACAGACTGCACAAGGTCTTTTTCTTGGGTTTTATAATAGGCGTTGACCTTTTCGATAACCGCTTGCGTTTGATTTTGGGTACTACCGGCAGGCAGCTGCACCAATGTCATCAGCATACCTTGGTCTTCTTCGGGAATAAACGAACTTGGAATACGGGTAAATAAAAACACCAATGCCGCAATCACCAAGGCATAAGGAATCATATACAGCCAGCGCATTTTGATGCTGCGACCCACGAAGCTTTCATAGCCTTTACTAAGACGCATAAACATGCGATTAAATGCGCCAAAGAAACCGGTCTGATGCTCGCTGTGTTTGTCATGGGCTTTAGTGCGTTTGAGGATAGTTGCACATAGGGCAGGGGTAAAAATTAACGCAACTAAGGCAGATAGTGCCATACTGCTGATGAGTGTCACTGAGAACTGGCGATAAATCACCCCAGTTGAGCCGCCAAAGAATGCCATCGGTAAAAATACAGCCGACAAAATCAAGGCAATACCAATAACCACTTTACTGATTTCGCGCATTGATTCACGGGTGGCTTCCAGTGGCGTCATATCTGGATTTTCTTCCAGCAAACGCTCAACGTTTTCGACCACGACAATTGCGTCATCGACTAATAGACCGATGGATAACACCATGGCAAACAGCGTCAAGACATTGATGCTATAGCCAAATGCGTACAAAATACCAAACGTACCCAGTAGTACCACAGGTACTGCCAACGTAGGAATAATCGTTGCGCGCCAGCTTTGTAAAAACAAGAACATCACTAAGAATACGAGTGCAATCGCTTCAGCAAGTGTTCTGACCACTTCCTCAATCGACAAACGTACAAATGGCGTGGTGTCATAAGCAACCGAGGCTTTTAAGCCCGCAGGAAAATTAGGTTCAAGCTCTTTAAGTTTGGCTTCTACGGCGTTACGTGTGCTCAGCGCATTGGCGCCAGATGACAGTGAGATACCGATACCTGCCGCATCTTTACCATTGTAGCGGGCAATGGCGCTGTAGCTTTCACTACCAATTTCCACTTTGGCGACATCACCTAAGCGAATTTGCGCACCATCTGTATTACTTTTAAGCAAAATATTACGAAATTGCTCTGGGGTTTGTAAGTAACTTTGCACAGTCACTGTGGCATTAATGGCTTGACGGGCTTCGTCAGTCGGCGTTTGTCCTAGCTGACCGGCTGATACTTGCGCGTTTTGCGCTTGAATTGCGCTGGTGATATCCGAGGGTATTAAACCATAGGTACGAAGTTTTTCAGGGTCTAACCAAATACGCATGGCATACGCAGAGCCAAACACGTTGACGTTACCCACACCATCGACACGGCTGAGCTGGTCGACCACATTGGAGTTGAGATAATCGGCAATATCGGCACGATCCATACTGCCATCTTCAGATGTCATAGCCAGTACCATCAAGAAGCCACTCGTGGACTTATTGACGTTGACCCCCATGCGCTGCACCATCTCTGGCAGCGAACTCATGGCAGATTGCAGTTTGTTTTGGACTTGGACTTGTGCTGTATCGGGATCTGTCCCATTCTCAAAGGTCAAGGTAATTTGCGCAGCCCCACTTGATGATGAACTTGAGGACATATACATCAATCCATCAAGCCCTTTCATTTTTTGCTCAATCACCTGCGTGACAGAGTCTTCAATGGTTTGGGCTGCAGCACCTGGATAAGTTGCTGAGATACTAATGGTAGGTGGGGCAATACGTGGATACTGCTCAATCGGTAATTTAAAAATTGCCAAGATACCCATCAGCATGATGAGCATGGCAATCACCCAAGCAAAGATGGGTCTATCAATAAAAAAGCGTGACATGATATCTCCCGTGCTTATGGTTGCGCAGTTTTGGCGGTAGTTGAGCTATTTGTTACGGTCGTCTTGGTGGTCGTCGTCGTGGTAGAAGCATTGGTCGGTACCGCAGTTGAGGCAGTTGTAGACGCCACATATGGCATGGCTTTGACTTGTTGATCTGGTTTGACTTTGGCGCCGCCAACCATCACCACTTGCTCACCTTGTTTTAGACCGCTAGTGACAATCCATTGACCTTGGTGGGTACCTTGAACCGTAACTGGGCGTACTTGGATTTTATTATTGGCGTCAACCACATACACGGTTGATTCACCTTTAGCTGTACGATTAATGGCACTTTGTGGCAATAATACGGCATTATTGATAATACCTTGAATCAACTGGGCATTCACCATCATCCCTGGCAACAACACAAAGTTATCATTGCTAAATACGGCACGCAGATTGACCGTGCCTGTGGTACTATCCACTTTAGCTTCTTCAAAGCGAAGTTGCCCCACCATCGGGTAGGTTGAGCCATCAGCGAGCTTTAACTGAACCTGTGCGGTACGTGGTGTGCTAAGTTTACCAGCCGCAAATTGCTGACGAAGCGCCAATAACTCGGCGGATGATTGACTGATATCGACATAAATTGGATTGAGTTGCGAGACGGTTACCATCTGCGTCGTGCCCGCGGTGGCAAGCGCACCGACATTGACATTTGAGCGACTGGTGATACCACTAATAGGCGCTTTAACCACAGTACGGCTCATGGTGAGCTGATTGCTATTCACTGATTGCTGTGCGCCGCGAGCCGCTGCTTGGGCAGCATCAATATTGGCTTGTGCCACCCCGACTTGCGCCTGCGCATTTTTAACCGCTGCTTGAGCGGTACGCACGGCGGTTGCCCCTTGGTCATATTCTTGACTTGAGATAGCCTCAGTACCACGTAGCTGTTTTAGACGGTTTAAATTGGTTTGAGCCAGCGCAAGTTCGGCTTGGCGAGTTTCTAGACCCGCTAGGGCGTCATTATAGTTGGCTTTTGCGGTATTGACACTGGCAAGGCTTTGGTCAAGGCTTGCGCGACTACCGGCAAGTACACTGGTGTAGCTATCAGTATTGATTTGATATAACGGCTGATTTTGTTTGACAAAAGTGCCTTCACGAAACAACTGGCGGTCAATAATACCTGACACTTGCGGCGTAACGGTGGCTTCTTGATAGGCGACCACTTTACCTGATAACTCTTTGGTAAGTGGAATCGTTTGGAATGTTACAGGTTGTACATTGACTATCGTGGGTGGCATTTGCGCCTGTGCACCTGCTGCACCGCCGCCACTTTGTTGCTGGGCTGCTGTGTCTGACTTATTACACCCGATTAATAAGCTACAACTCGCTAATGACACCATGAACAACACTGGGTATCTCATACCAACCTCATAAAAAATAGGGAATTTTAAAAAAAATATTATAAAATAAATGCGACATTGTTGTTGCAATATTTACGATAAGACACAAAACTTTAGGATAACTAAAGGATAGCTATATTACTACCTAGTTATCGGCAGCGGTTATTTTAAAAAAAAATCTGCAATTGGGAAACCAACAATATTAAACAAAGTAAATGTTTAAGCAACAATTATTTCCTATTTGTATGGATAAAAATTTTAAAATGTCAAAGCCATTGATAGATTTTTTTAATAAGGAAACATTTGCGCATGACTTTAACTCACAACAAGTCACCTGATTTACGTGTTGTCAAAACCCATAAAGCCATCCGTGAAGCCTTTACTATGTTGTTGTCCGAGCAGGAGTACAACGATATTGCTATCCAAGCAATTTTGAATCGCGCCAAAGTCAATCGTGCTACTTTTTATAAATATTACAGCGGTAAGGGTGATTTGGCAGGGCAGATGATTGATGATTTCAAGCAGGAAGTCAGCCAGCTATTTCAAGACAGGCTCAATGCCGATAGTCAAATGCTACAAATGATTATGGAAAATCATTCACAAAAGCTGTTTGAACGCCGCCAACAGATGCTTGCCCTGTGGAAAATCCGTACCCAACACCACAATCTTTATCATGATATGTTTTTGATGGGTAAACAAAACTTTATTGAACTGGCTAAAAAACAAAAGGCGACAGACTATTTGACGGCGGAGGCGATTGATTACCAAGCCACCATGATGGCAACTGTTTTTATGGCAAGTTTGAAATACTTTTATGAAAGGGATTTGCCATTACCGAAAAACTTGCCAATGGATTGGCAACAAATGCTGGACATCATAAAAAGCTAGCCCATCTGGCTATCATAACGAAAATGATTAATAAAATAACTTGCTAATACCTCGACCAGTGCCACGGGCATATCGTGACCGAGTTCATCAATTAGTATCAACTGACTGTGCGCAATATGCTTGGCAAGCGAATAGGCATGACTAAATGGAATGAGTTTGTCTTGTTTGCCATGAATGATGAGGGTGGGTTGGTGGATTTGTTTGTCAATATCGACCAGTGACCCCGTCGCCAAAATCGCCAGTAGCTGCCGCTGCGTACCTTTTGGATAAAAACGCCGTTTAAACAGTTTTTTAGCTTTGCTGAATGCCGCTTGTTCATCAAAGTAATCGGGGCTGGCGATGGTTTTGATGGTCTGCACAAACTGCTGGGTCAATGCGTCAGCATCTTGGCTTTTGGGTAGTGGCTGGGTAAAGGCCTTGATGGCTTCAATGGCGGGTGGGCGCGAAAAGGGTCGATTGTTACTGGTGGATAATAGTCCCAATTTTTCTACTTGGTGTGGATAACGCACCGCCATGATTTGCGCAATCATACCGCCCATCGATTGACCAATCACAAAGTATTTTTTGATGCCCAACATTTTGAGCAGTTGATAGGCATCTTCTGCCATGTCGTACAAATCATACGGTGTTTGCAGGTTTTTAAGCGGTAAACCCAGTCCAAATCTGCCCAGCAATTTGGCTTTATAAATGGGCGAATCATGAGCGGGGGTCAGTTTTTTGTGCTTAAGCTTACTGGATTTGCCTATGTCACGATTGTCAAATCGCACGACCCGAAATCCAGCAGTAATTAACGCATAGCAGAATTCATTGGGCCATACTAAGCTTTGCGCGCCTAAGCCCATAATCAGTACAATGGTAGGGTGGTTAGGGTTGCCACCGACTTCAACGTAGAATTTATACTTTGGGGTGCGCACCTTAGCGGCTTGCATAAAATCCGCGTGTTTGGAAGGTCGGAATTTAATGTCGATGGTGGCAGGGTTAGCAGGGTCGATCGTGGTAGGTGATTCAATGGTGTCTAATGCCGATTGCTCTTGAATTTTTTTGGCTTTATCTTCGATAAATTGTTGTTTAATAGCTGGTAATAAAGTGGGTATAACATCAGACATACAGCATCCATAATTAAAAAGCTAACCATCAAAAAACCATCAATCACAAAACTATCAAAAAATTAGCAAACCTGTATGACGATTTAATGACGTATGATTTACCGCGCATCGAATTGGACATCAAACTAATCACCACGCCGCCTTTATTAATGATTAACAATTAATAAAGCCGTTGGCTGGCAAGCGTCATCAAATCGAGTAAACCTTGGCGGTATTGTGAATCAGGCAAAGTCAGCACTGCTTGTCTAGCAATCTCACTTTCTTGCATCGCTTTGTCGCGGCAATACGCCAGTGCACCGCTGTTTTTGACAATCTCAATAATCTCGCCCGTGTCTTGCACTTCCCCTGTCTGAATTGCAATCCGCAATTTTTCATGCGTATCACCCGTGGTCATTTCAAGCGCTTTAATCAGCGGCAAGGTTGGCTTGCCCTCAGCAATATCATCACCCACGTTTTTGCCGAGCACCTCACTGTCACCGACAAAATCGAGCACGTCATCAATGATTTGGAAGGCATTACCAAAGTGCTGACCAAATTTGGCGAAGGCGTCATTGTATTCAGGACGATTTTCCAAAATAGCCACGCCTTGACTTGCCATCATAAATAGCCGAGAGGTTTTACCGTCGATGATTTTCATATAATCGGCTTCGGTGGCTTTGGGGTCATGCTGATGTTGGAGCTGCAATACTTCCCCTTCAGCGATATCACAGGTGCCATCTGAGAATAACTGCAATAACGGTAACGAGCCAAAGCCTACCAAAAGATTGAATGAACGGGCAATCAGATAGTCACCGACCAGTACAGCCGTTGCATTATCCCACGTTGCATTCGCGGTCGGCTTACCGCGGCGCATACCTGACGCATCAATCACATCATCATGTACTAACGTTGCGGTATGAAGCATTTCGGTGATTGCGCCCAAATGCATGGCAGCTTGTGAGGGCTGGTCGTTACAAATACGTGAGCAAAGCAGCGAAATGAGCGGGCGCATACGCTTGCCGCCTGCATTGATGACATGCTGACTCACCGACATGACTAGTTTGACTTTTGAGCTTAGACTGCCATACACCTGCTTATCCATAATCTCGAAATCGTCAGCGATAATAGATTGAATCTGCTGATAGGTGACAGGCGTGCTGTTACTGTCTTTAATGACATCAGCATTGATAGCAGTGGAGGTAGGATTTAATTGTTGATTGTCTAGCATAGGTTGGCTCAAAGCTTGGAGTGAAAATTCGTGAAATTTGGGTTGTGGTGAAAGTCGGCAAAATCATACCATACTGCCGTTTTTTGTGTAAGTTATTGCTCTGTATTTTTATTGGCGACTTGTATTACTGGGCATCCATTGCGTTGAGAAACGCGCAATAATTTATCAGCCAAAATCGCACCCGCATCCGTGAAGTTTTACTTGATTTTAAACACTAAAAACGTTAAAATCGCGACCTTATATTTCCCTGTGTATCCGTCGTAGAAGTGTTATCGCCCTTGGTAGCCACGGTGTACGGGTTTATTGGAGCAACCAAGATGTATGCAGTAATCAAAAGTGGTGGTAAACAACATCGCGTCGTTCAAGATGAATTTTTAAAAGTTGAATTGCTAAAAGCTGAAAAAGGCGATACCATCAAAATTGAAGACGTTTTAATGGTCGTTGATGGCAGCGATATCAAAATTGGTCAACCTGTGGTTGCCGGTGCAGTGGTCGAAGCTGAAGTAGTAGAACATGGTCGTGGCGAAAAAGTACGTATTGTAAAACACAGACGTCGTAAACACTATCATAAAGAACAAGGTCACCGTCAATGGTATACTTTGTTAAAAATCAAAGCAATCACTGCTTAATTGACTATTTCAAACACATTAATCTCTAGGAGACATCGACATGGCACATAAAAAAGCCGCAGGTTCTACCCGTAACGGTCGTGATTCAAACCCAAAAATGCTTGGCGTAAAAATCTTTGGCGGTCAACAAGTTGTTGCTGGTAACATCATTGTACGTCAACGTGGTACAGAATTTCACGCAGGTGAAGGTGTAGGTATGGGTCGTGACCATACATTATTTGCTTTAACTGACGGCGTTGTAAAATTTGCTGTTAAAGGTAAATTCAATCGTCGCTACGTATTTGTTGAAGGCGCAGCTGAATAATCACTCAGCTTGTTGTTAAACAAATCAACCCAATAAGTCGCACTTATTGGGTTTTTTATTGCTTATAGCTAAGCATGTTAACGGGTTTTGGAGAGTCTTCAATGGCTTGGCAGTCGTTAGTCATTATCTAGTCAAAACTTTCTTATCACTCAGCTATTGTTACATTTGTTACAACTTCAACAATAATCATTGCATGGGGCGTCTAGTAGGGTAAGAAAAATTTAGCGACAATACCTGTCAGCGAATTTAGCTTAACTTGTTAATTTATAATTTATTGATTAGCCTGTTGAGCTGGTATTATTTTTGAATACTTTTTCTAAATTTTTAACAATTTTTATTGAATGAGGAACCTACTATGACAACATCTACCAATAAAATTATCAATAAATTAGCCACCGGTACATTATCAGCATTATTGATTACTAGCATGCCGATGACAGTCGCCATGCAATCAGCTAATGCCGCTGTTGCCAACTCATCAACTGCGGCAAAAAACTTAAATAACCTACTTAAAAATGTCAAAAGCATGACCGCCAATTTTAGTCAAACTACCTCTGGCACTGGCGGCAAAGGCTTAAGTAAGGCATCAAGAAATTTCTCAGGTACTATGGCCGTGCAACGTCCAAATCAGTTTCGTTGGCAGATTAATGGCACGGCATCGCAACTGATTGTTGCCAATGGCAATACGCTTTGGGTGTACGATAAAGACTTAAATCAAGCAACCAAGCAAAGTGTGAGCAATCAAGTGGGTGATACCCCAGCACTGATTTTGTCAGGTGATCCCAGCAAAATCGCCAATAGTTTTAATGTGACCCAGCCGATTGCCTCAAAAAATTATTACGTGCTCTATCCAAAAAGTGGCAATGCCAACTTTAAAAGCTTAGGCATCGCTTTTAATAGCGGTAATCCTGTCATGATGGTATTAAATGATAACTTGGGACAAACCACCACTATTCGATTCTCAAATGTGAAACGCAATACGTCAATTGGCAGTAATCAATTTAGCTTCACGCCACCTAAAGGCGTTGATGTTATTAACCAATAAGTATTTAACTATTTCATTAAAGACATTATTTAAATGATTTTTGGCTGATAAACCCTGCTTATGGCAGGGTTTTTTTGCTAAAGTGTTGCTATTCAATTAACGGTTAATTAACGGAAGATTGAAGCCTGCTACTAGCATTTTTTACATAAAATGAGTAAACTATCCGTGTTTTAGCCAGTTAACAGCAATATATAGTTACTTTTGTTAAAATACGCATTTTTATAAAGTGGTGTAATGCTACTTTATATTAGGTTTTCATCGTGGTTTTAGCAATATATTTGACTAGCCTGTTTAGTAACTAGCCAATCACTCACCGATTACAATAATGGTCAATGGATGTGCAGCGGGGCAGCTTGTTAGCTGGTACGAGGTAATCTTAAGGAAAATAGTTCTTAAGACGTTATCTGCCATCGTCTTTGTGATATTACGCTTGAGCCAGACGGGCTTGGTGGAAGTATCAAAAATATCGTCCCAACTTGAATTGCTTAACCTACGTAACGGTTAGTCGTATTGCCCAGGAGTATCCTCATGATTCCAGTCATTGATTGGTCTGCAATTGTATTTATTTTGGCAGCCATAGGACTTTGTATTTTCATGCTTGTTGTACCAAGATTGTTAGGTGGTACTTCTAAAGGCTTTCAAAAGCAAGAAAATTTCGAGTCGGGTGTGGTCAGTGCTGGTTCTGCCAGAATCCGTTTATCTGCAAAATTCTATATCGTCGCTATCTTCTTTGTTATTTTTGATTTAGAAGCATTATATCTATATACCTATGCGGTATCGGTCAAAGAAGCAGGTTGGCTAGGATTTTGGACCGTTGTGCTATTTGTGGTAGAGCTATTAATCGGTCTATATTATCTGCTCAAACTAGGGGCGCTTAACTGGTCACCTGCAGACAAAAAGCCAAAACCAAAACGTTTGGCTGCGGCGCCTGCGGGCTTTAATCTGGCGGATATTACCCGCTTTAATGGTATTGAAGAGTTAGAAGTAGACCCTACTGGTAAAATCCCTGCCCAGTTGTCTGGCGCAATGAACCAAAACCCAAACAATAACGCGGTAAAATAATAACCCGACTTTGCAATCTATGTTGCAAGGTCTTTTGCATTTGTAGTGACATAGAGCGAAATCCTGCTTTAAAAATCAAGGTGATCGAGCATTATGAAATATACATTAACCAAAGCCAATCCAGATGCCGACAGATTTCCAGACCAAACCCGTCAAATTATTGACGAAGAGGAAGTCAATAAAAACGTCGTCATGACGCGATTAGAAGATTTGACCCATAGCCTTGCAAACTGGGGTCGCAAGCATTCGTTGTGGCCATTTAACTTTGGTACCTCGTGCTGCTATGTAGAATACGCAACGACATTGACAGGCGTGCATGACTTGTCGCGCTTTGGCGCTGAGGTTATTCGTGCGTCACCACGCCAAGCTGACGTGATGATTGTGGCAGGCACTTGCTTTATGAAGATGGCGCCTGTTATTCAGCGTCTCTACGAGCAAATGCTTGAGCCTAAATGGGTCATCTCAATGGGTGCCTGTGCCAACTCAGGCGGCATGTACGATGTGTATTCAGTGGTGCAAGGCGTTGATAAAATCATTCCCGTCGATGTCTATATCCCTGGTTGCCCACCCCGTCCAGAAGCCTTGATTCAAGCCATTATGCTGCTGCAAGAATCGATTACTAAAGAACGTCGTCCACTCGGTATTCATGTCAATGACCAAGGTATCTACCAACCTGTCATGCAGCCAGAACGCGACCGTAAACAAGCCGATCGCATCGCGGTCAAAAACCTACGCAGCCCAGATAACATTGAGTAATGCTAGAGTAAGTCTCTGGATAGATTTATGATGAATTTTCGCTGAGTGAAAGCTTATCGAATTGCGTTCAAAACAAAAAAAGGTATTCCACTACCTTCTTAATAATTGTGAATGAGGAAAGTGCCACTCATGGTAACGGTAACTGATAATCAAGCACAAACTGATGTCCCAGCAGTGATTGCAGAATTAAATCGCAAGTTTGAGGGGCAGTTTGTTGTACAAAAAACCTTTGACGCTTTTCCCACTATTTGGGTCAGCCGTGAACAGGTCATCGAAGTACTCCTGTACCTTCGCACCTTGCCACAGCCTTACGTGATGTTACTGGATATTTCAGCGATTGATGAGCGCTTACGCCAGCATCGTAAAGACAGGGACGGCAATGCCTTGCCTGACAGTGATTTCACCGTGTTCTATCACTTAATGTCGCTAGAGCGCAATACGGACATTCGCATCAAAGTGGCGCTCAAAGAAGCTGATTTGCACATCCCAACGGCAACCCGCATTTGGCCCAATGCCAACTGGTATGAGCGCGAAGCGTGGGATATGTTTGGTATTACCTTTGATGGTCACCCCCATTTAACCCGTATTTTATTGCCAAAATACTGGGAAGGTCATCCACTGCGTAAAGAATACGCCTCTCGTGCGACTGAAGTGCCGCCTTATTATCTCGATAAAGGCAAGCAGATGTTTGAGCAGGAGAACCTACGATTCGTTCCAGAAGAGTGGGGCATGAAACGTAGTGGCCGTGACGAAGACTTTATGTTCCTAAACTTGGGTCCTAACCACCCTTCTGCGCACGGTGCCTTTCGCGTTGTGCTTCAGCTAGATGGCGAGGAAGTCATCGACTGTATCCCAGATATTGGTTATCACCATCGCGGCGCTGAAAAAATCGCCGAACGCCAAACTTGGCATTCATTTATTCCTTACACTGACCGTATCGATTATCTTGGTGGGGTAATGAATGAATTACCTTACATCATGTCAGTGGAAAAACTGGCAGGTATTACGGTACCGGACCGCGCGAATACCATTCGTATCATGATGAGTGAATTCTTCCGTATCACCAATAATTTGCTGTACTGGGGTACCTTTATTCAAGATGCGGGCGGTATGACGCCAGTATTTTATATGTTCGCCGACCGTCAAAAAGCGTATGATGTGATTGAAGCGGTAACCGGTTATCGTATGCACCCAGCGTGGTTTCGTATCGGTGGTACTGCGATGGACCTGCCAAACGGCTGGCACAAACTGGTTCGTGAATTCTTAGATTGGATGCCAAAACGTATCGATGAATACGTCAAAGCCACCATGAAAAACAAGGTGCTACAACTGCGTACCCAAAACGTTGCCCAATACGATGCTAAATCTGCCCTTGCTTGGGGCGTATCAGGTCATGGACTTCGTGCCACAGGTATCCCTTACGATGTACGTAAAGCGCGTCCTTATCTTGGCTATGAAAATTTTGATTTTGAAGTGCCAATTGAGTTTAATGGCGATGCGTATGACCGCTGTTTGGTCAAAATTGAAGAGATTCGTCAGTCACTGCGTATCATTGAGCAATGCCTTAACAACATGCCAATGGGGGCATACAAAGCCGATCACCCACTGGCTGTCCCACCACCCAAAGACCGCACTTTAAATGACATTGAGACCTTGATTAACCACTTTATTTCAGTATCGTGGGGTCCTGTTATGCCAGAAGGTGAGTCCTCCTTTATGGTGGAAGCAGTGAAAGGCATTACCAACTATTATATTACGTCTGATCGCTCAACCATGAGTTACCGTACCCGTATTCGTACCCCGACCTTTGCGCACTTACAGCAAATGCCGTCAGTCATTAATGGTAGCTTGGTTTCTGACTTAATTATTTATCTAGCGTCAATTGACGTTGTTATGGCAGACGTTGACCGTTAGGAGAAAACCACCGATGAAGATTGTAACTGATAAAACCCCAAAGGTGGATGTCGAAAGCATTCTAACCGAAGCAGAAATTCACGACATTCATGAATTTATGCATCATTACCCACAAAGCCGCGCGGCATCCCTTGATGCGCTAAAAATTGTCCAACGCCGTAACGGCTGGGTGGATGATGCACAAGTCAACGCGATTGCTAATATCTTAAAAATCCCAGTCACCGATGTGGAAGGGGTTGCAACATTTTATAACCGTATCTACCGTTCACCGGTTGGTCGTCATGTGATTTTAGTCTGTGACTCGATTGGTTGTTATCTGGTAGGTGCAGAGAATTTAGGTCAAGCTTTTGAGCGCACCTTAGGCATTAGTTTTGGTCAAACCACCCCAGACAATCGTTTTACTTTATTACCCATTTGTTGTTTAGGCAACTGTGATAAAGGTCCAGCGGTTTTGATTGATGAAGATACCTACGGTCCTGTCCAAATTGAAGAGATTGCTGAATTGCTGGAGCAATACGCATGAATATAACCCGTCAAATTAATAATCGAAAAATTGGCAAATCACCCAGTCAATTGGGCGAGCAAAGCATTCCTATTTATGGTGATAAAGCGACAGCCACCAGTGAGACCAAGCCCTTGACTTGGCGTTTGGCGCATTATGACTCAGTGCTAGATTTGGCAACCTATGAAAGCCTAAAAGGGTTTGAAGGTCTAAAAAATGCCTTGGCTAAATCTGCCAAAGAAGTGGGCAACATGATTAAAGATGCCAACGTGCGTGGACGTGGTGGTGCAGGTTTTAATGCAGGTCTTAAATGGACCTTTATGACGCCACCCGATGGCGGACCCCGTTACTTGATTTGTAACGCAGATGAGATGGAGCCAGGCACGTTTAAAGACCGTCTATTGATGGAGCGCCTACCATTTCAGCTGATTGAAGGGATGATAATCTCAGGTTATGCCATTGGTGCAACCGCAGGGTATATTTTTATCCGTGGTGAGTACATTGAAGCCGCGAAACGCTTAAATAATGCATTGGATGAGTGCCGTGCCAAAGGGTATTTAGGTGATAATATCTTAGGTTCAGGTTATAGCTTTGATTTACACGTGCATACCGGTGCAGGCCGTTATATCTGTGGTGAAGAAACTGCGCTCATTAACTCGCTTGAAGGTCGCCGTGCAAATCCACGTACCAAGCCACCCTTCCCACAAGTATCAGGGGCATGGGGTCGTCCCACTGTGGTCAATAACGTAGAGTCTTTAAACAACATGCCGGGCATCATGCTACATGGCGTAGATTGGTATAAAGGCTTGGCGCAAGGCAAATCAGAAAACCCCGGCACCAAAATCATGGGTTGTTCAGGTCTAGTCAATGAACCAGGGCTATGGGAACTGCCATTTGGTACCACCGCTCGCGAAATTATTTTTGATTATGCCAAAGGCATGAAAGACGGTCGTAAACTAAAAGCTTGGTTACCAGGCGGTGCATCAACCGACTTCTTAACCGCCAGTGATGAGCATTTAGACCTGCCAATGGACTTTGAACCTATTATGAAAGCAGGTAGCCGTTTAGGTACCTGCTTGATTATGGTGGTAGATGAATCGCAAGATATGGTGTCATTGTCGCTCAATTTGCAAAAATTCTTTGCTCGTGAATCCTGCGGTTGGTGTACGCCTTGCCGTGATGGTTTGCCATGGGGAGTCAAAACCTTGCATGCCATCGATACAGGCAATGGTCAACCTGTCGATATTGACGTGCTGCGCCAATTGACCAAAGATTTGTGGTTAGGTAAAACCTTCTGCGCCCACGCACCGGGTGCGGTTGAGCCATTACAAAGTGCGTTAAAATACTTTTTACCAGAATTTGAAGCCAAAATTGGTAACAATGTGGCGCCTGAAGAACAATTGTCCCCAACGGGCGTGCCTTCATCTGCAAACAGCGGAAAAGTTGAAGTGTATCAACCGGTTAAGACCACCAATGGGCAATCAGTGTAAGGAATTAGCATGGCAATTATTCATATAGACGGTCAAGACGTCGAAGTTGATGGTGCCGATAACTTGCTACAAGCTTGTTTATCGCTTGGCATCGATATCCCTTATTTTTGTTATCACCCTGCATTGGGCTCGGTGGGTTCTTGCCGCCAGTGTGCCGTCAAGCAATATAATAACAAAGAAGATTATGAAGCGGGTCGTGGTCGTTTGGTCATGTCATGTATGGTCAATCCGACCCCAGACATGTGGATCTCAGTGACTGATGCAGAAGTGAAAAACTTCCGTAAAAGCTTGGTTGAGTTCTTAATGACTAACCACCCCCATGACTGTCCAACCTGTGAAGAGGGCGGTCATTGTCACCTGCAAGATATGACCTACATGTCAGGTCACAATCATCGTAAATACCGCTTTACTAAACGTACCCACCAAAACCAAGACTTGGGTCCATTTATCAATCATGAGATGAACCGCTGTATCGCGTGTTATCGCTGCGTGCGTTATTACAAAGACTACGCGGGTGGTGAAGATTTAGGGGTTTACGCGTCAGCAAGCCGTGTGTACTTTGGTCGTGATAAAGACGGTCAGTTTGAAAGTGAATTTTCAGGCAACCTTACCGAAGTTTGTCCAACTGGGGTATTCACCGACAAAACTCACTCAGAGCGCTACAATCGCAAATGGGACATGCAATATGCCCCAAGCATTTGTCATGGCTGTTCGGCAGGTTGTAATATCTCAGCGGGTGAGCGCTATGGTGAATTGCGCCGTATCGAAAACCGTTTTAATGGGGAAGTTAACGCTTACTTCCTGTGTGACCGTGGTCGTTTCGGCTATGGCTATGTCAACCGCCAAGACCGCCCAATTCAAGCAATTGAAACACTAAACGGTAAACAAACCAATCTAAGCATTGACCATACTATCGATGCCATCAAAAACCGGTTGCAAGGCAAAAAAGCCATCGGTATTGGTTCACCTGTTGCCAGCCTTGAATCAAACTATGCGCTAAAACGCTTAGTCGGCGCCGAAAACTTTAGCATTGGTATTACCAGTCAAGAAAAAACCGTGGTACAAAAATGTATCGATGTGTTGACCACAGAAAATATCCATAATCCAAGCATGCGTGAGATTGAGGATTATGATGCGGTATTGATTTTGGGTGAAGATATTACCCAAACCAGTCCACGTATTGCACTGGCAGTACGCCAAGCAGCAAAAAATCGCGCCAAACAAATGGCAGATGCACTAAAAACGCCAGATTTCTTGGCAGAGCCTGTGGCTCGTATCGGTCAAAAAGATTACAGCCCAATCTTTATTGTGGATGTGAAAGATACGCGCCTTGATGATATTGCCGAAGTAAGCTGCGTCGCCACCCCAAGCGATATCGCTGCGTTAGGCTTTAGCATTGCTGAGCATATGAAAACGTTGGCTACCTCACAATTACCAAAAGATTTGGTCATCGATGAAGACGATAATGCTGATATGCAAGCATTTGCTAAACATATCGCGCAGACGCTGCTTAAAGCAACCAAACCACTTATCATCTCAGGCTCGTCACTGTACCACACCGCCATCATAGAAGCGGCTGCACAAATTGCCAATATCGCTGAGCAAAAACGCGGTGAAGTGGTCATCTATGAAAAAAGCGTGGTTGACGCCCACAACGTCCAAGTGGATGCAGAGATTGCCAAAATCGATGCAGAGCAAGCCAAGCTCAAACAAGAGATGGATGAAGCGGCATTTGCTGAACAAGCCAAGCAAGTTAAACGCCCAAGCCGTATGAACCCAACCAAAGGCTATCAAGAAAAAGCGGGTTTATACTTGTCAGTACCTGCTGCCAATAGCATAGGCGTCAACTTACTCGGTGGTAAAGCGATTGATGAATTAGGTGATGATGCCGATGTGGTGATTGTCATGGAAAATGACATCAGCCGCCGCTTAACCGCGGTGCAAATGAACCAATTGCTAATCAACAAATCACTGATTGTACTTGATCATGAAGCTTACCAATGGCATAACCAGGCAGATGTGATGGTACCTGTAGCAACCTTTGCAGAAGCAGACGGTACACTAATCTCAGCAGAAGGTCGTGCACAGCGTTTCTTCCAAGTTTATGATCCTGTTTACTATCGCCCGCACAGCATGGTCAAAGAAAGCTGGCGTTGGTTGCATGCGGTAGAGTCCGAGCTCAATGGCCGTGCGATTGACTGGACGCAGCTTGATGATGTGATTACTGCGGTCGCAGACACCAATCCACAATTAGCCGCAATCAGACAAGCAGCGCCATCAGCCGATTACCGTATTACCGGTCTAAAAGTCGCGCGTGAGCCACGCCGTTATTCAGGTCGTACAGCGATGCGTGCGCCGATTTCTGTGCATGAGCCAGAGCAGCCAAAAGATATTGATACGGGCCTGACCTTCTCACAAGAAGGTTATGTGGGCACCCAAACGGATTCATCAATGATTCCATTTGCTTGGTCAGCAGGTTGGAACTCACCGCAAGCTTGGAATAAATACCAAGATAAAGTGGGTGGTCATTTAAAACATGGCGATCCAGGGGTGCGTATTTTTGATGCGTTAACCGCATTGCCAAAACGTGAGTATATTGCGCCTGCGGCAGCTAGCCAACAAGGTTCAACCCAGCTAGTGCCGGTGTATAATATTTTTGCTAGTGATGAACTCACTGCCCGTAGTGAAGTAGTTGCCTCACAATTGATGCCAGCTGCTTTTAGTGTATCAACGGATGATGCGGATAAATGGCAGCTGCAATCAGGTGATATGTTAACGGTCACAGTGAAGGGTGTAGCGACCACATTACCTGTGCAGCTTGTCGATTACTTAGCCGAAAGCTGTGTGGGGTATCCTGTGGGTCAGGCGGGTGACTTAGAAGCCTTGCTAGCGCAGCCTTATACGGACATCAGTATCGTAAAATCAGCAACTACCAACACTGTCGTACCACCAGCAGCTAATAATGGTAGCGTGACAGCTCAAGTAACTCCAGGGGAGGGGGTATAATGGATTATTCTGTTAGACAGATGCCCGATTTACCTGCATGGCTGGCTGGGGTAATGTCCCCTGAAGCTTGGTCAATTGTATTTTTGGCAGTGCAATCAATTGTTATTTTCTTGGCGGTGGTGATTTTTGCCGCATTGATGATTCCTTATGAACGTCGCATGTTGGCACTGTGGCAAGACCGTTATGGTCCAAACCGTGTGGGTTGGCAGGGTTCGCTTCAAGTTGCCGCGGATATGCTCAAAATCTTCTTTAAAGAAGACTGGACCCCCAAATTTGCCGATAAATTTATCTTTATCTTGGCGCCTGCGATTTCATTGTTTACCGCTTTAGCCGCTTATATCATTGTGCCAGTTACGCCATCCCTCGGTGGCGCAGACTGGAGTATCGGTATTTTGTTCTTTTTTGCGATGGCAGGGTTGGCGGTTTATGCCGTGATGTTTGGTGGCTGGGCATCAGCCAATAAATACGCTTTGCTCGGTGGCCTACGCTCTGCTGCCCAAACCATTAGTTATGAGGTCTTTCTCGGATTATCGCTAATGGGTGTGGTGGCGTTGGCAGGGTCATTTAACTTACGCGATATCGTATACTCACAAGCGGGTGGTTTTTGGCACTGGAATGTGTTTGGTCAAATTTTAGGGTTTTTAACCTTTATGGTGGCGGGTGTGGCAGTCACCCACCGTTTCCCATTTGACCAGCCAGAAGCAGAGCAAGAATTGGCAGAAGGTTACCATGTTGAATACTCAGGTATGAAATTTGGTATGTTCTTTGTCGGTGAGTATGTGAATATCGTGTTGGTATCATCGCTGATTACTATTTTATTCTTTGGTGGTTGGTTGCCATTATTTGATGGACTAAGTTTTATCCCGCCGATTATTTGGTTCATGTTAAAAACGCTGTTTTTCATGACCATGTTTGTATTGGCGCGTGGGGCGTTGATGCGTCCACGTTATGACCAAGTAATGAACTTTGGCTGGAAAATTTGTCTACCCATTACCTTGATTAATTTACTCGCGACGGCGGCCTATGTATTATGGCGCACCCATGGTGTAGGGTAAGGTGGAGATTAACGTATGTATTTGACTATGGTAAAAAACACGATTACGGGTTTTGGCTCAATTCTGCGCACCCTAATCATGGTCGCCAGTCATGCGACCCGTAAACGTGATACGATTTTATACCCAGAACAACCTGTTCCTGTACCGCCGCGTTTTCGGGGGCGTATTGTACTGACACGTGACCCAGATGGGGATGAGCGCTGTGTGGCCTGTAATTTATGTGCTGTCGCTTGCCCAGTGGGTTGTATTTCACTGCAAAAAGCGGAACGTGAAGACGGACGCTGGTATCCAGAGTTTTTCCGTATTAACTTCTCGCGTTGTATCTTTTGTGGTATGTGTGAAGAAGCGTGCCCGACAACGGCTATTCAGATGACGCCAGATTTTGAGCTCGGTGAGTACAACCGTCAAAACTTGGTGTATGAAAAAGAGCATTTGTTAATTTCAGGCCCGGGTAAATTCCCTGACTATAATTATTACCGTGTGACTGGGATGGCGACTAAAGATAAACCTAAAGGGGCACACCAAAATGAGTCTGCACCGATTGATTTACGGAGTTTATTGCCATGATAACCGGAGCAACGATAGGGTTTTATTTATTAGCGATTGTCGCTATTTTGGCTAGTTTGCGAGTTATTACTCGTACCAATCCTGTGCATGCGTTATTAAACATGATTGTCACGCTGCTGGCATTATCAGGTATTTTCTTTGCCTTAGGTGCGCCGTTTGCTGGTGCACTTGAAATCATCGTTTATGCAGGGGCGATTATGGTATTGTTCGTCTTTGTGGTGATGATGCTGAACTTAGGCACCCAAAGCACCTTAGAAGAAGAAAGCTGGTTGGCATCCTCAGCTTGGGCAGTGCCGGCAGGACTTGCATTTATTGTGGGTTTGACCTTGTTTAGTTTGATTGGCATGAAACATGGTTTTGAAGGAATGATGCCAGCTTTTATCGGGGTGGAGCCAGTTACGGCAAAAATGATCGGTGCCAAATTATTTACCGAATATTTATTGTTGGTCGAAATTGCAGGGTTTTTATTACTAGCGGGTTTGGTGGCGGCTTATCATTTGGCAAAATCTGCCTTGGATGATGAAAACGAAAGTCATAACAGTGAGCTTGGTAATACCATACAACCTGCCTTAACGAATTTTATTGATAAAGAGCCCAGCCAACCGGCTGTGTTACGTGAAGTTCAGGAGGAGAAGGCATAATGGGACACTTTCCATTAGAGCATGTGCCATTAGAGCACGGTCTAATCTTGTCAGCGATTTTGTTTGCCATTGGTTTTTGTGGTGTGATGGTACGACGTAATTTTTTATTTATGTTGATGAGTCTTGAGATTATGATGAATGCTGCTGCCTTAGCATTTGTAGTGGCAGGTAGTCGCTGGGTCAGTCCTGATGGACAGATTATGTTTATTTTGGTGCTAACTTTGGCAGCCGCTGAAGTCGCAATTGGGTTGGCTATTCTTTTACAGTTTTATCATAAGCGTGGTCATTTAGATGTCGATACGGCAAATGAGATGAAAGGGTGAAATCAAAATGAGTATGTTACCTTTAACCTTTATGCTGCCGCTGATTGGCTTTCTGATTCTAGCGACCATGCGTGACCGCTTAAGCGAAAACGCAGCCGCAGTGGTCGGTGTCGGCAGTATGGGTTTGGCTGCTTTATGCGCCTTGATGGCAGGCAGTGATTTTTTAATGAACCATCCACAAGGCGCTGTCATTAATCAGCCATTGTGGACGTGGATGCAAGTCGGTAGTTTTGCCCCAAAATTTGGTCTCATGCTGGATGGTTTGGGCGTGACCATGATGGGCGTGATTACTGGTGTCGGTTTTTTAATTCATATTTTCGCGTCATGGTATATGCGCGGTGAAACAGGCTACGCAAGATTTTTTGGCTATATGAACCTGTTCGTCGCAAGTATGTTGTTACTTGTGCTTGCTGACAATTTAGTGCTGTTGTACTTAGGTTGGGAAGGCGTTGGTATCTGTTCTTACTTATTGATTGGTTTTTATTATCACGAGCGCGCCAATGGCCGTGCCGCGATGAAAGCCTTTACTGTAACCCGTGTGGGTGATGTGTTTTTAGCGTTTGGCTTATTCTTGTTGTTCCGTGAATTAGGTACGTTAAACATCTCAGATATCAATGCCAATGTATCTCAAATGCTAACTTCGGCAGGGTCAACGGTGACGATTTTTGGTCATAGCTATCCTACCATCAAAGTTGCGGCTGTGATGCTAGTGCTTGGCGCGATGGGTAAATCTGCACAGATTCCGCTGCATTCTTGGCTTGCCGATGCGATGGCAGGTCCTACGCCTGTTTCAGCCTTGATTCATGCGGCAACGATGGTTACCGCGGGTGTGTATTTAATTGCCCGTTTACATCCTGTGTTCTTATTGACCCCTGATGTGTTGGCAAGTTGGGTGGGTATCGTTGGGGCAACAACATTGTTGGTTGCTGGTTTCTGTGCGCTGGCACAAACCGATATCAAACGTATCTTAGCTTATTCAACCATGAGTCAAATCGGCTATATGTTCTTGGCATTAGGGGTAGGCGCTTGGCAAGTTGCGATTTTCCACTTGATGACCCATGCGTTCTTTAAAGCTTTATTATTCCTAGGGTCAGGTGCTGTTATCTTGGCTTATCATCATGAGCAAAATATCTTTAAAATGGGTGGCTTGTTTTATAAAAATAAATTCCTATTTGCGGTGTTTGCGATCGGGGGTGGGGCACTTGCTGCGATTCCTTGGATTACAGTTGGTTATTACTCAAAAGATGAAATCATTTGGGAAACCTTCGCATCAGGTCATATGAATTTGTTTTGGATGGCAGTAGTGGGTGCGTTTTTAACCTCGATTTATACGTTTCGTATGATTTGGATTGTGTTCTTTGGTGAAGAAAAAACGCCTATTCACGATCTTAAAGGTTGGACATACTGGCTGCCACTCGCGGTATTGCTAGTGTTATCAACTGCGGTGGGGGCGATGATTCATCCACCATTAGCAGGCGTATTGCCACAAAGTTTTAGCATGATTCATCCTGAGGTAGAATCAGGTAAGCATACAGCAGAAATGATTGTGATGGCTGCGATGTTGGCGGGTTTGATTGTTGGTGCGTTCTTGTTTGCACTAGATAAAGGTCGCATTGTGAGTAAATTTAACCAAACAGGTTTGGGCCGTGCGCTTAATTACTGGTGCTATCATGGTTTAGGCTTTGATGCTTTGTATGACATTGTATTTGTTAAACCATTCTTATTGATTGGTAAGTTAATTAAAATTGACCCGATTGACCGTACTTGGAATATTTTACCAGCCCTATCGCTGGCAGGTAACCGAGTGGCGACATGGTTCCAATCTGGCTCGATTCGTGGGTATGCTGCTAGCTTCGGTCTTGGCATGGCAGTATTGTTGGTGTTGGTAATGATGATGATAGGGAAGTAACAGTTATGCAAAATAATCTCTTATTACCCGCCTTGATATTTATTCCAATCATTGCAGGTTTTCTGTGCTGGTTGGTTGAAAAAGTTGATGAACGTTTTCCGCGTTGGATTGCGTTTCTTGGCATGCTATTAACGTTTTTGATTACGGTAGCTATTTGGCAAAACGGTAACTTTATTGGTTCAGCACAAACCATTGCGGAAGTGACTGCTAAACCAACTTGGTTGGCAGAGTTTCAATTATCTTGGATGCCCTCATTGGGAGTCAGTTTCCATCTAGCCATTGATGGGTTATCCCTGTTGATGGTGAGCCTAACAGCCTTTTTGGGTATGATGGCGGTGGCGTGTTCATGGGGTGAGATTACTCGCCGTGTGGGCTTCTTCCATCTCAATCTACTTTGGAGCTTGGGCGGCGTTATTGGTGTTTTCCTAGCAATCGATATGTTCTTGTTCTTCTTCTTTTGGGAGATGATGTTAGTTCCTATCTATTTCTTGATTGCAGTTTGGGGACACAATGCGATTGGTGGTAAAACCAAAGAATATGCCGCAACCAAATTCTTTATTTATACCCAAGCATCAGGTCTGATTATGTTGATTGGTATTTTGATTTTGGTGATGATTCATGCATCAACCACAGGTCAAATAACTTTTAACTATATGGACTTGCTAGGTACAGATCTTGGTAAATGGCAATACCCAATCATGCTGATGTTCTTTATTGGCTTTGCGGTTAAATTGCCAATTTTCCCACTGCATGGTTGGTTACCAGATGCGCACGCACAGGCACCGACTGCAGGTTCGGTGGATTTGGCCGGTATTTTGATTAAAACTGCGGCGTATGGTTTATTGCGGTTTGTCCTACCACTATTCCCAGAAGCCAGTGCTCAGTTTGCACCGATTGCGATTACTTTGGGCGGTATTGGTATTTTCTACGGGGCTTGGCTTGCGTTTATGCAGCAAGATATCAAGCGGTTACTTGCTTATACCAGTATTTCACACATGGGTTTTGTGGTACTTGCGTTGTATGCCGGTACGTTAATTAGTTTCCAAGGCTTGATGATTCAAATGTTGGCACATGGTCTTAGCTCAGCGGCATTATTTATCATGAGCGGTCAGCTTTATGAACGTCTACATACCCGTGATTTGAGCCAAATGGGTGGTATGTGGGGTCAAATGCGTTATTACCCACCGTTACTTATGTTCTTTGCTGCGGCATTATTAGGTATTCCAGGTACCGGTAACTTTATTGGTGAGTTCTTAATTCTTCTAGGGTCTTTTGCCTCGCATCCTGTGGCAGTGGTGTTTGCAACCTTTAGCTTAGTCGTTGCAGGTTTATACGCATTAATTATGATTTATAAAGCATTATTTGGTACGCCAACAGCGACGATTGAGAAAATGTCACCAATGCGTGATATCAATGCGCGTGAAGCGGCAATCTTGTTGGTGCTTGCGTTTGGTTTAATATGGTTAGGTCTATATCCGCAATCATTCTTAGATACCTCTGATCACAGTATGCAGTGGATTAGTGAGGCATATCATGTCCAGCAAGTTGTACCTACTTCTCAAGAGCCATTTGCTCATATGGAGGTAAAATAGATGAATCCTATTATTCCATTTGCTAGCAATGTGCTCATGCCATTGTTTCCAATGATTTTAATTTCTATTACCACGGTGGTGGTGATGATTGCCATCGCCATGAAGCGTTCAAATTTTGTGGCAGGTACCCTTAGTGTCATTGGTCTTAATGCTGCCTTGTTTGTTGTGCTCATACAATTATTAGGTGGCAATCCTGATAGCATGTTGCATGGTCTGTATGAATTATTTACGCCATCACAAGGCTTGATTGCCCCCTTATTTGTGGTGGATAGCTTTGCCCAGTTCAATATGGTGATTATTTTAATCAGCTCATTGGCGTGTTTTACCTTGGCATATGGTTACATTGAGGGCTACGGCGACAACAAAGAAGAGTTGTATTTGCTAATGCTTATCTCAACATTGGGCGCACTGTTTATGGTATGCGCTGATAACTTAGCCTCTTTCTTCGTCAGCTTAGAGTTATTGTCGGTACCGCTATATGGTATGTTGGCTTATACTTATGCGCGTGGTAAATCGTTAGAAGCGGGTTTCAAATACCTCATTTTATCGGCGACAGCCTCTGCTACCATGTTGATGGGTATGGCATTAATTTACTCAAACACAGGGACTTTATCCTTCCGTCAAATTGGTATGGCAATCGTTCCCATGTTTCAAAATGGTATGATTATGCCGATTTTGGTGGTGGGTACGGCATTAATGCTATTTGGTATCGCCTTTAAACTCTCAGCGGTACCATTTCACACTTGGACGCCAGATGTTTACCAAGGGGCGCCTGCGCCTGTGGCGACTTTCTTAGGCAGTGTGTCCAAAGTAGCTATGATGGCGCTAGGGTTACGTTTCTTATTGTCGACGGCAACCTTAGCCTTGCCAGCAGTCAATACCTTGATTGTGGTAATTGCCAGCTTATCGATGATTATCGGTAACGTACTGGCGCTTCGTCAGCAAAATATAAAACGTCTGTTAGCTTATTCCTCTATTGCGCATATCGGATATGTATTAGCCATCATCAGCGCCGTGAAAGTTGAATCGGCAGGTTTTGTTAGCCTTTATATGGCAGTGTATGCGTTTACCACCATTGGTGCGTTCGGTGTCGTGACTATCATGTCAAGCCCGTATAAACGTCAAGGTGAAGCGGAATTGGTTGACAACTTCCAAGGTATTTTTTGGCAACGTCCTGTACTCACCGCTGTATTGACTGTGATGCTATTATCATTGGCAGGTATTCCATTGACCGCAGGCTTTATCAGCAAATTCTTTGCGATTTTTGCTACGGTTTCAGCGCAAAGTTGGTGGCTCACTGCCATGATTATCGTGGGTAGTGCAATTAGCTTGTATTACTATCTAAATCTTATGGTCACCTTGTTTAGACGTCCCCAAGAAGTACAGCCGCACGATGCAGTCAATCATTGGGGAGTTCAAGCAGGCGGCATTATGGTGTTGTTGGTGACGTTAGCGGTATTGTACTTCGGTATTTTCCCCGAAACGTTATCAAAAATTATCACGCTAGTTCGCATATATTAATCCAATTTTAAGACTGCGAGATAAAAAAGCGTATCTTAGCTCATTAAGGTACGCTTTTTTGTTTATAATGATGCAAAAAAAATGGTCAAGATAACATGTCAGATGATAAAAGTATTCGCGTTAAAGTGATTGAAGTGACCCGTTGGGCACCCACTTTGCTAAGTTTTAAAGTCACGCGTCCCGATGGCTTTAAATTTACCGCAGGGCAATTTGTTAGGCTCGGTATCCATGGCAAAGATTTGCAATATTTTGCACAAAATCATGAGACCAAGTTAATAACTTCTGAGACGCAAGGTCAGCTCGTTGACCTTGATGGCTATGTGTTTCGCGCCTATTCCGTCGCATCTTCGCCCTATGATGAATTTATTGAATTTTTCTCGGTGGTCATTCCTAAGGGGGAATTCACCAGTAAGGTTAATCATATCCAAGTGGGCGATAGTTTATTGCTCAATACCACGCCATTTGGCTATTTGACCTTAGCCCGCTACCAGTTACCCCTGCCCAATGATTTGTGGTTACTGGCAACAGGCACGGGTTTAGCACCATTTTTATCGATTTTAAAGACCATTGATGTATGGCAGCAATATCAGCGCATTATTTTGGTGTACAGCGCACGCACCTCGCAAGAGCTTGCTTATCAAGAGGAGATTGGCTCAATTAAGTCAATCTATGGCGACGATGGGGCAGCGTTTGTATTTTTGCCCATTGTCACGCGGGAAGCGGATTATGCGGGGGAAAAAGCGCGTATTCCTAACTTGATATTGTCGGGCAAGTTAACCGAGTTGGTAGGGCAAAAACTGGATAAAGAGCGTAGTCACGTGATGCTATGTGGTAATCCACAAATGGTCGAAGATACCAAAGAAGCCTTAAAATCGATTGGATTGACCATGAATCGCCGCGGCGAAGGCAATATCGCCGTTGAAAACTATTGGTAATCATCTCGTTAATTGGCAAAGCACAATTGGTAAAAAAAATTGGTGAAACAAAAGCGGTAAAGGATGAGGGTTGATACCCATGAAAAAATACTAAGCCGCTTTTGTTGCGTTATTGGTCACTGCAGGATTATCCGCTTCGGTAATCAATTGGTCACTACTACCTATATTGAGAATTTCACCGACGTTGGCATTGGCTCTCAGCAGTAGTTGCTGTTCAGCAAGATAGCCATGATTAACTTGCACCTTGCGCAGCGTTGCCATGATTTTTTCGTTTTTCTTCAGCCAGCGACCAATATCGAGATACAAGATATCATCTTTTTGGTGCACCAAATTGATTTTCTCCAAAATCATGCCGAGCGGGTCTTTCTTTAACACCCGTTTAAAAAACCAAAGCGCCGCATGAATCGCTTTTGATTTAACATAGGAATCTGAATACAAGGCAATAACATCGGTATCAGTCAGTTGCTGAAATACTAGGCGCTGGCGATAACGGTCAAATTGGGCATGTACCACACCTAAATTGACAGCAAGGTCAGCGTAGATGCCACTATAGTTAACCGTTGCATACAGTCGAAGCCAGCCTTCATGAATCTCCAGATGCATGGCCAATATCGCTTTGACTTTTTCAACCACAAATTTTTGAATGGCATCGTTTAGCTGTTTTTCGGTGGCGGGTACGATAAACTCTTGACTGGCAAAATCTTCAATTTTTTCATACCACGTTTGCGATTTTTGCATCACCTCACGTGCGATTTCTTCAGAATGGGTGGCAAAAAATTCATCCAGTTGCGTTTTGCTCGTTATCACTATCGTTTCTCAGTTTTTTTATATTTGTATTGAAAGCTATTATTGTAGTCAGTTTTTGGGCATTGTAAAGTTGCTAATCATAAAGTCACTAATCATAAAGTTGCTGACCCGTCTACAAAAAATCTTGTACCAGTAATTGGTAAACATTGATCGCTACTTATTGATTAAGAACCACTCATTGCTGATGGCGTATTAATTTAGCTTCAGCCAAGGTTTGATTTAATCTATAATATCTGCGCGTTATAATACATGAGTGATTTGTATTTTTTTAGCAAGGTTGTAGTGATCGTGTCCTAATCGTTCAAAGGGTTATATTTTGGTGTATAGCAAAGACAGCCACAGTTATCTTTTTCAAAAGTTAATGCCACATACCGCGGCTTACGAAGACAGCGTTATGCTATTTGCTACGATTACGGCAGTGGCAATTCATGCGGCTGTTATTTTTGGTATCCAATTTGAAGATAAAAGCTCACCAACCGCAGCGGTACAAGAAGTCACCACGGTGTTGACCGAAAATCTGCAAAAGAATGAAAAAGCCGATTTTATCGCCAATGCCGGCCAGCAAGGTGGCGGTGAGTCCAACGAAAAGCTACGGCTTGAAAACAATACCATGAGCCCCTTACAAGACGAAGCAATCAATGAAACCGATGATATCGTGAGTCAAGAACGCCAAACGCGTCAAGAAGCGTTTCAAGAAAGTTATTTACGTACCACGTTAAGCTTTGAAAAAATCCGCAGAGAAAATAATAATAAAAAACAAGACGATAGCGAAAATCTAGCCGCGCAAGAACAACGGGTACAGGCACAAATTGCCACCCTTGAAACCAAAATCAGCAGTAACCGCCAATTACTAGCCAAAAAATCTGCGGTCAAAACTATCAGCAGTAACTCAACCACCACGGGTGAGGCCGCACGCTATATCGAGAATTTTCGCCAACAAGCCTATCATATTGGCAACCAGCAATATCCGCAAGAAGCCCGCGCCAAAGGCATCAAAGGCGATGTCATGCTGATGGTGATTATCGAGCCTAACGGGCAAGTCAAATCCATCAAAGTCTTACAGTCATCAGGCGCTACCATCTTGGATGAAGCAGCAAAAAATTCGGTGCGTAAAGCCGCGCCATTTGGTAAATTTTCAAAGGAAATGCAAGATTATTTGGAGCTGCGCATTATCCGTACTTGGCGATTTGGTGATACCTTAACCGTTGATGACCAAAACCCCGCAATTTAACTTTTCACTAACTATGCTAAAGGCTGTCCTATGTCAACCGTACTACACAAAGAATTGGCGCTATTTGACCTCGATAACACCCTCATTGATACCGATAGTGACTATATGTGGGGCGAGTTTTTGGTCAAACATAATCTGGTAGAAGAATCGCTGTATCGTGCTAAAAATCGGGAGTTCTATGAGCACTATATCGCAGGGACGCTCGATGCGGTGGTGTATAACGAGTTTGTAGCAGGGTTTTTAAAACAGCATACCTTAGCCCAATTACATGAATGGCGTGAGCAATATTTGCAAGAAGAAATTGCGCCAAAAGTGCGTCCAAAAGCGGTTAACGCTATCCAATCACATTTACAAGCAGGGCACGATGTAGTAGTGATTTCTGCCACCAATGCCTTTGTGGTCAAAGCGATTGCTAACAAATTATTTTTGGTAGAGGAAGATAATATTTTAGCCACTGAGCTTGAAGTCACCGAGCAGGGATACACGGGTAAAGTCGCAGGACAGCCAAACTTTAAAGAAGGCAAAATCATTCATTTAAAAAATTGGATTGCTCAAAAAAATGCGCAAGGTATTACTTATACTAAAACCTATGCCTATTCGGATTCAAAAAATGATTTGCCGTTATTAGAATGGGCAGATGTGGCGATTGCGGTATGCCCCGATGATACCCTACACGCGCATGCCTTAGCGTATCATTGGGCAGTGGAAGATTGGTCGATAAAAGCGCAGGCTTAGTGGGCAACAGCTAAGATGAATCCAGTGACAGATTCAGGTATAATAGCGCATTTTTCATAGTAACACGTTAAGGTAACCTCGCATGGAAATTAACCCGTATTTAGAGCATATCAAAGACTTAACTGACCGTGGCAACCAGCTTCGGGGGTATCTTTGACATCGAAGCCAAGCAAGAGCGTTTGGAAGAAGTCAATTTAGAGCTTGAAAACCCAGAATTGTGGAACGACCCAGAGCGTGCCACCAAAATCAGTAAAGAAAAATCGCAGCTTGATAATGTCATTGGCGTGATTACCGCTTTAGATGACAAGTTGGAAGACGCCAAAGCCATGATTGACTTAGCGGTGGAAGCCGATGATGCAACGCTATTGGCAGACGTACAAGCGGAACTCGATGAGGCCGAAGCCAAAGTCGCAGATTTAGAGTTTAAACGTATGTTTAGCGGTGAGATGGATGGCAACAATTGCTATGTTGATATCCAGTCAGGCTCAGGCGGTACCGAAGCACAGGATTGGGCAGAGATGCTGCTGCGGATGTATTTGCGTTGGTGTGAATCACATGGCTTTAAAGCCGAAATCATGGAACTATCAGCAGGTGGTGTCGCAGGGATTAAAAGCGCATCGATTCATGTCAAAGGTGACTATGCGTTCGGCTGGTTACGTACCGAAATCGGCGTGCATCGTTTGGTAAGAAAATCACCGTTTGATAGCAACAACGGTCGCCACACGTCGTTTGCAGCGGTGTTTGTATCGCCTGAGATTGATGATAATATTGAGATTGATATCAACCCTGCCGATTTACGTATCGATACTTATCGCTCAAGCGGTGCAGGCGGTCAGCACGTTAATACCACCGACTCTGCGGTACGTATCACCCACCAACCGACAGGAATTGTGGTTGCGTGTCAAAATGAACGTAGCCAACATGCCAACAAAGACACGGCAATGAAAATGCTACGCGCCAAACTGTACGAGCGTGAAATGATGCAGCGTATGGAAAAGCAACAAGCGCTAGAAGAAACCAAATCGGATATTGGTTGGGGTAGTCAAATTCGCTCGTATGTGCTCGATGACTCGCGGATTAAGGATTTGCGTACGGGGGTGGAAACGTCCAATACCCAAGCGGTGCTGGATGGTGATTTGGATAAATTTATCGAAGCGAGCCTAAAAGCAGGGCTTTGATTTAACTGTGCTGCCTACAATAACCCATTGCTAATTTATCCGCACTTGCTAAAATTAGAGGGTCAATTTTTTAGTTGACGCTCTTTTTTTTCATAAGGATTTGATATGCTGTATCAATGGCAAGACAAAAAACCCACCTATCAGGCACCCTTCACAGGCTGGGTCGCAGACTCGGCTGAAGTCATCGGCGATGTGCATTTAGCTGATAACGTCAGTGTGTGGTTTGGCGCGGTGATACGCGCAGATAATGCGCCGATTTATTTGGGCAAAAATAGTAATGTGCAAGAAAACAGCGTGATACACACCGATGAAGGTATCGCCGTCACCATTGGTGAAGGCGTGACGATTGGACATTTGGCGATGCTACACGGCTGCACTGTTGGTGATAATAGCTTGATTGGTATCGGTGCGATTGTGCTCAATAATGCCCAAATCGGCAAAAACTGCATCATCGGTGCCAATGCGCTTGTCACCGAAAATATGCAAATCCCAGATAATTCCATCGTGATGGGTAGCCCAGCTAAAGTTGTCAAAACCTTGCCGCAGGCGCGTGAAGTAATGCTTCAGCAATCAGCTTTACATTATGTTGATAAAGCCCATGCTTTTAAAGCTGGACTTAAACCTCTAGCGATAGTGTATTAAGTTATAGCAGCTATTGGCGCATACAGATCAGTGCAAAAAAAGGACAGTGAATGCACGCTCCTTTTTTATGCCGTGTTTCTTTATGCCCTGTTATTCCTGTTACTTGACTATTAAGCAATACGTTGTCTTAACGCTGTAGCACGTTCTACCAACGCCGTGTTGTTGCTGTCTTTGATTTCATCAAGCAAGCGTTTGGCACTGTCGTATTCCCCTAAATTCACATACTGTTCTGCCAAATCTACGTTTAACGTATCCGTATCGATATCCTTAATCATATCGAGTATTGCTGATAAATCTTCAACAACTGGTGCCGTTGTTAGGCTTGCATTATCTGCTATCGATGTCGTTTCAGGACTAGCGGTTGGGGTCGTAGTTGTCTGATTAGTTGCTTGTGTATCATCAAAAGACAAATCAATCAAGTCGTCCGATGTGACAGGCTCAGTAACCAAGACATTTGACGTAGCGTCTTGCGCTTTGGTCGTGTCATCGTCTAACGCAAAATCAAACATATCATCTGAGATGAGTAGCGAATCAGACTGGCTAGAGGCTTTGACTTCTATAGGAGCGCTGACTTCTGCCAAATCAACAACAGGCTCAGCGACTGATGGGGTAGTAGCTGTGGCTAATGTGGCTGCTTCTGCTTGGAGTAGTAATTCATCATCCAAATCAAACGATGTAATATCTGTGGCTTCATCACTTGCAACCGGTACAGAAGTCGCTGCATCGGAAGTTAGATTGCTAGATGCTTTGGTATCTGACGCGTCAAAGCTTAAGGCTGCTTCTGTAGTAGCGTCATTGGTTGGAGTAACCGCTGGCTCAGCGTTCAAATCAAAGTCGAAATCAAACTCATCTGCGCTTTCGTGAGCGCTCGGTGCAGCCGTTGGGGTCGTTATAATTGGTTCTACAGCAGTAGCGGTAGGTGTTGGTTGCGCCTCTGGTAAACTAAAATCAAAATCAAAATCGCTGTCGCTAATAGCCTCGTTATTGACGTTACTTGCCAAAGTGGTGGTTACAAGTTCCTCTGTCACTGGGGCAACAATTTCGGTAGGCGATTCTAGGACAGGGGCAGCGACAGTCTCAGCGGTCGCGGGCTCTTTGCTAGGTAGATCAAAATCAAAATCGTCAAAAGTTAACTCATTTGATTGCGATTGCGCCGCTGTGGTTTCAGTAGTAGGATCAGTTTCAGGCCGGACAGGTTTAACAGGGGCGATTTTGGTTTCAGGCAAATCGAGTGCAAAGTCAAAATCTAATTCATTATCGGCATTGTTGCTAGCGCCATTAGCTAGGGTTGTTGGCTGTGCCGCTCCAGTGACGCTCGGCATGGCAACCTGTAAAGTGCTATTGACTGCTGGCTTATCACTGTTTTGTTTAAAACCTGACAAATCAAAATCAAGTCCATCTGATTCAACAGCTTCAGCGGTATGGGTCATCACTGTGCTGCGTGCATTTATCCTTTGTTCTTCATCTACCAGCATTTTTAGGTTATTGGCTTGGCTAGTGAGATCAGCATCGTTGAGTGCCAATACCTCTGGGTAGAAGGTATTAAAGTGCTGATAATCTTTAGCCAAGGCATAGCTGTTAAGTAAAGTAAAATTCAACCCGCTATGTGAGGGGTGATTTTTTAACGCACGACGTAACGTTGTGATAGCGCCATCATAGTCTTGGGTTTGAATCAATTGCTCAGCCGCTTGTAACTCATGCTGCGCATTCTCTGCAGTATTGAGGGTTTGAGCAGTCTGTAAAGTCGTTTGCGGTAGGTCAGGCGCAGCTGGGCTTGTCATCTGCGATTGACGTTGCAGTTCTAATTCGCGCTGCTGCTCAGCCAAGGTTTTTGGACGTTTGACTTGGGTCTGCGTATCAACCGTTGTCTGGCTTTTACCTTTTTTCATCAAGAAAACGCCAGCAACAATTACCAAAATCACTACTGCTGCGATACCCATCATTATCGGATCCATCTTTCACCTCATCGTTACGGTAGATAGTTATCATTAGGGCATAGCAAGATATAAGCTACCGTGCGACTAATGAATCACCACAAATTTGTTGTACGGTATGAAATGATACAGCACATAGGCAATATCATCCACGCGCTATATTATTTTTTGTTTAACTCTTTTAAGCGTTTTTCTAATTGGGCAAGCTTGGTGTTTTGTATCTTCAAGCGATTTTCAGCGCCCACTAAGTCTTGATTGAGTTTGTTAACTTTAGTGGCTTGCTGGGCGGTGGCTTGGCGTTTTTGCTGCACCTGAGCCGCTACTTGGGATGACATCGCTTTGCCTAATTTGTTCTTGGCGCTCTGACCTTGCACTGAACCATTGGTATGATTAGGTGCGATGATGGTCATTTCAGCTTTTTTAGTCGCTGCGTATGGCCGCGGTGTTTTTTGTGCTTTAAGTGTTTTTTTTGTAGTTTTTAGGGTGGCTGGTTGCTTAGCAGCAGACTTTGGTGCGATGACAGATTTTTTGCTTGCGACACGGCTTTTATTTTGACGATATTGTTGTCGCGCTTTATTAGCTGATTTTATCCCAATTTGTGAAGGGACTACTTTGTATTTTGGGATTTGTAATTGGGTATTGGCGACAAGTTTAGTTGGGTCATTATCTGGGAACGCGATCGGGTTGGCTGCCATGATATCTGCCATCACTTGATCCACATCTTTGCGGTTTGCCGCTGCGATATTACTAGCGATGGTCCAAAGGTTGTCATTGCGCTGTAGTGTATAAGTGGTTGTCTCGCCAATGATTTGCGGGTTTTTGGCGCTATACTTGGACTTAGATTTGTCTAAAGGTTGATTGCCATAACTACCTGCTGGGCTTGGCAATTGATTATCTGCGGCGTTTGTTTGGATAGGGTTTTGCGTTTGTGGCACGCCTGGCGTATAGACAGTGCCATTTGGCTGAACAGTTCGAACCGTTCGCGTTTCTTGGATACGCAGGTAGTCACTGTTTTCGCTAGCCAGTGTCATTGGGACGGCGCCAGCGGGCATACCAGTTGTAGGTAAATTAGGCAGCTGGTTGATGGTGGTTGATGGCAACGTTATCGGCTGCATGGGCATAGGGTCGGGCGACATAACAGGCAACTGCACAGGATTGGCCGAACCTATGACGATGTTTTGCGCAGGTGATTGCAAAGCCGTGGTATTGGCTTGCGTGGTGATTTTTTGTGCGCTGTCGATGGGCATCAACAAGGTTTTTGGCAGCGTTTTGGTTACGCCATTTTCCGTGATATTGAGCACCACATCAGTAAATGGGGCATTAATCGCACGTTTGCTGGTCAATACAATCTGACCGCCATTGCTACTAGTTGGGACAAATTTGATTTGAATATCGGCATCTTTTGACAAGCCTAGCTGGCGATACACATCAGCTTGGGCGACTTTGACAGAAAAAGTTCTTGGATTGATATCACTGACATTAATACTGGCGTTTAAAGGTTGGTTTTGTTGGGTTTGTACATAAGTATCGCCAATATTGACGGCGTAAGCGACAATGGGAAGCGATAAGGGAAAACCCAATACCAAGTGTACAGAGTATTTTTGCCAAGACATAAAAAATCCTTGCTGAAGGTATCATAGCCTAGTTAGGGGTGTTAAAAAATGCCTACTCGTGTGGTCGCATGGTAGTCAATATACCGACAGGCAATATTCAAAAAATCAAATTAATCGATAGTCCAACAACTTGACAAAAGTTTCAGTCAAATTATCTGCTCAACTTTACACTTTTTGTCCAAAACTCTCAATAGTCTGACTCGCTTATTATTGGCATAAAGCCCGCTGCTGATATCACTTTATGGGTGGATTGATGCTTGGATAATGACGCTGTACTATCAATACCCTGATAACGGCAATCCCTGTTTACTGGTCATGGCGTTTTTTAGGGGTAAATAACGGATTAACGCTATCAGGTCTATCTACTCAGGCATAAAAAAACACGCCCTAATCAGCGTGTTTTTTATAAAACCTTGGGTTTATAATTGATTGCGGATAATTGCAAGTGTGCGGCGTAGTGGCTCTGCCGCGCCCCATAACAACTGATCACCCACGGTAAAGGCAGATAAGTATTCGCCACCTAGATTCATCTTACGAAGACGACCTACGGCAACTTTAAGGGTGCCAGTGACTGCGACTGGGGTCAAACGCTCAACGCTTGCTGCTTTGTCATTTTCTACCACATCTAGCCACTCATTACCACTGTTACGAAGCGCAGCTTCAATTTCTTCTAGAGGGATGTCTTTTTTTAGTTTGATGGTCAAGCCTTGTGAATGACAACGCATGGCACCGATACGCACGCAGATACCATCAATCGGCACAATGTTTGCGTTAGTCTTGTCTGCATCATTGCCTAAGATTTTGTTGGTTTCAACACAGCCTTTCCACTCTTCTTTTGATTGACCGTTTTCTAGTTGTACATCAATGTAAGGAATTAAGCTACCAGCAAGCGGCGCACCAAAGTATTGTTTTGGGAAGTCACTGCTACGTTGTAATTCGGCTACTTTACGGTCAATCTCTAAAATTGCGCCTGCGGGGTTATTGAGTTCGTCTGCGACGCCATCATGGATGTAGCCCATGCCCTTGATAAGCTCACGCATGTTATTGGCGCCCGCACCACTTGCCGCTTGGTAAGTCATCGCAGATACCCATTCAACCCAATCACGTTTAAACAGCTCACCAATCGCCATCAACATCAAAGATACCGTACAGTTACCACCGATAAAGTCTTTTTGACCATTTTTGATAGCGTCGTCAATGACATTGCGGTTGACCGGGTCTAGGACGATGATGCTATTGTCAGTCATACGTAAGGTGCTTGCTGCATCAATCCAGTAACCTGTCCAGCCTTTATCACGTAGCGGTTGATGGACTTCTTTAGTATAGTCACCGCCTTGACAAGTAATAATGGCATCACAAGCCGCTAAAGCCGCTAAGTCATGCGCATCTTCAAGCTTGCTAGGGGCAATGCCATTTGGGGTAGGGGCATCGCCACCGGCATTACTGGTAGAGAAAAACACGGGGGTAATCCCTTCAAAGTCGTTTTCATCTATCATACGTTGCATTAATACCGAACCGACCATTCCACGCCATCCGACCAAACCTACGCGTAGCTGACTCATGATAACCCTTCCTTACTGTAAACAAAATAAAATAAATAGTGCAGAAAATCCACATTGATTTTTCAATTAGTAACCTGTTACCTTGCCTGTATTTGTAAGGTTTTGCAAGTGAATTTTTTTTAAGATGGGGCATCTATTTAGCTATAGATGATAGGCTGATAGCGATTTCAGGGTGAAAAATAGCGTTTGGCAACACAACTGCAATTTATCAGCCGTATTTTTGTGGCTACTATATCGCCATGCTAATGATAACAAGCTAATATTGACCAACGTGAACCGCAATATAACATGAAAGGATAGACAATGACGCTGTTGTTACAGTTGCTAGCAGGTTTTGTGGTTTTTACAACTTTTTGGGCAACCATCCCTAGGTTTGAATGGTGGTTTAGGGTTGCCGATTTTCCCAGAAATCAATTGATTTTTTTGGGGTTGGTGGCGCTCATTGGCTTACTTTGGCTGGGCGCTTTTGACAGTCGTTGGCAGATGGGATTGATTTTGCTGCTGTTTATTGCGCTGGCTATGCAAGCGTACATGGTGTTGCCTTATACGTTTTTGTGGAAGAAACAAGTGCAAACGGCAAAGCCAAAGTCACGCGATTATCAAGTGAAATTGTTGGTTGCCAATGTGTTGACGACCAATCCAAATAAACAAGCTTTGATTGACCTAATCCATACCCATCAACCCGATATTGTATTGACACTCGAAACTGACCAAGTGTGGCAAGACGCTTTAAGCCCCATTGAGGCTGACTATCCATTTAACGTCAAAGTACCACTCGATAACTTGTATGGTATGCATTTGTACTCAAAGCTTGAGCTTATCAATCCCCAAGTAAAATATCTGGTGGTTGATGATATCCCATCGATTCATACCCAAGTTCGCCTAGCCATGGGAAAGGTTGTTTGGCTATACTGCTTGCACCCCATGCCACCGAGTCCAACCGAAGCCGATAAATCGGTGACACGGGATGCTGAGCTATTAATGGTAGGTAAACACATCAACGCCAACGACTTGACGGTAATTGTTGCAGGCGATCTCAACGATGTGGCTTGGTCGCATACCACACGCATGTTCCAGCGTATCTCAGGGCTACTAGACCCTCGCATTGGGCGTAAATTCATCAATACCTTTCATGCCAGTTACCCATTTTTGCGCTGGGCGCTTGACCATGTTTTTCACAGCAATCACTTCACCCTGGTATCGATGGCGCGTATGCCGAATATTGGCTCCGACCATTTTCCCGTGCTCACTACTTTACAATATGAACCTGAAGTCATGGATGAGCAGCCTGAACCTTTGCCAAGCATCGCCGATCTCCAAGAGGCGAAAGAAACCATCAAAGAAGGGGTTAAAGAAGGCGAAAAACTATCGGAAGCTCAGAGTGATAGCCCTAATGATGCTAGCAAATTATTGAAAGGCCCATTAGAAAGCTAGCAGCGGGCAAACTAAAACTGCATGTAAGCATTTGCTTACAACAGATTCCGCCTTTTGCGGCTAGTAACCAACCCTATAACAACCTACAATGAACTCATCAACACAAGGATGATACCAAGGAATGGTAGTGTTGAGACGCTCAGGATGAGTAATATCATGGAAAGCCAATAATAATAACATAGTTGACATGAAGTGCCCTAAAACCCAAGTCTATTGCCCTAAGACTTGGGTTTTATCTTTTTTGGTATTTATCAATCCTAATCTAGCATAGTCTAGCTACCTTGTTTTGGCTACTTAAATACAATTTTGCAAGCCTTGTGACGGTAGTTATTTTCACGATTATCAAATAGTCGCTGTTAAGCTGTTAAATAGTCGCTGTTAATCATCACTGTCACCAAATAGTCGAAGTTTTTTAAAATAATCTTTGCTAAAATATCCGCACTTTTTAATCAAAGCTGACGGATAATGATGATGAATCAGTCTGAAATTCTTGAAAACTCACCTAAACAAGCCCCTAATAAATTTGCCCATCCCAACAATGATAGCCAATTTTTGATTGCCCCTTCGATTTTGTCGGCAGATTTTGCCCGTCTGGGCGAGGAAGTCGAAAAGGTTATCGCCGCAGGTGCAGACGTGGTGCATTTTGACGTGATGGACAATCATTATGTCCCAAATCTAACTTTTGGTAGCATGATTTGTCAGGCGCTGCGTGATTATGGGGTAACTGCGCCGATAGATGTGCATTTGATGGTGTCACCAGTTGATAGTATGATTGAGCAGTTCTTAAAAGCGGGCGCTAGCATCATTACCTTTCACCCAGAAGCCACGCAACATGTCGATCGCTCGTTACAACTCATCAAAGATGGCGGTGCTGACTGTGGACTGGTGCTCAATCCCGCCACGCCGCTCCACTATCTAGACTATGTGATGGATAAGGTTGACCAGATTTTATTGATGAGTGTCAACCCAGGGTTTGGTGGGCAAGCATTTATTGATGGCACCCTCAAAAAAATTGAAGCGGTGCGCGAAATGATTAGGCTATCGGGTCGCAATATTCGCCTTGAAGTCGATGGCGGTATCAAAGCCAGTAATATTCGTGCGGTTGCCGAAGCAGGGGCTGATATGTTTGTCGCAGGTTCAGCGATATTTAATCAACCTAATTATCGCCAAGCGATTGATGCGATGCGTGCTGAACTGGCTTTGGTCGGTCGCTTGCCAGCGTAAATGCTACACAAGCAATGATACACAAGGAAATTGGTATGGACGTTCAATCCCCATCTTTAGTACCCAAAGGGCTGACAATTGGACTGGCAATATTTGCGGTGTTGCTAGGGTTGGCAGGTTTTGGGTTTAGGTTGATGTTTGGCGATAGTTTATCATCAATGCTGCCATCACTGGTGAGTACCATTGCGATTTTTTGGCTAGGTATTCCACTGGCTTTTGTCATGGGCTCAAAGGTGTTAAATCGCTACTCAGGGCGTGCACCGATTCAAAATCGCAATGCGTTAACCTTGGGTTTGTTATTTAGCTGTGTGGCGATGCTATGGATGATGGCAGCATATTCGTAACGGTTCGCTCGGTAAGTCGGCACCCCAAGACATTAACGCTAAAAATTGATGCTACATATAACACCAATCCTCAGTAATTATTTAGGAATTTATTGAATGGCATTGCCACATTATACTAAGCAAGAATTATCGATTTATCCCAGCAATCTTCCAAAAGGCTTAATCAACACACTGATAGTTGCTTGCTTGCTGTTAGGGTTAGCAGCTTTACGCAGTAGTAAGGGAATGCAAGGCTGGCTCAATGTCATCGAAAATTGGGTGTTTATGCTATTGTGGATTCCGCTTGCCGTCACCCTTTGCGCATTACCTTTTAAGTTACGGGATGACAGTTTTGAGCTTAAATTGGCGTATTATCTCGGCATGTTTGTGGCATTCTTATTTGAAATTAATAAACTTCGCTATTGGCATACCATGTAAACATGACGATTTAGGGTAACAGTTAATATCTAAAAGTAATAGCTAAAAGTTCTGCGCAACACTTTTTTTGACCGATGAATTTTTAGGCTTAGCCAACGCTAACATGCTTGAATTTTTAAACAGTTGCAATCATAGTAATGCTATATTTGCTTTTTATAGGCAGGCTGTTATTGATAGACAAGCTGTTAGGGCGTATAGATGAATATTTTGCTCAGTGTTTTGTTGACCGTATTGATAAGCTTTTTGGTGTATCGATGGATAAGGCTGGCTTGGTATAAACTGCATGACATGGCAGGTATTGAGGTCGGTATGTCTCAATATTCTGTGCCGCCTACAGCATCACCGGCAAAACCAGAAACCATGCGCTTGGCGTACCAATCAAACCTGCCAATTCCCAATACCTTTGGTAGTGATAGCCGTTTTAACTTAATGCCACGTGCTAGCAAACATGCGCGCGATAAAAAATGGTTCAAAGCAAAAAATCAACAACCGCGATTATCTTCACCTTCGATTTTGGGTATTGATGGCGCGTCAATTGAACGTATGCCAACAGCTGCCGTGATGCTGCTTGATACCATCCATGACAAACTCATTCGTTATCAAGAGTGGCAACGCGACCAAAGCCAGTCAGCCAACCAACTAGACCACCCGCAAACCCAATGGTTGACTGAAAATAAGTTTGTGGTCAACCGCTTGATTGAGCAGACGATTCCTGAAGCAGTACACCAGTATGACCAAATTGCCAAATATCATCCCAGTCAGCTCAATCAAAAAATTCAGGGGGAGATGACCGCAGGCGAGATGCTCATTGAGGTATTGGCTCGGGTCAATCTGCAATTAGATGAATTGCTCAATGAGATGTTTCATGAAGTCAGCCAGCAATTTGCGTCAACTTACCGCTATGTCAAAAATCGCACGTAGTTGATGGTAGATTAACATTGGTATATTAAAATGAAAAAAGCGTATCAATTTGATACGCTTTTTTTTTAAGTTTTTTTGTGTAAATTTTATCGCGGTTAGCTACTTCTTTTATCTTTATCGCGGCGTAAGTGATGACCGCCGCGGCGCGCTTTTAGCGGTTTTTTCTCAAAGCGTTCTTGGCGGCGTTTGGCAATGCCATAAAGCCCTGTGCCTTGGCGCGGGCGAATGTTGACAAGTCCTGCTAAGGTGTCAATCTCACGGCGATCTAACTCAAGGTAGCGACCCGTGCGAAGTTCCCTAGGGAGACTGACAGAGCCGTAACGGATACGCAGTAATCGGCTTACTTTTAAGCCTTGCGATTCAAATAAGCGGCGTACTTCACGATTGCGACCTTCTTTGAGTTTGACTTGGTACCATTTATTGATACCTTCACCGCCTTTTTCAACGATGTCATCAAACTGTGCCATACCATCTTCTAGCATGACGCCACGTTTGAGATTTAAGATAATCTCAGGCGTGACTTCCCCCATCACACGCACCGCATATTCGCGCTCTATTTCATTTGATGGGTGCATCAGACGGTGAGCCAGTTCCCCATCATTGGTAAATAGCAATAAACCTGTTGAGTTGATGTCCAACCGACCCACCATTACCCAGCGGTCATGGTTCAGTGGTGGCAGGCGCTCAAACACCGTGGGACGACCTTCTGGGTCATGGGCTGAGCAAATTTCACCTTCTGGCTTGTAATACATTAAGATACGGCGGCGTTTTTCGTTTTCTGCGGTATAGCGTAGCAAACGTCCATCGACTCGGATTTCATCGCCCTGTCCGACACGGTCGCCAATGGTAGCGACAGTCCCGTTAACACTGACGCGACCTTCGCGAATCACATCTTCCATTTGACGGCGCGAACCTAAGCCTAGACGGGCGAGGGCTTTTTGCAGTTTTTCGTCTTTCATTCAATAATCCTTTAATAGGTAGCAACATTTCACAATGTTGTGCTAGCATGAAACTTCATACTTGTGCCTATTGTAGGACAAGCGATGGCTGAATGCTAGTATAAAGTCATGTGGCTAAATTTTAACCAGTATTTTAACCAAAAAGTTAACATAAATAATGTCACATTGTAAAAATTATTTTACGTTATAATTATCGACATAAGTAAATCAATACAACTACAAGGAATAATAACAATGAAAGGGCAAATAGCCAATTTCTCGCCGCAACATGGTCAAGGTATCATCATGGCGGAGGACGGCAAAAATTACCCATTTACTAGCCAACAATGGCAACAAGCCACGGCACCGATAGCAGGACAACAAGTAGAATTTAGTGTCGATGCGCAGGGTTATGCGTTGGCAGTTGTCGGTCTTGCCGCAGGCAATACAATCAATCTAAATAAACCGATAGATAGCACGATTGCGCCTATCCCTCACGGCTATACAGACAATCCTACAACTGCCAACTATGGTCAAGTTACTCACACAGCGGGCATGAATGCCGTCAATCCAGCATGGGCGATTGAAGAAAATTATGGCTTTTTTGATTGGGTCAAAAAAAGTCTCAGCAATTATGCCAATTTTAAAGGGCGCGCTAGACGTAAAGAATATTGGTATTTTTATTTGGCGTGGGTCATGTTGTATCTGGGTGGGGCAATCATCGATTATATGATGGGTACTGATGGCATTGTGGCGGGGCTTATTTCTTTGGCATTGGTGATTCCCAATATCGCAGTAGGTGTTCGCCGTTTACATGATGTTAATAAATCAGGCTGGTGGATGCTGATTGCCTTTATCCCCATCATTGGCGGAATTGTGCTGCTGGTATGGTACTGCACAGATACCAAGCCAAATGTCAACCAGTGGGGCGCACCTGCTCGCCGCTTGCCTTGACGCAGGGTTTTGTTGATGCAGGGTCTTTAAACAGGTTTTTTAAGAAGCTGCCCAGTCGGTAGCTGTTTTATATCTCAAGCTGTTGCACATCAGGTAGCTTTGGTAAATCTTGCAAACTTTTAAGCCCAAAGGCGGCTAAAAACGCTGGCGTGGTATGCAGTAGTGCAGGACGTCCCAACGTATCGCGAAACCCTTGCTCAATAATCCAGCCTTTATCAAATAGTTGCCGTAAAATATTGCTCGATACAGTCACACCACGAATTTGTTCAATATCGCCACGCGTCACCGGTTGTTTGTAAGCAATCACACTTAACGTCTCTAATAACGCTTGGCTTAAGGTTTCTAGACGCTGGGGAAAAACTTGCTGAATAAGTGGGCTAAAGTCATTGGCGATTTGCAATCGGTAGCCGCTAGCGGTATCCGCTAAGGTTAACGCGCCTTGTGATAGACGCTGCTGCAAGACCGTGAGCGCCATGCTCAGTTGGTTTGGATTAATCGATAGCCAGTGACATAGCTGTTTGGCAGTAATCGGGGTTTCTGAGGCATGTAAAATCGCTTCGATAGATTTGCTATGCTGCTGGGCAAGCTGATGTTGTTGGTTAAAATCCGTCATGACGACGCCCATATCAAGGTTAGTTCGCTTACATCGGAAGCGTTGTCATCCTCTTGTGCGACAAACTTTAGCATCCGCTGTTTGGCTAATTCCAAAATGGCGACAAAACTCACCACCACACCCAGTTTACCTTGTGACTTATCTAATATATCGTGGAAAGTGCCTTGACCACGACTTGCCAACATACGGCTAATACTTGCCATACGCTCTGCCAAAGGCACGATATCGGCTTTGACATGATGCATGTGGTAATCGGGCTTTAGCTGCATTTTGATTAAACTGTCGGCAAGCATGGTGGCAGGATAGGGTGCAATCTCTTTGGCTAATATATCAGGGCTTGGTAAACTGGCGTATGCCAAAAACACATCGCGCTCAAGCCGCATTAACGCATCGATACGCTGACTGGCGTGTTTGATTTGGGCGTATTGTTCAAGTCTGTCAATCAGCTGCTTGGTGGGGTTTTTTTCATCCTCTGGCTGTTGCGGGCTTGGTAGTAACAATTCGCTTTTAATAGCAATCAAGGTACTTGCCATCAGCAAATAATCACCTGCCAACTCAAAATGATTGTCATCCAATTCCTCAATATAAGTCAGGTACTGCTCGGTAATCGGTAAAATCGCTGTGGTGGTGATATCAAAGTTATTTTTTTTGACTAAGTACAACAAAAAATCCAGCGGACCTTCAAACTGCTCCAGCCAAATGGCAAAGGCTTCAGGCGGAATATAGAGGTCTTCGGGCAGACTTTGAACAGGCGTCTCAAAAATTCGAATGGCTAAATTGGTCATTTGTGATGTTGTTTTTTTAGGTTTTGAATATGCTGATGGCGAGTTTTGAGCGTATTATCAAGACGATTTTTAGCCAATAATTGGCAGATTTGCTGAACTTGTATGTCGCTGAGTTTTTGTTGGTCAAATGACAAAATATAATCTGTAAAATTTCCCAAGCGACAGATATTGGCTGGAAAATTACTTTTTAATTCACATTCACCTGTAAATACAATAACTGAATGAAAAACGTCATTCGGTAAATCTAATAAATTCTCTAATGTTTTGATATGTTTATAATTTTGTCGTAACGGATTTTGGAAAAGATGTTTTTTGCCATAAATGTTTTGCGTCCATTTGGCATCTTTGACTTTACCATAAATCCAGCCTTTATAGTTTTTAGTTTCAACCACGAAAATACCAAAACGCGACACATAAATATGGTCAATTTGCGTAGAACCCTCATCAGTTGCTAAAGTGACGTTTTGAAAATCATGGTAGCTATCATGTGGCAGCTTGCGATTAGCAGCTTTTTCAACCATTTTTTCGCCAAACCAACCTTTAAAAGTAGGCGATTTTAAAAAACTAATGATAAGGAAAAGAGGAATTAACCACCAAATTTGTTTTAATAATTCCCATAGCATTTTGTTATTAATCCTTTGATTGTTTAACTGCTAAAAACAATCCTGCCCCAATTGATAGGGTAGAGCACAGATAGTTCTTGTCCTGTTCAAAGGCTGATAAAAACGCTGCTACTTCATCGGCATGAGAAATGACATTATCAACAATCAGCATATCGCCAAAGGTCAGCAATCGCTTAAAGTCAGCCACATAGTCACCATAAAAGCTACGCTCTGCATCCAAGAAAATCACATCAAAATGGGCGGTTGACTGACGTAAAAAATCCTTCGCATCGACTTGTTGTAGCGTGATATTGTGGTCAAACTGCAAGGTACGCAGGTGATTGCGAGCAGTTAGTAATCGCCACTCATCGATATCAATCGATGTCAACGTGGCACTATCGGCGGTATTGGCACGATTGATTTGGGCTAACGCATAGCCTAGCCATAGCGTAGAGTAGCCCGTTGATGTGCCAATTTCTAACATATTTTTAGCCCGCTTACTGATAACCAGACTGGCAAGAAACTCGGCTGAATCAGGCTCAAGGTGGCGATGTCGGTTAAGACGGTTGGGCTGCGCATCGTCAAAGGCTTTATCGGTTTGATAAAGCCTATCGGTATAGGCTTTAAAGTGTGCAAATGACATGAGTGACTCGTTATTTTTTGAGTTTGGCAAGGGGTTTGATACCAATGGCTTTTCGTACTTTTTCTAGGCGTTTGCGCGCATCACGGCGGGCTTTTTCTGCGCCCATTTGTAGGATTTCTTCCAATTCTTTTGGATTCGCCATCAATTCATTGTAACGAGCACGGAAAGGGGCAATTTCGCTGTTAATTTTTTCAAACAACACTTCTTTGGCATCGCCCCAACCGATACCTTGCTCAAAACGTTGACGCAGTAGTTGTTGTTCTTCTGTGCTAGCGAATGCACGATAAATTTCAAAAATCGTGGAGTCATCGGGGTTTTTGGGTTCTTCTGGCAATTGTGAATTGGTGACAATACGCATGATGGCTTTTCGCAGCGCTTTTTCACCGTCTACTTGCGACTGATTTGATGAAGGGTCGCCAAATAACGGAATGGTATTGCCATAGCTTTTTGACATTTTACGACCATCAAGCCCTGTCAGTAGCGGCGTGTCATCATCTACCATGGCTTCGGGCAGTACAAAAATCGGTTTTTCTGGGTCACAATAGCGAAAGTTAAAGGTACCTGCCATATCACGTGCCATCTCGATATGCTGGATTTGGTCTTTCCCCACAGGGACATGGGTGGCATTAAACATCAAAATATCCGCGGCCATTAGCACAGGATAACTAAATAACCCCATCGAAATGCCATAATCAGGGTCAGTGTCCGGCGTTTCACGGTTAGCATCTACGGCGGCTTTGTAGGCATGCGCACGGTTCATCAAACCTTTAGCACAGTTACAGTTGAGTACCCAAGTTAGCTCCGGAATTTCGATAATATCCGACTGGCGGTAAAACACCACGCGCTCAGGGTCGAGACCACATGCAAGCCACGTTGCAGCAATTGCCTTGGTCGAGGCATGAATCGTCTCAGGGTCGTGGCATTTAATGAGTGCATGCAAATCCGCCAAGAAAAAATAAGCATCGCTTTCTCCCGTACTTGCGCCTTGTATAGCCGATTGTATGGCTGGGCGAATGGCACCGACATAGTTGCCAAGATGGGGAATACCACTGGTGGTAATACCGGTTAAAATGCGGCGCGGCGCGGCTGTTTTATCATTCATATTCAAAATTCCAAACAAAAGCAAAAAAAGTACAAAATAGGCAAAAAAATTGTCCGTTAGTATAGCGGTTTTTGACTACAAATTCATGCCAAAAATTGGCTGAGCCATATGAGTAATATTAGCGGTAATAGCGGATACCAGTAGGCTGGGTTTTATAGCGCCGATGAAACCACATGTATTGGGTCGGGTCGATACGGATATAATTTTCTAATAGCTGATTGATGCGATTGGCATCCGCTAATTCATCTTCGCTTGGGTAGTTGTCAATAATAGGCGAGAAGATGATGTGATAATGCGGTTTGCGACCTTTGGGCATCTCATCCGGGGTTTCCCGATAAAAATGCAATATCATCACGGCAGGTGGATTGGCTTTATTCCCCAGTTTTGCCATACGACGTGGTGCAGTCAAAGTGGCAGCGGGTACCCCAAAAAAGTTTGCCATTACGCCTTGTTTTAGCCCAAAATCTTGGTCGGGGGTGATCCATACCACATGGTTGTCTTTAAGGTTTTTGGCAAAATGGCGCATATCGCGATGACTAATTTGGTCGCTATAAACCTTTGAGCGAGCATTAAAAATAAACCAATCAAGCAGCGCATTGTTTTGCGGTCGATACACCACATCCAGCGGGGTAAACATGGTGGTCAGCCGTCCACCCAAATCGAGCAAAGTTGAATGGATGCCAAGTAAAATCACCGCTTTACCTTGCGATTGGGCGTTTTTGACATGGTGCAGCCCTGATACAGTGACGCAGCGGGTAAATACATCAGGTCGATACCACGCACACAGACTCTCAAACACACCCACACCGGCATTGATAAAAATCTTCTCTGCCATCTCTAAACGCTGATCTTCGCTGAGCTCTGGAAACGCCAATGACAAATTGGTCAAAGTATCGGCACGGCGGCTTTTAATCAGTCCAAATAACAATTTTCCCAAAAAATGACCGATTTTAAACTGATAGCGCAACGGCAAATAAATCAATGGCAAAATTAGCGCAACCCCAAGCCAAATCCCCCAATATTGTGGCAATAAAAACTGCCACTGAAAAGGCTTACGCGCGGTACGGTTATCTGATTGCAGTTTTTGCAACTCGCTCACCTTTGGCATGCCTTCAAGTGTTACGGTTGACTGATGCAGCAGCTTGGCATCGACATTACTGGCAGTATCGACCGGGGGCGTTTTGGCTGTTGGGTCAAACATTTGGGGCTTATGATTTTGGGTTGGTTTCATAGAGTATGTTTCATTAAAAAAAGCATAAAAAAATATATAAGAAAAGACATAAAAAATGCAAAAATAAATGCCGTAACAGCGACTTGGAAGATTAAGTTTGTAAAACTGGTCAAAAAATATAGGCTAAAATATACAGGCTTTTAAGCTGGTTGGGTCATTATACCAAACAACGACACAGGCTAAAGCCAGTAAATTTAGTATATATTGGGTAACAGTGATACATTGAATGACGAATAACCATTAATCCATGTTACAATTTGCAAAATATTACAAAAAAATAGCAAGGATTGTTTAACGTAATTACATGTTGATTTAGTTCCATTTAACATAATTGCTTTTTAACATAGTTGCTTTTTAATATAGTTGCGTTTATCTCTATCCTAGGATGATCTTCATATAAAAAGGAGTTGACATGCAGACAAATTCCGCAATGACAAGTAACTCCCCCATGCTCTCAAAGATAGCATGGTTACTTGTTGCAATTATTGGCGCAGTGGCATTAGGGACAATTGCCCTGCACCGAGGCGAAAGTATCAATGCCGTGTGGCTTGTTGCAGCTGCCGTGTGTTCGTATAGCATTGCTTATCGCTACTATAGTCTATTTATCGCCAAAAAAGTCTTTGAGCTCAATCCCCGCCGCGTGACACCGGCTCACCGCCTAAAAGATGGCTTAGATTATGTTCCTACCAATAAATACGTCTTATTTGGTCACCACTTTGCTGCGATTGCTGGGGCAGGTCCATTAGTCGGTCCTATCTTAGCGGCACAAATGGGTTATTTGCCAGGTACGCTATGGCTCATCATTGGGGTGGTATTCGCAGGTGCGGTACAAGATTTTACTGTACTATTTATCTCGACCCGCCGTGATGGCAAATCACTGGGTGAAATGGCAAAAGACGAGCTGGGTACTTTTACGGGCATTACGGTGATGCTCGGTGCACTCGGCGTGATGGTCATCATTCTTGCAGTACTGGCACTGGTGGTGGTCAAGGCGCTAGCGCACAGTCCTTGGGGGCTATTTACCATCGCGGCAACGATTCCTATCGCGCTACTGATGGGCATCTACATGCGCTATTTACGCCCAGGGAAAATCATGGAAGTATCTATCATCGGCTTTGTGTTGATGATGGCGGCGATTGTTTTTGGTGGCGATATTGCCAAAGACCCTGCGATGGCTGAATTGTTTACCCTGACAGGTACCCAGCTGACTTGGGCTTTGATGATTTATGGGGTGGTAGCATCAGTATTGCCTGTGTGGTTGCTGCTTGCGCCGCGTGATTATTTATCTACTTTTTTAAAAATAGGGGTGATTGCAGGTTTGGCACTGGCGATTGTCTTTACCATGCCAGAGTTAAAAATGCCTGCGGTTACCAAATTTATCGATGGTACAGGCCCGGTATTTAAAGGCGGGTTATTTCCGTTCTTGTTTATTACCATTGCTTGTGGTGCTATCTCTGGTTTTCACGCATTGGTATCGAGTGGTACGACCCCAAAACTTGTGGACAATGAAGTAGATACTCGCGCCATTGGTTATGGTGCTATGCTCATGGAGTCGATGGTGGGTATCATGGCAATGATCTGTGCCACCATTCTTGACCCTGGTATGTATTTTGCGATTAATGCGCCAGCAGCGCTTTTAGGTACAACACCAGAGACAGCGGCAGCGGCTATCCAAAAATTGGGATTTGTAATTACCCCTGATGCGCTTACGACACTAGCGCAGCAAGTGGGTGAGAGCTCTATTATCTCACGGACAGGCGGTGCACCGACCTTTGCAATTGGGATGGCACATATCCTATCGTCTATCTTTGGTAGTACCGCGATGATGGGGTTTTGGTATCATTTTGCGATTTTATTTGAAGCCTTGTTTATTTTGACTGCAGTCGATGCAGGGACGCGTGCTTGTCGTTTTATGGTACAAGATACCATCGGCATCGTGGTGCCGTCGGTACGTGGCTCAACCAATCTCGGCGTGCATTTGCTTGCCACTTTGATTGCAGTCGCCGCTTGGGGCTTCTTTGTCTACCAAGGCGTCATTGATCCGCTTGGCGGCATTAACTCATTGTGGCCGCTATTTGGCATCGGTAACCAAATTTTGGCAGCCATGGCATTAACCCTAGGTACCGCAGTTTTATTCAAAATGAAAAAACAAAAGTATGCTTGGGTCACTGTGGCACCCACGGTTTTCTTATTGGTTACCTGTCTGACGGCGGGTTGGCAAAAAATCTTCCATGAAAACCCAGCGATTGGTTTCTTAGCACAAGCACAAAAATACAGTGCCGCGATTGCCAAAGGTGAAGTGTTAAAACCTGCCAAAACCTTGGATGAGATGCAAACCATCGTATTCTCAAACTATGTGGATGCCGTGCTTTGTGGCTTCTTTATGATTGTGTTGATTGTGATGATAGTTGGTACCATTCGCGCATTAACAAAAGCCTTGGCAAGTGATAAACCTACCGTGGTTGAAGGTGAGGCGATTTATGAAGATCCAAAACCCTTGAATATTTCTGCACCGCATTAGTGAAAAATTAACAGTGATTGCACCTATATTGTGCAATCGCTTGAGTTTCACCAAAACCATGCTACGCAGATAGAAGGAGAGTCACATGAGTAATAATGCGTTAATCGCTAACTTGATTAAAATGACCTTAAAGGCGCAAAAGGAAGTAATTTTTAGCCCAAAAAATATGACCCGCCTAATCACGCTGGTCAAACGGATGCAACAAAGCTTTCGTTTGATGGTCGGTGTCCCTGATTATGCTACCTACGTCAGCCATATGCAGGAGCAGCATCCTGATCTAGAGCCAATGGATGAAAAGACCTTTTTTCGCTACTGCGTCGATGCGCGCTACCCAAGTAATGGCGCTAGCATGAAGCGATGTCCTTGCTAACGCTATAAACCGGTAGAAAACAGTCTAAAATTAGGCTGTTTTTTTTATCAAAAATTGAATTGTTAATTTTTGTAAATATTGGCAATGATTTTGCATACTATTGCCAGCTTGTCAGTTGACCACGCTTCGTTAATACCTCTATTAGAGGCAAAAAAGGGATAGTGGTTAAAAAGATTTATTGATTTAGCAAGCGTTTTTGATTTTGCCTAATTGTTTGACCATGTGAGTGAGGTGTGTTAATGCAGCAGCCAGTTTTGCATTCAAGTTTAGATGTGTTGTTTTTATTGATTGGGTCAGTGATGATTTTAGCGATGCATGCAGGTTTTGCGTTTTTGGAATTAGGGACAGTCAGGGCAAAAAACCAAGTCAATGCGCTCGGTAAGATTTTGGGCGATTTTTGTATTTCCACCATTGCGTATTACTTTATTGGCTATCCACTTGCGTATGGTATCAATTTTTTTCATAGTACTGATGTTTTGTTACTTGACAATGGCTATGAGCTGATGAAGTTTTTCTTCTTACTGACTTTTGCCGCAGCAATTCCCGCCATAGTATCGGGTGGGGTAGCAGAGCGCGCCAAAATATTGCCGCTATTTTTGGCGACCTTTATCATTGTGTCTTTCTTTTATCCTGTAATAGAAGGGGTGGTATGGAATGACAATTATGGGTTACAAGGTTTTTTTGCGTCGCTATTTGGCGTGCAGTTTCATGATTTTGCGGGCTCTATCGTGGTGCATGCATTTGGTGGTTGGATAGCCTTGGGCGCGGTGTTGTTGCTTGGTGTCAGACGTAACCGCTATAAACACGGCTATGCCAGTACCCATCCACCGTCATCCATTCCGTTTTTGGCATTGGGTTCATGGATTTTGATTGTCGGTTGGTTTGGCTTTAATGTCATGTCGGCACAAAAAATCGGCAGTATTTCAGGGTTAGTAGCCGTCAATTCGCTGATGGCGATGGTGGGCGGTACCTTGGTGTCGATGATAGTGGGCAAAAATGACCCAGGCTTTATGCATAACGGTCCGTTGGCAGGTCTGGTCGCAGTGTGTGCAGGCTCGGATATCATGCACCCTTTAGGCGCCTTAGTGGTCGGTGGTATCGCGGGCGGGTTGTTTGTATGGTTATTTACCTTTACCCAAAATCGTTTAAAAATTGATGATGTACTTGGCGTGTGGCCGCTGCATGGGGTGTGCGGATTGTGGGGTGGGATTGCCGTGGGTATCTTTGGGCAACATTGGCTTGGCGGTCATGGTGGCGTGAGTTTTTGGGCGCAGCTGCTCGGCAGTGTAATAGGCGTCCTTTTTGCGACAGCGACAGGATTTTTGGTGTATGGGATTATCAAGCAGTTCATGGGACTACGTTTAGGCGATGAAGAAGAGTTTAATGGCGCGGATTTATCGATTCATAAAATATCCTCTACCTTTGATCGTGATATGTTTTAGTGATTGAGTTTTGGCTATTTAGATTCTAGCTATTTAGATTTTAGTTATTTGGTTGAAAAAAAAGGCAATCGTGAACGTGATTGCCCTTTTTTATTGTTTAAGGATTAGTATGCGGCTAATTAGGCTTGGGTTCATCGGCCAATTTTTCAAACCGCTCTTTTTCTTTATTGAGTTCATTTTTTGCGGTGGTCATATCGCTATCAAATAAGCTTTCGAGTTCTTGAATCGCCGATTGTGCTGAGGCAATCATCTCGGCTTCATCTTCATAGATGGCGCGCTGCCGTTCAATCAAAGCGTCATCATAATCGCGGAACATTTGCACGGTTTTTCGTGCGGTTTTTGGCTCCATGCCCAATACTTCCAAGGTTTCGCGTGACATATCCAGCGAAGATAGGTAGGTTTCTCGCCAAATATACTTAACCCCCGCATCGCGCAAACGATAATAATGCTCACGGTTTTTGGCACGTGCCAAGATGGTCAGATGGGGATAATTGCGTACGGCATAATCCGCCACCGTTGCAGACAGCTCAATATCACCAATGGCGATAATAAAAACTTTGGCTCGTTGAAGCCCTGCTGCGCGTAGGATCTCAGGATTTTGGGGATTGCCATAGTATACTTGGTTACCAAATTTGCGGACGAAATCGACTTGGTTGGCAGATTTTTCAATCGCGGTAAATTCAATATTGTGCATGCGTAGCACACGACCGATGATTTGCCCGACACGTCCAAAGCCTGCAATCACGACTTCGTGCTCATGGTTGGGTATTTTGTCGTATTCTTTACTGGGCTTAGCTTTGGCAAATATCGGATTGCCAATTTTTTCCAGTAATAAAAATGCCAGTGGCGTCATTGCCATTGAGACAGTCACCACAAGGTTTAGAATATTTTGTTGTTCACGGGTTAACAGATGCTGGGCGGTCGCCACGCTAAACAGTACAAACGCAAATTCCCCGCCTTGCGCTAGCGTCACCCCAAGACGGATACTGCTTTCGTTTTTGTTGCCCATGAGCCGCGCAATGATTGTCAGCACCACAAACTTAATGAGCATCAGCAATACTGCCAAGCCAATGATGAGTAAGGGCTTGGCGACAATTAACTTGACGTTGGTGAGCATGCCAACTGACATAAAAAACAGCCCAAGCAGCAACCCCTTAAATGGCTCAATACTCGCCTCTAACTCGTGGCGGTATTCAGAGTCAGCCAGTAGCACCCCGGTTAAAAATGCCCCAAGTGCCATTGACAAGCCTATATAATTCATCAATAGTGACACACCCAGTACGATAAACAACGCCGTGGCGGTGAGCAGCTCGGTGGCGTTACTAGAGGCCACGAATTTAAAGAAAGGACGTACCACAAACCGACTGACAAATATCATGCCAGCAAAAATACTGATGACTTTGGCAAAATAAATCCAATCGTAATTTTGCTCTTGCGCGCCCGACAAAAATGGCAATGCGGCAAGTAAAGGAATAACCGCGATATCTTGAAATAATAAAATAGTAAAGGCTTGCTGACCATGCGTGGTGGCAAGCTGCTTTTTTTCACCCAATAACTGCAACACAAACGCCGTTGATGACAGCGCCAAGCCAAAACCGATGACAAAGCTATTTGATAGCCGAATATCTAAAAAATACCACGATAGCAGCATCAGCACCACGCCCGTGACAATCACCTGCAGCCCGCCTAACACAAAAATCTGTTGCCTAAGTGCCCAAAGCCGAGAAGGTTGCAGCTCTAAACCAATAATAAATAATAGCAGCACAACCCCAAATTCAGAAAAATGCAGCAAGTCATCGGGGTTACCCGCAACTTTTAAAAAACTTGGACCCAGCAATAAGCCTGTAAACAAATAACCCAATACCGTGGCGATACCAAAACGCTTCGCAAGCGGTATCAAAATCACTGCCGCACCCAAAAAGATAGTTGCGTCAAGCATCATAGAACTATCAGCACTGGCAGCAAGCACAAACATACAAAACCTCAATTATTTTTAATTTTTGACAAAAATTTTCCAAATCCCGTTATCGGCAATCGCATTTTTATAGGCGTCATTGCGTTTTTTACGGGGAGTTTGCCGACTGTCCACCACTTTAAAGTCTGCTAACGTTTGAATGACCAAACCTGTGCGATAAAAACGAATCCGTTCAGGCTCTAGCAATTCACCTTTGGGATTGCGACAAAACACATAAGCGCGTAAATCGATAAATTCACGATGCGCCACCAGCCGCACGTCTTCGCCTTTGGCTAGGGCATTTTCCATCGCCATTAACTGGGCATCCTCATACGGACCGCATTTTTCAACCAGAGCACCCACTGACCCAAAATTTTTGGATTCTTTGGCTTTGGTACGGGTCAAATGCAGTTTTTGCACATGATAAATAAACTGCGGTATCTCAAGGCTTGCGGGTAATGGCAGATAATCAGGCGGCAATCCTGCCGAAGGATAAAACCCTTTGGCGCGGTCAATCAAAGCTTGCCAGGTTTGCTCATAGCTTTGCACCTCTGCCAAATTGCCTGCATAAATAGGCAAATCTTGAATTTGGGTGAGATAGGGTGGCGGAAAAAAGTTATCCCGAAACTGGGCAATATCGGCTTGCAAGGTGGAGAGCAATAACTTGACCTGTTTTTTATGCGCCTTTTCATCAACCAATAATGCTGAGGGATTGCCATTATCTGAGTTGTCTGAGCCATCAGATTGGGTGAGATGCAAGTTGGGTGCCACGAAAGGTGCAGAACGGTGTGTCATACGCGTTTACCTCCAGTAAGCTAATGATTTTTATATAGATTTAATAGAAACCTAATGTAGATATTAAATACAGATGTTTAATTGTTTGGCAAGCGTTTAGCAAACTTTTAGCAAACAAGGCTTGCCACAGCATGGTGCTGATTCATCCTAACATATTTAGCCTAAGTAATGGACACTATCACACAATTAATCGTAAGAAAAGTTAAATCGCCAAAGCCATTCAAACTAAAAATCCAAAATTACAAAAACCCAAAAACAAAACCAATGACGCTCAGCGGCAACATCGACTTTTTGCACTTCGTGTCAAAAAGTCGGTTAGTGCGCGTGCGCATGGACAGGAGGTGCGCTAGTAATGTCACAATTAAACTGCGCGGAGTGCGCATGCAAATCACTCTCAAATTGAATGGTACTGTGCCCAATGCCTAAATGCTGTAACTCATGCTGTAAGTCTGATAATAGCGCATCAGTTTGCTGTAGGGTAAGCGAGCTTGGGACGATGATATGACAAGATAAGCTATGTAAGCCGCTGGTAATCGTCCAGACATGTAAATCATGAACCGATAACACGTTTGGGTGGGCAGAGAGGGTTTGGATAATAACGCTTTGGTCAATATCATTGGGCGCGCCTTCCATCAAGATATGGGCGGCGTTTTTGACGACAGCATAGCCACTACGAACAATCAGTAGCGCCACCAAAATACTTACCGCCGCATCTGCCCACACCCAGCCAAACAGCATAATCACAATAGCAGCAATAATCGCAGCCACCGAGCCTAGCAAGTCACTTAATACATGTAAATAAGCGCTTTTCATATTGAGATTATCAGTATCACCACCGTGCATCAGCTTCGCCACCACCAAATTGACGATAAGTCCAATAGTACTGATAACCAGCATACCCGTGGTGGCGATTTGTGGCGGCTGCTGAAAACGCAGTACGGCTTCATAGATAATACCTGCACTGATAATCACTAGCGTCAGACCATTGATGAGCGCAATCAAAATCTCAAAACGGCGATAACCAAAAGTTTTATTGGAGGTAGCAGATTTTTTACCGATGATAAACGCAAACAAAGTCATGGCAAGTGACACCGCGTCACTAAACATATGACCTGCATCTGATAACAACGCCAAACTTCCAGTAATATAACCCCCGATGACTTCAACAATCATATAGCTTGCAATGATAGCAAACGCTATCGTAATGATACGCTGATTATCCGTATGGCTGTGACTGTGACTATGATCAGCGTCCTCATGGTGGTGATTGTCGCCATGACCATGCGCATTAGGCTGCTCATGATGTGGCATATGAGGGTCGTCAGGGTGCGCGTCATGCTTTGAATCTTGAAGCGGTTTTGGGGTCATTGTTATTTACTTACCCTAATTAATGGTAAAAATTAGCTAAATTGTAGCCCAATCAGCGACTTGAAAAAAGCCCATTTAAACATCAGCGTGAAATAAGCGCTTTAGCAAAAGCAATGGTTTTGCAAGTCAGGTTAAGACCAACTCATCGGATCAATGTCAATCGATAGTTTGGCATACTTTGCCGATGGCAACGCAATTGTCTGTCGCCACCAGTCCGACAATAG
>NZ_DALYMP010000005.1:0-71786 GCF_031975715.1 Moraxella sp. CTOTU46711
ATAAAGGTAGTCAGTATCTATCGATTAAGTACGGTGAACGGCTTAAACAATCGGGACTTGCCGCATCAGTCGGCACGACAGGCGATTCTTATGACAATGCTCTAGCTGAAAGCGTGAATGGGCTATATAAAGCGGAGGTGATTGATTATTTGAAACAGGAATGGGATGGCGTAAATGATGTTGCGCTAGCGACCCTTGATTGGGTACACTGGTACAACTATGAACGATTGCATTCTACCAATGGATATGTATCGCCTGAACGAGGAATAGCGAAGCACTGCTTCGCCCGAGTGCAAGACGGAGAGCTATGCTCGTAGTGGATGCGGAAAATATGTACTATTGTTCATTAATTCCGTCAGGCTATGCTGCCTGACTCAAGCAAACCTGTCTCCGATAATACCAGGACGGTTCACTTGAGTACGTTCGCTCAGGTGATACGTTAGTAGTATGGAAGTTAGACAGACTATGTCGAAGCACAGCAGAGTTACTTAAAATTTCTGCTACTTTAAATGAAAAAAGTGTCAATTTACTTAGTCTAACAGAAAATATTGATACTACTACGCCCACCGGCCGTATGTATTTCACAATTCTTGGTGCTATTGCTCAAATGGAGCGTGAGCTAATACAAGAACGTGTTATCGCAGGACTTGAATCAGCTCGCAAACGTGGTCGTCTTGGTGGACGGCCTAAATCTATGACTGAAGCTAAAGTTAAGATTGCTCGACAATTGTTAGAATCAGGTTTAAGCTATGATGAAGTAGCTGAAAATATCAATGTGCCAAAGCCAACTCTTTATAAATATTTACCAGCAAGTAAACTTTAATCAAGAAGGAATTGAGATGTTTAACAAGCCATCCGATCAGATAAGCACAGTCAGAATCAAGAAAGGTAATTTTGTATACTATAGAACAATGCAAGGAAAGTTAGCCAATCGATTGAACATAGACTTAACTTGTTTTTCACTGGCTGAGCTTGAAGTTATTTTGAAAGACTTATTGCAAGAAATGGATCTAAAGGTTAGCTTATCTATCTATAAAGGCGACAATCATATTCGTGTTTCTTCACAAAATGCTAGTGAGGATTATTTGTTAATTGGTGATAGACCGTTGATAATCGATGGCGAACCAGTGACTGAATAAGATATCGCATCCATTCCATAAACTCAGCGTTAATCTGGAATTTAATGATGAAAAATAGATATACCTATGCAGCATTGGTAACAGTCTTGTCGATTATAGGAAGTATAGTAACCATTCTATCAGTGTGGTTGATTTATTAATTGAAACAGATTTTGATCAATACTCATAGCATCTAAAGCAAAGGAGTCTGTTTTGCATTAAGCTTTATGAATGATACAGCTAGAATTGTTGAGATTATAAAAAATAGCATAAATAGTATAGGTTCAGATGGTACCTTTAAAAGACGCGCATCAACTATCCGATCTTGGACAAAATGGATTATAGATGAATTAGAGGCCTAATTTTATTGATTAGTACATGCGCAGAAGATCAATAAAATTAAAAATAGTTGGATAAAAAATACTTTTTAAGAAATTTACTGGGTGTGTCCCTATTTGGATAATGAGGCTAAAAATAGACTAAATCGCTAGCAAAACAAGGCAAATTGTGCAGATAATATTGAAATATTGTCAAACAATTCAACGCAGTTTTGCCAGATTTAGGCATTTTAGGCCATTAAAAATACTTTGTTCCGAATTAGGGACACGCCCTAGAAAACAAGCTAAGAATGATATCAATATTGTTTAAAAAACTTCGTAATATGTGTTAAATTTAAATAAAAAGTAGGATAAGATTATGGATGGAATTAGCCCCACAATGAAATTTTTTATAGTAGGTCAAGGGATATTTTTTGCATTATTTTTTGGCAGCAGAATATACCGGTTCTTTAAGATTCGTCGTCGTGAAAAGCAGTGGGATCGTGAAGAATTAATTGAACAATTTGGTGAAAGTTATCAAAAAAATCCTGAATACCTTGAATATAAAGCCTTGATGAAAAAAGTAGGGATTAAGGTTTAGTAGGTTTAAGCGACAAGTGATGACGTAGATTCATAAGGGAACAAAATGTTTATCTTATGATGTAAGAGTTAAGGGCAACGTTCCATGAAAAGACTACTTTGCTAGTTTCAGACAAAGAAAAAACTCTCTATTTCGATTAATTTATAGCTGATATATAGGAAAATTGTATGCAAAACGAACATGAAAAGACTACTTTGCTAGTTTCAGACAAAGAAAAGGTGGTTGTTCCACGAGTTGAACATGATACGAATTACAGCAACTACGGTACGATTGTTAAATCCGATCAACGTAAAAAATTATGTGAAATTTGGCTTAACGATCCGCTTGAAATTAATGAAAACAATTATCATCCAGTAGAGTGTTCAATGCTTAATGCTTACGCTAATAGATTAGCGGATAAGTTTGGCACTCTCAATAAAGCATTGGATAAATATGGCGATTTAAAGCTTGCTATTAGTGAGCATCATCGCAGTATAAATACGGCCGATAAGATGGCAACCCTCGCTTTACATCAGGTGTTAAAAATTAATGACACTCATGCGGTCATGCGAGTCGTAAATGGTTGGATTTATTACTATGTAACTGACAAGAATGAATATACGAATGGCGTATTTTTAGCTGATGATGGCAATAGAGCAACCTCTAATGCACAATATGAAATGAGAAATATTATTAGACGACTTGAGCATGAAATTAAAGAAGGGTTTTTTAATTTAGTTTAATTGTCATCCTTATGTAGTACCTGCACAAACTAATGGGAAATTTGACGATGCAATCAGCAGATTTTGATAAACTCACTTCATCTCGACCTGTCAACAAACTAGCAATGATTGTCACACAGTCAAATGGGGTTGATAACGTTCAAGAAATTTATGATAGATTCAGAGATTTAGATGAAAGCATCGGACGTTTGACCGTTGAACTTAGAACAAGCGACTTAACCAAAAAAGAGAAGGACAAAATCGGTAAACAACGTAGAAAATTACGTTTAGAGAAAAACGAACTTAGCCGCAAATATCCATTTCTATCAAAGAAAAAGAAATTAGAGCTTACACCGCTTATTCTTGATGAAGTCAAAAAGATAATGAGTAAGGAAGATTGGAACGCTTGTGTAGTTAGAGCCAAAGCAAAACTTGAGCAGAATTTCATCGAAAATGATTTAATTGACCCAAATTCCCTATAAATTACGTCCCCCATTAAAAAACCTCTTGGCTTAACAAGAGGTTTTTGTCTTTAGGATAATGAGATTTTAAAAAGGTATGGGTGCAGAAATCAAATGCCCCAGCTGATTGTTTCTAAGCCAATTTTGCCATTGCGCGGTATATTTGACCAGTTTTTTTCGATATATCATATTATAGGTAGGCGTCCACGAATGATACCCTGATGCCCTACTATAATAATCTAATCTACCCTTGCTGGATTGATTTAGAGCTTCTGATAGCAGCATGGCTGCAATCCTAGCATTGTAGCAGCCACGATGCAGCAAATCATACTCTGAGCCGCCTAATCGAGCAATACGCGGCAGATGCGTAGAATTGATCTGAAACGCCCCAATATCATAGGTTGTGTTTCTGTTTCCTACCTTCTGTCCGGTCAATCCTCTTTCAATCGACTGAATACCTAATAAAAGGTCCACAGGCACCCCTTGATTAGCTGCAATATTAGCCACACAGGTAAGCGTAGGACGCCCGATTGGATAGTCTTGAGGGTTTAGGCTTGTAGAGCTATTACCTAAGCGTGAAAACGCATTATAAGGGGCTTGTTGGTAGCTTACGCGGCTGGCTTGAATACCTACCTCATTAGATGGCTGAAAGATAATTCTCGGATAGCTACTAGCTGAATTTGAATTATTATAAAAAGGATTATCTGCAACCGCATATCCACCAATAAACGTCATCAGTAAGATTGCAGATTTAGTCAACGTTTTAGCCAACATAAACACTTTTACCTCGTTCTTCGTCATTATGTAGCACTTGCACAAGGATTATTTTAAAAAAGGCAGGTTTACCTTTTGTTAATCAAAATAATTTACCAAATTTGTAATTCATGCTAAACAGGTGTTGCGGATGCCCATCTTTAGATTTTTTTATAAGCACTTTGCGACTACTAATAGTCCCCACCTTTGTTTTGGTTAAAGTGGGGTTGATTTTTCTGTGCTTAAGCATTATTTTTTTTAACGTTTATAATTTTTATAAGAAACAATGGAATACCTGCCATAATTAGTATTATTGGAAAAGCGTATATACCAAATATTTTTATCAACCAGTAAGAGATTAAACCCTCAATAAACAATACAATTAAAGGTAGAATTACTTTTAATTTTTCAGAGTCAACGTTCATTAAAGTTCCTTATGCTTAGTTGGGTGAGTAAGGGGGTATAAATGCTGATTTTTAACCTTTGTTTTGTGCAGGTGCCACATCATGAGATCGTTCTTTAATTAGTCAGTGGGTTTTTAATCCATAAATTATTGAGTGCATATTGTTTAAATTGGGCTTTGCCATCGACCGGGTATAAATTACCAGTGGCTAACTGCCAAGCACGATAGCCATAGCTCGCCACTATTAGTAATAAAAAAACTAGCAACGATAGCGTAGCGATAAACAGTAGAAAATGTCCCTGGATTAAGAACAGCATATCAACGATAAACACCATCCAAGCCATTAATGCTACGACACGCGCAGCAAATACGCGCTTCATAATAATGCTATGAACCGCATCATTGTCGAGCTGACGATTAAGCTTATGGCCGTTTACACGAATATATTGTCGCAACGCATCAATATCATCGGTATTGGCAGTAACCCTAAAGTTACAGGATGGGCAACCCCATGCCTCATTCTTAAATTCTAAATTAGCCGATAAGCACTTAGGGCAAACTTCCGTCTCAGCTTTTTTCTTAAAACCGCGTGTTCGATAGCCAACACCCCTTGGCATTACTAAGCGTAATGGTAGCGTGGCCACAACCAATGAACCGCGCTTTACCTTTTGGGTAAAGGGGTTTGATTTTTTGTCAGCAAGTTTGGTATTGCTTACAATATGATGTTCGGTATCTTGGTTGTGTTGTCCCATTTTTAACGTCCCCTAGCCTTATTAATAAGCTGCTTGGCAGTACGGTGATACATTTCGTATTCCCCGGTTTTTTCAGGGGTTACACCAGTAAAGATGCTGTAACGATGTGTGGCCTCATTGCTATCTTCCGGTCTTGGAATAACCATAAAATTTCCATACGCACCGGTAATGTTTGTCCCTGGCGTGTACCCCATGTATAAGCTACAAAGTGGCGCATTGGCAGCAGGGTAAAATCCCCCCATAGATACAAAAGCTAAGTTTGGGTTTTTAAAGCAATACATCGCTGAGTTAACACTCGATACCACCTTGCCAGTCGGTTGACTATAACCAGCCTTTTTATTATCAGCTGGACTTACACCTTGATCGACGTATTTTTGGTTCATATAAATTGCCGCATCGGGCAAGATTTGTTTGGCTTTTTCATCGACCACAACCACTAAGCTGTAATCTTGTTGCGGTTTACCGTTAATATTAGGGTAGAATGAAAACAGCTTTAAATCCCCTGCAAAGTTTGGCTGCTTTAATTGTGCTGCTTGCGTCAGCAGTAAGTTAACGGCACCAGGCTTACAAAAATTGTAGGCTTTATGCGAGGATTTTTTTGATTGCCAATATAAGTCCCCATAAGAATTACAAAGCACGTCATAACCCATGACTTTTTGTGTGCGGATATCGCCCACGTCGATACTGTCAGACGCGAACACTGGTACGCTTGACGCGATAACTGATATTGGTAATACAAACTTCATAAAATTGGTCAGCATTATTATTTTCCTTGTTTCTGTTTATTAATTTGATCAATTTTCTCTAGGATGGCATAGACCTGTTGGGTATGTGCGTAATTCATGTTACCTGAGTCGCTGTTCGCCGATCTACAATAATTTGGACCCGTACACTTATCAGGATCGCCCACCGATGACCATTCGTAAGCAACTTGTTTTTTCGCTTCTTTAAGGCTGACATTGCCCTTACCAAGTATGAAATCACCAAGTTGTTTGCGCTTAGATAACAATAACCACTCTCTAGCAACTGCTTCCTGCACTTGTGGGCTATATGGCACATTGGCGTACTTGCTCCATAATTTAGGTGCGCGTTGCTTCATATCAAGCACAGCAACATATACCATTTGATACTTACCTGCCGCCCAAATTGCACCTTCATTACAACGATTGCTGGTATTCATACTAAGCTGTGATAATAGCTGTGATAAGTTTCGATTGGTAATATCGTAAATTACTTTGCCTTGATAAGGTCCTGGACTCGTCCAGGAAGTATTACAGCTATATGCTTTATTACCACCGCCACGGTTAATAGAGAAATAACTACCGCGACTTTCATTGCCAGCAACTTTTTCTAATAATGTGGTCATTAGTGCGGTGATGTCATTCGGTAAGTTAGCGATATCAAGTGGCGTTGCACTGTCGCTTGTATATTGATAAGAGGTGACATATTCATCACCACTTGCTTCTAATTCACGGTCAATGACTTTAGGAATTGCCTGAGCGGTGGCAATCGCTTGTAGGGTATCAACTTTTTTACTGTAGTCGTGCATTCTTGCTTGTGCTAACGCAGCTAAAGCAACCTCAATACGCTGCTGCATCGCATCCGTCATTGCCTTTAAAAAATTCTCCTCAGTAGTCATCATAAGGTATTCAGTCATCATGGCTTTACTAGATAGACCAGCCATTGCCTTATACCACTTTGGATTGCCATATCGGTGCGTCCCTATTTGAGACACAATTTGAGCAATCGACATTTCATTAAAGTTGACCGGTGAAGCTAGTGGAGGCAGCGTACCGAAGGCTGCACCGTCATCACTGGCCAAGAAAGACGCCAATGCTTGATAGGACACGTAATTACCACCAAGATTGTAACCACTCATATCGGCGGTGACCGCGCCATTAACCGCACTCATGTTGGCTGCGCCAGCAGATAGCGCATCCCAATTACCAAGTTTGGTTACTGCTGGGAATGGTGTTAAGTTGGTAGCAACTGCACCACTACCATAGCGAGGCACGTTTAATGGCATGTTGGTGCCATAAAGCGCATTAAATTGCTGGCGAGCTGTGTTTCCTAAATACTTAGCATAGCGTTGATCTGCACCGCCAGTAAATCTGACATCAAAGCCTAAATGAGGGGTCGGATCAGATAATCTTCTGCCTGGCTTTTGATTGATATTTATAGGACCTCGACCTTGAGTATAATAAGGCCCTTTAACAACATTGGTACCAAATTGCCCTCCTTTGCCTCTTTCACCCAACCATAATGAGTACAAAGGTTCGTTGTTGGCCGCATTGTATTGCATGTGCAAGTGAACAGGGTAATTACCGCCTCTATTCCCTTCGATCGCTACCTGCTGACCGACAGCGATCGGGATATTGGCAGCTTTAGGATTAATAGTGTGCATGTATTCTAAGATACCACCATCTTTATTTCTCACCCCGACAGTATGAGAGCTATATCCTAAAGGGGGGCGCGTGGTGACACCGCTCCAAGGGGCATATAACGCATTATTACCAGTGGCAATATCAATACCTTCATGAAAGCTGGCATACGTGCGTCCATTCTTATCTTGACGCCATCTAAAATCACCAAAACGGCCAGTATTACTAGAATCGGCTCTAACCCTACCGTGCGGTGGCGCAGCTAATACCGTTACAAGCGGCGTTGGCTGTGGCGTTTTACTACTTTGAACGCCCTGAGGCAAAGGCGCGTCGGCGTAACTGGTCATCACGCCCAATACAGACAAGGTTAAAACAGATAATCGAAGGTGTTTTTTGCTCATTAGTAAATTCCAGCATTACTAATCATGAATGTAGTTCCAACACGACTTGGCCAGTTGGAAATCTACTTAAATCATGTTCTGCTTTTTGAAGGGTTTGGAATACGGAATGCGATACTGCAACGCCATAACGGTTTTTGAGTAATTGCAATGCCGTGTAGGTATCAAATTCTATTTTAGTTTCATCGACTGTCTGTGAGCCTTGAAACATCACATTTAGGTAATCTGCTAAAAGATTGGGACTTGCGACATATCCAATAAGACGCTCAATGTTTCCAGCAACCGCTACGCCAACTACAGGCGCAGGTCTAATGTCGTGATAAAAACAAGGATGCGTTGGGTTATTAAAAAAGGCATAATTGCTATCAACACCACCCAAACTACCCACCAATATCGTTACCAATTCAAACGGCAATATCAGCTTATGATTTAGTTCATTTTTAAAAGCAACTGATTGGAATATCTTACGATTGTGATAACCAAGATAATTGATGATATTAAACTCGGTTTCAGTGAGATCACAGACGAGAAGTAGAACCGATTGGCTAATAATACAAGGATCACTTGATGGTAGCCGTCGGCAATACAACTTTGCCTGGTTGACTGGCGTGATTGAATCAATTTTTTCTTGATTAATCAGTTGGTAAGCAGTCGGTCCCCCCACTAATTTTCGGTAATAATCTAGTAACCCAATGCTTGACGCGATATAAGGCGAATTATCCTTTAATCCACCTTTTCTAATTTGCTGTTTGCAGTTGTTTAATGCCAATTCGATCGTTTGGCCAATCGGATTAAAAAAGTCTGCCATTACAGTACACTCTCAAAGCGCATTTTGTTATTAACACCACCCACCGGGGTTGCACTAAGCAGATCAACAGCCAAACTTCTTGCTTCCACGATGTCAGGGCAGCCATCTTTTATTACACTTAAACCAACTGTCACATGATTACACTGTTTAATTCGCTCTATTAGTTTCGGTAGCAACACATTAAAGCTTAGGCGTATGGGCGGTAATCTGTTATCCCCATATTTCACAGAAGAAAAGTACAGGCAATAGGAGCGCGAGTTAGTTTCCACCCAGCCAAGCTTAAGTTCTAAATGCTTAATTGCCTCGTAGGTCGGTTTTTGAAAACCCACAATAAAAACGTCCTCATAAAACCCGAGAGCTATGAAAGGTAGGAAAGCATTTGGCATAAGCAGTCCACCTGAACGGCTTGATAAAATAGGACTGCGTTTATTATAAACAGCCAATATGGTAAATAATCTGATATAAGCCAAACATCGTGTGGCTTCTAATGCTGACTCTCGCCTTGCCATTGCCATGAGCTGCAAGGTTTGCTCTTTATTAAGTCTCAATCCCATAGGGTTTATCTTACTCCAAGCAGCTCAAATCACTTTTCTTGTTAATATCAACGCCCATTTTTTTAAGATAATTTTCCGTGGTAGCAACCTGCAAATTAGCCATGTCATCGGTGCTGGTTTGCTCGACACCATCACCTTTTTTATTCACAAGCATTACTGGTTCTTTTGCCATACCTTTAAGGGCTTCGACTGGGGTTTTCACCGACGAAGCTGATGTCTCAGTTTCCGTGGATGGTTGATTATCTTTGTGTTTTTCATAGGCATATACCACGCCACCACCAAGAATTGAAATAATCGCCGCAATCGCAATGTTTCTTTGCACTCTTTTATTTAAAATAGGGTTAATGGCTTGATGAAATTTCTTTTTGGAGGGTGTATCGCTTAGAGCATTGTTATCACCTTGATAAGCGTTTTTAAATGCTTGGTTATAAGTATCTTGTATGTAAGAGCGAACAACGTCTATCGGTAAAAATTCATTGGTTGAACGGCTTGGTTTGACCACATAAAACACTGGACGGTAGCACTGCCCGACGACTTGATTGCTGGCTTGATCCAAATAACTGATTTCCCCAAATACAATCGCATTACCCTTCATCATTTCAGAACGACAATTATCAATCAAAACCGATTCGTCATAATCTTCTAATCGCTGATTAGCAATAAATTCAGCGATCGTTAAATGATTTTGTTTGGTAGCATAGCTATCAAAGCCTTTAAAAGACAGTTGTAGGTTGCCAGTGGGTGCAAGTGTGGTTTTTTGGGCATACTGTGGTAAGTACAGATTAGCTGGGTCTTGAACACTAAAAGTTTTGCCTAATGGCTCAAAACCAATACCAAAGGTAGGATGAATATCCATTGCGGTGTCATCATCTTGCACGGTTGCGGCGTAAACAGTTTCATCAACCATAACTTATTCCTTTATAGTAGATTGGCGAGCAAACTACTCGCCGAATATAGATTTACGAACTTCGGGCAACGAAGAACCATAGACTAATCGAGGTTCACCTGTACGCTTATCTAAGAAGAATGCAGCAGGTACAGATGGCGTCGTTGACTTGCCAGCAAAGGCAGTTTTATGCGCTTCATAAAACAAAGCAAAGTTATCTTTGATAGCTTGTTTTTCTTTATCAGTCACAGCCTCAGCTTTCACCGCATCTTTACCAAGGGCTGCTGCAAATTCATCAACAGTCTTGGCTCTCATACCCGCAGCTGCTTGTGCAATAGCATCGGTACTTTCGCCTAAGGCCGTGGTTGGCAACCATTTAATCGTTGCACCTTTAGCTTTTAAGTCAATTTTTCGAGTATCTTCAAATAGTTGATGGCAGTATGGGCAACGTGGGTCATAGATAATATAGATCGTGTTAGCTGGCGAGATTGAAGCATTTTCTTTGAAACCACTTAACGCATCTAGAATTGGGAAAATATCGGGTACTTTGCCTTTAAACTCACCAATCGCTTGACCGGGTGTTAAGTCATTTTGGCCATATTCAGCATACGCACCTGCACTACTAGCAGCATTGGCTGATGCCGATTGCGCGGTGGCAGATTGTTGTTGTGGTTGGTTTTGAGGGTTGGTGCCGACAGTTGACTTACTATTCATGTTGCTGAACATGACATCCTGCGTATCAGCTTGATAAGCATCGCCATAAAATAGTGCTTTAGTGCCTTTGGCCCCATAGACGACGCTTTTATCACCATTAGGAAGCTCTAGCAAATAGCTTACTGCGCCAGCTTGTTCTTGTTTTTCAAGAATTTTGCCAAGTTTTTCAACGTATTTGTCAGGCGTTTTATTATAAGTAATATATTGAGCCACATTACTTGATAAGGATAAGACAGCTAGTAATGCCAAACCAAGTACAGCAGGGCTACGTTTAGCTGTCGATAACACAGGAGGGTTCGCCGTTGCAGATGATGTCTTTAGTGTCGGTTTTCGATTAATTACTGATAAATCTGCTGGCTGTGGGTTGTTAGACAAACTCATTGGGCATCCTTATAGATAATTTTATAAAATGGCTTAAGAGAATATAGGTTGCCGCAAATCTTATTTACGATGATCGCTACAATACTTGCCACTACCAAAGATGCAACCACATCAAAAAGGCTATGATTCATCACAAAGTAGATTAGGCTCATGATTGCAACAAACAAAAGCCCAATGAATACCGCTGAAAGCGTGTTGGCAAGCTTGCGATATTTTTTAGCAACATTTTCTAAGTCTGATGCCTGTTCGAGTAAACTTGGTTGAATATAACCAAAGCCCAAACGATTGTAAGTTTTCAATGGCTTATATTTCATAAATTCTCTGCACCTATCGAGTATTTAATAGAATTTTATAATCATTTTATCATATATATAATGCACTTATAATAGTTATTTTATATATAAAGTTTATCACCCCTTGCCGTAAAACCACCGACTTTAGGCGGTGGATATAAGGCAAACAACACGTCGTATAATGACGTATAGCCAATCTAGCACCTTGAAACCTTAAACATAACTTGCCACACTAATTCCGATGAAAACACTCAAGCTACGCATACGAGATAAACACACAGCAAAGCTTAACCGCCTAAGTGGTTTGGTTAATTTCGTATGGAACTATGTCAATGCGTTAAGCTACGAGCATCTTAAGCGTACTGGCAAATTCTTTAGTGCGTATGATTTAAACGAATATACCAAAGGTAGTGGTGAACTGCTAGGCTTACACAGTCAGACCATCCAAGCCATCAACGAAACCCACGCCAAATCGCGTCGCCAATTCAAAAAAACTAAACTAAACTGGCGAACCAACAACCCAAGCTCTAAGCGTAAGTCATTAGGTTGGCTACCGTTTAAACAATCTGCCATCAAACACATCGCCACACACCAAACTGGTAAAAAGGGCTTAAAATCCACCTTGCAACTAAGCCTAGCCAAAGGGCAAAAACTCATCATTGACCTATGGGATAGCTACAACTTATCACTATACCAAATCAATACCTGCGAGATTGTGCAAGACAGCCGTAACCGTTGGTACGCGTGTATCACCGTCAAGGATTACCCAAAACAAACCTGTGGAACTGGTAGCGTCGGTATTGATTTAGGTTTAAAAGACAGTGCCACCGCCTCAAATGGCGACAAGCTACAAATCAAGCAAACACTGAAATATGCCAAAGATTTAGCCATTGCTCAAAGAGCCAAAAACAAACGACGTGTTAAGGCAATCCATGCCAAAATCAAAAATACACGCCAAGACCTCATACATAAATTCACCACCCAATTAGTTAAAGATAATGCGCTAATCGTGGTCGGTGATATTCAGAGTAATCAATTTAATAGTAAAAAAGGCAAACTCGCCAAATCGGTTTACGATGCAGGCTGGTTTGAACTGAAACGACAACTGACCTACAAATGCGAGAACGCAGGTTGCCGTTTTGAAATCGTGAATGAGAGATACACGACCCAGCGATGTTCGTGTTGCGGTGACATCACTGCCAACAGTCCGAAAGGTAGAAAATCGCTTGGAATAAGAGAATGGACTTGTGCAACGTGTGGCACACGGCATGATAGAGATATCAATGCTGCTAAGAACATTCTTGCGGTCGGGCTTGACCGTCTAGCTGTAGAAATCCCCTTGCTTTAGCAAGGGGAGGAAGTCAACTATTAGACATAATAAAAGCCAGTTAACTGCTCAAGTTAACTAGCGATTGATGCGCTTTATTTATTATAATTTCTAAAGTTTTGGTGATTTAGAAAGCTTTTTAATTGTTTGGGTAATGTCATACTGCTTTTGCTTAGTCTTGGTATTGTTGACAATGTGCGATATCCAATCAGCTGTTTGATTAGCATGGTCAACATCAACTTCATATTGTGGCAAATCGCTGATTAATGGTTCAAATGGCTGTGAATTTTTAGTCATATTGCCAATTTCTAATTTCTGTTCAGCGGTAATTAACGCATCTTTCTCTATTTCACCAAAACCTTCACTTTCAATGATAATGGTATCGTCTTGATTTTGGTTCTGCATGGTAAATTGAATATCATCAAATGCAGCAAATTGAACCGTCTGCTTGTAGTTTTTACCACTGGTGTCGGCCTTATTCATGTTGTTAAAGCTGGTCATAAGATAAGCAACCATACTGTCAACGCGATTTTTTAACCCAGCAATACTCTGACTACTGGCCAAGCAATCATCATATTGGGTTGTTATCTGCTTAGTGGCTGAATGAATAGAGCTAGTTTGGGAGTCGCAAATATTATTAATATCTGATAGTAGTCTATCTTCCATTAAAGCGTTATATAAAAAAGTAGATTGCTCAGTTTGATAATCTTCTAACTCAACAAGACGTGAAACTGGAATAAAGCTATTAATATACATATCCGGTGAAGAAGTTACGTCTCCAGTAAACAAACTTTCAAAGCGAATAACCCTAGACCCACCTTTCATTGCCCCATCTTCGGTCTTAGAAACAATTAAATGGAATTGACCTTCGGATTGGGCCGCTAAATCATGCCAGTCTATCACTGGACGTGACTCCCGACGAGCAGAACGGTTTGCTCTGAAAATTAAGTCGCCCATATTATTTTCATGTTGGTGATAACCATCAATATACATTTGCTCAACATCACCTGCGATGCCTTGCACTTTTTGGACGGTTTCTGACTGCTTACCATCGGACAGTTTACCAATCATTTTCATATTACAGTTCGCCCAAATTGCTTCTGCTTCCTCGGCGGAGCCACGTTTAATATCTGAAAAAGATTGAGCAGCAAATACCATCGCGATATTAATGCCGCGAGCCTGGGCTGGTATGATGGAAATTCCGATACTCATCATATAGCCGATTTCATCTAGCACTACACGAAATGCGCTGTCCGCAGAGGTCGGTCTTGAATCAACAATCAATCGTTTACTACCCTCTAGAGCCGATCCTAAAGAACCAGCCATCATTTGTTTAATCGAGGCAATGATTAGCTTACTAAGCATATTGAGTGTGGGTACAGAACGCTCAAGAGCTGGCAGCATAACAGCAAGGCATCGACGGTTGAACACCACGTCAGAAATATCGACATCACCGATCTCAACACCGAAAATATGACCATAGTTATATCCTAGGTCATTAAACACACGCGTTAGCTGCATAGTGATAAAACCAAATTGCTCATTGGTTTTACCCTCTTGTGAGCCAGGCGTTTTACCCACAATATAACCCGGCAGCGAAATTAAGAAGTCACGTAGCCCTGCGGAAACTTGCTCAAATCCGTGGTACTTATTCATGTAAACCTGATTATTGGCCAATCGTTCAATTTCAGCCAATTCCATATAGGACAAATAGACAGCCGGTGAAAGCTCAATTTCACCTTGGTCTCGTAGGTAAACCAGTACCGAAGTCAAACAGGCAACAAAAGCGACGCAGCGGCCTACCCAAATGTCATTCCCATTACCGCCACTATCTAACATGCCGGAGATAATCTCGGTCAACATGCCAGCGGAGGTGTCGGCCATCATATTAAAGGTGTTGCTTGGTTTGTCGTCTTGCGGCTTAGAAAAATCACGCTTACCTGCGGCATAGGAAATAGCTAACAAGTCATCATGCCTCGCCAATCGACGTAATAATGAGGTCTGACGCTCGTAAAAACCGACCTCGCCTTTGGCATCACAGGCAATGAAACCACTGTTATTGAGAACCTGATTAAACAATAGGTTATGTATTAGCTCGGTTTTACCTGAACCTGTGGTACCCAATATCAACGTATGTACCCGATCGTCAGAATCCGTGGTCCAAAGCTGCAAGTTCGTTTCGCGATCCAATCCATACATGGAGACGCCCTTACCCCAAAATTTTGAGGCAACTGACGGTTTAAATTTACCAGCGGTATGCGAGGTTGAACCATCGGGCATGTTTAAATGTTTAGGAATGCGGTAAGGCACATTGTGCAGTCGTTTAGAAGGCTGTAGAAACTTACGCGCTAAAATAGCATTGACCGGGCTGATTAACAAAGCAGCCAGCGGCATGATGTTTAGAACAATGGAGACAGCACTTAAGAATAATGCCAGCAGTAAAGCGTCGTCAGGGTTAGACCACGCATCTGCCATTCTTACTGACCAACGCCGGGTATCGACACGTTGTTCTGTTGCAATTTTATCTTTAATCGCCCCTTGAAATATTGCCATCTTTCATTTGCCTTTTTTAAATCTGCCTTAATCTAGCCCTATTGTTAGTGGTTAATACTACTTTATGAGGCCATTAGATAATTATCACGTTCAAGCAACGCTTGACGCTGCTGGGCTAGATAATTGTCATAACTCATTAAGATGCTTCTTGCTAAATCACGTACTTGGTTGGCATGGATGGCTTTAACCTCGTTACGATCTTGAATTTTACTCTCCAGTCGTGCTTGCATTTCTCTAATCCGTTCTTTGGCATCTCCCACTTTAAAGATATAGGATAGCGCGGCAATAGCGTGTCGGCGCGTACCGGCAATTTCATACATATAATCGCGCAGTAGCATTTCCTCTTGGTCAGTGGTCAGTGACCATAACCGTTTAGGACCAATCGGCAAATTAAGCGGCGTACAATACTCATTATTTTTGGTTCGGGTGAATGATAAGAAGTTAAGGCCTTGAGACGACATACCAATCGAAGGCAAGATATGTTCAATCGCACGATTTTTGCTAAAGAAATTGCGGAAGGTTGCCAGCTCCGACCCACTAATTTGACTACATAGACATAACTGCGTGACGCCGCTTAATAATTGGATGTCATCTTCGCCGGTACCAAAATCAAAGTCTGTTAGACGCTGTGAGCCGAAGATCAGTTCTAACCCCCACTTACGCCCTTCACGCACATCCGTATCGACGAGTTTAATAAAAGTCATGTCATCGGTTGCATTGTGCATCTCATCAATCGCCAAGATTTTTTTATCTTCTTTGATGTTTTCATACATTCGCTGATAATAGGACTGAAAACTGTCATTAAATCTTGGGAGGTCATATTCGGTTAATGAGAATTTTTTAATACCTACCATGCGAGCCACTTGGTAAAACAGTGAGGTTTGTTTTTTATTATTTTTAGAAATTACATGTTGTAAATCAAGCGCGACAACACGCGCAGTATCGACATCAAACTCAGTTGGGTTACAGAAACATGGGTAAGAGTTTTGAATATCAGTGATAGTACGTAGCATGTAATCAACCATCGAGTCCCCACCGGGCGTCTTATTCTTATAAGTGTTTTTGATGGTGGGTTTATTTAAGATGGCTGCAAAATCGGGCAAAATAGGTACTGCGTAGCGTTGGGCTAAATCACGTCCACGCATTAACGATAAGTATTCATCGCTGTCATAAGGATATCTTTCTGCCATACGGTGCATGGTTCTCACCAAGCTTAGATACGTGGTATCTTCGGGATGGGCAATGTCAATTTCCTCAATGGGTTCACCATCTTCATTAAAGACAACCTTGGTTTTAAACTTAATGACATTGTTGTCAATAATAATGCGATCTAATTCTGAATTAACCCTTGATACATATTTTTTTGGAGCGGATGAGGCATCGGTTTCACTATAGTACAAAAACACTTCATCAATCAAACGTGCCACAAACGCGCCAGTATCTTCATAAGGTTCCTTGCGTTCATTGGGTGTCAGTAACGCGGTTAAAAAAGTAATCATTTGATCACGTTCACTTTCCAATGGAAATTGTAGCCCTGGTCTGATATCGAACGGATTAATCGAGTATTCTTTAGACTTTCTTAGCTGACGACTAACCACTTGACTTCGTTTATTACTTGGCAAACCATCAGACAGCAGATGAATAAACCCTGTTGAGCTGATTCCTTTATCAATAACGGTAATTAAAGGCAATCGTTTAAGGTTTGGCATAAAGCAGCTTTCAAGTAAGTGATTATTTAATGACACCGACTTACCTGAACCTTGACGCCCAGCATAGACAGTGACCCATGCACTCATGTTTGAACTAAATTTCTCAAGTGGCATGAGCTTATTATCTAAGGTGCGATGTAATACCGTACCATTTGGAAACGCGGACGCAGGGCGTGTTAAGGGTAATAATTCAATCGCTCGAGCTAAAGGAACAACTGCTTTAGTACCTTGATGCTTTTTACTCAGACCTAGGATATTGCTTTGAAATAACATCACCGGATCGCCGATATTTTCAACGACGGTCATGCCACCCCAAGAAGATAATGTGGTGGCCAATCGAGTTTTTAACGTGCGTAATTCTTTACGACCTATTTCGGTATCTTCCACCCAAGTCATTGCTGAGACTTGCATACCAACAATCGCCTCATTTTTCGAGCGTTTTAAGAAGTTAAGCTGTTCAAAGGCAGCTTTCACATTCATGTTGGTATCTTTAGGAACTTTGGCTAAAAACATCGTTAGCATTTGTTTGATGCTTGTACCTGCCATACCATCACTTGAAATCATATAGCAGACTGAATATGGCATAGAGCGACGATTGCCGTCAGCTTCCTCACTGGCCGACTCACTATAGGACTGATTGAACGAGCCAAAAAGTCCATTAAAGATAATGGGTTGGTTTGGTGGGATATCCATCACAAAGGCTGTATATAAGCGACCGCCCACTGAAATTGTGTTTTTGGGCAAGCCTTCTTTTACCCCATATACATTGATGGAGGATGTCATAATTTGCCGTGGAATTGGTGGCGGTAAAATATAACTAATATCATCGGGGTCAGCTGTATGTGACCATCTGACCGGTGTATGGTAGTTAGGAATACCAAGATATTCTGCGTTTGCAGTACCCAATGGGATGCTTGGCAGCCAACTATCACTGGTGCGGTCCGGGGCAACCTGATGACGAATAAATTTGATAGCGTCTAATACACTAATCACTTCAAGTTTTGTGTAAAAAGACTCTACGCTAAAGGCGGCCACAAATTGTTCAACAAAACTAATGTGTCTTGCTCGTAGCACTTCAACTGGCATTAAAAGATTTTGGCAATCGCGCATTAAGGGGCCGATCTGTTTTGAACGCTGCTCATTTTCAACTTGTAAGTCAATGTCCTCTAATACCCGAGGCTCAGTAATCAAGCAGAAATAAATTTCTTCCCCATACACGCTATTACTATATAAGTTGGTATCTTCATCAATTAAATCATCCATTGATAAATCAAGTGTTTTGGCCGTTTGCTTTTTCAGCATTCGCACCTTTTGCAGTTGAGAATTTGCCTCTAAATCTCGACGAAAAACACATCCTATCTTATAGCCATTTTGTGACATAAGCCCTGTTAACTGCTTATCAATGTGATCGACCATCTGTATAAATATTTGGTCATCTATCGTCGATAACAGCCCGTCATAACGAACAAACGTCATCATAGAACGGTCTTTTAGAACTAGCGTACTATAATCATCGGTTGTTTCAATATCACAGTAGTCCGATGGGTTTAACTTCATGGCAGATAACGCACCAAGAAATAAGTTATATATGATATTAGCAATCTTCATGGATAGCCTTACATTCAACAAAAATGGGGAATTTTTATGTAGAAATTGTACGAATTTCTTTAAATTTTAACATAATTTTTTTAAAAAAGAATAATCAACGTAATTTCGCTGTAACAAACCATGCAAAAAACCTTTTTTTAAAGTGTTCTATTTCTCAAATTATATATTTTTACATTTATTATCAAATACTTATGTTATTAACCAAATTAGCTAGGTTGCGTCCATTTTGTTACAATAACTTAGTAAAACTGTGTTTTGGGTTAACCCAAGCGTATTTTTAGTAAATTATATATATAGGTAAAAAATATGATATTTGAAAAAATTATAAATAACGAAACATTGCTAAATTCATTTAATAATGGCGATATTTCAATCGAAGAACTGGTTAATTTAATAGACAAAAGTTTAGAAGAAAACTATCCAAATACACAGCTTACCAATGAGCAAAAACTTGATGCGCTTGGCCTTAACAAAGCAGTGGTCAGTGACGAATATCAGCAAACAATGGCTGAAATGCAGCAGTTTGAGCAAACCTTGCCAATTTATCAAAATCGTATCGTCGATGAACCGGATTTAGCACTGGACGAGATTGACGAAAATAATGTTAAAAATGTTGATAAACAAACCTTTTTGGCATTTTTACAATTAACCGCCAGCGCACGTTATGGTGAGCCACACACGCTATTCCCCGATTATAATTCCGTTCAAAATGACACAGAATTTCGTAATGCCTTAGAGCGTGTTGCCAATTTTGATAACGATACCGGGCTATACCGTGTGTTTATCAATAAAATTCATCGCGCCCGATTAGATGAAAACAATCCACAATCATTGCGTGAGTCAATGGCATTCTTATTTGGTAATAAGTTGCTATCACCACCAACAGGTTGGAGTAACAGTAACACCAACGATAAAAGTTTAGCTAAAGCAGATTTTGATGAACGTGTTAAGTATGAGCAACAAGCAAAGCAATTCGCCGATTTAGTCAATAATCGAACGCCGCGTGAACCTTCTACCTATTTGCTTAACCCTTTTGTTGCCAAAGAAACGCATCCCAACGCGTTTGTAGGGCGTGATGCTTACTATAATGTGCAGCCACAAAACTTGCCATACACCGTCATTCCCCCACTTGATCAGAATGGTTATCCCATTAACAACATTGAACTACCGCAGGTCAATCATAAGCCAGTGCTGATTTATCCTGACCCAGCAAGATATACCAGTGACTATCAATATCGTGACTTCATCAAACAGATTGCCAGCCCTATTCGCTTAAAAGGCTTAACTGTTTTTGCGGTAACCGAGGATAATTTCCCAAAACGCTATGCCAATCTAGACGGTACCGTGGGTCCTTACAAACTTGCCGACAATAAAAAATATATTGAGACCTATCTTAACTATAAGTTGACCGGTAAGAACCAACGCGAAAGCCAATCGAAGGCTGCCTTTATTTATGAAAATGGCTTAGATAAAGTACCTAGCTATGAGCAGATGAAAAAGGACTCCCATGTCTTTGATGTATTTTTAGAGCTTGAAAACGATTATGTCTTAAAGCGCAACCGAGCCTTAGCCAATGAAATTAATGCAGAATTGGTTAAACCACGCCAGTCTGCTTACCGTCCACCTAGTATTCCGGTAGAAAGCAAGCAAGCCAAAGAAATCCAACAACGGCTATATAACAAAGCCAAGGCTGGCAAGCTCAATGAGGTAGAAAGCGCACAGTGGCAACAATTTCTCGATTATAAACGCCTAGGGGTCATCACTGAATGGGTCGAAAACGATAACCCAAATTCAAATAGTTATGGTCGCCGCCGCTTCGTTGACAATATCAATGATATGATCCACCAAGATTTCCCAGGTTATCTTGCTACCGGGGGAACCATTTTAGAATTTATCAATAAGCACAAACTCTATGAATTTCAGGGCAATCGAAAGTCACAAACCAGTCGTCCTGAACTCAAGTCGCTTGAGAGCATTGCTTCGGAAATTGGTCATAAAACCTTGATGGAGTCGGCATTAAACTTGGCAGAAGCGAGTGAAGCTTTTGGTGAGGCCAATGCAAGCTCATTGCGAAATGTTAAATGGCATGGTGGCTGGCTACGTGCAACCGTTTATGGTTCTGAACGTAACGGCGGTGTCGCTATTAGTGACAAAGGCATGGTGTCAATCTCAAGCTTTAAGGACGGCAATGTCACCTTTAGTAATGGTAAGCAAGCGATTGTGCATCCAACCATACAAGGCATCCTTAATGACTATTACAAGGGTAACTACATTGCCATCAAGCAACACTTGGATAAGCAAAGCTTTGATAAGTGGTTCGCAGCAAGTCAGAACGATATTAATTTGCATCAACAAGAGCAAGTTAACTTAGAAGCAAAACATGAAACTGAGCAAATGGTATCAGAGGCCATTACGCAGTCAGAGGCAAGTTTTGCAGAACAATTTACCAAAGAGCATAATTTTAAAGAATTACAGACGTTTTTAAACAGCGTCTTTACCCTATCTAATTTCCATGAGGATAAATTAGACCTATCACAAAACTATTACTTGGCTGAAACCAAAGGGTTTGTGGATTTTAGTCAGGTAGGCCCGGATGTTTTGCTCATTAAAAATGGCGTAAATGATCGCCAAAAAACATTTTTCCAGCATACCGGGGAAATGGATATTTCAAGCTCTAATCTAAGTAAATACGCAGTTAGAAAGGTTGAAAATGGCAAACAAGTCAAAGATGGGGCAATCTATCTTAGGAATAATGACCTATTAACACGATTATACCGCTTTGGTGAGGCTGGCCAGCTGGAAATTGCCGGGGCGCAGCATATCTATACTGAAAGAAAGAAAAACGCGTATGGTAGTTATCAAGCCAATACCACCAAAAACCATGTCAAACATACCGAGAAAAAAGGGGCATTTACGGTCTTATTTGATCAAGGCACGTATCGCACAGTCGAGGCCTTAAATAATGGGCAACTAGAAAACCAGGAAATTATCTTTGTTGAAGGTCAGGCAACTGGTATTTCAGCTAAAAAGTTTGCCCCAAATGCAATCGTGGTTTTCTATGGTGATGCTCACAATCTTGAACCAGTGTTAGATGAATGGGTGGGACGCTTTGGGAAACAGGGGCATGATTTTATTATTGCCGCCGATAATGACCACACTAAAGACAAGCTAGGCTATTTTAACAACGTTGGTAAATCGACTGCGGTAGAAGCGGTTGCCAATATGAAAGCCAAATACGGTGAGGATGTTTCGCTATCGTTAACCCTACCCGATTTTCAACATGCTAAGACCCTTATTGACCAAGAGGTTAAGCAATATGTTCAAGACGTCAATGAACTGATCAAAACTTATGCCAATGTGGATGGTGCATCAATACAAAAGCCCGATGGCACGTATGACTTGGAGGCGTTTAAAAACCTACAAAACAATTTTGCTCAAAGAACCTCAGATGATACTTGGCTATATGATTATCATAAGGTAGAAAGAAAAGTTCAGGCAGCCAATACCGCTGTGCGTCGCTCTAACTCTAACTCGATGTTAAAAGGTAGCGACTTTAACGATCTGCACAAAAACATTTACCAATCTAGCCCTATTTTGCTTGAAAATGATGCGATATACAGAGAATCGGCTGAACAGGCAGATTTTGGCATGCTACATGCCGATCCTAAAATTAATGAGGCCTTAACGCGTCGCAAGGTTCACGAACTCTATCGTGCTTACAAGCTTCAAGGAGAAACAAGCGATTTTTCAGAAGGCACCTTGCTTAATCAGGTTGCTAGTCAATACTTCTCAACTGAACCAAGCGGTGAAGCACGTCGCCAAGAGAAAACACAACAGCTGCTTGCCGAGTATGGTGAGATTAAAGCATTGGCACAAGAGTTTAGCGATTTAAATGTGACCGAGATTCGCGCTAAACAAATTGCAAGCTTGGCTACCTCAGGTAACTTCTCGCTTAACAACATTAAAAAATCATTAGTGGAAAGCTATGAGAGTAAGGCTGCAACACCGATTGCCGAACAACTTGTGGCACGACTGACCAGTGAGTTTGATTTAAAAAATAACGAGCATTATGGCCGCTTGATGCTCGATGTTCAGTCCTTTACTAAAGATGCTGACGGACATATCTACGCCAACGGTATCATCAACAACTCAAATATATCAGTTGCAGGAGGTTATCAGCCTAAAACTGCGAGTATTCGCTTAAAAAGTGTTGATGAACTACGTGCGATTGGCACCAATGAAAAAGAAATCGAACAGCTATTAAATAGCACTGAGCCGATGGAGGCTCTTATCGGAAAGCGAACCGATGCACAAGGGACACAGATGCTTGGAAATAGTCAACTTGTGCTTGCATTTAAAAACGTTGAGTTAAATGAAATCAAGCTACAAAAAAATAGCCTTGATACGCAATTTACCAAGCACACCGATGGCAAAATTAATCATTTTCAAATCAATGCCGCGCACTTAACCGGTGTGGCCAAAGATTACCTTAATCTGATTAATACCGATATTACGCAAGCTGCCAATCCTAAAACACTGCATAACAATGCAATGGCCACGCTAAACTTTGTAAGCCGTAGTGAAGCCAATGCCTTAACCACCAATTCAACGCCCTATTTACAGTTGGAAGAACTACACGGCATTTATGAAACGACCCACATGGGTCAAGACAATCAAAAAATCTTGGACTTTTTGATTGCCGAACTCGATAACACGGATGCGGAGGGTAATTTACGTCGCGGCAGTGTCGAAATTCGCCGTGCCACTATGGTATCTCCTGAAGGAATTTTTAAAGACTTTACGGCACCGCTATATATTCGTTCTGATGTGACCGCAAGTGAACAAGCCATTGCCGTAGAAGGAGGTGGGTTCATTAAAACCACGGTTCATACGCCGATAAATGGCCTTGATACGCTATTTAATATCGTCGTGCGGCAAGACCGCCGTACCAGTACCGCAGAAAGTAAAATCAGTCAATTTGACTTAGATAATATCTCTGCCAGTGACGCCCAAACGGTTAAAAGTATTGCTAAACACGTTAAGCACTTAGAAAGTGTCCGTGACTTTCTGTACCAAAGCGGCCTTAGTGACTTAATTGTGGAAGCAAAAGCACAGCAAATGGGTTTAACAAGCCAAGACTTAGGCATTGATCCAGGGCAATACCTAAATACTGGTAGTTTCTTTGATAATCGTTACTCTGATTTATTCATGGAAGAATTGGGTGAGTATCAGCAGGACACCAAGCATAATCAACAACGTGTCAGTGCAAGAATTATTGGTACCACCACCTATAATTTGGTGGGTGGCTATAATTCACACATCGCAAACTTAATTCAAGCGGATATTGATGCGATTGAACAAGGCCGTATTCGGGAAGAAACGCCTATCATGAAAATGGTGAGAAATGGGGTTTATCAGCACACCTCATTTGTCACTGAACATCGGCAGGATGGTCAAGTCGCGCCAGTCACAGCGATTGCAACGAACTATCTTATCACTGGCAAAGCAGATGAAGCTAAATCTGAGTATGTTTGGGAGCAGACCCAGCCACTTAATAAGCTTGTAAATGTATTAAACAACCCAAACACCCAAGGCGCGTTTATTCAAACAGAAGGCTCGCCGGAACGTAAAAATTGGCTACATTCCAGTACCAATCTAGGGCTTTTGGCTCCCAATACAAACTTATCCGTGGCATTTGAGAATCCGAATACCGTCATGCGTTTTGTGGCCAATAATACCCAAAAAGCGAACATGGTTCGTGAGCCGATGCCGCCAATTATGGCCAAATCGGTTGAACCACTACAATTTAATAATCAGCTTGATAGCTTCTATGATGCGACTACGTTAAGAAATACCGAAAGAAAGCTTAAAACGCTGTCAGTACAGCCAACCGATGCAGACGCCCTGGTTGATATGTTGGGTAAAAAGATTGCCATAAGCCCAGCAATCGAAAGCGTGGTTAAACACCTTCAAACCTTGTCAGCATCAAATGCCAAAGACTCAGGCGATTCACTTGGCCGCGATGCGATGGTCAATAATATCTTAAACGCTGCGGTGGCTCGAAGCCAAGAAGTCAAAGACCACTTTGCTGAACAAAAAAGAAATGTGTTCATTAAAGGCCTAGGGCGCAATGACAACACTGCTGCCTTATTCTTATCTAATTTACTTGATGAACGCCGCATTGAGCAATTAAAAGACTATATTCGTAGCGATGAAAAGCTTGCCACAGAACGCAATATACAAGGCCTTCGCGAGGTATTGGTTGCAAGAGAGCAGACTTTACGCCCAGCTATTGATGCAAGTCCAATCGGTTTTAATAATGATCTTGTGGATGAATTAGCTGGTAGCTTGACGGCTGCCAATAATCAGCGTTGGCTATTAAATGAGACAGGTGTTAGCCTCGATGCACAGCAGGAGCTTGGTATGGATAGCCCCGAACAAGCCCCTGCCCCTGAACAGACACCTGAACAATCACCAGCTAACGATAATGGTGCCGATATTGGCTTGACCTCGATTGAGGAGAACAGCCCTGTCGATGACAATACGCCAGTGACCGATAACAATGCCCCAGCGATTGATGACAATGTGCAACTACTCGATGATGCCACTCAAAAACTGGTAAGCGATTACCAGTATGAGCCGGGTGAAGCATTGGCGTATTACTTAGAAGTGAACGAGTTGTACCCAACTGACAGCCCACAACGCGAATGGTTGCATGTGTCCGGAACATCAACGGTATTAGACGTGGGTAATGAATACCATGTTAGCCAATTTGATGATGATTTTGAGTTGGTAAAAGATGGTTTTATTGAGAAAGCGAAGCTTGATAATGCTGATTTTGGTACCGTGCATCAACTGTTAACCGAAGCTGGTCTCAACACTATAGCGATTAACGATGCAATGGTTGCTGAATACGTCACCACCCAAAATCGCCTCAAAGAAGAACAGCAGGAATTGGCAGCCGATGAACAAGATAACCAACTTGACAGTGACAAGCCAATGCCTAATGACAATGAGCTGGATGTAGAACCAGGTCAAGATAATACGGCCACACCTGGACCAATGTCTGAACCTGAACAACAACCAACTGAGGATAACACGCCAGCCCAAGGCGAGTTATTAGATGGTGCAGCCGCGTCCGTGGCTGATGAAAAAATTATTTCTCAGCAAATTGGTGAGAAAATTATCGGGCGACGAACCGACAAGCTTGCCATGATTACTGCGGATGTGTTTGCTAAAAAAGGTATTAGTGCCTGGGGCATGGGCGAGATTAACAAGATTAATGACCCCTATGTCAAAGCAGTTTCTTTTATCTTGCGCGATAGCATCCCTGAAAAACCAAGAAAAAGAACGCGTACTTTCTCCTCCGCTTCGGTATTAAGGGAATGGGCAGAAGATGCGGCATACAAGCATGAGCTGTTTACGACGTTATTTAACAACTATAACGACATTCCTGAAACGGCAAGTGATTTTGAAAAGTATGCCAGTGGTCGCAGCTTAGGCTTAACCACCTTGCTTCAACTGCAAGCTGGAAATATCGAAAAATATTCTCAGCAGTACAAATACAATATGTATCGCATTGACAACACAGATAAGGATAAGCGTAATGGCTTTATTTATTCTGCCGCGATCTATAACAATTTTGTGAAGGCAGAAGTGCTGGCAAGATTGCCATTTGAGCAATGGAAGCATATTTCAGTCGAAAATCTAGCGTTAAAGCCAACCGAGGTAGCACAATCACAGGACAACCCTATTGTACTGGCTCAAAGCTTTGTCGATGAACGCCCTTCAAGAGCAGAAGGCCGAAGAACAGAGCAGCTTGGGTTCAACGACTTAAACAATCACGATACCACCTTTAAAATCAAGAACGACGAATCTAAGTTTGCCGCAGAAGTGGCTTTCCGGGATGTCGTGGGAATGAACAGCGGTAAATTACAAAATATCTTTGCTGCTTACTCATTACAGGGTTTTAAAGAGCATTTAACGCCTGAATCTGCCGAAGAACTTAATCGCATTACCGCAAGCTCAGATAATCAATTACTCAATACGGCTTTAGGGGTACTTGGTAAAACAGCGGTGACCGTCACTCGTAGTCTTAAAGGCGAGGTACTAGACAATATCATTCAAGACGTTGATATCGGTTCGACGAAAAATATTGAACTTAGCCAGCAATATCCGTTGGCGACCGATCCAACCTATAACAAAGTGACATTCTTTGCCTACTACAACAGTGCAGCGATGACCGCAGATGAAACCAAAGCTGGCTTTTTCCGGTTTAAAGAAGGCGTTGCAGAAGAAGATAAGCGTCTTTACGTGATTAAAGCAGCAATATCGCCAAGTGAGAAAGATCGTGGCAATGTATTTGAAATTGAAAAATTTACCAGTATGGAAGATATGCTCGCTATCGACCAAGAGCTTGCCAAAATTAACCCTAGTAAAGAGCGTGTTATTAAGCAGGATGAATTAGGTTATTCGTTTAAACGAGACATGACGAATTACGCTTTATGGGATAAGCTGCATGAGTATAACAGCACCACCTTAAAAGGTATTGAATCTCGTGAAAAAGCCCTTGAACAGTTTGTAGAGACTGCCCTACCTCAGCATTTGCTAAGTAAAGAGCAGGATAAAAAAGCAACCAATGAGGCAAAACCCTCACTTAAGAAAACCGATGTTAGAAATACCTTAAGTGATTATCAGCGCGAAGGTGAAGATTACGACTTTGAAATCACCGATGAAGCGATTTTACGGCACTTCGGGTTTATGGGCGTGGAATTTAGTAGCAGTAACTATATCAAGCCTCAAGAACGCGCCGTCATCGCTGAGAATACCTTAGTGGCTTATACCGATATGGCTAAAATTATTGGCTTACCTACCAATGCAATCGGCCTGGGTGGTCAATTAGGATTAACGATTGGACGACATGGCGGTGGCGCAAGAGCGGCTGCTTTTTATGATCCACGCCAGTTTGATAATCACGGTAATGGCGAATATGTCAACGTTGGGGGCTATATCAATATCACCCGGAGTAAAGGGCTTGGCACCTGCGCTCATGAATGGGCGCATGCGCTAGACAATTACTTGATTGACAAAGATGAAATTACTGGCAACCCTAAAATGCCAAGTTCTTTAAATAATTATCAGATCGATCAGCTCAACATCCGAGACGAGCTGAAAGATGCTTATAATAAAATCAATAAGGTGTTGGATAGAAGCGGTATGGCCAAACGCTGCCGTGCCTTACCCACCCCAGCTGCTCGAAAATATTGGTCAGACCCAGCTGAATTGTTTGCTCGGGGCTTTGAGGCGTATGTCAAAGAAAAAGGACAACAGCTAGGTATTCGCAATGACTTTTTGGTGAACGTGCGCTCAGAGCAAGAGTTTGCTGCCGCTACCGGTTTAGGTAAAAAGCTTTATCCTTACCCAACTAAAGAAGAAATGCCGCAAATTATGGAGGCGTATGACGATTTCTTATCTACGCTACAACAACGAACCGTGGAAAAAGTGGTAGAGCTTGAAAATGCCCAGGGCAAGCGTGAAATGGTCTTTGAATCAACGGCGTTGTTTAGTCGAGCCGCCACCCCTATCGCGCCAGCCAATAACATTGCCAACTTCCCATTGAACAAACGCGGTCAAATGGCTGCTGATGCCATCAAACTTGATGCTCAAAAAACAATGGTGTTTGATACATTGGCCAAACGTTTTGGCGAACAGAATACCCAAAATCTACTTGGTAGTGGACTTGTTGAAATTATCACCAAAGATGAAGCTCAACAACGCGGTACCGTTAAGAGCGTTAATGAGTTAAATGGCGTCGAAGGTTTTTACAAAGACGGTAAATCCGTGTTAGTGGCTGATAATCTAACAGAAAAATCGACAGTGGCATGTCTGCTACATGAGTTGGGCGCACATCATGGCTTCCAAAAACTGATGTCAGAGAAAGCCTATGCTGGCGTGATGAATGATGTTCACTCATTGATCGCCGCGCAGAACCCGATTGCACTTGAAGCTCAACAGTTAGCAATGCGTGAAAACAATCCAATGCGACAAGAATTGGAATTACTACCGTACATGCTAACCGCTTACGAGAACAATGAGCAAGTTAACCCACAACACCGCAATGAAGTGGAACGTGTGATTGATAAAACCATGAATGAAATGAAGCTCTACATGCGTGACAACTTTGGCTTTGATGCAAAACTGAATCCAACCGATCTTGCGATCATGGCAGAAGGTGCGATTATTGATATGGCCGAGAAAGTCAAAGAGTTTGATAATGACCTATCTATTGATGCCTTGTTTAGCCGTGCAATGCCACAGGCCAATGACAGTATCAATATTAAGGTACCATTGGTCAGCTTTAACCCAAATGATGCTTATCGACGTGTCATAAGCGAAATGAAAAAAGTCAATGATGTGCGTCTCACCGGTATCACTGATGTTCAAGGGCGTACCACACACTATAACTTCACCCAATTTTTTAAAGAGGATTTTGCCCCAGCAAAACGTGGTGATGATGTTAGCAACGTAGCAAATCCCGATATTCATCACTTCCTGCTAAATGGTGGCAGTCTTGCAGAAAGTAAGCTGGCTGTCGCAAGCGTTGTTGAAGAACGTGCGTTGAAGGCAGAGCAAGAACGTATCGCTCGTCTTGAACAGCAAGCTCAAGAACTGGAACAACAAGCCCAAGAAGCGGCTAAAGCAGCTGAACTTGCCAATTCAACGGCAAGCGAAATAGAGAGCCTGGAATCTGAACAAACACCTGATGCCAAAACCGAGAATACTGGCTTAAATAATGCCGGGTATGGGGATGGGTACATTCGTATCGAACATGCCCAGCAGGACCTATCACAGCCGCAGTTTAAGGCACTCAATGATGCGGCAATGACTGGTTTTAAAGCAGGTGCGTTGGTAGATAAAGCGGCTGATGTGATGGTGATTTATAGCCAAAATGACGATATGCTCAAAACCATTGATCATTCGCTTGATAAAGCCATGAGTGTAAATGACAACAAAGTTGCACAAGACGCTTTGGTGGAGTTTAAAACTCGAATCTTAGCCCACACGCTAAACCCAACTCAATCTAATCCAACGATTGAAGAATATGGCATCAATGAACGCTTTGCCAATATGCTTTTAAGTAACATCGTACAAAAAGCAGCATACAACCCTAAAGACAATACAGGGCTTGAAGCAGTCCGGGCCTTAAATCAGCAGTTTGCAGCGCGAACACCGGATTTTGATCTCGAGAATGCCAAGGAAGCATTAAAAGAACATATCTTGGTTGAGCCTATTTATGATAAACAGCTGGTGCGTGGCATTAGCCATAAAATTCGCAATGCTGGTGAATTGAATGACGATGAAATCAAAGTGGTGGTTGATATCATGGCTGCACAGTACCGTGACTATCCACAAGCCACTGAGCGGTTGCTGTATGGCGCGAAAAAAGTACATGAGTACGACGCTGATGTGCAATTAAGCCATGCTGAGGCCTTAATCAACGATCAGGCCGACGAACATATTGCCGTGCTTCACAAAGGCTTGTTTAATTTAGCAACTAAAGGCGATTTCGCCCATTCATCACGCCAGCTGGTCACCAATACAGCCCGGTATGAGTTGGTGGCATCGGTACTTAGTGCAACCATGAGTAAAGAGCAAGCTGATTACTTGGTGCATAAAACAGAGAACTTAAACCAGTACGATAAGCTCAATCCATTGGCCAAAGTACCTAAAGAGCCAAGTAGTCCTTTCGAGTTGGGCGACTTCCGCGCTGTTTTATGGGTAGAACGCTTTATTTCAGATAATAACCATAAAAATATCACAACGCTTGGCCAACAACGAAAATCAATGGAAAATCTTGAGAAAATCAATAATCTGATTTTATCTCAAGTCGCTGAGTTAACGAATGAGGCCTCGCTCGATGCCCAGCAGTCGAAGGATAACGAGCAAACCGCCCAGGCGCAGGTTAAACAGCCGCAGGTCGATGATGTTGATTTACGTCGGCAAGTTGGCCAGGGGGGTGTTTTTGATATCAATGTGCAAGATTATGTGACCGCTTATCTTACCAACGATAAAGAAAACATGAAACGCCTGGAGCCACTCGTTGCTTATTTTAAAGATGGCAATGCAAATAAGATGGTCAATGAATTTATTGATATTGCTGCACACGATACCGCCGTTAATAACCATCTTCGCCGAGCGTTAACCGATGCCAACATCAAAGACGGCAATATCTTATCAAGCTACCCTACTACTAATGGATTGGTACAAAATGAGGATTTTGCTAAGGTGGCGGCTATTGGTACAGCAGCAGTCATGCAGGTAGTGAAAAATCAACACTTGGAAAACTTATCACGGCAAGACTCACTTGAGCCTGACCTGATTGCCGAATGTACGCTGCATAATTCTTTACAGCGTCGGGAATTTAACCATCAAGTGCATGGTAAAGATGGCACACTACAAGCGTTTAAACCCATTATGATTGCGGCATCAAAAATGGCTACCACGGATCATGCTGTGCGTTTTGAGCTTAACATCGAGCCTAAAGTGTTGGAAAGCAAAGAGCTAACCGATAGTTTTGAGATCATTTGTGATGACGACTTGCCAACCCAACGTGCTAAGAGCTTATTGGCCGCTATTACGATTAGCCACGCTGATATGAACGATGAAAAGCGCATGGCGCAAAAGCTACATACCCGAGATATTGTTGAAAGTAGTTTGAAAGCCATTGGCACAGATGAAGCCTTGAAGTTTGTTAAACTGATGAAGGCCACCAATCCGAATGCCGAGCATTACCAAGACTTAAAAATCTCAGGTAATATGGCCAATAAACAGCAAACACAAACTGAGGCATTTAGCTTGGTTAAAGCGATGCTTAATGAAAGTGCTGGCGAGCTGTCTGATAAAACAGAACGTATCTTTAACCACGCAACACGTTACGGTGCTTGGTCACGCGATATCGAAAGAGAACGCGATAGTGTCAATACCATGAAACAACGTTTGCTCGATGCGCCTGAACAGTCAATTAATGGTGATTTTTCATTCTTGGGACAAGCCAATAAACTACTGGAAGATTTAAAGGTGGTTGAGAAAGTTAACCATCGTTATGTTAACAGTAAAATTTTGGGTGAGTATAAGCCTATCAAAAATGAGGCCAACCAAGCCAGCGCGTTTGAGGCGACGGTTAATGAGCTAAAATTTGGTATGGAGGTTAATACAGCAATCTTGGAGCAAGCGGTTCGAGTACGTGCTGAACATGATGAAAACTTTGTTAAAACCGCTAAAATGTTGGGTGACTTAAGTGCAGCTAAAACCGCAAAAGATATGGTTAAGCTGCTTGAGCATTCTAAAGAACCGTCAGAAGCAGAGCCTAAACGCCCTGCTGGATGGGAAGCGATTGAGAAGCTATCAGATATGTTCGTAGTTAAGGCTATCACGTTAAATAGCAACCTAAACAGCTATCAACGTCATAAGAGTTTCGATGGTTTGGCTGAGATTGCTGGCAAGATATCATCCGATGATCAGGTACACGAACAGCTGCAACGTTTTAAAGTGGCAAATGAGGTGTTACAGCAAAATCAACAGCGTCAATCTAACAATGATGCTTCAATTCAGAATGCTCTTGAACAATCCTATCGACAAGATAGGTTATCTAACCTGGAAATGTAATTAAACGAAGCCGTCCAAAAAATTTTGGGCGGTTTTTTATGATTTATTAGTAAAAAATCCTTTTTTATCTTTATAACATTTTTAAAGCTTTTTAAAGCTTTTGTCCTTTTTTTCAAAATCTTGGGAGACCGTATAGTTACTAGCTTTCAATAGGGTAAAAATTTTTTATATGACGAAGATTTTAGGAGATATGACGAACATTTTAGGAGATATGACGAACATTTTAGGAAAATATGACGAAGATTTTAGGAATTTCTGCGAAGATTTTAGGAGATATGACGAACATTTTAGGAAATGTGACGAATGAAAATGTTATTTATTCGTCATATTGATAGATTAATACGCTTTTTAGAAAAAATATCAGCGATATAATGAAATTTTTGGGAAAAATCGTCAAAAAGGCTACTAATATGACGAACATTTTAGGAAATATGACGAATGATTATAAAGATAATTCGTCATATTTGCCTAAATTTTGGTCAATTTTTTATAAAAAATAGCAATATGACGAACATTTTAGGAAAGAAAAGTTAAAATAAAGGTAGATATGACGAACATTTTAGGAAATATGACGAATAGATATGTAGGTAATTCGTCATATAACCCCAAATATTAGTGAATTTTATACAAAAATGAGCGATATAACGAACATTTTAGGAAAGAAAAATTAAAGCGATGGAGAATTTGATAAAAAATTTAGGCGATATGACGAATAGGTATAACGATTTTTCGTTAAATGTGGTACTATCATCGTATAGTAGTGTAGAATAAAGTGAAATAGCGATGGAAAGAAAATTAGCAGATTTAGATGAAATAGATAAGGAACATTTTGAAGCTATTATCGGCTTTATGAATGAAACACATCAAAATAATATGAGGCAGCGATTAAAGCTTGCCCAAAAATATGGCTTAGATTTAACCGATGACGCTGTACTTGAATTAGTTGCGCCTAAAAGCATTAATCAAGATTTACCTGCTACATCACCAGTATCAAAACCACAACCTACGCTAACGCCTGTAGCTACTACTACACCATCACCAATAATAGAAAGCAAAACTTATGAGGTTGCAGCAGCGCAACCACAACAGCCACAGCAACCTACACCTGTTTATGGTGAAAATTGGATTGTCTTGCAAAATCGTTTATTAAACGCGATCACTGACTTGGACTTAAATGAAAGAAGATTGATTATGTTTTTGTCCCCACTGGTACGCAAATCAGTCGAACAAAATCCTAATCAACGCACATTTGTCATCAAGGTTCAGGACTTTCAAACTGAGTATAGCATTAAAGGCAACGCCTATTATGTGCAATTAGCTGAAAGCTGCTCGGCTTTGGTGAACAAATCGTATGCGTTTTGGGACTTTAAGAAAAATCAAAAACAGAAAACGAAAACTGAGGTTAGTTGGTTAACTAAAGCTGTATATCAGGATAAATTGGGCGAGATACATGTTGATCTTCATAACGATGTTGTCGAAATGTTGACAGTATTTGATAAGGCAAACCCATTTACTAAGTATGAAAGACAGCTAATTGTGAATTTAGGCTGTTACGGTATGATTTTATTTGAACTGATTTCAAGCTGCATGCACCAGCAATATAAGCAGAAATCTTACACGATCGAATATTTAAGAGAAAAATTTAATTGCGTTGATACCTATACAAAAATGGCTGATTTTAAGGTATATGTTTTAAATAGAGCCATAAAAGACATAGAGCAATATACTCCTTATCGTATTTCCTATACCCAAAATAAAAAAGGTAGAGTGGTATCGGAGATTGTCTTTAGTTTTGAAGATACTAGCGAAAAAACTTTGAAAAATACGCGAAAAGAAGCCAGTGAGCATGAAGCTAAGGATGAAATTCATTTGTTAGAGCAAACGTATGATATGGATAAGGCCCCAGGTTGGCAGAGCAAAGGTTTATCAGACGCACAGATTAAAAAGCTTGCCATATATACTAAAGATTTTGTTGACGCTAACACCGGTAAAATAGCACCAAATGACCGTAGAGATTATCCGGAGATTTTTGAGGATTGGAAACAGGACCTAAAAGACCCTGCTACCGTTAATTCATTTCATAAAATCCAAGAGTTATTAGACCGTAAAAAACAGTGAATGTAATTCTATAGATTAGATGGCTCTATTGAATATTAAAGGTCATTAAGTGCCTGTACTTTTGGCAATAGGGCGTCAAGTTTAGCGACAATGCGTTGTTGCTCGGCAAGTGGTGGTAATGGTACAAGAGCATTTTTCAAACGAGTATCATTTATAGCAGGGTAAGCTACCCCTTTGGCGTTATCGTTGTGATTTGCATAACTATCAAAATACGGACTTAAAAGTACCCTAAAGAGATATTGATTAGTGATATCTAAAGAAGTATTAAAAACTGCAAACCCTGTGCTGACGATTGGTTCAGGTTCAATATTCTTATCAATTATGCAAATATTCATTAGATAGGGTCTGACTGTTGAGTAAATTATGTCTCCCTTTTTAACTATTTTTCTTGCTCGAGAGGGAGCTTGATTCGGCCTTAGTATTTCCATATCTTCACCAAGTTTGAATAACTTGTTATTAATTGATGATATGTCAATGTAAGTAAAATCTTTATCAGGCAATTTTTGCCCCCAATTAAACGTTAACTCCCCTAATCTCACCCACTCCCAATTACCTGGGATATCGAATGGTTTTTCTTCATCGGTAATGGCGGACAAGGGTTTTTCTCGTTTGATTTCTTTGGCGTCAATCAAGCGTTGTTTTTCGGCTTGGATTTGTTTAAGAAGGTGGCTCGCCATGCCATCTGCTTTGGGGTCTTGCGTGGTCAGTTTGCCTTCAATAGCGGCTTGTAACAATGACGCTTGCATACGGCTAGGAAAGGCGGTTTGCAAAGTATGTAGTTTATTTTCATCGGCTTGCAGTTGCTCAAGCTGTGGCAATATTTCCTCCAATTTTTCTACAATTCTTTGTTGAGCTTTTAAAGGAGGCAAAGGAATTAATGTGTCTCTAACTTTATCAGAATTAAGATTTTTGACTACTGCACCTGACACACTTTTATCAAATTCCGTTTTTACAAAAGTGCTGCTTAGCAAATAATAAAAAAATTCTTTTGAAAGGTTAGAGCTTAATGGTGTAAGGCTTAACCATCCGTCGTGAATACATCCATCTACTTCAAGAATATAGGGTCTGCCATAACTCATAGAATTGGTAAGTAGTAAGCTACCTTTCTTCACCAATCTAGTTTTAACCAGTCCTGCTGGTTTAATTTTTTCTCTAGTGGAGGTAATGTATTTACCACCAATATCAGTATCACCAATTTTAATCCAATTTAAACCATCATTAGCAGTAGTTAAAAATTGCTGAATAGGTCTTGGTGAGCCACCTCGAACAATATTAAAGATATCGCCTATTTTGACCCAAACCCAATTATTCGGAATATCAAACGGCAAATCATTTTCATCAATCGCTGGCAATGCTTTTTCTCGTTTAATCTCACCAGCCACGATTAACCGCTGTTTTTCTGCCTGTATATCTGCCAATAAATCTTGAGCATCGCCATCTTTGGCAGGATTTTGCGTAGTTAGCTTGCCTTCTATTGCTGCCTGTAATACTGACTTACGCATCTTATCCGCCAGCAACACCGCATTGGCAGCCTTCTTTTTGTAGTTTGCCATTGGTTATGCCTCGCCTACCGAATCTTCCGTAATCACCTCGTTAATCAAATCTGCCTTGACCAAATCAAGCCCAATTAAATTGGCAATTTGGGTCAACTGCTCATCAATCCGGCGATTTAACTCGTCACGCTGTTCATGAAACGTGCGGATGGTATCTTCGGGACTTAAGACTTCTTCTTCAATGGTCGGATAGCCACACAAATCGAGGTCATACGTCACCTTGGTTTCGGTGATAGTCTCGGTACTACCATCTTTTTTGGTGACCAATTTTTCATCGGTGATCTCGGTTTTAAGCTCCTTTGGGGTAAATGCTTTGGCCTTATAAGTATCAGTTTGTGTGTCTTTGATCTCCACACGGTTTTGCCACCAGTCGATTGCCTCAGCAAAATGCTCAATCTTCATCGGTTTGGTTTTGGAAAAATGTTTTTGCTCGGCTGGCATGTCGAGACGATAAAACCAAACTTGCTCAGTTTTTTTGCTATTATCAAAAAATAATACGTTGGTGGTGATACTGGTATAAGGTGCAAACACGCTCGCTGGCAAGCGGATAATCGTATGGAGATTAAAATCCTCAATTAAGCGTTTTTTAATTGCTGATTTTGCCCCATCGGTACCAAATAGAAAGCCGTCAGGAATAACCATCGCACAGCGTCCGCCACCGTCTTGGATTTTTTTGAGGCGATACATTGCTACCGACATAAACAAATCAGCGGTTTCTGAGGATTGAAGCTCGTTTGGAAAGTTATTTTTAATGTTTTCGCCTTCTGTGCCACCGTAGGGTGGATTCATAATGACAATATCGAAGCGTTCATTATCCTCCAATTCACGCACATTACGCTCTAGGGCATTACCGTGATAAATCTGCGGATTGTCGATATCGTGCAGAAGCATATTGGTGACAGCGAGCATATAAGGTAGCGGTTTTTTCTCGATGCCATATACGCTGGCTCGTAGTTGGTGTTGCTGGGTAATGGTTTTGGCTTTTGGGGTCAAATGCTTTAACGTTGAGGTTAGAAAGCCACCGGTACCGCAAGCGAAATCTGCTACCTGTTCGCCCAATGTTGGGTCAATCATTTGCACAATAAAATCGGTTACTGCCCTTGGGGTATAAAACTCGCCAGCATTACCGGCACTTTGCAAGCTTTTGAGAATGGTCTCATAAATTTCACCAAACGCATGACGGTCGCCGTAGTCCTCAAAGTTGATATCGTTGATTTCATTAATCACTTGACGTAGCAAGATACCATCTTTCATAAAATTATTGGCATCTTCAAACATCGTCGGCACAATAGCTTGACGGGGCGTTGTTTTATCAGTAATTGGTATGTTTTTTAACGTCGGTATGACATCGTTATTAATAAAATTGAGCAGCGCATCACCGGTGGGTGCTTTACCGTCTTTGTTATCGACCGCCCAATTTCGCCAACGCATATTTTCCGGGATGATAGATTGATATTCTTCCTCGGTATCTTCAAGCTCCCATTCTTGTTCTTTGCTATCGTAAATCTTTAAAAATAAAAGCCATACCATCTGCTCAATACGCTGGGCATCACCATTAATACCGCTATCACCACGCATAATATTTTGAATACTTTTAACAAAACTACCAATACTCATAAAACAACCTATTGTTGGAAAAATTTATAAAATAACGCTGACTATGCCGCTGAATCAAAACCATACAACATGGCTTGTAATTGTTTAATCGCTTGTTTATAGCCTAGCTTGCCGCCAAACTCTTTGACAATTTGCACTTGCGTACCAATGCTATCAAATGGCTTGGTTTTCAATACAATCATATCTTCAAAAGGCTTGATACCTTCGTCTTTATATTTATCAAGCAAAGCATTTAGTACCTTTTGGCAGGTTTCATCATATTGATGCAGATAGCCACGCTTTTTAACTTGATTGGCTCGTTCGGCTCGGCTTAATGGGGGTTTATCATAGGCAATATGCAGTATCAAATCAAATGGGTCTAAATCATGCCTACCTGCCAAATCTTCTAACACTTCAAAAAATACGCCGTTGTTTTCAAGCTCGTCGATGATGGCTTGTTTCTTATCAGCATCTTGCCAAGCATGGATAAAATCATCAAGACTGGCATATTCCTGCAAAATGTTGCGGCGGCTGTAGTCTTTTAGACTTTCGGTAACCAATTTGCCATTGGCGTCATAAAATTGCACATGTTCTTTGCTAATCTCAATCGGAACGCCTTTGACATAAACTTTGCGTGGTGGCGGTGGTTGGGGTGGATCAAATATTGGTGGCTCGCCTGTTGTTCCACCAGTGGGTTCATCATTAGGTGGCTGCCCCTCCCCTTTCTCACCTTCATCTTCGCCTTTATCATCACCACTATTAGGCGGTACTTCAATAATTTGCACTGGCTCACCATCAAAGTTTGGATCGGCAAATAACTTGGTCACATTGCGAAAATCCATAATGGTAAAAAACAGCTTACCGTGTTTTTCATTAAGCCGTGTGCCACGACCAATAATTTGCTTAAATTCAGTCATCGAACCAATATTACTATCAAGAACAATCAACTTGCAGGTTTTGCAATCTACACCTGTGGTCATTAACTTGGAGGTGGTAACAATGGTTGGGAAGGTTTCATTGACATCAATAAAGTTATCGAGTTGGTCTTTGCCTTCTTTATTATCGCCTGTGATACGCATAACGTACTTAGGATGATCTTTAACGATATCAGTGTTTTCATTGACCATCGCTTGTCGCATCCGCTCGGCATGTTCGATATCAACACAAAATATGATGGTCTTGGCATAGCGGTCATTGTCTTTTAACCATCGGGTAATACGCTTGGCAACCGTAATTTCACGCTCATTTAGCACGATGTTTCGGTCAAAATCTTTGATATTATATTCTCTATCTTCGACCAATTTTCCTTCGATATCTCTCGTTCCTGCTTCGGGTCGCCAGCCCTCAAGATCTTTATTGAGTAACACACGCATAACTTTGTAGGGAGCCAAAAAGCCGTCCTGGATGCCTTGTTTTAAACTATAAGTATAAATAGGTTCACCAAAATAGTAGGTACTACTCGCCTCTTTGGTTTCGGTAGGCGTGGCGGTCAATCCCAAATGAGTTGCTGTACTAAAATAATCAAGTACACGCCGCCATAGTGATTCCTCTTTGGCACTGCCACGATGACACTCATCGACGATAATTAAATCAAAAAACTCGGGCTTAAACTGGCGGAACGGTTCCTCGCCTTCCTCGCCAGCCAACTGTTGATAAAGGCTCATATAAATTTCATACGAGCTATCAAGGTCTTTGCCTTGCACTTTGGTAATGATTTTTTCAAACGGCTTAAAATCATTTTGCATGGTTTGGTCAATTAGGATGTTACGGTCAGCAAGAAACAATATTTTCTTTTTTATCCCGGTTTGCATCAATCGCCAAATAATTTGAAAGGCAGTGTAAGTCTTGCCTGTCCCTGTGGCCATCACCAACAAAATACGGTCTTGTCCCTTAGCGACTGCCTGTACCGTCCTATCAATCACAATGCGTTGATAATAGCGCGGCTTTATGTTTTTGAAACGGTCAAAATAGTAAGGCTGCTTAATAACCTGTTCTTGTATAGGGGACAGCTTTTTAGCATTCGCATAGCGTTGCCATAACTGCTCAGGCGTAGGAAATTCATCCATTGTTAGATTGGTTTCTTTACCTGTCAATAAATCACGTTCAACGAAGCCGTAACCGTTGGAGGAATAAGCAAATGGAACATCAAGAATCGACGCATAATCAATCGCTTGCTGCAAACCATCACCCACACTTTTATAGCCTTTTTTGGCTTCGACGATGGCTAATGGGGTTATCAAATTGGCAGCTGTGAGAAGGTAGTCACATTTTTTGCCCTGACCACGCTTAACGATATTGTTTTGTACTAAAACTTGACCATCGGTAAAATAATATTCCGTGAAAATCTGCTCTGTTTTCCACTGTGCTTTCATTAACGCTGGGTCAATATGACGCAAGCGCATATCACTTTCGCTTAAAACTCGCATAGCTGTTGCTAACCTGTAGGTTCTCTTAGTCAATTTGAACTTAAGATAGCATATTAAATATTTTTTTGCTAAAAACTACATCATAGTAAGGATTAAGAAATATCAAACCATATTTCCAGCACTTACCTATTAAATCTGATATTCTTTGATTTTGTTCTCTAAATCACTTTGAATAATTAAAGGAAGTTTATGAAAAAACTATTTAGTTTATTAACTTTATCCATTATTAGTGTTTCATCATTTGCCAATCAAAATATTGCCAATGATAAGCAGATGGATAAATATTTAACAGGCTATGCTAAAGAAGCCGCTCAATATCAAACATGCGGTGAATACGATATGGTAGATATTGCAAATGTAGGTATTTATTTTGATGAAGTTGTTACGCCAGCTTATTCAAAAATTCTAAGCAAACGGTACGGATCAGAAAGCAAAGCGGCAAAGGCAATAGTTAATCGTCTTGATAAAATGACTAAAGCTGAACAAAAAAAGCTGATTGCGTCAGGTGTTCCAAGTGGTATGTGCGAAAATCTTTTAAACTCACACAACAAATAAATTAACCCCTCAACAAGGAGGGGTTAATTAATGAAAATATAATTTTTTGGTTAACCAAGTATCGCTTTCAAGAAATTCATACCAGTAATACTTGATAGTACGTCATTGACCCAAAAGAAATTAAACGCCAATGCACCAAAAACGAAGAAACCCAATACCCTACCCATCCCTTGATTGCTTGTACCCTGAGATATTTGCCACCAGGTCACAAAACCACGATAGAAAGCTAATAAGCCTATTAAAGCCATCAAACTTTGAATTAGCCCTTTGGTGAGGCTTTGTATTTGGCTGGCTGTGGGATCAGGATTATAGCTTCCCACGCTATAGTTCTGAACAGCGTCGGTTGAGCCTGTTAAAATCGCACTAAATAATGTGGCTGGCAAAAGGTTTAATGCCAGGACGAATAATGCCCCGGCAATAAATAGCTGAAACCAGGCACTCGCCATCGTCGGTTGCGCCTGTGATGGAAATAGCTTATTCATTTGGCCATTGCTATGAGCCGTTGTTAAACCCCATATATTAAGCAAGGCAATTATCGTCCAAACCACTGCCACCGCCATTATAAAATAGCGCAAGAATACAAATAAGTAGCCTAACGAGGCTACTACATTGTAGAGTATTAAAAAAGCATTGGGTGTATTCATCTTTATTTTTTAACTCAAAAATGGTTTATTTGCGCGTGACCATAACAATGCCGGTATCTTCTTTTAACTCAGCGACGCGTAATTCAGTATTTGGGATAACAGACCCCACTTCTAATGAGTATAACGCACCTGTTTTGGTGTCTCGTACCCAAGCTCTGCCACCTACCATCGCCTCTGTGCGTAGGCCAGTTGATTTTGGCAGCATGGTAGCGCGTAGTCTTTCATTCGCTGTTGGGCTATCTTCAAGCTTTTGAATGATATGGGTCATACCTTTCTCTTGCTGCGCTAATTGTTTTTTCAAATCAGCATTTTCAACTTGTAAGTTATGGTTCCAGTCACGAAGATTTTGGATTAATGACATATAGCGTTGACGCTGCTCCTCTGTCATATCAATGACTTTGGGTTCAACTTTTTGATTTTGTTCTTTCGCTGGAGCTGGCAAGCTGATGATGCCATTGTTTAACTGAGTGGCAATATCTTGAGCGGTTTGGTTCTCGATAGCTAAGATATCATTCGGGTCACTGATAGCGACACGGTTACCGGCCACTGGATCAAGATGATAAATTTGTTGATAAGCCCCTCGTGGCTCAGTGGGGTATTCCTGCATTAATTTAGCTTTCTGACTTTCACGAATACCATTAACCACCGTAAAGTATTCAGGTGAATTAGGGGTCATTTGTGTGCCGCTTGGTGAAACTAAAATGCCACCCTGATTGTATGGCGAGCTATCAATCGCTTTTTTAATAGATTCATCAACAAGGCTATCAAAAGGCTGTGGCTGAAAATACCAACCGTTTGGGTTGTTTTCAAAACTCGCTAAATACGGCGGTGGCTGTGTTGTCACAGGTTCCGGTACTGACGCAACCATTGTGGCATCTTTGGCCGGTGCTTTCTTTTTGGAATTATCTGCTGGCATTAACAAGAAGATGGCTAACCCAATAAACAGCAATATAAAACCTGCCCCTACACCATAAATGATGTAGTTCATTGTTTTTTCTTGCTTACTAGGCTCTTTAACCGCCTTTAAATCCGTTGTTTTAGTGTTAACTACCGTTTCTTTAACTTTGGGTTTACTTGGATCAGTATTGATAGAATTAGCTGTCATGTCGCTTCCTTAATATAACTTATTGCTGTCTTGCTGTATTGGATGTTCGCGAACTGTTTAAGTTTAGCGACGCCGTACTAGCGGTTGTGTCAACGTTGGAAACCAATGTCATACTTAACGGTGTACCCTGTCGAATAATGTACGTTGGTTGACGATTAGCAAATACACCGATGTCTTGATTTAACCGCCCAGCTAGTGACGATAGTATTTGTCCTCGGACTTGTTTAGCGTCTGCCCCTCCCCTCGAAACAATGACCGTACCTTCATCCGTGGTACGTGTTGTAGTGTTTGACTCAGCATAAGCATTGCCGTAACCCTCAATCCCTGCTTGCGCCAAGGCTGTTAGATAGTTTTGGAAGTAGTGACGATCTACTTTACTTGCTACCCCACCACTATTTGAAAGTGTTAAAGCAATGGCATTAATGGGTATAAGTGACTGGCGTGGGTTTTTTGGTTGTAATGCAGTAAACGAAACGCCTATGTTTCTGCCCTGCGGCTCAATCTGACCAAACACTTTTGACCCGTTAAACACACCACCAACCACCTGCGCTGTCACGGTAGAACCGTTGTCGGAGTTTACTGTATTGGTTACGACGACAGGAAAGCTTGTACCGGCCCGAATAATATTTTTTGGGAGCAAATTACTCGCTGTTGATTTAGCATTGGCATTGGTTGATAAGCTGTTGGAGCCGTAAAGTCCATTACCAGTAACCGTAGATGGCTGTGCATAATTGCGATTAGCTGCGTTATATTTTTGACCGTATATTTGGGCAGTATAATTGTTACTAGCATTATTACTTGCCGTCAGCATTTGGATTGACTGGTTTAGGGCATTTTTTGCTACCGCTTGTCGGCTCTGTGCTAAAGCCGCTGCTTGTTGCTGATATTGCGACCGCTGTTCGGCCAACCTTGCTTGTTGTGCATTGCGCTCAGTGGTATAAGCGTCATAGTCTGCGCCAAGCGACTTCTGTATATTCTCATAAACAAGGTCGGGTTGTGGCTGTGACTGCCCCTGAGACTGACCATTGTTATTTTGCGATTGGGCTTGCTGAGAACCTGAGTTATTTTGATTTTCAGCTTGCATCGCTCGCTGCAATCGTTGTTCGTAATCATCGGGTTTGATCGTGATACCACCTGCGATATAAGTCAACACCTCGCCGCCCCGAGTATCTTTAGGTTGATATATCGAGCTATCAGACAGTGGTTCTTGGTAATATTGCATACGCTCACCATTGGCTGCCTGACTATTGGCATATAGTAAGCGTTCATTGTCAGGTATTTTATTAATATCTGCGGTTCGATAATTAACACCGCGATATTTTTCGGCAATTTCAGTAGCCGATACGTTAGAAATGCCACCTGTTGCTTGTGTGGCACTAGCTGGCATGGTCGCTAATGAAGGTGCATTTGTTACCCCTTGAGCGGCTAATTCAGATGCTTCACCTTGGCGGCGACGCATATCATAACGAGCTTGTTGCTCATTTAGTGGCGCGTTAGGGTCGGTCTTAAGCTCAACACCTGCTTCACCGCTATCAGTGTCACTTAATTTTTTGCTATCGCCGGTGAAGGCATAAGACAACCCACCAATGATTGCAAGCGTCATAACACCACCAGCAAACAGCATTATGCGTGACTTAGGGTTTGCTAAAACAGCTGGCAATGAATTAACCTTAGCCGCTCTAACCTCAGGCTCCACATATAATTCGTCGCCAGGCTTTTGATTAATGCTAGTACCCTTTACTGGCATCGGCACGTTAATATCATAAATACTTTCATCAATAGCTGGGATATCAGCTTGTGTGTTATGGGTAGGACGATAGGTATCTGTCGTAGTGCTAGGCTCAATAGACTCAGTAGGATGGTTAAATGAGGGGGCGTCGCCAACAATCGGTTCAGTTGATGGCGTGGTGTATGTCATTGATTTTAAATTCTCGAAGTTCTGTTTTTTCTCAACTTCTTGCATTATTTGCCTAGATTTATCATAGTCAGGCATACCTATCGCGGATAAGCCTTTTACAGGACCATAAATATCACCTGAACCTTCGATATCATCTTCAAACTCTCGATTACTGTTAGCCATATTTTATCTCTCGTAATAAGGTAAAGAATTTTGCTCAAAGGACACGGTTACAGGTTGCCCTCGACGTTGTAAAAAGGTGATGTCATTAACGCCTTGGTCAAAACGATAGATTTTTGTGCCGTCAGAACTTGCCGCTCTATACATGAAATTTGGATATAAAACATCAAAACGCGTTTTAACATATAACTTATCGTTGTATTCCCAGCCTCTAACTGCGCTATCGGAAGAAGTTAGAGGGGTGGCATCGTTAGGTGGATTACCGTCTAAAAACGCGAGTGCAATGGCATCTTGGTCGGGCGTACTTGCAAGACTATTACCGGAAATAGCAGCAAACGGCGATACGGATGATTGATCAACATCCGGATTTTTACCTGCAATCTTGGCATCTAATCTGATATCAACTTCGCTTTGACCTGAGGCTACAAGAAAAATAACAGGCGTTGCTTTGCCTCTTAATGTGATTGAAACCGTACCATAGTCAATCGCTTGTTTTGGCTCTAATGTAAGAATATTGGTCAGATTGGCTTTAGGATCGCTATTGCCGCTTGAGTTAATGCCATTGGCATTTTGTGAGGCTGTATAGCCATTATCATCGTTTATATTGCTTGAAGCTCGATTGGCTGGCGTTAGGTTGGACCCAGTTGTGGTGTCGGCAGCTGCCTGAACAGCTTGGGTGTTTGCCTGGGCTGCTGCAATGGTACTTTGTGAGTTAGCGTCAGAAAATTGATTGCGGTTTAATGCTACCTTTTCGATATACCAAGGATTACCCTCCATGTCGGTAAATACAATCGAAGTTAGCATATTTTTTGCAACACGCACGATTGGGGGTGTTTTACCAGGCGATAAATCGACAGCTAATGAACGAACCACTGGGTTTGGTAATTGGTTATAAGGCGTGGCAGCAATTCGTTGCTGCTCAAGCAATAAGGTTTTAAGCTGCTGGAATTGCTGAGGCGTTAAGTTTGAGCCTAAGTATTCATTGACCTCATTATTCACCATTGTCCTAGTGCTTGGAGCAACGAACGGCTGAATATCCATTGGGGTCTGATTTAGAATGGGCGATTGTGTTTGTTGTGAAAAAGATTGCGCCTGACCTGAATAATTCGACATATCCATCGTATTCGGTGGTAGGGGTGCAGCTGTAACACGTACCGCTGCTATCGCTGTTAACAGTGCAAGTAAATGTTTTTTCATAGGGGTTCCATTGAATAAATAGGTAGGATGCTTGAAGCTTTATCTTGGCGATTCAGTAGGGATAAGTGTCACGGACGTAATACCCAATCCTCTTGGATTGATGGCCGATGCGGTATCTGCCAATACGCGAACCGTGGCAATATAGTATTGTTGGCTAACTGGTTGTTTACCACCTGAATAAACATCAATAACCATTGGATAGCGAACAATCCAAAATGGTTGACCTAAATTGTTTACCCCTGTCTGTTCAATTTTTGCCGCGCCTAATATGCCAGCATTAATCGTTAATGCTTGATTTTTCACCGTCTCAACCATTGGTTGAATGGCTGTGACTGTATCTTTGCGGCCGGATGGTGTGTAGTATCTTCCAAGTACATCATCTACATGCGACATATAATTCACATAGCTAAAGCTATATAGCCCTACTACCCCATCCTTAGCAAAATCAGCAATAGCTACATCGGTTAAGTTGGGATTTTTGGTTGGTTCAACAGCACAGATCGCCTTATTGTCTTTTGTAGCGATATAACGGTTTTTTGGATAAAACATAAAAACCACCAACATGGCGACTAATAAAACGGTTAATGCTAAAACCACTAGCACCAAACGCATAATTTGTTTTCGCTGACCAGCGACGTACTCTACTAGCTGGGTATTCTCGCGAGTAAGAGACGCTGCTCCTTGCTGTGCGCTAAAAATTAAGGCGGTAATCTGTTCATTATCTAGCTGCTGTGACATTATTTTTTCCTATTGATATTGATACGGTTCTACACTTTCATTTCCGACTACGCAGCTGTGATAAGTGCCGTCATCGAGATATACATTCTCATATTTAGTAAAAAAAAGTAGCTTAATAATTCCCAAAAATATGCAAGTACAAAGAAACATAATTATATAACTAAAAAATGTTATAATTTTTGCATTTATAGCACGTTGTTTTTTTAAGATATCCGGCTGGACTAGGAAATCCGTATCAATTTTTCGCCACTTGCTATTTGGGTCATTATGCGGTGTTTCAGGGACATACAACCATATTTTATCTTCATCTTTGGTGTTTTTTTTGTCCTTAATAAGTCTAAGCATCGCTTAAATTTCCTACTGAAAGTATCATTGAATATATTATGATATTTTCTATTAAAAATCACTTGAAATTATTATTTTTAATTAGTTATGCGTGAATTTATTACAAACTATCGCTCGGATTTTTCATTAAATGCCAAACAAACTTTGGCTAATACACAGGCTTCAACGGTCCAGTCCTATCTTGCACGTTTTCAAGGTATTACTGGTCTTTTGCCAAATAGAAACTTATATGGGAAGTTGGATGAAAAAATTGCTCAGATACGTCGCAAACGAATAGATGGCAAGATTAAGAGCAATACGGTAAGACAGTACAAAGCATCGTTATGTTTTGGCCTATCTTTGGTGGCCTATGAGGAAGAATACGGCATTAGTCCTTTAATTAAGGCGAGCTTGACCTACAAAGAAGCTAATGAGCTGTATGACAAAATGGTGGCGATTACCAATGATGAAACAGCCAAGCTTATAACCTCAAGAGATATTAAGGCGCATGCAGAAGCTAATACCAGTACGATGAAGTTGAAGGCTGTACCAAGTGGATTTATTGAAGCATTTACCGAAATTTGTAAGCTACCTAATGATTACCGGTATGCTAAGGAAAGCCTTAAGTTTTTACAGGCAAATGTGATTGTGGGATTAAGGCCAGCAGAATGGTTTGATACTCAGATATTATCAATCGACGAGCTAGAATTGACCGAACATTTTAAAAAGCAGAAGGATATTACCGCAAAGGTTTTTCTTGGCGAGGATATACAGACTGGCGAGATATACTTATGCTTGAAAAATTTTAAAAATTCACAGGGCCGAGCCTGTGGCGATTATAGATATATTTGCCTTGACCATCTAAGTCAAAGAGAACTTGGTCTAATCACTGATTGGATCAAACTGAGTAATAGCTATGTTGAGTCCCTTGGTATTTTTAGCCCAAATGATTACTACAAACGATTTATGACCAAGCTTCAAGATACAATTCGGTATATGGAAAATAATGAGCAAAGTCTTGCTAAAATTTTACAAGCAAATTTTGTGAAAAGACGCGCTGATTATAATGCCAACCAAAAGAAAGCGAATGCTAAGATGAAGCTGTACCGGGGTAAACCGCCAATCAAACAGCAAGTGAGCCTCTACTCTACTCGTCACCAAGCCATTGCCAATGCAAAGTTTGCAGGGTTTAGCGACCTACAAATTGCCGCAATTTTTGGCCATTCAAGTACATCCACTGCTCGACGACACTATGGCAAAGTTGGATCAGCAAGTGGACGATCAAAACTCTCTCCCCACCCCATCAATATGAAACAAGTGGTATTAAAATCAAATCTAATCGAAAAACAAGCTAAATTGGTTAAGGAAGTTGCTCCTAACCCATCTATCAAACAGAACAATGGGCCTTCGCCATTCGAGTGACAGCAAGTAATTGCATAGTATAACAATACATTGTATGTTGCATTTGATAAACTGTTACCTCAATCAAACGAACTACCCTTGGATTTTTACGGTTTTAAGTTTAATAACGTCAAGCCCATCTATATTGACAATATACTAACGATGCCCTAATAATCGACAAATAATGAACAAACAATTAATTATCAGTCTAAAAATGTTTTTAATGTTTAGTATCTTCTAGGTTATCAGGCGAAGCCATATTCACAAAAATTGGCGCAAGAAACTTCAATTTAAATTGTTTACGACCTTCTCCATAGCGGTAACAATGCCAATGCGCTTGGCGTATGTGAGGTTTCATTGAAACTAAAGTAGGCGAACCTAGCTCAAGTTGACGTTTAAAACCCCTAATTTCACCGCCTAACCTTCGACCGACATGAAATATGCTAGGTTTATCAGGAGCAATAAAGCGTTTAGTCTTAGGTTGAACTGATGGCAATCGTCTTAAATAATCTAAATCAACATCATGCCCCAAATTATCTTCAATTTGGGGGCTTTCTACACACAGTAATAATAAAAGGCTTAAATATAGCCGAGAATTGTTAATGTGCATATCCCATATATCAGGACGTAAGTTTTTAACTTGCTTCTCATCAAGTATGCGTGACGAGCCGTAATGTAAACTTTCAAGTAGGTTATATTGGCTATCTATGATAAAAAAAGAAGTTGGCATGTAATTTTTAATATTGGTTGTTTTATCTATCTCGTCTTGACTGATATGCGGATAAATCAATACCCAAACTTTACTATCCATATAAACTTTATATGCCCAAAATCCATGACATTTTAAAAGCTGAATGCTACCGTCCGGCATAGACAAATTTAAGTGATGGTCTTTTAGTTTGATGTAAACTGCCCATGCTGGCAGGTTGTTGAAGATCAATGAAGGTGTTTCATAAGGCAGTGGTGAATGCTGAACTTGCTCAAACAAGTCGGTGTCAATTTCATAAATGTGTGGTTTTAAACGCCATGTCGCAAACATGGCTAATGAAAAGGCGTCTTTGCCAGCTAACGGATTGTCAGTATTTTGTCCTAATGTTAAAGTTCCATCCCCGTTACGCCTCATATTATATTTATGTGCAATGTAGCCCATTAGAAAAGACATGTCTATATAGGCTTGATCCTCTTTCAACTTTTCTTCTTTACGCAATAAGTAGTTTTTCGATAATAAATTAAAATCTAATTTACGGTCTGAAAACATCCGATTAACCCTGTGCATAAATTCAAACGGATCATCATCCATTGATTCTCTATTCAACATATCGCTCTCTTTCCATGCGTTAAATTCAAATCGCCCAAAACTTCATCATAAGCAACAAAGTTACGATAAAAGCCGATAATGTGATCACACCGCTTAAATTCTTATAATACTCAGTCAATGAGAAGCTTAGTAAATGTTGGGTAGAGTTTTTAGCCTCATACTTAAACTCGCCAGTTGAACTTTTTTTAGCAGTCCGCAATTTTGGTCGCAGGTTTGCCGCAGCAACCTGACGATGATTGGCTTTCGAGCTTCTGCTACGGATAGAGGAATATGCGTCAGAAAACTTATCGACAGGTACATACTGCTCACCCTCATAATAGCCCTGATAGCATGTTTTCATAGTGTCATTAGTCATTTTTTATCTCTTATAATTATGATGTCTTTACATAACCTACTAGAATATCAGTGTTAGGTGCATATTTGAACGCATATAACCAGGCCTCTTGATAGCTTGGAAAAACATAGATACCATCGCCCATATCACTGTTTGGGTCAGTCCCATCTTTTAGCATAGTTGTCAAATTCACTTCATTTTTTGAAATAAAGCGGCCCTTATCGTGATTCTTAATGATGACAAATTTATCATACACGCCAGCTGTGGCAGTCATCATAATGCGTTTATTTTCATCAAAATATTTGGCACTTTCACCAATCGTTTGAAGATAGCGTGAAATTGCGATACGTGCATCAATGTGAATGTTCAGACTATTACATACCACATTAATCAAAAAATAATTATTCTTTGTATCGCACTCTATGATTAGCTGAGCATCATTGAGCCGGATATGTTTCTTGTTATAACTGACAACCTGATACTCAAGCTCAGGGTCATTAAATTCCTCTGAAAAATATCCTGCTTCTAAACCCTTTTGAATGATACGAGACACTTCGGCGGTTGCTTTGAAATGATCCTTGCAATGGTCTATATCTTCATCCAAAACCAAGCTTAATACGTCAAGGTAATCAAACTTGTGCTTTTCAAATAATTTACGCTGGGCAGTAACAATAAATGATTGTTTTGCTTGTTCGCGCAACATGGCCAACGTCTTATCAACAAACACTATTTTTGATGGATAAATACTACTTTTCTTGCCAGTAAAATATTCATCGGTTTTTTCGTCAAACTCAGAAGGTTTGTCATGTTGGGACTGTATTAAATATGGTACTTTAACCTTGTCTTTGCCAATAACAAAATCCGTCAGAGATTGAAAAGCTTGAAACTCAAAATCGTCATCTGATAAGTGACCTTTAAATAGATAATGAGGAGTTGACAAATGTGTGTTATCAAGAACTTGCTCAATCTCAAAAATTGGTGTCATTATTTGCTTCCGACTAACTGATGTACCCAGCTTTAACTTGTAGTTTTTCGAGGATTTACCTACTAAAACTAAATTAATTTACGTTAAAAAACATTATATATATTACATATTGCTTTATCAATATAATATATATTCGCTATATACACTCAAATTAACTGGAGTATCTATGAACAACAATCGCGTATTATGTCTTAAATCTGTGAACAAAATATTGGTGAGTTAAGGGCCATAATATGACAATCAAAGAAAGTCGCCCTACGCTCTTATTATCAGCAATTAAATCAAAATATCCTTCTGTTGAGTCCTATATTGATTACGTGCGTCAACATAAGGGGAAGCTTTTTCAAAACTGGAATACGTTTTGCTATATGTCTGAACAAGGCTGGCGGCAGGTATTAAATAATTATGAAGAAGCTCAACAATCAATGATCCCTGACACCGAATTTTTATCGGTTTTCATCGCTTCTACTTGGGACACAAGCAAAAGTATTTACAAATTTAGACGACCGTTATTTGAGCAATTACTGATTTCAAACATGCCTGAAAATTTGCCAAGTAGTATTTTATTAAAATTACGTGAATATAGTGCCTATATCGACACGTATGACTATTCAATTAATGGAGTTAGATGCTATGGCTTTTATGCTTATATCATTCAAGATACCATAAAAAACACTTTAGCCTTGCAACTTGCATTTGATACTGAGAAGGGGCTAATGACCATTAGCTTGCCAATCAGTCGCGATGATCATGTAACTGTAAAAGATAGCATAGGCAGTATTGAATTGGGTGCATTAAACAGTAACTTAGCCTGTTCTTCTCGCCAGCAGCTCATAGTCTTACTAACACCATTTATTAATATGGTTCTATATACAATAAGTTCTAATGCTGTTTTTAAATCCCTAGATCGCGCTGGTACACCGAGTCGTACAAAGATTAGCCGTGGGTCCCATTCTAGAGAATTATTAAAAGCACAAAATATTACTGAGTGGTTATTGGGCAGTGAATATCATAAACAATTAAACTTGCCTCTTGAACAAAGAGAACCTGGACGATTTAACTTAAAGTATAAGCTAAATTATCAAGGTCGTAATATAAAATATATCTATTGGAAGGGAAGATAATTTGACAGTTAAGAAAAAGGCTTGCGTGATGCAAGCCTTTTAGTTTTTAGCAATTAATTCACGAGTGCTTATTTTGGAGAAATTGGCGGAGGCTGTCAAAGCGTCGATCATACGCCTGTTCTGAAAGTTTTTCGTTAAGTAATTCCAACTGTGTCTCATCTAACGAAATGCTATCTAATAACCCAACAAATAACTCAACAATTTCAACTGACGGCTGTTTAACCGGCTGGCTTGATGTCGAGGTTGTAGATGCAGCACTCTTATTGTTAACAGCGGTGTCAGCTGACTTATCCTGAGCCTTGAGTACAAAGTCGTCTTGCTGGGTGGTTTTCGCACTTACTGCGCCAACTTCGTCTGCATCTATACTTTCAGATGATTGATCTCTTTGACTTTCGGCTGTTTCAATAGGCGTATTAGCCAACTTACTTTCAGTTCCTTGGGTTGGGGTATCATCCTCCTCCCCTTTCAACTTTTTAGTTAATTCACGAACCTTTATCTGAGAGATATCACCCTGGGTATGCTCAATAAACTTATTTACTTCCTCAGGATGTTCTTTAGTCAGGGTAGCAAGCGTTCTCGCTGCTTCCACCGATTTAATTTTACCATCGTTAATTGCTTTTTTAACAAGCTCAGGCGAATCTTGCAAGCCAAGATGACGTGAAACCCAAGTTTCACTCTTGCCAATTTTTTGAGCAATGCTTCGATTAGTTTCACCATTATCAAGATAAATCTTTAATTGATTGGCGATATCTAATGGGTTTAAATCTTCACGCTGGATGTTTTCAATTAGTCGTCCGAACGAGTTAATATTAATATCTAAAAAGGCAGGGATTTCAGTCAAACCAGCGAGCTTTGATGCACGTAACCGACGGTGACCATGATTGATAATGTATTCACCTTCAATCGTGTCATGAGGTCGCAATGATATCGGCGATATAACGCCATTTTGTTTGATACTTTCTGCCAATTCATCTAACGTCTCATCATTAAATTCTTTGCGAGCATTATCTTTATCTTCGTGGATTTTGCTAATATCAAATTTATTGACTGTATCAACATGTGGCTTATTTAAAAGCTGTCCGGCTTTCAAACCTGCTAATGACTTTGATAAATTACCTAGGCTCATTTCTTATCTCCTATCATTCTATTAACGATATCAGTAAATACTGGCCGTGATTTTGCAGCAACCTTTCTAGCTGCGTGTTCTTGAATTTCCCAAACTGGTAAGTTTAATGCAGATGTGTCAGCGAATGCTTGACGTTCCAATAACATTAAATCATTCGGGTATAGCAAGTGGTTATATTCATTTTTTAACTCAGCCAAAATGCTTAACTGTCGATTATTATTTTTATTAACGCGTGACGGTAGCAGACCCAAAAATAATAAATTAGGGTTGTAGTCGTCTTTAATATTATTCATAGTAGTGATCAAATTTATCGCACCTTGAACAGAATAGGTACTCAATTCGATTGGTGACAATACATAATCAGCTACAACCATTGCGGCAATTTGACTGATAGCAAGCGTAGGCGGCGTATCAATCACGCAGATATCAAATTTATCATCAAGCTTTTGCAAATTATTTGCCCAAACAGCAATATCAATATCAGGATTTCCTAAAACAGAGGCCAGGTCATTAGTTGAATAAAGTAACCCAAAGCGTTGGTCATCAAATGCTGATAAATCTGAGTTTTCTTCAAATAGTGAGACTGTTGGTAAGCTTGCAGCATTACCCATTTGCTCTTGGTTATTCTCCAAATAATGCTCAAAGAATAATGACGAGTTGGCTTGGGTATCAATATCAATAAATAAAACTTTATGCCCCATTTTATAAGCTTGCAAAGCAATGTGAACGGCAATGGTTGTCTTACCTACCCCACCCTTTTGATTAGATATTGCTAATTTTTTCATATTAATCTTGTCCTTTCTTACTGTTTCTTAACTCATAGATGGTTTTGATGGTATTTAATACTTGCTGTGCATACGGTGCAATTTCGGCTGGCATCTTCACAGTAAACTCTACTGAATCAGAACACTCAACCTCACTGAAAACACGTACACAAATATTTTTTACCCTTTGATAGCTCATTTTGTTTTTTGCTGCAACTTCCTTGATATCTAATCCGGCCACTAAAACATCATAAGCAACTTGTCTTGCTTTGTCCCTTATTCGTGTTTTTTGGCATGCCGTATTAAACTCTTTGTCAGATACAACGCCCATTAAATCACTGGATTTAACCATGTTGATAACCTTTAATATGTTGCTCGCATAAATATAATAGCCCACATGAACTATTTTGACAATTAAAATTTAATGTTTTTAAAATATTTTATAATGTTCTGGATTTAAAATAAATTTTTAAAGGGATATGAGATATAAAATATAGAAAAATTGGTGACTCTCCAATATAAGGTAAAAAGTTTGCGTCGACGCAAACTTAAGCAAACATTTGTTAGATATATTATGACTTATCATTTAAGAGATTTAGTTATATAATCAATAATAATCATATATTATTTAATTTATTCCTTTAAAAGTTTGCGTCGACGCAAACTTAAGTCAACAATATTTTATAAATAGGATAATCAATGAAAGTAGCGTTAATATCATTGGCTGTAGTCACTACTATTACGGTTGTAGGATGTAAACAGGATATTGATACGGTCAAAGATAAAGTTGCTGCGGTATCGCAAAACGAAAGCATACAGCAAATAACTAAGCAAACAGGTAAATATATAACTTCTAACTTGCCAGCAAGCTCTTTAACGACTGAACAAGGCTTTAATCAAACGATAGAGTTACCACACAATAAATTCGATATAACTGTTAGTGATGGCGATACTATCTCTTTTAAGATTATGGGGCAACGAGTACGTGTCAGATTGCTAGGTATTGATGCCCCGGAAAAAGCACAGTCTTATGGAATACAAAGTCGTGAAGCACTAAAAAACTGTATAGCCAATGGTAATGGCCAAGTACATTATAATAAAAAGGATGGTTATGGCCGTGTTCTAGGCATCGTGGAAGTTAATCGAGTTAATTGCAATATTGAGCAAGTGTTAGGTGGTCATGCGTGGTTTTATGAGCAATATGCCAATGAAGTCCCTTACTCTATGCGAACGAAATTAGCTGCCGGGCAATCGGCTGCTAGACAAAAAGGTATCGGTTTGTGGCATGAAACAAATCCCCAAGCTCCTTGGGTCTGGCGTAAACTTAAAAAATAGTATTTATGCGGAGGAATCTATAAAAATTACAGTAAAATTAATAACTCATAGGTTTACAACGTTTGTTTTGTTTTTTAAAATGTTGAAAACCAATTATCATTTTTCTTTATCCAACATATTATTTATAACTCTGCACACGACAAAAAATCAGCACCAACCAATTTTCATGGGTTTGGGGGTTAAAAAACTGACCAACTGTCGAAATACGGCTTTATCATTGTTCAACAACACCAAACGCAAGCCCTCAATCAACAAATCCAAGCCTAATGCAAATAAACTGGCCTGAGGGCGACCGTTTGACTTGGGCTTACGTTTTAATGGTCTTTGCTTATCATGATGAATACCGACATGATAAGCCCAACAAAACGCTAAAGCATTGACTGCCACTAACTTACTCACCCTATCCATCTTAGTCAAATGCGTCTCTTCAAGATTAAAACCACGACCTTTAAGACAAGCAAATAAACTCTCAATCTCCCAACGCTTAGCATAAATTGTCATCGCATCAAGGGTTTGTAGCTGATTGGTTGCTACAATCACTAAACCATGGTCTTTATCACGTTTGGCAAATACTCGGACAGCACAGCCATCGACTATCAATATCCGTCCATGTCGATAGGTTTCTTTGTGGGAGACATGACGCAATAAGTCTTTAATCTGTACCAGTTTGCCGTGATGGTTCACAACTTTGCTGTTTTTCTTAATACGGATGGCAAAGGGTATGTGATGCGCTGTTAGCCAGTTAAACCATAACTCACCAACAAATTCTCTGTCTGCCAGTATCATCTCAATATTGTCTTTACCAAACTGCTTGATAAAGCGTTCAATGAGTTCGGCTCGCTCAAGGTGGTTTGTGTTACCCCGTTTGTCTAGCATGTCCCAGTACAGTGGTATGGCAATGCCCTTATAGACCACCCCTAGCATAAATATGTTGATGTTGCTTTTCCCCCATTTCCAGTTGGTGCGGTCAATGGTAAGGGTGACTTTGCTAAGTCCAAATAGCCGATATATCAATATGGCTAGTTGGTCATAGTCGATGACAGCACTGGCGATAAATCGCTGTAGCCTGCGGTAGTGACTGTCCGTCTTGCCACTATTAGGTAGGTGCCTTGCTATTTTTTTTTAGATTACTGCTTTGGGCGGTAATCAGGGCGATTATCATGAGGCTTAAACAGGTAATTCTTGCCTTGTTCATTGTAAGATTTTGCGTTAATATTTCACTGAGTCTGTTAAGGTTTGGCATAATGGTGGTTCGTGAGAAAAATTGTTATTATGCCATTGCTTTAACAGACTTTTTCGTTTTTTTGTCGTGTGCTGAGCAGAAATTTATATCCAATGTTCAACACGGCCTAATTTTAACCTGCCATTCATAAAAGGAATTTATTATGGTAATAATCAGCCATAAAAAAAACACAGTTAATAATCTTCGTCATTCAAAAGAGTTGTTATTACTTTGTAGCAGTATGCTACTAATAGCTTGTAGCTCAGCACCTGCGCGTACAGGAACAGTGACTAGTGTAAGCGGTGATAATCGCGCCCCTACGACCGCTACCATCAAAGCTAATAGTCAGGTCGCCAAACAATTAAACCTTAACGATCAGCAAGATTTCACAGACGCGCGTCGCGGACTTATCGCCAGTCCTAAAGATTTGAAAATCCCATCCTCTAAAGACGCCTCGAAGAACGTCTGGAATATGAGTGCTTATGATTTTATAGAAGGTGAGGCTCCTGCTACAGTCAATCCTAGCCTGTGGCGACAAGCTCAGCTCAATAATATTCAAGGACTATTCGAGGTAACACCAGGTATTTATCAAGTTCGCGGTTTTGATTTATCTAACATGACGTTAATCAAAGGCGATAGTGGCTGGATTATTATTGATACGATGACCTCAAAAGAAACCGCGCGCTATGCTTATGACTTCGCTATGCAGCATCTAGCTAAGCGCTATCCGAATACAACCAACGTCAGTGCTATTTTATTTACGCATAGTCATGTTGATCACTTCGGCGGAGTATTAGGCATTGTTAGTCAGCAAGATATTGAGCGTAAGAAAATTCCAATTATTGCACCTGCTGGGTTTATAGAAGAAGCGACCAGCGAAAATATCATTGCTGGTAATGCTATGCTACGCCGCGCCGTTTACATGTACGGCAAAGACTTGGCGCGTGATGAATTCGGTCATATCGATACTGGCTTAGGAAAGAGCCCAGCTTTTGGAGAGGTCAGTATTACCAAGCCTACGGTATTAATTGATCGCACTCCTACTAAACTAAATATAGATGGCGTCAAGTTCGAGTTTCAGTACACGCCTGAGTCAGAAGCTCCAGCAGAACTAACCTTCTATCTACCAGAATACAAGGCTTTTGGCGGTGCAGAATTGGTGTCACGAAATATGCATAATCTGTATACGCTACGCGGTGCAAAGGTACGTGATGCTTTGAAATGGAGCGGTTATATAGAAGAGGCGCGTAATATATTTGGTGATGCCGATATCTATTTCGGTAGTCATCATTGGCCTATGTGGGGGCAAGACAATATTCAGAAATTCTTAAAGCAACAGCGCGATACTTATAAATTTATTCACGATCAGAGCGTGCGCCGTATGAATAAAGGTATGACACCAGGCGAGATCGCTGAAGATATTACTTTGCCTACTAGTTTGTCGCAGGAATTCTATAATCGCGAGTATTATGGCACAGTAAAACATAATGCACGTGCTGTCTACCAAGGTTATTTAGGATGGTACGATGGTAATCCTGCCCATTTAGATCCGTTACCTGATCCACAACGTGCTACCGCTTACGTCGATCTAGCTGGTGGTAGTAATAATGTATTATTAAAAGCGCAAAAAGCCTTTGATGAGGATAACTATCGCTGGGCCGCTGAGCTATTGAATCATTTGGTATCGGTTGAACCCAAAAACATAGTAGCGCGCGAGCTGCTAGCGCGTAGCTATGATCAATTAGGCTATCAAGCGGAATCAGGACCGTGGCGTGATGTTTATTTGACCGGTGCTTTAGAGTTACGTCAAGGAACATCCAACACCAGCGTGAATCTTGCCGCTACTAAAGACCTATTATTACAAACGCCAGTCTCTAACTTTTTCGATACTTTAGCTGTGCGTTTAAAATCAGAAGATGCAGCTAATAAAGACACTAAGATAGTGATTAATTTTACGGATCTAAATGAAAGCCATCTCTTATGGATTGAGAACTCAGTGCTCCATCATCGTTTAGTTGATGATTCTAAGCCAGTAGAAGAGAAGGTTAATGCTACGTTGAATTTACCTCATGCTATGTTTGTCGATTTATTAGTAGGTGAAACAGATTTTAAAGGTATGTTGTTATCTAAAGAGTCTAAGGTTGACGGTAATCCACTTGGCTTGATAGGCTTCTTTAGATTGTTTGAGAAGCCTAATTCTTCATTTGGTATAGTGTTGCCAGATGAGTAAGGCAGCTTGTTTTCGACTATAACTATTAAGGCCTTGCTAACAGCAAGGCCTTAATAGTTATATATATTTTCTCTGCACACGACAAAAAATCAGCACCAACCAATTTTCATGGGTTTGGGGGTTAAAAAACTGACCAACTGTCGAAATACGGCTTTATCATTGTTCAACAACACCAAACGCAAGCCCTCAATCAACAAATCCAAGCCTAATGCAAATAAACTGGCCTGAGGGCGACCGTTTGACTTGGGCTTACGTTTTAATGGTCTTTGCTTATCATGATGAATACCGACATGATAAGCCCAACAAAACGCTAAAGCATTGACTGCCACTAACTTACTCACCCTATCCATCTTAGTCAAATGCGTCTCTTCAAGATTAAAACCACGACCTTTAAGACAAGCAAATAAACTCTCAATCTCCCAACGCTTAGCATAAATTGTCATCGCATCAAGGGTTTGTAGCTGATTGGTTGCTACAATCACTAAACCATGGTCTTTATCACGTTTGGCAAATACTCGGACAGCACAGCCATCGACTATCAATATCCGTCCATGTCGATAGGTTTCTTTGTGGGAGACATGACGCAATAAGTCTTTAATCTGTACCAGTTTGCCGTGATGGTTCACAACTTTGCTGTTTTTCTTAATACGGATGGCAAAGGGTATGTGATGCGCTGTTAGCCAGTTAAACCATAACTCACCAACAAATTCTCTGTCTGCCAGTATCATCTCAATATTGTCTTTACCAAACTGCTTGATAAAGCGTTCAATGAGTTCGGCTCGCTCAAGGTGGTTTGTGTTACCCCGTTTGTCTAGCATGTCCCAGTACAGTGGTATGGCAATGCCCTTATAGACCACCCCTAGCATAAATATGTTGATGTTGCTTTTCCCCCATTTCCAGTTGGTGCGGTCAATGGTAAGGGTGACTTTGCTAAGTCCAAATAGCCGATATATCAATATGGCTAGTTGGTCATAGTCGATGACAGCACTGGCGATAAATCGCTGTAGCCTGCGGTAGTGACTGTCCGTCTTGCCACTATTAGGTAGGTGCCTTGCTATTTTTTTTTAGATTACTGCTTTGGGCGGTAATCAGGGCGATTATCATGAGGCTTAAACAGGTAATTCTTGCCTTGTTCATTGTAAGATTTTGCGTTAATATTTCACTGAGTCTGTTAAGGTTTGGCATAATGGTGGTTCGTGAGAAAAATTGTTATTATGCCATTGCTTTAACAGACTTTTTCGTTTTTTTGTCGTGTGCTGAGTATTTATAAAGACTATTATGACAAATTTTGATACTGAACAGACCATCACAATCCCAAAGAAAACCAAGAAAGCAAAAGTCAAACAAGAGCGAGTTGCTCTTAATTTGAGCGTACCTAAAGAAATAAAAGAATGGGTATGCGTACATGCAAAAAATTCCCAGCATTCATTGTCACAATTAATGGTCAAGTTAATCATACAAGAACAAGAACGCGTTGCGCGTGAAGCAAAATTAAAACAAATACGTGATCAAAATGAAATCGAGCTGATGACTGATTACAAACAAATTCGATTACAGCAAATGCTTGCATTGGAATTAAATGGATTATAAGTTTGACATAATAAAACCCGATACAATGTATCGGGTTTTTTAATCGCTCTTGAGACAAACTGTGCCACTCACAATAACCAATCAAAAGAAAATAGTAAAACAAAAATCAATAAGCTAAAAGCTTGTAGCAACCTCATTGACATTGCATGAAGATTAAACTCCATCAACTTATAATGAAATGGTGATTAGACACAGACAATCGTTTTCATTAACTCAAAATAACTGGAGTCCCTATGAGCAATACCATCCAAAATCCTGCCGAAAAAAAGCCTGACAATCCGATTGCCAAATATGTTCGTCAAGAGCATATCATGAATGGTTTAACAAGACGCCTTACCGAAGCCAAAGCCAATATTAATACCAGTGTATTTGTCACAAACTTGCTAGATATAGTCCGTCATTCACCTGATCTTATTAAAGCTGAACCTGAAAGCGTGGTGGCAATTTGTCTAGCGGTTACAATGATGGGGTTAAAATTTGATAAGAATCTTGGTCAAGCGTTTATTATTCCTTTTAAAAAGTTTGAAGATGATAATAAAAAAGATTACCGCATCACTCCTCAACTTCAAATTGGTTGGAAGGGATATAAAGCCCTAGCTATTCAATCTGAGCAGTATAAACGTATTAGCGTTACCGAAGTTTATGAATTTGACGATGAAGAAGCAGTGCAAGCCCGATTATTCTCATTGGTGCCACCACGTAAAGGCAATCCTAATCAGATTATTGGTTATGTGGCAGCTTATGAATTAAAAAACGGCTATCAAGAAAGTCATTTTATGACAATTAGTGAATTAGAAGCCCATCAAAAGAACTTTAGTAAAGGTAATCCAGTATGGCAGCATCATCAACATGCCATGCGTAAAAAGACCGTCCTTAAATACTTGTTGAAATCAGGTGCGCCGCTTGGTGGATTAGCTAACCAAATTTATGTTAATCAGGCAATTAGCCTTGATGGTCATGGCGCAATGCTAGATACCTTCGATAATAAAGATAGCACAGGCGTAATTATTGACAATACCTATGAACAAAACGACGATGGTAATGTTTATGAGCATGTTGCTGAACAACAAACCCAAACGCAATATGGAAGTGTGCCACGTATGCAGCTTAATGAAGATGGTATGAAAAAACTGGAAAGCGCAATCATGGGAGGTTCAATTAGTTATAATGAAATCTTTTACCGGTATGACTTGACCGATGAACAAGTTAACCGGATTAATAGCTTTTTTCAATAGTCACTAAAAGCACAGCCCACATAGACGGTGATAGTATGAACAACTATCACCGTCTTTTATTTTCACCGCTTTGGATATCAGAAACTTCTTGGTATCAATATTAAGTAAATAAAAGAAAATAGTAAAAAAAGACGTTTATAAGCTACATGCCAATGTTGAAAGCTCCGAGATAAATTTAATAGATTGCCCCAGGATGTTATTTTAATTCCAAGCAATAATGCTTTTATCTAATGCTCAAAGACACTGGAGTAACGACATGACACACATTACAAGCACCCATCAATTAGTAAACATCCTAAAAGACAATCAAGAAGATTTTGAATTTTATCCAACGACCGAAGCTATTATTGATGCGATTAAATCAGATCTGGAAAATAAAGCTTATTTTCATAATTCCAATATTATTTTGCTAGAAATTGGAGCTGGTGACTGCCGTGTAACCTCAGCATTAAGAGATAGCAAAACGTATCATGTTTATGATGCCTTCGTCGTTGAAAAGGCAATAACCCACATTAAAAACTTACCGGACAATGTTACCTTAGTGGGTACAGAGTTCTTTGAGACCACACTTGCCAGCATAGAAACCGATGTCATTTTTTGCAACCCTCCTTTTGGGCAATATGATGTATGGGCTGATAACATCATTAGAAACTGTTTTGCTTCGATTGTATATCTTGTTATCCCTGAACGCTGGACGAATAATTACTTAATTAATGCGGCACTCAAACAACGCGGTATGATGGCTAAAGTAATCTATTCGGGCGATTTTCTAGATGCTGACCGTAAAGCTCGAGCAAAGATTGATGTATTGCGTATTGTGCTGAATGAAAACGTGATTAGCGATGAAGCAAGAAAATATAAAGGGGATATTGTAGAGTTTAATATTGGTGTCAAAAGTGATCCATTAGATAAAATGCTTAAAAACTTTGATAAGCAAAGTGACTTTTCAAAATACGAAGAAGAAGTTGTATTAAGCAAACAGCTTAATGAGTTAATCGTACAAGGCGGTACAATCATTGATATGGTTACATTTTATAATAAGGACTTAGACCAACTCAAAGCAGATTTTGAGGCAATTTGTAAGATTAGTCCTAAAGTGCTTAAGATTATGGGTATAAGCCGTGAAACTTTGATGAAGTCAATTAAAAATGAAATGGCTAGTTTAAAAAATGTTTTTTGGCGAGAGTTTTTAGATTGTTATGAGCCGATTACATCACGCTTAACCAAAAGAAGTCGCGACGCCTTATATAAGAATGTATTGTCAAGTTGCTACAATATAGATTTCACCGTAAGCAACTGTTATGCAATGACGGTTATAGCTATCGAGCGAGCGAATAGTTATACAGACGAACAAATCAAAGAGCTGTTTTTTAAACATGCCAACAAGGATAATTTAAGTACCTATAAATCAAATCAAAAGGTACTTAGTAAAAATCAATGGCGATATCATGCTGATAGCTACCATCGAAAAAGCGATGCTGAAAATATTATGGAGGCTTATTCTCATTGCAAATTGGAGTATCGTTTAGTATGCAACTACTGGTACTCAACAGATTGGCAAGGGCGTACCGATGTTGCAGAACTTAAAGACATTATCAACGATTACATTGTAATTGCTAGAACGCTTGGTATGAGCTTAAATTTCTTAACTTGTGATGATTACATTGATGTTGGCCATAAGATTACTTACCGCTATACAAAGCAAGATAAAATTGTTGAGCTATTTGATATCCGGTTTTACAAGAAAGGCACATATCATATTCGTCTGAGTCAAGAATTTGCCTTACGGCTCAACGTTGCCATAGCTAAATTATTCGGATGGGTAACGTCGGCAGAACAAGCCGCCGAGGAGTTACAAGAAAATCTTAGCGATGTGGCAGAGGCATTTGCAAACACAACGCATATTGCAATTAACTACGCAAATTTCATGGGTATTGGTTATTGCGAGGAGCAATTAAACGATGACATTCAAGATACTGCTAATGTTGACGATACATACCTAGAGGATGCCAAAGCTGAGAAGGAGAAGAAGGCAGAAAAGGGGTGTTCTAAAGATTATCAGCAAACGGTGTTTGATTTCGATGAACAGTTAATAGCGAGCTAAGTTTTTCACTTATATAATTTGCCCAATCAAAAACCCCTTGTCGTTCAGGCAAGGGGTTTTGAACATCGGTAGCAGACCATTTTTAATTTTTAGTATTTCACACATTGCATATTGTAGCTGTTTTCAGCAAATTCCACTGGACGTTTATTATAAACAAATGAGATAGCTGGCTTGCTAATAGCTTCGATTAATTTTGGTTCACCCTTATTTGAACTGATAATACGCCACTGCATAGGCGCAGCATTGGCTGTTTTTAGCGACTTAGCATTAAAGTCGTTATAAAACACTTTATCATTGGTAAGGTTAACAATACGGCATTTTCCCTCAAACCCTAATGCAATATTGGCTGTTTGATCAGACCCAACCGATGTTTGCTGAATAGGGGCAGCATTGGCCATTGTAAAGCAGCTGATAGAAACAATACCAGCCAAAATAATGCTAAGGCTTTTCATAGGATTTCCCTTTTAATCATCATGAAATTGCTAGATTGCTTAATTAAGCAATACCGAAAATTTATCACTGTTAATTTTAAGTGTCAATCATAAAAATCATTATATTTAATGTATTTTTATATATATATCATTATTTTTAACACGTATTTTTCTAATAATTAATTTTTAGGAGGGCAGGTTGAATACTAAGAAAAGCAAATTAGATAACCATATCGAACTGTAATATTTGTGGATAATCATTTAATCTTTGTAATTATTTGCAAACATCCGTAAGTTAAATTGATTTTTTAAAGGCAGTCCTTTATGATTTATCACATAATAATAAAAACAGCCTCTAGTTACGCTTACTCGACACCCCATGTCTCCAGCTTGGGGTTTTATTTTGCCAAAAATCTGACCAATCACGCGGTAAGCATTAACCTACAAATAATAGAAAAAAGTAAAAATAAATAGCTTAACCAATCAATCGCCCATATTTAGGATTATACAGCTACTTTTCTAACATTAACTTTTCTATACTGTGCCTAAATCATTTATTACATATAAAGGTGCAGCATGCCAAAATTCAAAAAGATTACATTACGACCTTCTCACTATAGTCCCAATGACGCTGATTACGTCGATGTGCAAATTAACATCAGTTCTAAAGGTATCTTTTACTGCAAATTACCAATTCATCTATGTCCTGTAGTGGAGGGTAGGGGGCAACTCAAACTTGAACATGGGAGCAGTCTTACCACTGACCGGAAAGGTGATACCCAGCTACAATGTGAGAACTTTGATGGTTTAATTAAAGACCTTGAGTTGCTTCATAATGTGGCCACCAAGCCAATCATTACCCGGAAACTCAAAATTGGTTACCACGCATCGTCAAACATCCAGTTTGCTGTGGATGAGACTGGAAATATCTATAAAAATGCGACGAAGAAAGATGCTAAGTGGGTGGATAATAAGATAAACCGTGCATCCGGCAATCCTCACCATTTCTCAGTATATGACATTAGTTTTGCTGCTAGGGTGGTAGTAGAGGTAACGTATATTCATGGGGATATTGTTAAGGTCAAATACGAGCCAGTGCTTTCACACCAAGATTTAATTACACCTGAGATTGAAGCGTTAAATTGTTGGACTCGACTTTCAACGCCTACCTCAGATATTAAAAACTCAAACTATAGAATGAAATTTGTCGATTATACGCCGCAACTAGCTATATTTTTTGATGAATTAACAATGTCGATGGCAAAGATCGCAAAACAGTTTTATGAGTTTTTTGGTAATGAAGAACACATTGAGTTGATTAACAATGCCAATCTTTCTCCATTATTGGATTTTAAATAGTCGTTTAAAACACCGGTAATTATGGTTGGCGTGATTCGCGAATAAACTTATTTATCAGCCGTTGCCGTAAAACCACCGACTTTAGGCGGTGGATATAAGACAACTCATGCACTATAACGCTTGCATAAATTTTGCTAAAATAATCCTATGAAAACACTCAAGCTACGCATACGAGATAAACACACAGCAAAGCTTAACCGCCTAAGCGGTTCGGTCAATTTCGTATGGAACTACGTCAATGACTTGAGTTACAAGCACCTACAAAAGACTGGTAAATTCTTTTCAGCCTACGACCTAAACGAATATACCAAAGGTAGCGGTGAACTACTTGGCTTACACAGTCAGACTATCCAAGCCATTAATGAAACCCATGCCAAAGCTAGAAAACAATTCAAAAAAGCTAAATTATCATGGCGAACCAACAACCCAAGCTCTAAGCGTAAATCGCTCGGTTGGCTACCGTTTAAACAATCTGCCATCAAACACATCGCCACACACCAAACAGGTAAAAAAGGCTTAAAATCCACCTTGCAACTAAGCCTAGCCAAAGGGCAAAAGCTAATCATCGACCTATGGGACAGCTATAACCTTAGCCTATACCAAATCAACACCCTTGAGGTCGTCCAAGACAGCCGTAACCGTTGGTATGCGTGTATCACCGTCAAGGATTACCCAAAACAAACCTGTGGAACTGGTAGCGTCGGTATTGATTTAGGTTTAAAAGACAGTGCCACAGCCTCAAATGGCGACAAGCTACAAATCAAGCAAACGCTCAACTATGCCAAAGATTTAGCCATTGCTCAACGAGCTAAAAACAAACAACGTGTCAAAGCGATTCATGCCAAAATCAAAAATACACGCCAAGACCTAATCCATAAATTCACCACCCAATTAGTCAAAGACAATGCGCTAATCGTTGTAGGTGATGTTAGAACTACCCAATTTAACAGTAAAAAAGGCAAACTAGCCAAATCGGTTTACGATGCAGGTTGGTTTGAACTCAAACGACAACTGACCTACAAATGCGAGAACGCAGGTTGCCGTTTTGAAATCGTGAATGAGAGATACACGACCCAGCGATGTTCGTGTTGCGGTGACATCACCGCCAATAGTCCGAAAGGTAGAAAATCGCTTGGAATAAGAGAATGGATATGTGCTTCGTGTGGCACATGGCATGATAGAGATATCAATGCCAGTAAGAACATTCTTGCGGTCGGGCTTGACCGTCTTGTGGAAGGAATCCCCTTGCTTTAGCAAGGGGAGGAAGTCAAAAGTATGGTAGGTTCGCCAAACGCGAAGATGGAAAATGCTTCTTTAAAGGAAATTCTTATGTAGTGCATCACGCAATGTAAGCATATTGCAGAAAGCAAGTTATGAAAAAGCCCTAATAGAAATTAGGGCTTTTTTTGGTTATTCGACTTTAAAACTATATTGATAATTTTTAGGCTCGCCATTGATTAGTACGCGGTCAACATTGACGGTATAGTTTACGCCATACTCAAAGTCAGGTAGCAAGAACGAATAGTTGTTAGGTACACCGCTGCTTGCATAACTAATTTGAACATCACTGATTGGGTGAACAACCCCTTTATCATCTTTAACTGTCACAACCGTATCGGTGTATCGAACACCCCAATTTTTGTCATAACTAGCTTGGTCATAGAACACAAAGAATGACATTCTATCGCCTTTTTGGTAATACTTTTTAGGGTAAATACCAGTCGGATAGGGGTAAATACCAACAGGCGATGTAGTTGATTGGTTTTTATAAGTGGTTGGGTCATACATGAATAAAGCCGCGCCAAATGTATAACCAGTACCTACTTTCTTTTCACCGTCAGCCATACCATACGCTGTTTCATGAATAAAAGGACTTAGCATCCATCGACGATGGCCGAGTGACTCAGACGTATTTTCACGCATGAAACTTGCAATATCGTCAACAGGATTAACTTTAAATTGTGCATTTGGACTGGTATGAGAGGAAAGACTACTCATTTTGGCCCCTGTCAACGCATTGTCAGAATAGCAATTCCATTTGTCATCAATGTAATGACTAACTGTATTTTGGGCTGCCATTGCTAATGCAGTTTCATTGACATACTTTTCTAAGTCTTTGTTATAAACGACAAGCTCTAGACCGTGTAAACGTCGAATGTTATTGACTTCATCAACGATTGCTTTTCGCGTTGCATCATTAATCACACCATACTTACAATTTTTGATATCAGGCACTAATTCATAATAAGCATTGCTTGGTGTTGCTATAACAGGAGTTTGTGGCTTAGTGGTATCAACAGGTGTAGTTTGCGGTTTCGGAGTTTCCACAGTGGGGGTTGGCGATGATGTCTGTGAATTTGATGAACCCCCACCACCACAGGCAGTTAATGAAATGCCAAGAAATACCATAGTAAATAGTGCAAAAGACTTATTCATAATACATCTTCTAGTTCGCTATATCATTTATAAAAATACTATAAAAATGCCATAAGTAGCATAATTGTAACTTAATATTTCCTTAAAAATAAACTTATGTTTATATAAAAACCAAGGTAATAGCTTTGGTAGTTAAGAATTGTTCATTAAAAAATTAAGAGAATCCCTTAATAATGTTAAAAAACACTTATTATCACTATTATTTTAACATAATTTGAAATATATATATGATTTTGAGTATGTAATTATTAAATATCAAATATTTCTACTGTGTAAATTTGTTTAATTATTTTATAATAATTAAATATGTTATATTGTGATAATCAGTAGTAATTCTTTTTTAAAGTTACTAGCTTTTTTGTTAATAAAATGAAAAGCCCATGACTGCAATCATGAGCTTTTCGGGGGCGTTTAAAACTTCCTACAGTCATTAAACACCCCAATGGTAGCACATTTTTATGTGCTGTTTAACTGTTTGGTTGGCACTAAGCAATGTAGTTTACTCTAATTCGGCTTTTGCCTAGAGTCAACCGCCTTTGAACCGAAAGGGGTTTATATGAATAAAACATATAGCGTTGTTAAAAATCGCAACGGTAATATGACTGTTGCCAGTGAAATCGCGAAAGGTGCAAAAAAAGGGCGTGTCGTTGGTGTAGTAGCTACCTTACTAATTGCTACTCTATCAGGACATAATGCTAATGCAGCCAGTGTTACCACGGGGTCTTTTACGACAACTACCAACACCGACTGTTATACCAGTCCCAGTAGTGGTGATGGCTACGGCTTTAACTGCCCATCGGTTCAGTTTAGCTTCGATGATACATTCGCAACCACTAATTATGTCAATCAAGCGATTGCAAATGCGACTCAGACATCAACGACTGCGACTGCGGCTGTAAGTGCTGTTGAACAAGACGTTGCTGATCTTAAAGCAAGCGACGCTCAACAAAATAATGACATAAGTGCTTTACAAGGCCGTGTAACTGCCGTTGAAACTAAAAACAGTCAACAAGATACAGCGATTGGTGATTTACAGGCTAATAAAGCTGATAAATCTTATGTTGATGCCCAAAATCGAGCGCAAGATTCTGTTATTGCTGGCAAGGCTAACACCAGTGATGTCAATGCTAAAAACCAATCGCAAGACATAGCCATCCAAGCCAATACCGACAAAAACGCAACACAAGACAGCCAAATTAGTGCTTTACAGGCCAATAAAGCTGATAAAACAAGTTTAGACCAATTACAAGCTCAAGTTAACGGTATTAAACAAGTTGATGTATCAGGTTTGGCTTCAACTGCCTACGTTGATGCACAAAATCAATTACAAAATACTGCGATTGCTCAAGCTCAATCTGATGCTAAAACGGCTAATGATACTAACGCAACTCAAGCAAACCAAATTTCTGCATTGCAACAAGCGGATGGTGTGTTACAGGGGCGCGTAACTGCCGTTGAAACAAAAAACGGTCAGCAAGATACAGCGATTGGTGATTTACAGGCTAATAAGGCTGATAAAACATACGTTGACGAGCAAAATCGAGCGCAAGATTCTGTTATTGCTGGCAAGGCTAACACCAGTGATGTCAATGCTAAAAACCAATCGCAAGACGCAGCCATCCAAGCCAATACCGACAAAAACGCAACACAAGATAGCCAAATTAGTGCTTTACAGGCCAATAAAGCTGACAAACTTTATGTCGATGGTTCTTTGGCAACAAAAGCTGCACAATCTTCTTTAGATGCTACGAATGCTACAGTAGCTAATAAAGCTGACAAGTCATACGTCGATAATCAAAATCAAGCTCAAGATAATATTATCGCTGGCAAGGCTAATACCAGTGATGTCAATGCTAAAAACCAAAGCCAAGACGCCGCGATTGCTCAAGCTCAATCTGATGCTAAAACAGCTAACGACACCAACGCCACTCAAGCAAACCAAATTTCTGCATTGCAGCAAGCAGATAGTGCCTTACAAGGCCGTGTAACTGCCGTTGAAACAAAAAACGGTCAGCAAGATACAGCGATTGGTGATTTACAGGCTAATAAGGCTGATAAAACATACGTTGACGAGCAAAATCGAGCGCAAGATTCTGTTATTGCTGGCAAGGCTAACACCAGTGATGTCAATGCTAAAAACCAATCGCAAGACGCTATAATCGCCCAAAATAAAGCGGATGCGGAAAAGGCTAATGCGGCTACGAATGATAAGCTTCAGACGCTCACAACTACTATTACTACAACATTTACGAGTTTGGATGAAAAAAACAAAGCTCAAGACCAAGCTTTGATTGATACTGATACCAAATATGATCGTGAGGTTGCTCAACTAAAAGCAAAAGACATCGCGATTGACAATCAGGTCGCTCAAAACAAAGCGGATGCTGATTCTAAAGATAAAGCAACTAATATACGGATCGACAACACTAACACTGTTGTAGCTACTAACGATCAAGCTTCAAAAGACCGTGATACTCAGCTGCAAGCTCAAGTTACTGCCAATAAAGCAGACGCCGATGCCAAAAATGCTGCAACTAACTCAAAAATTGACTCAAATGTAGCTCGTATTGACAGTCAGGTTGCACAGAATAAAGTCGATGCTGAAAAAGCCAACGCGACTACAAACGAGCGTTTAACTGCCGAAGCAGCTCGTCTTGATAGTGCTAATAAAGCGCAAGACTTTATTATTTCTACCAATAAGCTGATTGCTGATGCAAATAACGCTACGCTTACTGCTAAAAATGCTGAACAAGATTTAGTCGTGGCACAAAACAAAGCTGATGCTGACGCAAAAGATAAGGCGACCAATACTAAACTTGATAACAATGTTATGCGTATTGATAATCAGGTCGCCCAAAATAAGGCTGATGCAGAGAAGGCTAACGCAGCCACCAATGATAAGCTTCAAACACTAACAACTACCGTTACTACAACATTTATTCGTATTGATGAAAAAGACAAGGCTCAAGACCAAGCCTTGATTGATACTGATACCAAATATGATCGTGAGGTTGCTCAACTAAAAGCAAAAGACATCGCGATTGACAATCAGGTCGCTCAAAACAAAGCGGATGCTGAAAAAGCTAATACTGTTACGAACATTAAATTGGATAACAATGTTGCTCGAATTGATGATACAGTTGCTAAAAACAAAGAAGAAGCGCATGCAAATAATATAGCTACGAATGAACGTGTCACTAAATTAAATGCAACAATGGTTAATGAATTATCTCGCTTAGATGAAAAAAATAGTCATCAAGATATGCTGATGGCTACAAACAAGCAAGAGTTAGATAACAAAAACCTTGAGCAAGATAGCACAATTATTGCTAACAACACTGCAATTCATAAAAAAGTAGATGATGTGCAAAATGTGTTGCAGACTCAAATTACAGCAAACACAGAAGAATTGCGTTTAATCAATGTTACGGACAACGTTGTTGAGGTAGGTAAGGGCAGTGCCGTGACTGGCAATAATTCGATTGCGATTGGTGCAGGTCACCTAGTTAGTGGGAACAATAGCGGTACCTTCGGTGATCCAAACATTGTTAGCGGAAATGGCTCTTATGCTTTCGGTAATGATAATACAGTTGCTCAAGATAACGTATTTGTATTTGGCAACAATGTCACGACTACACAAGCTAATTCTGTAGTGTTAGGTAATAGTTCAACAGATAAGGCAGCTACCCAAGTAACAAGTACCACCGTTGGCGGTATCGAAACAGGTAACTTTGCTGGCTATGCGCCGGTTGGTGTTGTTTCAGTCGGTGCAACGAATGGCGAGCGTCAAATTATTAATGTTGCAGCTGGTGAAGTTAGCGAAAGCTCTACTGATGCTGTAAATGGTAGTCAATTATTCCAGGTCGGTAACACGCTTGCAACTAAAGATGCAGACTTACAAAACCAAATTACTACCAATAATGTAAATACTAACACACGTATCGACAATACGAACACTGTAGTTGCTACTAATGACCAGGCTTCAAAAGAACGCGATGCACAGTTGCAAGCTCAGGTAATTACGAATAAGGCAGATGCCGATGCTAAGAACGTGGCTATTAACGAGCGCGTGACCA
>NZ_DALYMP010000005.1:71886-72067 GCF_031975715.1 Moraxella sp. CTOTU46711
CTGAGGTAACACGTCTTGATGACAAAAACGTTCAGCAGGATAATCTAATTGCTGCTAACAAAGCGGATGCCGATGCCAAGAATGTGGCTATTAACGAGCGCGTGACCACTGAGGTAACACGTCTTGATGACAAAAACGTTCAGCAGGATAATCTAATTGCTGCCAACAAAGCGGACGCCGA
>NZ_DALYMP010000005.1:72167-160569 GCF_031975715.1 Moraxella sp. CTOTU46711
TGCTAAGAATGTAGCGACCAATGAGCGTGTGACCACTGAGGTAATTCGCCTCGACAACAAAAACGTTCAGCAGGACAATCTGATTGCTGCCAATAAAGCAGATGCCGATGCTAAGAATGTAGCGACCAATGAGCGTGTGACCACTGAGGTAATTCGCCTCGACGACAAAAACGTTCAGCAGGATAATATTATTAACGCCCATACGACTATTATTAATAATGTATTGGGCGGAAATACGAACACTGTAGCAAGTGGAACTACTACGTTAGGCAACAATGCAAACGGTAACAATACTAATGGCAGTACAATCGTAGGTAATAACGCCACGGCAACCAAAGACAATTCTACAGTCGTGGGTAATGGTGCAACTTCAAATGGCATGGGTGGTATCGCTATTGGTAAAGATGCCCTGGCCGATAATAATGGTGCTATTGCAGTCGGTCATAAATCTACTGCTAGAGGTGAAGATGCTATTGCGCTTGGTAAAGGTGCTGTAACCACCGGTAATAATTCTGTTGCTATAGGTGCAGGTTCTACAGCTCAACGCGACAATGTGGTTTCAGTTGGTGCCAAAGGTGAAGAACGTACAATTATTAATGTCGCAGAAGGTTTCCAAGCCACTGACGCGGTAAATGTTCGTCAACTGCGTCGTGAAATCACTCGCTTAGATGCAATGGATAATTTGCAGAATGAAACCTTAAAACGCCATGATAACGCACTACAAAGTTTAGGTTATCAAATGAACAACCTTGAACATAGCATGAGCGCAGGTATTGCTGGTGCCGTTGCACTGTCATCAATTCCAGCTGCACAAGTAGGTAAGCATGCAGTCGGTTTTGGTACAGGTCATTTTAATGGCGAGGATGCTGTATCGTTGGGTTATACTGGCTCACTTATGACGGACTCCAACAACGTAATTTCCATCAAAGTAGGTGCGGCGTTTAGTAAAGGCGGTAACAACACCTTTGGTATGGGTGCAAGTTATAACTTTAATTAAAACCTGGCCAATCAACAAAAAAACCGTTCAAAATTTGAACGGTTTTTTATTGTTTTCATCATAGTGGGAACTCTATGGTTAGGTCTTTAATGACGTCTTTCATGAGCGAAACTCTATTAACTATTTGCATTCTATCTTCAACAAATTTACCATCTTTCACTAAAGGCTCGTAGAAAACTACAGGCTCACTTGCATTTCGTCGCTGGCCCGAAAGCAATGTAATCACTGAGAAAAATAAGTTAATGGCTTCATTAACCAATTCACGAACGATATCATTAGGTCTATTACTAACAAAATCCTCTATTTCAGAATTTCTATGCTTCATAATCACATCATAATGCTTTGAAAATAACCTTGCCAATTCTTTGTGTGTTTTTACCCCAAAAGCATCCGGTTCAATAATGCAATATACTGCTGTTGTCTCAGCGACAAAATTATCCGTAAAATTACTCAAAAAATTTAAACTTTTAGCTAGACGCTTCATACATTTCCTTTTAATCTTGTTAATTGATTGCTATAACCATAACAAAATAGCTTGCCAGCTTAAAAAATTAGTTTAAAGCTGTTTAAATATATTTTACGTCATTCAAATCATTTAAATAAGAGGCTTTTAACGTTCTTTCAGGGTATCACTAGGGTGTGTCCCTATTTGGATAATGAGGCTAAAAATAGACTAAATCGCTAGCAAAACAAGGCAAATTGTGCAGATAATATTGAAATATTGTCAAACAATTCAACGCAGTTTTGCCAGATTTAGGCATTTTAGGCCATTAAAAATACTTTGTTCCGAATTAGGGACACGCCCTAATATAGAATATTTGTTTGTTATTTAGTAGGATGCTATTTTAGGCTACCTTGATAGGTTTACACAAAAAAATTTGCAATCTCCCACCGTTTTTTCTTCTTAGCCGTCGCGACGATTGAATCGTCTTTTTTTTCTTGCTCTTGCTCTGGTTTAAGTGGCGGCTCATCGCTCATTTCAGCTTGCTTAAACTCTAGCAGTCTTACTTGTGCGAAATCCTGGATACTGGCGTTGGCTTTATCCAGCGTTTTGTTCAGCTGTACTATCTGCTGCTGATAATTTTCAATTAACTTCTTTTGATCGATTACCTGTTGGCTGAGGTGTTCGTTTTTGAGCTTTTCAAGCGCTAATAGGTGTTCAATGTCTGTATTGTACTGAACACTTTGACTGTTCAGTGGTGTACTTTGAACAGTGTCCACTGAACGTTCAGTACGTTTTTTAGAAATTGGCTCACCAAACACGCGCAACATTTCTGAAACGTCTATTTTCTTATCTGATGTTCTGGAAAGCTCACCATCATTGACTTTCTGATAGATCGTGGTTCTTGATACACCCCATTCCTTTGCCGCTTTTGTCACCGATATGTTCATTATTCACCTAGTGTTCAAGTACGTTTTTAAAGACTGTACAGTACAACTGTCCAGAACGTTCAGTGAACAACTATGGCACTAACCTACCTATTGTCAGTGAGTAATAAAGTATCATACTAAAAGACTCATAAGTTATTGATTTTATTATACGATACTCTGTACAGAAAATAATAAAGTGTCATACTGAGAAGCAATAATACACTACCTTAGTGTTTTTACGAGTAATAAAGTATCATACTGGTCTTTTGAAATTTAATATTTATAGTTTGATGCCAAAAGAACTTATTATTTATCGTTTCCTAAATAAATAATTTGAACAAAACCTACTTAACTCCTTTCTCTTTAATAATTTTAACCAGTTGTGTTGCTAAATTTCTTGTATCAATCTTATCAGGTGTGTCTTTGTAGGTTAACGGTGTCAAACCCTGTAAATCACTTGCAAGTTTAGATTCATGCCCCCTTGGAAAAGCTATTAATGTACGTTCTCTGCCTAAAGAACCCATAAATAGACCCAATTCGAATATAACATTGTCACGCGGTGCAGCTAACTCTACCTTTCTTGATATAACAATATCATCAGCACTCATAATAGCCAAGCCAAAGTCATGGCTTTTAATGGCTTTCTCTAGAGATTCTAATGTATAAGAACCAGCTTGAAAAGTATCTGGTTGGCTCCAAAGCGTCACATCTATATCTGCATGATCTAAATTAAGCTTTATATCTTCAGCTACAGTTAAGGCTTCAACGGTGCTGACGATAAACAACCGGGGTGTTGGATTGCATGCTTTTATTAAATCGTTTCTCTGCTCGAGCCTATCAGCCAAATCGATTGATATGAATTTGTAAGCTTCTGGGTAAATTCCTAGTAATTCAATAAACGAATCAACATCGACCTTCACAGTGACAGTTTCTTGGGTGGCAATAAGCGTTGCCGACCTTGGTCTTGAAGGGTTTATTGCTGCCATTTCACCAATACTGATACCTGGTCCCCGAGAATATAATTCTGAACCATTAATGATCACGTTGGCTTCACCTGCAATTATGAAGTAAACATCTTGGTCATGCTCCCCTTGGGTGATGATATTATCACCTGGCCCAAAGCCCACGATCTCACCCTTTTGTGCAATAGCAGACGCAAATTCCTTATTTCCGTTAACCAGCTTTTGTTTTAATAGCTCGTTTACGACAGCTTGATCTTTACCTTTAAATTTTGATAAAAGTGACATAGTAGCTCCCTATGTATTATTGTTTAATTTACAGTCATTCATAGTCATACAACACTTTTGACCTTTGAAATGCTCCCAAAATTTATTATCTTCCAAAATCCTCTTTTTTTCATTAAAAGGTATTTGGTACAACGTCTTTGAGCACTCATTTTTACAACCACCAACTGTTTTATGCTTACGCTTTGCACTACCGTCTGTGATGCAAATACAGGTAGATCTCTTGTTAAGTACTTTATTCTCAATACCCGTAGCGACAAGTTTTGAGTCATAATATAAATGGTAATATGATTGATTCGGATAGCATTTAGCAGGACTAATTTCTCTAAGCTCAATCTTTTTAAAGTCGATGTTGACGTTATTTTCTCTCAGCTTAAGCAAGTCACCCTCAACAAGCTGTTGATAGTATGCTGCATTTCCATGGCTCCACTCTTTAACCTGCTTTGGCCATTTTCTATGTTTATTTACATAATCTTGAGCTCTTAAGTAGTCTTTAATATAAGAAACCCAATCATCTATCGGCAACCCCTCTATTTCAAACCCCAAGCAAAAGTAACCACCCATATTTATATGTCTGTTAGGACAGAAATTTGGCAAAAAACCGCCGCTCTCTTTAATCAACAATCCAGAATCAGATTGAGTGGCTGTTAGCTCAAAAGCCTTTCTTTTACCGCTAGTCATCGGTACATTCAATACAAAACACAGAGTGGATGCATTGTCTTTTTTGGAGGCTATACCAGCAGCATTAAGATACTGCTCAAGCTCATTTAAACTGGGCATGAGGCTTAAACGCAGGTCGTGATGGTGTAAACTCTTCATCCGATGGAGCCGGTACAGAAGAAGAGATATCGTCGTACATTGAGCTTTCGTTTTTAGCGGTATCTTCTTCTATCGCTTCATTATCAACCTCTTCAATACGCTCAAAGGTTATGTCTATAGCTGATCTATCAGAAAATAAATCTTCATATTTAGAGCCTTCTAAGACTCCAAATGCCGTTTTACCAATGCGCGTCTCTGTTTCGTGTTCGCACTGCATTTGTTCTTTTTCGGAGGCTATCGTAGATATCCCTAATGAAAAACGCGTACTATTATCTACGCCCTCTTGACCAACTCTAAGATTAGATACATCACCCAGCTCATAACCGATCGCCAAACCCAAATCATCGGTTTGAATACCAAATCTCTCGTTAAGCTTTTCTAGTGATAGGTTAAAGCTACTTCTAATACCGCCTGATGCCTCAGTGCCAACTTCCACTGTCTTTAGTCTATCTGTCTCTTTATTACTACCTTCGCAAATAATTGCATGCATACAGTCGCCAATAAAACGAACCCGCTTACCTTTAAAGTCAGTATTGATGCAATCATCCATCTCTGATCTGATTACGTGCAAACAGCGGACAATGTTCTTTTTACCTTGCTCTGAATCCATATTAACGTTTACATAGTTTGTAAATCCATCAATATCGGCATACAAAGAAACCAGTTCTTGTCTTTTAGCCGTCTTATAGTAGTACTTATTAAAGTCAAAATCTTCTAAAGGTGATGCTGCCCGCGAGAACTGAAAATCTTTTAATAGTTTAGGCTCAGGCGCGTTCTCATTAACACTCTCAAGTGACAAACCATTCGGTAGCGTTGTGCGCTCAACTGATAATTTGATCTCATCAGAAGTTAACTTTGTTATCTTGGTTTTGTCTGCACTTACTTTGGATAGTTCAAGAGCATCCCTTGCATTAGCAGTGAGGTAAATCCCTTCTTTATCACCTGCAGCATGTTTTGCAGCATGATTGGCAGGGTTGCCTAAAAACAAAGGCTCTTTATTTTTGGCTCGGCCATTATTGACAGCTAAAGCGATACCAGAATCGATACCTACTCTGATCGTCGCTGCATCGATCTGATTATCGTTACTATCTTTTTTCTGCTGAGCGACAGCATCAATAATTAAATCACTAAGGGCAACCGCTCTATCTAAGCGCTCTTTCTCATTATCATAAGGCTTTGTGACGACTGCATGTAGGCGCTGATTATGGAAGTCTACAAATAAAGACTCGGACTCATCCAATATATATCTGATGGTTCTAAAATGTGAATCGAAGAATCTAATAGCCCTTTTGTGTGAAGTTTCATTCTCATCACCATCTTTAGCCAATAGGTCTTCAAGATTTAAAATATCAACATAGATATGAACAGCATCCATTTCATAGGCTTTGTTGACAGGTATATTATCCAAATCCATCTTACGAGTATAATTCGCTATTTCAACATCTTCTACTGAGTCACATAGCTTATCTATATGACTTTCCGCTCTATCTACATCCCAAATGTAATGCATTTTATATCCTTATTTTAAATATTCGATTAGTAATATATATGGTTGCAATGAAGCAAATTTTCAATATAGAAAGAATATACTTTTTACTTGAGCTGAATAGCCACCTATTTTGTAGACACCTTAAAGTTAAATAAAATGACTAATTTATGAGGTGATTATGAGCGGTAAACGATACCCTGAAGAATTCAAAATCGAAGCAGTCAAACAAGTCACAGAGAAAGGCTATAGTGTAGCAGAAGTAGCTACACGTTTAGGTACGACCACCCATAGCCTTTATGCTTGGATTAAAAGATACGATCAAGGGCAGTCCAAGGCAACCAAAGACAAGGATTCAACTGCCGAACTTGCTAGGCTAAAAAAAGAGCTGCAACGGGTTACAGAAGAAAGGGATATCTTAAATGAGGAGGGATAAGCGAAGCACTGCTTCGCCCCGACGCAAGGCGAGAGCTATGCTCGAGTGGGGGCCGCGGTGTACTTCGCAAGTCAGTCCAAATGAGGTGCGCCTTTATTCAGGACAACCAACACATATGGTCTATTCGTCGCCTATGTTCTACTTTAGATGTTCATCACAGTGGCTATCACGCATGGTTAAAGCAACCTATCAGTAGAACTGCCAGAAAGCGACAACACCTATCAAGATTAATTAAACAATTTTGGCTAGAATCTGGTGGCGTCTATGGTTATCGTAAGATTCACTGTGATTTAAAAGATGTCGGTGAAGGTTGTGGTGTCAATCGTGTACATCGACTGATGAAAGCAAATGGTCTTAAATCACAGCGTGGCTATCGCAAACCCAGATCTCAGGCAAGTACACCATCTGTTATTGCCGCAAACACATTAGCCCGACAGTTTAACCTAACGCAGCCGAACCCTTGCGAAACAGTGTTTCTCAGGTGACTGATATCACTTATATTCGTACCCATGAGGCACGGCTATATCTTGCAGTAGTGATTGATCTGTTTTCACGTCTTGTGGTTGGCTGGTCTATGAAATCCAGAATTACAACAGATTTAGTTTTAGACGCATTATTGATGGCTTTGCTTCGTAGACATCCGAAGAATAAAGTGCTGATCCATTCTGACCAAGGTAGTCAGTACACTAGTCATGAATGGCAAACATTTCTTAAGCATCATAATCTTGAAAGCAGTATGAGCAGACGAGGCAACTGCCATGATAATGCGGTTGCTGAAAGCTTCTTTCAGTTGCTAAAGCGTGAGAGAATCAAAAAGAAAATATATCTTCCAAGAGATGAAGCTAAATCAGATATTTTTGAGTATATTGAGATGTTTTATAATTCTAAACGCAGACATGGTTCTATTGGTTAACGTTCTCCGTTAGAGTATGAGAAAAACCATCAACAGATGGTTATGTGTGTCTAGAATTTTGGTGGCTATTCAAAGTAACGACTTAACCTGAATTGTTTAAAATAATTTATTTTAAAATTGGAAGATATAAATACAATGTTACGTAAACTTATAATTTTTGGCAATGGCCTAGGGATGGCAATCGATCATAGTCATTTTTCATTAACAAATGCACTAAATACTGTTTGGACAGACGATAGCTTATGGAGCGATACAATCCATCGTGACCTCATTCAAAACTGTATACCTTCAAATCAGTGTCCTGTTTCAGAAGAGGATTTAGATAAATTGTATTTAGTATCAACTTCGTGTGATTATCTTGATGATATTCCTAATACAAATACTGGAGAGCACTGGCTATCTGATTATGGTCATGAGTTTACTAACGCTGTCCAAGAATATGTCCACACTGTTTCTTCACATTTATTTGACTATAAAAGCTCTTTACCCGCATCATTTAAAGACGCCTTGATTGATTTTATTAGAACTACTAAATCTCATGTAGCAACATTAAATTATGATAAGTTACTATACGAAGCATTTATTGATGCAAATATTTGTAGTGGATTTTCTGGACAATTAGTTGATGGGTTTACCAGTTCAGGTTTTGACAGCTCAAATTTAGCTCGTAAATACGGTAGAAGCTTTGGGTATTATATGCATTTGCATGGCAGCCCATTATTTAAAGATATAAATAATATAACGTATAAATTACAAACTTCACAGATTTCGACATCAAATATCTTTAGTAGTAGACATGTAGTATTAACGCATATTCCCCATAAACCTAATGTGATTACCGCTTCTGCAATCTTATCAACATATTGGAATTACATGATTCTTGCATTAAGTGAGGTGGATGAAATTATTTTATTTGGCTATTCAGGATGCGATACACACTTGAATAATGTTTTGAAAATCCATGCTAATTCAAAAAATAAAAAAATTATCGAGTGGAGCGGTGATTCTTTCACTACTCAACAGAGGCAAGACTTTTGGGATAAAGAATTAGGTAATAATGTAACACTACAAAGGATGTCAGATATTACTAACTTCACATCATGGTAAAGGATGATTACACCGATCTTGGGATGGTCTTCAAAGGTCAATCACTCAGCCAAACCTAGAGCCGTATCCAATCGCTTTTGCCATCGTATAAAATCGTCACTACTTTCAGTAAGTTCGAGCATACCTTTAGGATGATTCAAGGTATGCACATCGTCAAACTTTTTTAAATAACTAGCATTAGGCCAACGCAGTGATCTCTTAACAACCGAGCTCAAAAACTCATCCATATGATCGTTCCAGTAATCTAAATCATTGGTTTTTATTATTAAGGTCGATATTGGCTTATAGTTGTCAGTAGTATCTATCTCCAAAATGACGAAATGAGAAGTGTCAGTTTTGACTCTTACTTCAAGTAAAGACCGTCTATTGCCGTCCATCGTTGTATGTAGCCTAGAGCGCCCGACAGCAGGTAAAAAATGTAGCTCTTCAGTACAGTCAATACCAGGTTGTTCTGATAACCTCTTGATTAGTAGCTTAAAGGCTTCAAATGTAAGCCCCCGACCATCCCACCTATTTCACCGTAAACTAAAGCGAGATAATGTCCATGATTTTCAGTAAATGGACATTAACATGGCAACCAACAAACCCAGACGCAAGACCTACAGTGACGAATTCAAAGAATTTCTAGTCCAAGAAGCGATAAGCTCAGGACGGTCTATTGCCAGCATAGCCAGAGACAACGGCATCAACCAGAACCTATTGCACAACTGGAAACGAGAACAAAAAGCCAAACAAGCCCAAACCGACCAAATACCCGCACTTATTGACAATGACGCTTACCGCAATACACCAACATTCATCCCTGTCAGTTTACAGCCAAAACCAAACCATGAGCAAATCACCGATTTCATCACATCTAGGTCATCAGTCCTGACAGGTATAGAACTACAAATTCCCAGCCACAATGCAATGCCCATAAAACTCACTATCGACCAAATCGACACACACAGCCTACTCGAACTACTGCGGGGGCTACAATGAACCCCCTTATCAACCCCCAACAAATTTGGCTATCCACCACCCCCATGGACATGCGGTGTGGCAGTAATAAACTACTCGCCTTCATCCTACAGCACCACCCAGGCATCCGCCCACACTGTGCCTACCTATTTTACAACAAAACAGGCACCCGGCTAAAAATACTCATCCATGACGGACTGGGCATTTGGCTATGCACCCGAACACTGGATGATGGCAGATTTCACGGACTTGGCGAACGCCTCATGCGACATCACAGTCCACCCAACCCAACCACAGGACTCACCATCAGCCATGAACAATTCAATGCCCTGATTAGTGGTTTGCCTTGGCACAACCTAGGCAAAGACATACTCACGCCGCTGACCTAACCTGCCTTTATCATAAAGCCGCTAAATCTCAACTATCACCACCTATTTACTGACAATGCAGGGCGGTTATGGCAAACTCATGCCATGACCACCGCCCACCCATCCGACCCAATTGCGCCAAGCTATGCTGATTTATTAGCCCAAAACGCTCGGCTTCAACAGCAGCTTGACGCACAAAAACAACATTACTAACAGCAAGCAGCGCAACTCAAACAGCAATACCAACAACAAATGGACGCTCAAAGGCAGCAATACGAAGCTAAGCTTGCTCGCATTAACCAAGCACTCGTTGAAGAAATCGCTAAACAGCAACGTCTTATCCATCGGCTGTTTGGGCAAAAAAGCGAAGGCTTAACGCCCAAACAAGACCACCTAAACCAAGAAACCGCCCTAGAAGACCTAGCCTTACTTGAACAAGCCCATGACAACTTCTTAGCCAATCTTAGCGATGACGAGCGAGCCAAACTGCCTGCTAGCAAGCCGATTGATACGCAAGAAAAAGCTATACAACCAGAAAAACTGACTCAGCCCAAACGACAAAAACGCCTCGTTATCCCTGATAATCTCGACATAACAACCATCATCCACGAACCACCGTCAATTACCTGTGAGTGTGGCTGTCAAATGACGCAAATTGGCCAGGATGTTCAAGACAAACTTGGCTTTAAGCCAAAGCAGTTTTACCGAGAGCGTCATGTTTATCCCAAATACACCTGCCGTAATGCTGCGTGTAACCGTGAGCGGTTGGTTCAAGCCAAAACCGAGCCTCAAATCATCGATAAAAGCATTGCCACGCCTGAGCTACTCGCTCACATCTTAATCAGTAAATACGCTGACCATCTGCCTTTATACCGCCAAAGCCTGATTTATCAGCGTAGTGGGGTATATTTATCCGATTCAACCTTGGCAGATTGGGTGGGACGCTGTGGGGTGCAGCTTAGGTTTTTAGTTAATCGGTTAATTAAACTCATGCTTATTCAGCCAATTGTGCATGCCGATGAGACCCCTGTGAAGATTTTAAACGCTTACGGTATCAAAGACGTGAAAGGCAAGTTAAAGCAAGGCTATGTGTGGGCGTATGTGACCCCAAAGCACAGCCCAATCAAGGCGGTGGTGTATGATTTTGCCCAAGGTCGGGGTAGTGAGTATCCTAATACTTTTCTACAAGGCTTTAAGGGAAAACTGGTCTGTGATGGCTATAACGGCTACAAGCCATTATTTGGGCGAGGGGTGATTGAAGTGGGTTGTATGGCCCATGCTAGGCGTAAGTTTCATGAGCTTCATGTGACAGGGCAGAGTCTTATTAGTATTGAGGCACTAGAACTGTTTCAATCGCTGTATGCCGTTGAGCGTGAGATTGATGAGCGGTTTGAGAAAAACCAATCACCAATGCCCAGAGATGCCCAAATCGTTAGACAAATCAGGCAACAGAAGGCAAAGCCAATTGCGGATAGGCTGTATGCGTGGTTACAACAGAAACGCTTAGGTACAACTAAGAATGCTGATATTACCAAGGCAATTGAGTATTGTTTAAAAAGGTGGCAGGCTCTGACACGTTATTTGGATGATGGTAATTTGCCGATTGATAATAATTGGGCAGAGAATCAGATGCGTCCTTGGGCGCTCGGGCGTAAGAATTGGTTGTTCGCAGGGTCGCTTGAGAGCGGTCAGCGGGCGGCTAGTATTATGTCGCTTATCCAGTCTGCAAGGTTAAATGGTATTGACCCGTATGCGTATTTGGCGGATGTGCTAAGACGTCTGCCTACCCATAAAGATAAGGATATTGATGAGCTCCTGCCTCATGTTTGGAAAATGCAATAGGGGTTGGTCGGATGCTTACTGACAAACTGCTATCTTGGTTGAATCAATATAGCTGATACCCGTACAGTCGCCCATCATGCTTTGCAAGTAGCTGCACAGTGGTATGATACTGCGCGGCACAAGCTCTATAAATCGCGAGTAGCTCGGCAGATTTGGAAACTCCCGTTTCATCATGCCAAGCATGTGATGGTAGTAAAACGCCTTAAACTGTCGATACCGCAGTTGATGAAACAGTACCAAGATGGTCATCATCTCTGCTACACTTATCTGGCATGCTCTTAACCTTTGGTGTCCCGTTGCGATTAAATGAGCGTCAAACTCAGGTTTGAATTGCTGATAAAAGTCGTCAATATGGCAGTATAGTTCGGTTAGGTTGTCCATGTAAGAAGTCCTTGTTGTGAAGTTTGTCTTGGTAAACTTACTTTAGCAACTTCGGACTTCTTTTTTTATCTTTTTTTTGAGCGCTTATCCCGAACTGGGGTTATTAATAAGTTAGCGATGGACAGTAAAAATCATCCTTTTCAGCTATAACTGGGCATTGGCGCTATCAACCTCAGCATATACCGCTGTGCTACCGTCTTTGTTGATTTGCATCACTTGATAAGGTGAAAATTTATTTTGGTACTCCATCCCGGGGCTACCCATTGGCATACCGGGTACGGCAAGGCCAATGGCGTCGCTTGGCGGGTTTGCTAAAAACTCTGCAACATGCTTAGCGGGTACATGGCCTTCAAACACATAACCATCACTCGTGACCGTGGTGTGACAAGAGCGCATATTATTAGGGACGCCGTAGCGCTGTTTAAATACCGCTAAGTCGGCAACATCTTGCCCCTCAGCGGTCATACCATGATCTTCGGCATGGCTAATCCACTCTTTACAGCAGCCACAATTGGCATCTTTATAAACCGTCGCAGAGACGTTTCTCAGCGCATCACTGTTACTGCTAGCGCTCGGAGTCACCGTTTTAGGCGTTTGGACTTTTGAATTCTGGCTGTCTGTTGCCGTCTCTACAGTCGCTGTGGTTGCAGCAGTGGTATTGGTTTCGCTACAAGCAAATAACGACGATGTCACTGTCAGTAGGATAAGCGCACCAAACAATTTATGCTGCTTAAAAGTTAAGTTATGGTTATCAGGTTTCATACATACCCTCTCGTCATTTATTGTTTATTGTTGCATTTGATATTTAACCCCAATTCGGGATAAGCGCTCAAAAAAAAGATAAAAAAAGAAGTCCAAAGTTGCTAAAGTAAGTTTACCAAGACAAACTTCACAACAAGGACTTCTTACATGGACAACCTAACCGAACTATACTGCCATATTGACGACTTTTATCAGCAATTCAAACCTGAGTTTGACGCTCATTTAATCGCAACGGGACACCAAAGGTTAAGAGCATGCCAGATAAGTGTAGCAGAGATGATGACCATCTTGGTACTGTTTCATCAACTGCGGTATCGACAGTTTAAGGCGTTTTACTACCATCACATGCTTGGCATGATGAAACGGGAGTTTCCAAATCTGCCGAGCTACTCGCGATTTATAGAGCTTGTGCCGCGCAGTATCATACCACTGTGCAGCTACTTGCAAAGCATGATGGGCGACTGTACGGGTATCAGCTATATTGATTCAACCAAGATAGCAGTTTGTCATAACAAGCGTATCTACCGTCACAAAGTCTTTGAGAGTATGGCGCAAAGAGGTAAAGGTAGTATGGGCTGGTTCTATGGCTTTAAGCTGCACGCCATTATCAATCATAAGGGCGAGCTTGTATCTGTTAAAGTCACTGCGGGCAATACGGATGACAGAGTGCCTGTTAAGGATATGGCAACGCCTGTGTTTGGCAAGGTGTTTGGGGATAGAGGCTATATCAGTAAAGCCCTAAACGAGTGGCTCACAAAACACAGTGATACCACGTTGATAACCAAACTTCGGCGTAATATGAAACCCCAATTACTCAAGCCGATGGATGAGGCACTACTCAATCATCGCTCTTTGGTTGAAACGGTGTTTGGAGAGCTTAAAAACTTGTGCCAAATCGAACACTCACGCCATCGTAGTGTCACGGGGTTTATCACAAACTTGCTGTCAGGTTTAATTGCTTATTGCTGGTTTCCCTATAAGCCCACCATCAAAAACATGCCTCAGCAGGGACGGGTAGTAACATTGTAAATAGTATCAATGAGTTACAATGTGGCTTATCCCGAACTGGGGTTAAATAGCTTTTTTACAGTGAAGCGATGCCAATATTGATCAAGCCGCCACCAACGATTAACCAAGTAAACATAATCGCCCCAAGTATCAATGGTTTGACGCCAGCTTGTTTAATAGCGCCCAAATGCGTGGTTAGACCCAGCGCAAACATCGCCATGGTGAGCAGCACATCGTCTAGCATGACCATACTACGCTCAAAGCTTGCGGTCATCGGCACCCAAGTGTGCAGTAAGACGATGGCAATGAATATGAAGGCAAACCAAGGTACTTTGACTTGTTGGACGCGATTCATAAACGATGGTTTTTTGCCATTGTCGCTGCTACCTTTGGTTAGGGCAAACGATAAAATAAGTAAAAAAGGGGCAAGCATCATGACGCGTATCATCTTGGTGACAACCGCTGTGTCACCCACTTCGGGACTGACTGCGTTACCAGCGACGACGACTTGCGCCACTTCATGAATGGTGGAACCCGTATAAATCCCGTACTGCTGAGCATTTAGCCAAGGTTGCAACCAACCAAGATGGTATAAAAACGGATAAAGCAGCATCGCAATGGTGCCAAAGACCACGACCGTAGCCACAGCGATAGTGACTTTGTGCGCTTCGGCCTTGATCACTGGCTCTGCGGCGATAACAGCTGCTGCCCCGCAAATACTCGCGCCTGCACCAATCAATAACGTCGTTTGTTTATCGACTTTGAGCCATTTTGTACCTAACCAATAAGTGATTAAAAAAGTCGAGGTCAATACCAACGCATCGCTCATCACCGCAGACAGTCCGACACTTGATACTTGCGTTAGGGTCAGCTTAAAGCCATAAAACATGATGGCGAGACGCAGTATTTGACCTTTGGCAAATGTCACGCCCACATGTAGCTGCTCAGCGAAACTAGAATAAACGGTATTGCCCAATATCATACCGATCAAAATCGCTAGCGTTAACGAAGACAAGCCTATAATGCGCCCGTGACTCCAGACATCCAAGCTCGTATTTAGCCATAAGCAAAATAAGCTACCGACAAACACCACTATCAAACCTGCGAAATGGCGATTGGTTGGGAAGTAGTTGGTCACTGTTTTAGTTAAGGCGTGCATGACGAAGTGTCCTATTGTCCATAATCGAAATAAGCATAAGCTTATGAATAGACATTATAAGGCAGACCAATCTATAATAAAAACAGATTAATTAGATAAAAACTATCGATTTTTTAGGTTAATAAAAGTCTTTGGGCTAAAAAGATGGTTTTTTAGATAATAAAGGGTTTTTAAAATAACAGGTGGTTTTTAGGTTGTATCAATAAGATAGGGTGTCAGAGAAATTATGAAAAAAGCCATGCAGGTATTACCAAAGATTACCCTCAAGCAATTATCAGTGTTTGTCAGTATTTATCAAACTGGCAGTACCAGCCGTGCCAGTGAAGAGCTGCATTTATCGCAATCAGCGGTCAGCAGTGCACTCACTGAGCTGGAGGCGCGGTTACAAATGCCGCTATTTGAGCGCGTCGGGCGCAGGCTCAATCAGCATCCAAACGCCCATCCTATCTATATACAGGCACAAGCGATTTTGGGACAAGCTTTAACGCTTGAGCATTATCATAAGCATCAAGCAGGGCAGATTCATATTGGTGCTAGCACGACTATCGGTAATTATGTATTGCCACCGCTGCTTGCCAAATTGTACGAAGCGCTACCCGATGCCCATATCGATATGTATATTGCCAATACCCAAGAAGTGGTCGGCGAGGTTGAGCAATTAAATATCGATATTGCGCTTGTAGAAGGTATGCCGCGCCCGACAGATATGAAAGTCATTGAGCAGCGCGCTTGGCGGACCGATACCTTGATGGTATTTGCTAAATCTCATAGTAAATGGCTGGCAAACATGGACTATAACCATAAAGAAAAATGCTATGAGCTCAGCGCTGAACGATTGGCAAGGCTGCCATTACTGGTACGAGAGGCGGGTTCGGGGACGCGGCAGATTATCGATGAGCAGTTATTGCAGCATCTACCGCATGCCGAGATTGTCATGGCAATTCAGCAGTCAGAAGCCATTAAGCATATGGTCAGCGCCGATATTGGGCTTGGCTGCTTATCGCAGTATGTCATTCAAGCAGAATTGGATAAAGCAGAGCTGGTGCAGGTGAAAGTAGCAGGTATTGATTTAGCGCGCACGTGGTGGCTGGTGTGGCATAAAGCGCGTCATCAAAGCCCCATTTGGCAGAGTTTTATTGATATTTTGACAGAAGATTGATTTTAGTAGTAAAACCCCAGTTCAGGATAAGCCAGTGCTTAAGTTGTTGATACTATTTGTATAATTATTATCTGACCTTATAAAGTCATGCTTTTGACAGTAGTTTATAGAGAAGCCTGTCTTCAAAGACTTAGCTGGTCTTCAAGAGTAATAGAAAATATCAATACTATCAGCAGCTTAATGAATCACTTATCCCGAACTGGGGTTATAATAATAAAAAAATATATTTGCCTTTAATGATAAGAGAGATTGACGCTAAGTACTGGGATGCCACTTCTACTTATGGGTATGGCGGTCCGCTGGTTGACGACACTGTGACCACTGATGAGCTGGATATTATGTTGAAAGGCCTTCAGGATTTTCTTTATGAAGAAGGCTGTGTCTCTTTGTTTATGCGCCTGCATCCCATCATTAACAAAGAACGAGAGCGCCCCCCAGCTATTGGCAAAATAATAAAGCATGGCTTAACAGTAGCCTCTGATTTGACTAAATCTGAAGAAGAATACTGGCAAGAAACTCAAAATCAGCACCGCCGTGGCATCAAAAAAGCAATGAAAATGGATGTGACTACTAAGGTTGAAGCGTTGGACGAAGAAAACGCTAAAATCTTTTCAAAGATTTATGAAGAGACGATGGCGAATGTTGGTGCCACTGATTATTATTTTTTTGATGACAATTATTACTATAATTTGTCTAAAAACCTACAAGGCAGATTGCTGTTGATAACGGCTTATCAAGAAGATAAGCCTATTGCTTCTTCTTTATACACTGCCTGTGAGGAGTCAGGGATTATGCAGTATCATTTAGGAGGAACGCTCGACGATTATAGAAAACTGCAGCCTGCTAAACTGATTACTCATGTGGCAAGAGACTGGGGGCGGGAAAATAACTATAAATTACTTCACCTTGGCGGTGGCCTTGGTGCTAGCCTCAACTCACTATACAAATATAAAAAAGGCTTTAGCTCCCCCTCTGAGGAGTTTGATTTTAAAACCTATAGACTCATTGTCAACCCAGAGAAATATGCCGAATTGGTAGCCAAGGTTGGTCTGAGCGAGGAAGATTTGAATTCTGACTTCTTTCCTTTATATAGGAAAAAGGCAGCACTTGCTTCTGAAGATGAGGCGAACAGACCTGCTTAATAAGGTAGTATTAAAAAGTATTATTGCAGACAGTATCACTATAAAAAAACACCAGCTATAACTAGTTATAGCTGCTGTTTTTTGTCTCTACAATATATTGGGCTTTATTGAGTTGGAACAATATGCCAAACGCCTTTTACATTATCGCCGTTTGCATCTCCAGCTTTAGTGTCTTTTACAAAGAAGTATAACGGCATGTTATTGGCAGCCCACTGATAAGTACCGTCATCACGCTGAAAAGTCGAGAACTGACCGACGCTTTTGGCATTGTTAGGGGCGGTAAGTGCTGGCCAAGCCGCTAAACAATCACCTGTACAGTTCGACTTATTGGCAGTGTCTTTGTCAAAGGTATATAGCGTCATGTAATTAGTAGAATCAACCAGCATACCGTTTCTACTAGTCACTGGTACGGCGCTGCTACTAACCATCTGGTTATCATTCATTCCTGACATATTAGTGCCAAATACTTTATCCATTGTCGAGCAGCCTGTAAGCGCTAAAACACCACTTAGTGCAGATAACATCATAATACGCTTCATAGTAACTTCCTTATTCTTAGAAAATGATTAGTCAGTAGACCTCTTGCAAAAGTCATAGGTTTAGCTCGAAATTAATGATACCAGCAAGAGCCCATCCCAGATTCTGTGTAACTGCCATTTAGATTAAATGCTTACTGATACGATCATCAAACATAATTATAAAGCGATTAAGAGCCGCCGTCCAGTTACGAATCGGCATCGACCACCTTGACGATGCCTGTTGAGTTGCCAAATAGACCACCTTGAAGGCGGCTTGATCAGAGGGAAACACCTTACGCTTATTCACCGCTGTTCGAATGACACTATTTAGCGACTCTATCGCATTGGTGGTATAAATGACTTTTCTGATGTCTTTAGGGTACTCAAAGAACACCGTTAAGCCCTCCCAGTTATTACGCCAAGACTTGATGACATGCGGGTACTCTTTGCCCCATACTTCATCAAAGTGCTCAAGGTTGGCCTCTGCCATCTCAAGCGTATCAGCACCGTAGATGGCCTTTAAATCAGCTGCTACGGCCTTCTTGTCCGTCCAAGGTACGAACTTCATCGAATAGCGCACCATATGCACGATACACAGCTGAACCTGAGCGTTAGGGTAGACCGTATTAATGGCATCAGGGAAGCCTTTTAGGCCGTCTACACAGGCAATAAGAATATCTTGAACCCCGCGGTTTTGTAGCTCAGTGAGAACACCAAGCCAGAATTTAGCGCCCTCGTTCTCTGATAGCCACATGCCAAGCAGCTCTTTTTTACCATCAAGAGCAACGCCTAAGGCCAGATAGATTGCCTTGTTGATGATCTGCTTGTCTTGACGTACTTTAATGACAATGCAGTCTAAATAGACGATAGGATAAACACTGCTCAGCGGCCGGTTCTGCCAAGCGGTGATGTCCTCTAATATGTTATCGGTGACTCTTGAGACAAGAGAGCTTGAGATGTCGACATCGTAGAGCTCTTTAATGCTCTCTACGATCTCAGTGGTGGTTTGACCTTTGGCGTATGAGCGAGGATCAGCAAGTGTCTGGGAGACACTTGCCCGAAGCGCAAGACGTAAGGCTATGCCTGTAGTGAAATATGATTTTATCATCAAGACCTGAAATACGGGTTTGATGCTTACTGACAAGTACAGGCTCAAAGCTACTGTCGCGGTCTCTTGGGGTGGAGATCTCAAGCTCGCCTGTGTCGCTACGGACTCTCTTTTTAGTGTGCCCATTGCGCTTATTAGGCCTGTCTGCCTTTTCATGCTTGGGGTAGCCGAGATGCTCTTCCATTTCTGCTTCTAGGGCAGTGTCGATGAAGGACTGCATGAGCTGCTTTTGAAAGTCTTTGATGTCATCGAAGCTTTTCATGCTGCTGGCCATTTGCTCAGCCAGTTTCTTGATGTCAGATTGGTTAGTCATTGCTTATTCTCCTGTTAGTGGATTATAAGCAGTTACACAAAGTTTGGGAAACTCCCCAACTTGCGCTTTAACGGCTTATCTTTGTCTTTATAAATACCGACATGATAAGCCCAACAAAATGCTAAGGCGTTCACTGCGACTAATTTACTGACCCGATCAAGATGGGTTAAGTGGGTATCTTCAAGATTAAAGCCACGGCCCTTTAGACAAGCAAATAAAGTCTCAATCTCCCAACGCTTAGCTTAGCATAGCTTGTCATCGCATCCACTGTTTCTAGTTGATTGGTGGCCACAATCACTAAACCGTAGTCTTTATCACGCTTGGCAAATACTCGAACCAAACAACCATCGACAGTCAGTATTCGCCCATGTCGATATGTTTCTTGATGGCTAACATGGCGTAATAACTCTTTAATCTGTACCAACTTGCCATGATGATTCTTAACTTTACTGTTCTTCTTAATCCGTATGGCAAAGGGTATGTGATTATTGGTGAGCCAGTTAAACCATTTTTCGCCAACAAACTCTCTGTCTGCTACTATCATCTCAAGGTTATCTTTGCCAAATTGTTTGATAAACCGCTCAATAAGTTCACAGCGTTCAAGATGGTTTGTATTACCTCGCTTATCTAGCATTTGCCAGTATAAGGGGATGGCTATCCCTTTATATACCACCCCTAGCATAAAGATGTTGAGGTTACTTTTACCCCATTTCCAGTTGGTGCGGTCAATGGTTAAGGTGACTTTGCCTAGCCCAAATAGTCGATATATCATTAAAGCCAGTTGATCGTAGTCTATCCTCGCTTCGGCAAAAAATCGCTGTAGTCTGCGATAGTGACTGTCGGTCTTGCCACCCTTAGGAAGGTGTCTTGCTATTTTTTTTAAGATTACTGCTTTGAGCAGTAATCAGGGCTATTATCATTAGGCTCAAACATGTGATTCTTGCCTTGTTCATACTCAGGTTTTGAGTTAAAGTTTCACTAAGTCTGTTAAAGTTTGGCATGGTCTATTCGTCTTAAAAATTACTATTATGCCTTTGCTTTAACAGACTTTTTTGTTTTTTTGTCGTGTGCAGAGATAAATTTCTTATTTCTTGGATTGTGTTGCTAACTTTATGAATTTACTGATGTTGAACTGGGCGGTGCTACACCCGAAGTAACCCATCCCAACTAAAATAATTCTGCGTCAAACGATCTCAGCTCATACTCCAAGCACGATTTGGCAAATAACAACCACTCAATGCAATTTTAGATTTGCCGTATTTGGCTTGGATCGCTTCAAAGGCTTGCATGAGATTTTCGTTTTTTTCATGTTGACTATGGTTGCTGGCAGATCGCTTAGAAAAGTTGGGTGTGGAAGTGGTTAATAAAGAGATGTCGAGACAGTGTATTCAAGACCGTAAGTTAATTACAGGAGATAGTCCTTTGGCATCGAATACCTTGGGTAAAATGGCAGCACAAACGCTTTTGGCCGAGGTTCAGTAGTTATATTTTCTTCAATCAAGAGCGCCGTGGCGCTCTTTTTTATGTCCAATTTGCTTGTTAAAAGTTCGATTTTTTAAGCTTGGAAACTGATCTTGAATGTGGATCAAAGATTAAAATTAAGCACTCATTTGTTCCAACCAAACTGTTTAAAAATCGCATGGCCTTGTGCAGAGCTTAAAAACGTAATAAAACTTTTTGCTTCAGGATTTTTTAGACTGTGTTGAGTTAGTGCAACACCTGCATCACGGTAAATCACCAGTTCAGGTTCGATCGGGATAATTTGCCCAATGTCTGGATTACTGACTCCCCAAATATTAAACACCAACCATGCATCATAGCTGCTGTCAGTTTCCCATGCTTTTTTCGCTGTGCCTGTATTGGGTGCATACATGGCGATATTTTTACGGAAGGATTTTGTGAGCTGAATGTTGCCCGTTCTACCTGCAATATCTTCCCACATGCCGACTTGGCCTGCGCCATGGGTGACCAAAACTTTAGTGTTTGGCCTGCTTAGATCTTTAAATCCTTGAATATGTTTGGGATTGCCTTTTCTGACTAAAATGGCAGCAGGGCGTAGGTAAATAGGCTCAATCGAGTCCTTTACGATTTTGTCGGCAAATAAGCTTTCGAAATCAGACATCATGGCTTCCGAACCACTATAGATGACGTCGGCATCAAGCTTGGCTTTGTCGCTCCATTGTGAAGTAGGGCCCGCGGTTACATGGACATCAATCCCTGTTTTATTTTTAAATTGTTTCGCTGCTTCGTGCATCGCTGGTGCTGGTCCACCTGGACCATAGACATTAATTGCCGCTATAGCATTCATTGATAAAAAGCCCAGCATGAGCGGAAAGATATAGTGGCTGAGCTTATAATTTTTTGACATTTTTATTCCCTTTATTGATATGTGAATGTTGATAATATTTGTTTTGCTGATGTATTTAAATATTTATATTATTTTTTTTGTTAAAGAGTTTTTTAAATATTAGCGCGATTTTCTTACTTAAATTTAAGTTGTAGAAAGACAGAGACATGACGGAATTTTTAATGCACTTACTCTAAAGAAACTATCAGTGAGCGTAGTGAACTCTTTTTAACTGTAGGGGACGCTTTTGCCAAAGTCTAAGGATGAGGCCAGAAAATTGGAGCGACAGCTAAGTTGCTGGGGGAAGTTGAATTGTAAGGTCGGACTAGGAATAAAAAGAGTGCATCGGCGCTCTTTTTATCGTTTTGACACTATTAATTAGTAGTCAAAGCTAAAGTGTTCAGCGGCCAATGACGTCATGGTTTTTGAAGGATTGACCATTCTTCAGCATGACCTTGAGTGCGCGGTAACATGCGTTCAAAGTAGAAGTCAGCCAGAAAATACCATTACGCACAAAGTTTAGTTAAGGCCAAAAAATAACGAATGTTTGCTAGGTGAACCGTACCGGGTTTGGAGACCCTCCGACATAGTGTCGTCTAGCCCTGCTTTAACACCCGATAAACCGTAGCTACCCCAACACCAACCGCCTTAGCGATCTCCTCTTTTGTCATATTGCCTTGACTGTCTAATTCTCTAATACGATTGTGTTTCGTTGTATTAGGCTTCTTACCGGAGGGCTTATAGCCACTGTTAGCCAATCCCTGCTTGATACGCTCTCTACGCTTGTCGTTATCAAGCTTTGCCATCGTTGCTAATAAGTCGATCAGCATATGGTTAATCACTGTTAGGATCTCACCTGTCATGCCTTTACTTACCGTATGCGTAGTTGGTAGATCAGCCACCACCAATCGCAAGCCCTTGTCTTTGATGCGCTGCTTTAGAATTGCAAAATCATCTTGAGATAGCCTGCTTAATCTGTCCACGCTTTCAACCAGCAGAATATCGCCTTGATCAGCGTCTTTTAATAGCTTAGCTAATACTGGCCTATCGAGCTTTGTACCACTGAAATGCTCAACGTACTCAACATGTTTAACGTTATAGCTTTGGCTAAAGGTAATCAAGTCAGACAAGGCTCTCTTAGCGTCTTGATCCTTAGTGCTGGCTCTCACATAAATACGAACGGTCATAACGCGACCTCTATTACTTAGACTTAATAATTAATGTTCATTGATAATAGCAAGATATTACTATCATTTAATTTTAGAAACAAGTCTAATGATAGCTAAGTTATCGTTTAGAAGTTTTATGTTTTAGGTATAGTCTAATGGTAGATTGTCAGGCGCTTTCACTGGTTCGGTCCCCTAGTGAGGACTTGAATCTTTGGCTGTGGGCTAATGATATCGATATATTGAGTTATTTAGGTAATCGCAGTGTACTTCGTTGTGTACATCCAGTAAGCTTTTGGATCATTATTTTTATTTACCATAAGCGCTGTTATAGGAATAAGGATTACTGCTGGCATACCTAACAACAAGCCTAATGGTTAGGCATTAAGCTCTTTGCTAACCTTTTAATATCGCTAATCTTAACAAGATCTAGTGACTTGGCATACTATAGTGATCTGCGATTAGTTCAACAGTGCGATATTGGGCGGGGCGCGAATAGCCCTGAACAACCAGCATTACCTCGTCAACCCCTGTCTTTTCCTGAATATCCTCCAAACCTTTTGCTACCTCGGCAGCAGTACCATGAAGGGTTTGATCAGTATATTTGTCAATAATCTGATGCTCTTGTGCATTACCTTGAAAAGCCGCCACTTCATCAGGTGGCAGTAGGGCAAAAGGTTTACGTTGGAACATTCTTAACATTGCCATAGCAGTAGAACTTGACTGGCGACGTGCCTCTACAGGGTCTTCATCTGCAATCGCACCAATACTGACCAAACTGTATGGCTTGGCTAGGATTTTTGATGGACGGAAATTCTCTCGGTAAATCCGCATGGCATTTAAGACATCAGCACTGCCAAACTGTAATGCGAACGCATAAGGTCTGCCAAGCTGTGCTGCCAGATGCGCTGAATAAGTCGATGACCCTAAGATCCAAACATCAGCAGTAGTCTTCGATGGGGGTACTCGGTTTTGCTCGGCCTGCCATGGGCCTGGCACAGCATGAACTTCACTATAAGGATGGTCTTTTGGAAAGCTGTTTTCTAAAAAGCCCAACAATTCTGCGACTTGCTGAGGAAACTCATCATTCGCTGCCTGATGACGACGCAAAGCTGACGCCGTTGCGCCATCCGTACCTGGTGCCCTTCCCAAACCCAGATCAATCCGTCCTGGCGCCAGCGCATCAAGCATACCAAATTGCTCAGCGACCACCAGAGGCACATGATTCGGTAGCATGATACCGCCTGCACCAAGCCTAATGCGCTCGGTTTCACCAGTAAGCCGAGCCACCATCATCTGTGGCGAAGGAACCGCGGCGCCAGGCATGGCATGATGTTCAGACATCCAAAACCGCTGAAAGCCCCTTTTATCTGCCAGTTTCGCAAGCGCAATCATCTCTTGAAAGGTGTTCTCTACTGTGTGGCCAACGCCGGTGAAGGCATTGTCGAGTACCGAGAGAACGAAAGGTGCGTTGCCAGAATTATTTGGCATATTCATAAACTGTCTCAGTTATGCAGTGTTTATTATATGTGGCAACACACTTTGAGCATTGCCACACAGGGAAGCTTCTAAAAATTGACTTCTAAAGAACTAGAATTTATAGGTTTGACCATCATTAGGAACAAGCGCACGCTGTTTGTCTAAGTGTTTTTCTTCGATAAAACGGCGCAGCTCTGCCTTCGTGAGTGTGGCATGATTAACCGTATCCATATGTACGCTCACGATCTGAGCATTAGGAGAGAATTTATACGCACGATATACATCGTCTTTACCCATGATGATAGAATCATCGACAAAGGTAGTCAGCTGTGCATAGCCTGTATTCAAGATAACCGCATCAGGCTTGTAGCGAGTAAGTGCATCTTCTACTCCCTTATCCCAAATGGTATCTCCTACTACATAGACCGTCTTATAGTTTGGCTTTTGGAACACAATTCCCATCGTTTTGCCAAGTAACTGAGCAAGCGCTGGAACTTTATACATCGCATCAGTGCCATGCTGTCCGATGGTTTTATTGATTTTAGTGCCTTTAAACACCACACCTTGCTTTGTCAATACTCTGACATCGGTAAAGCCATCTTTACGTACGATTGCTGCATCGGCTTCATCTTGGGTAAAAATTGGCATGTCACGAGGCACTAAGTTACGTGCAGCATCATCCCAATGATCAGCATGTAAATGGGTCAAAATAATAGCATCCGCCTTAAGCACCTCTTCAACGGATATAGGCAAATCGACCATTGGATAGCGTATTTGGCTATTTACTGTGCCTTCAAACCCTGGATAAGCGTTTTTAGCCGCTAGCATAGGATCCACTAAAAAAGTAGTACCTGCATAATCAAGCTTAATCGTGGCATTACGGATTTGCTGAAATTGAACGGTATTGGTCGCCGTCTGTTTGTCAGCGTTAGGATTAGCCGCTGGAGTGGCAAAGGTGGTACATGCGGTTAACAACATCACGCCACTTAACAGCGTGGTACTGGTGAGCGATTTCGCTATATTCATAATTTGATACCTTGTTAATGAGATTCTTGTTGATGAGTCTGTTTTACGACTTAATGAGGGTTTGGTTAAACACTCAGTATTAACGTGCAATCCAGGTTTGGGTATCAATCACTTCGCCATACATAAACTCAATGGCTGCCATAATAGTGGCATGAACCTGAGCTGCGGGTACGGTCGTGCCATTAAATTCAAGATCAAGCGTGGCACAAGCATCATGAATCGTGGTCGTGGTATAACCAAAGTCCACTGCCGCGCGAACGGTTGCATCAATACACATGTGGCTCATGGCGCCAATTACGGTCACCTCTTTAATGCCTTCTTTATCTAACAGCTCTTTCAGAGTCGTCTCACGGAATGAATTGGCATAATGCTTCACAACGACGACTTCACCCTCTATCGGTTTTACCTTCTCATGGATCTCTACACCATCGGTATTAGGCGTAAATATCGGCGCATCAATAGAGGGCATTTCATGGCGGATATGAATGACGGTATGGCCTTTTTCTCTAGCAGACTCAATCACCAAAGCTGCATTATCAGCGGCTTCATTGATACCTACGAGTGATAATTTACCTTGCGGAAAATACTCATTTTGAATATCTACAACGATAAGTGCTTTTGTGCTCATGATGATTCCTTTTTTTATCAAAGTGACTGTATAGGCGTCTATTTTACAAGCTCTATGCTACACTAACGAGTGGCTACATCGACACATAAGAGGTTAATAACGACATATGAATCAAAAATATGCTATTGAAATAGGCTTAATTGTCTATGAGAAAGCACAAATGGCGGCCATCCTTGGGCTGACTGATTTACTGATGGTGGCCAGTAAAATCGCTGCCGAACGTCAAGATACAACCGATCTGCCTTTACAGGTCAGTCACTCGGAGATTACGGGTTCTGAGCAGCAGCCTACCTGCACTTTTTCGAGCAATCCCGATAGTGTAGGAAAATTAAAAGCCGTCATCATTCCACCCACGTTAGAGACGCCAATTGCAAAGCAAGCAGCAGCACCTTGGCTTGAATGGCTAAAAGAGCATCATTCAGGAGGTGTGATAATGTCATCTGTTTGCGCCGGTGCTTTTTTGTTGGGCGAAACAGGACTACTATCTAAGCGCAAGGCGACTACGCATTGGGGTTATGCAGAGGATTTTAAGCAGCGCTTTTCTGATGTGGATCTTGATGTGGATCGCATTATTATCGAAGACGGCGATATTGTGACCGCTGGTGGCGCGATGGCTTGGACAGATTTAGGACTTAGAATGGTAGATCGCTTTCTTGGCTCACAAGTGATGAATGAGACCGCTCGTGCATTGTTAATTGACCCCTCAAGGCGTGAACAATGCTATTACAGTGCGTTCTCACCCAACCTCACCCATGGTGACGCGGCCATACTAAAGGTGCAGCATTGGCTACAAAAAACAGAAGCACGGGTTATTGATTTATCCACCCTAGCCAGTTGTGCGCAGTTAGAGGAGCGCACTTTTCTGCGCCGTTTCCATAAGGCGACGGGCATGACATCAACAGAATACTGTCAGCGATTACGCATTGGTAGTGCAAAAGACTTTCTACAGTTCTCTTTAATGCCTGTTGAGCAAATAGCGTGGAAGGTGGGTTATAGTGATGTCAGTGCGTTTCGTAAAATATTTAAGCGTGTTGTTGGTTTGACACCAAGTGAGTATCGGCGCAGATTTACTCTGGATAAAGAGTAATGTACTCAGGCGATTACTTTTTTAAAGCGCATCAATAAGATGCAGTTGCTCATTCCAGCTTTTCTCCAACTGGTCAATATTTTCAGATGTGATTCAGCCCATCGTCCTTTCTGTCAAACAGATAGGCTGCGCGTTTATAAGGCTCATTCATTGCGCTTGTGCAGGGAAACCGCCTTTTGCTAAAGCAGCTGTCATCTGCTCAATACTGGCGATGGTTTCGATACTGACCACTTTGGCTGCTAAATCAATCTTAACCTTGGCCTTTGAGTCGATATTCTGAATAGCTGCTGTCACACCACGGGCACAACCGCCACAGTTCATATTTGCAATCAATAGTTTCATACCCTTTCTCCAAATAAGTTTTATTTCATCACTAAGCTTAAGCCTTGTCATAATGGTAAGGTCAAACACATTTTTGAAAAAATATACTTGACCTTACCATGATGTCAACCTATATGCTGTTGATAATAGATTGAACATGATAGAGGCTGTTATGAATTCAGAAAATAGTAAGTCTTATCTTTATAGTGAGACATTGCCCATTGAGGGTATGACTTGTGCTTCATGTGTGGGACGAGTAGAAAAAGCATTAAAAAAAGTTGAAGGTGTTGAAAATGCTGAGGTGAATCTTGCGACTGAAAAAGCCATGATTTCCTCATCTCAACCTTTAGACCTTATCGCAGTAACCAAAGCCGTAGAACGAGCCGGTTATAAGATTGTGGCATCTCAGCCGATTGAGCTTTCAATCGAAGGTATGACCTGTGCTTCTTGCGTTGGTCGGGTAGAAAAAGCATTAAAAAAAGTTGAGGGTGTACAACAAGCAAACGTCAACCTTGCGTCTGAACGAGCATGGGTACAAGGCAACACTCAGGTACAGAGTAGCGATCTGATTCAGGCCGTTAAAAAAGCGGGATACCATGCGAAGCTGGTTGAGCAGGATCAAAGTGACCAACAGGACAAGAAAGCCACGGAACAGCAGCAGCTGAAACGAGATTTAATCATCTCTTTGATTTTGGCCGTTCCGGTTTTTATTCTAGAAATGGGGTCACATATGATTCCAGCTTTTCATATGTGGGTCGTGGACAATATCGGCACGCAACAAAGCTGGTTGATTCAATTTGTTTTGACGACGCTGGTTCTTATCTTTCCAGGGCGACGTTTTTATCAAAAAGGTATTCCGGCATTATGGCGTTTTGCACCGGATATGAATTCATTGGTCGCGGTTGGAACACTGGCGGCTTATAGTTTTTCGCTAGTCGCAACATTTATTCCACAAGTTCTACCCGAGGGCACTGTGAATGTTTATTACGAAGCGGCCGCTGTGATTGTAAGCTTAATTTTATTAGGGCGTTATTTTGAGGCAAAAGCCAAAGGACGTACCTCTCAAGCCATTCAACATCTAGTGGGTATGCAGGCAAAAACAGCGCGTGTTCACCATAATGGGCAAGTGAATGAAGTACCGATTGTAGAAGTAACCACAGAAACGATCGTTGAGATTCGTCCCGGTGAGCGTGTTCCTGTTGATGGTGAAGTGGTTGAAGGTCAAAGCTATATTGATGAATCCATGATTACGGGTGAACCCGTTCCTGTTAAAAAACAAGTGGGTGATCAAGTGGTAGGAGGGACGGTCAATCAGAATGGAACATTGAATTTTCGGGCAACGGCCATTGGCGACTCTTCGGTATTGGCGCAAATCATTCGCATGGTTGAACAGGCTCAAGGATCTAAATTACCGATTCAGGCATTGGTTGATAAAGTCACTATGTGGTTTGTTCCCATGGTCATGTTCTTAGCAGCTCTGACTTTTGCTGTGTGGTTTGTTCTTGGTCCTGAGCCTGCTTTGACGTTTAGTCTCGTTAATGCCGTTGCTGTCTTAATCATTGCTTGTCCCTGTGCAATGGGATTGGCAACCCCTACCTCCATTATGGTTGGTACAGGTCGCGGTGCAGAAATGGGCGTCTTATTCCGTAAAGGTGAAGCGTTACAAGCTTTACAGGAAGTTAAAGTCATTGCGGTCGATAAAACCGGCACCTTGACCGAAGGTAAACCAACCTTAACGGATTTTCATGTCCAACAAGGGTTTCAACATGAGCAAGTCTTGCGTATTGTGGCATCGGTTGAAGCAAAGTCTGAACATCCCATTGCCGTAGCCATTGTTCAAGCCGCAGAACAACAAAATATCAGCTTATTACCGATTACCGCCTTTGACTCTGTGACCGGACTAGGGATTAAAGCGGAAGTGACAGGTCAAACCATTCATATTGGTGCTGATCGTTATATGAAGCAATTAGAGCTTGATGTTACACCTTTTGAAAATGAGGCTGCACGCTTAGGACAAGAAGGTAAAACCCCACTTTATGTCGCGATTGACCAAAAGCTAGCAGCCATTATTGCCGTTGCAGACCCTATTAAAGATACCACTTATACTGCTATTGCAGGTTTACATCAACTGGGCTTAAAAGTGGCAATGATTACAGGCGACAATCGGCATACCGCCCAAGCAATTGCAGCAAAATTACATATTGATCAAGTGGTCGCAGAAGTGTTGCCTGATGGAAAAGTAGATGCACTACGTCAGCTGCAACAACAGTATGGACGAGTGGCTTTTGTTGGTGATGGGATTAATGATGCCCCTGCTCTTGCTCAAGCGGATGTCGGTCTGGCAATTGGGACAGGGACAGATGTGGCAATTGAAGCAGCAGACGTGGTGTTGATGTCAGGTAGTCTACAAGGCGTCCCTAATGCGATTACTTTAAGTAAGGCGACTATCAAAAATATTCGACAGAATCTATTTTGGGCATTTTTCTATAACATTGCCCTGATTCCAATTGCCGCAGGGGTTTTATATCCAGCATTTGGTATTTTGCTGTCACCCATTTTTGCCGCAGGAGCAATGGCGCTATCCTCTGTTTTTGTGCTAGGTAATGCCTTACGTTTAAAGTACTTTCAGGTGCCAGCGATTAAAGCATAGATTATATTAAGATAGGGTTAAAGTAGCCGTTTGGCTTTAACCCTTTTTATATCAGGAGGAAAGTTATGAATATCGGTCAAGCGTCAGAGCGATCAGGAATCTCTCCCAAAATGATTCGCTATTATGAACAAATCGGTTTGCTTGATACCGCCAAACGCTCGAATTCAGGTTATCGAATCTACTCTAATCAAGATATAAAAAACTTATGCTTTTTAAGACAGGCTCGTGATTTAGGTTTTTCCTCCAAACAGATGAAAGAATTGCTTAATTTGTGGAAAAATACAGATCGGCAGAGTGCTGATGTTAAAAAATTAACACTGACACATATAGAAACTTTAAACCGAAAAATAGCTCAGTTGCAAGATATGGTGAGCTTATTACAGATTTCTGCTGATCATTGCTCAGGTAATGAAAACGCAGAGTGCGCCATATTAGAAGATCTTGAACAGGGTGAATAAAATAAATTGCATTTGATCTTATCTATTTCCTTATCTATATATCAGTCTGAAAAACGTATACCCTAGCGGAACCACCTAAAAACGCCTTATAAAATATTAATAGACCACCTAAAATAGACTGGTATAATAGAACCACTTATAACAGACTATTTTGGGTGTTTATGTTTATTAGAGCCTACCTTCGTGCCTCAACCAAAGAGCAAGACGCCAATCGTGCTAAAGATGAACTTATTGCTTTTGCTAGAGAGCATGGCCATAAAATTGCAGCATTCTATACTGAGAACGAGTCAGGAGCGATGCTAGAACGTCCACAACTCATGCAGCTCATTGATGATGCTTCTGAGGGCGATGTGATCTTAGTTGAACAGATAGACCGTTTGGCACGTTTAAATCAAACTGATTGGGATACCTTAAAGAGAAAACTATCAGCCAAACGTCTTTCTGTAGTGTCTAAAGAGCTTCCAACGTCATATATGGCATTGCAACAAGGTAATGGCTCGGAGTTTATGGACAGTGTACTACGCGCCATAAATGACATGCTGCTGGATATGTTAGCGGCTATAGCTAGAAAGGATTATGAGGATAGACGTAACCGTCAAATGCAAGGTATTGCACGCGCTAAAGCTCAAGGTAAATATAAAGGGCGGAGGAAGGACATGGAAAAGCGTAAAATTATTGCCAGTCTTCTAAAATCAGGCCACAGCTACTCTGATATTCAACAGACTGTGAAGTGTTCAAGACAATTGATTGCTGATGTTTCAAAGGCATCAAAACCAATATCTTCCTCTATGTAACCTGACGAATATATTTATACAGTAAAGCCAATATGCTTCCCCGTTGGCAGCTCCACATCAATACGAAGCTTACCACCCATGGCTTCAACATATTTTTTCATGGTTGAGATTTTAAGGTCATTGCCACGGTTTTCTATAGCAGATAGTGAAGGCTGCTTAATACCCAAAGTTTGAGCAAGTTCTTTTTGAGAGATTTCAAGCTCCTCTCGGATGCGGTAGAGTTGGTTTTCCAAAAATAGCTGCTCGGCCAGTTGCTGAATACGCGCCTGGCTGTCTAAAGAGCGCTCTGCTAATAGCTCTTGTAATGTCTTAGTCATGTTATAAATCCCCCAAGGTTTTAAGGTGACACTCATACTGCTGATCGGCTGTGGCTAGCATTTCTTTATAAAAGCGCTTGTTATTACCCTTATCACCGATACAAAGTACAATCGCTTGCCTTTTCGGATCAAATGCGAAAAAGGCTCTCAGTGGTTTACCTCGATGCTGGACCCGAAGCTCTTTCATGTTGGTAAATTTTGAGTCATATACAGTGTCCACTAAAGGGCGCCCTAGGCTTGGGCCTTGCTGCTGTAAAACCACTAAAGCGGCAAGCACCTTCTCTTGTGTCGATTGATCTTGCTGATAAAGCCAATCATTGAATAGATCGGTTGTGATGACAGTCCACATATAAAACCATAATATAGATTATAGTCTATATACTACTCCTAATAAATGCTCATGACAACTGTGATACTTAGCTACTCTTTAACAAGTAAAGGTTTTGCTCGTTAAAACCTAACTATCCATGAGAGCATTTACAAAGACAAGCTCCACCATCTTTTCTTGCCCTTAGTGTTGATAGCTTCTTGATTAGTAGCAGGTTTTGAATTTGACTCAGAACTTACTATTTCACTGTCTCCCTGATTGTCCTTGGAGTTGTTTTCGTCTTGAGAGATGCTCGATCCTGATAAGCTACCTTTCATCTCTAATAGCTTAGTTTGTGCAAAGTCCTGAATACTAGCATTCGCTTTGTCCAAGCTCTTACTTAACTGGTCAATTTGCTTTTGATAATTTTCAACCAACTGCTTGTGATGATCCACCTGCTGCAGCAGGTAGACATTTTTTAGTTTTTCCATCTCCAGTTGATGTTTTAGCTGAACGTTTTCCTGTTCAGCTTCACTGTTCACTGACGTCCATTGGACATTATTTTCATTTTGTTCAGTACGTTCAGTGCTTGGTGGATTCCCAAACTCCCGTAACATTTCAGTAGTATCGATTTTCTTGTCTGAATTTCTTGAAAGCTCGCCATCATCTATCTTTTTGTAGATTGTGGTCCTTGATACACCCCATCTTTTTGATGCTTCTGATACTGATATGTTCACATAGCCTCTCTTTGTTCAATGATGTCCTCTGATGTATACCTAGTACAGTATCATAGTTGTTCTAGATGGTTGTCCAATTTCACCGAAAGCCATATACTAAAACTACCTAAGAAAGGCTCAATTAACATCCTTATACTTTGTTATAGCCTCTAATAAAGGGGCATAAATTTAGGTTTAGCCTAAACTAAAAATGGAATAGCTCATATCCCATAAGATATGAAGTAAAATTATAAAGGGATAAAAATATGCGCCAGAAAAAACAAACGACCAAACTTAAAAAATTTAAGAATACTAAAGATGCTATAAAGATTTCAGAAAAGATACAACTGGTTCAGATCAGGATGCTATTCATAGCTATCCTTACTATTTTATTAATAGGGTTAGGCATTAGTTTTATAAGAAATTGACATACAAAAAAACCGCATTTTAAAAAATGCGGTTAGGAGCGATACTTAAGGTATGATTTTATTGTTTTTATATTTTAAAATTAATACTAGTTGCTAGGGCGTGTCCTCAATTTAACTTAGCATGAATAATAGAGCAAGCCAAGTAAAGCATCGATTTAAAATTACGAGCTAATTTCTCATAGCGAGTAGCAATACTACGAAACTGCTTTAATCGTGCAAATGCATTCTCGACTAAGTGGCGTAATTTATAAAGGTAGCTATCAAAATCAGGGTTAGGTTGCTTGGCATTTTTACGCTTTGGTATAATAGCTTTCATACCGTGTTCTATCGCTTTATCTCTGATTTCTTGCGAGTCATACCCTTTGTCAGCGATAAAATATTGAGCTTCTTGTATGACTTCTATCAAGTCGTTTGCAACTTGACTGTCATGCACGTTACCCCCAGTGACTTTAAAATCGAGCGGATTTCCATGCGAGTCCACACATAGGTGTATTTTTGTCGTGTTTCCGCCACGGCTTTGTCCAATTGCTCTATCGAAACCACGCCGAGCTCCACTTGCATGTTGATGACACCGTACATAACTTCCGTCGATGAATACCCATTCTTTGTCAATTTCTTTTCGTAGATCAAAAAAAAATTCTGCCACAAGCCTTTTTTAGACCATCGGTTAAAGCGGTTATAAGCGGTTTTCCATGACCCTAGCTCAATAGGTATGTCTCGCCATGGTGCACCTGTTCTTAGCTTCCATAGTATGGCTTCCATAACAGTACGGTCGTTCTTCCATTGATGACAGCCGTGCGCTTTCATGGTTGTTTGTAATTGTTCCCATATGTTGTCAGTTATTGCGGTTCTCGCCATTGTTTGTGTTTGCCTATATTTTGTTGGAATATAGGGTTAAAATAGGGCTCTTTTGGGCTTATTCAAATTAGGGACACGCCCTAGGTTCCTTCTTTAATAACATTAAGCTCGCTACCGCAAGTTAAGCAACCAACTTTTAAATTTTTACGGCCCCATAGTTTAAATTTGCAGCTAGGGCATTGATAGCAAGTTTTTATAGGTGAGTCTGGCCTGTCTTTAATGGAAGAAATATCAAAAAATTCATTAATCGGGTGGGTAATAGCATCGTAGGCATCTAATTCATGATTAACTTCGTTATTGCTATTGAAATTATCATCATCAAAATCTTCGTAATCGTCAAAATCATCGTCAACAAATTCCTGTGACATGTTAAATGTAGAGGTTCTGACATTGTTTAGACCAATACTGGCAGTCAAAGCTACTTCTGATGGGTAATATTCATAATCATTATAATCATCAAAGTCACTAAAGCTATCGCCGATTACAGGATTCTCAAAAGACGCATTATCACTATCATTATTAATAGTATTAAACAAAATATCTTTTTCAGGTGTGGTATCTATCTTTATTGCTAGACTACTAGCATTATGGATACGCTCCTCAATAGCGGAATTCAAACGATTAAGGGTGATGTTTGAATTATATTGTTTATCGACTAAGGCCAGCTTATAACCAGCTAAGAAAAACTCTATACAACATATAATACTCCCCAAAAACTAGACCAAAAAATCATAGCAAATAAGATAGAATAGCCCTTAAGCAAAGAGGTCTATCTAATGACAAAAGTTCGTAAGCGTCATAATGCTGAATTTAAAAGCAAAGTTGCTGTTGAAGCAATTAAAGAGCAAAAGACTATCAATGAGCTGACCGCAGAATATGGTGTTCACGCAACCCAAATCAGCAACTGGAAAAAGCAAGCCTTGGCTGCTATACCCAGTGCCTTTAACACCAAACAGCACGACAACGAACAAGCCCAGCAAGCCATCATCGATGAACTGCATCGGCAACTGGGGCAAGTCATTAGCGAGAGAGACTGGCTTAAAAAAAAGTCCTCACAGCTACCCTAAATGCTCGTAAACAACTGCTAGAGCCTGACAATAAGGATTTCAGTACTCGTAAGCAATGCGAACTACTGGGTATCAACCGCTCAAGTCTGTACTATCAGCCAAAGCCCATCAGTAAGTTTGATATCACCTTGATGAACCTGCTTGACGAACAATATACCAAAACCCCATTTTACGGGGTAAAGCGTATGACTGCTCACTTTAAGCAATTGGGTCATCCAGTAGGGCAAAAGCGAGTTAGGCGATTACTACGGCAAATGGGATTAGACGCCATCTATCAGCATCCTAACACGAGTAAGCCCAATCCTGAGCATCAAGTTTACCCGTATTTGCTTAGAAATGTACCCATTACACGATGTAACCAAGTGTGGAGTACCGATATCACTTACATTCGCCTGTCTAAGGGCTTTGTGTATTTGATGGCGGTGATTGATTGGTATAGCCGTTATGTTTTAGACTGGTCGCTATCTACCACGCTTGAGGCAGATTTCTGCATTGATACGGTGGGTAAACTACTGCACAATGGGTTACGCTGTGAGATTTTTAATACGGATCAAGGTTCGCAGTTTACCAGTCCAAGATTTACCACGCCGCTGATTGATTTGGGCATTGCTGTGAGCATGGACGGTCGTGGCAGGGCGTTGGACAATGTCTTTGTGGAAAGGCTTTGGCGGTCAGTAAAATACGAGTGCGTGTATTTACGCCAGTTTGATACGGTTAATCAAGCTAGAGCTGGTTTGAAAGACTACTTCGAGTTTTACAATTATGAGCGGTTGCATCAGTCGCTTGAGTACCATACCCCTGCACAGGTTTATTTAAACAATAGTTCGGATAATCTTATGCTTTATCAACCCAATTCTATCTTAGTTTTGTGATTATTTGGTCTGGACATTGGGGAGTACCTTAACATTGTTCAAATTTACCGCCAGGAATAGGCTTATCACCCACGGATTGACCTGTAATACCGCCATCTTTTGCTACTGGCATTAATCCAATATCAATCATCATATTTGCCCATTCAAGATTGTGATAGCCGCCTCTTGAGGGCTTTCCAAACTCAAACATAGCCTGATGACACATTTCATGACATAGCGTTTGATAAATTTCAAGCGGTGATGCAGTGATAAAGTAGGCTGGGTTCACAGCAATCTCATGTGCCTCATCACCATTTTCTGCTACCCAAGCATTATTACGAAAGTAACCACATACCCTCTTTTTTCGAGTAATGGTGAACATCACTGGACTGAGCTTATTGTTAAATAATCTCTCATTAAAAAAATCAAAAGCAGTTTGAAGATAAGTATAAAAATCTAAAGTGGGTTTCAACTCAAATCACCTTATTTTGTAATGTACTATACAATTTAACAAAATTTACAAGAACAAGGTAGATGCAGTCAATTTTACATAAAAGAAAATAGTAGATTGTTTATTTGATAAGGATGAATCGAATTTCAACATAACTGACATTTGTTAGATTTCTAACTGTTTAACAATATACTGATCAAGCAGTAGGGAAATACTGTAACTCAAATTAACTGGAGTAAACATTATGAAAAAACAAGCGTCTAAAGTTGTATCTGCTGTACTGGCTATTAGTTTTGGTGTATCAATTATTAGTACAGTAAATTTTCAAACCACCAATACCAACAATAACATAGTAAGTCATGTCACCAATCAAATTGACCGTGCTTATTGTGTTTCATTTTCTGAAACCAGCTACAACATTGACAAGAGTATTCACGACTGTTTAAACGAAGCTAAAGCTGAAAGACAGCAAAAAAACTTTTTATAAACCAGTCGGGTAAAAATCACTAAATCAAAGATTAATTAACAATGAAAGTTGGAAGCCCAGCTTTCATTTTAAAGGTAGGTATTCTAGTAAGAGAAAATAGTAAAGAGAATGCTTTTAAGTCTAATTTTTGGTGATTTATTACAATTCTATCATAAAATATAATTTATTGTTTTATAATTGTAACTTAACTCAGATCAACTGGAGTCAATATATGTCTGTTCTATCTATAGGAAATTTGAAAAAATTTATTCGCAAATACAAACATTTGTCTTTATTTTTACTCATTCATAGCTCATTGTTATTCATACCCTTTTTATCAATTTATTGGCTGCAACGAGAAAGGGTAGATATTACTTATCACTTACCACAGGACACCTATAGTTTCTATGTGGTGGGCGTGTTGGTTATAATTTTTCTATATTTCTACTCTAGTACCATTTTCTATATGGTGTTCAAAGATTATTTGTTAATCAGAGCGATAGATAAAGGGGATGCCTTAAAGCTTTAACAGGCATACTAATATAATAATGTATTTTGACTTTCTCCCCTTGCTAAACCAAGGGGGATTGTTTTTACTTCCGTTAATATCTTTATCATGTCATGTGCCATATTAAGCTGATATTCATTGCTATTTTGCTCGCGTGAAAGTATGAGGTCAAAAATCATCATCTGTTAAGTCATTTTCTTGCAGCTTCAAGAAATTCAAACTTTGTTTGCTAAATTGGAGTTTCTTATCTTCAAGTAGGGTATAAGAAAAATTTTCCCCACTAATTTCGCTGATTTCTTTCATCGCTGGGGCAATACAATGCCGCAAAAACTCAGTTTTGTTTTGCTTGTACGTGTTGGGATTATCTGCAAGCAGAACCGCCCTTAATTGTCCGACTGTATAAATATTTCTATGCCCCGACCCACGGCCCAATAAAAGCATTTCTTGTAAACGCAGCGTATATTTCGATTTTGCTTCTGCCAATGAAGAAACACTATAGCTGAATTTTTCAAACTTGCTTAAAACAGCTTGTAATAGAGGAACAATGTCAGAATTTAACTGATACGATATGTACCCATTTTTATATTGTAAGTAGTTGAAAATTTTTCCTTTATAGTCGACCTGGCTTTGTGATAATTCCTCTGGTTTGCTATTCCAATATAGTAGATGCTCATCTTTTTTTTCAGCAAAGGTTTTACATGGACTACAAAAATTACCAGTTTCCTTATTGAGCCTTTGTCCTAATTCAAATGTTGCATAAAGCTCTAAAATATCTTTTTTAGCAGACGTTAAGCCTTTGTTATGCCTAAACGCAGATTTTAATAAATACAAAAAAATTCGCTGGTCACTTAATGACAAATTGTTGCGTAAAGCAAAAAGTGCCGTATGTTGCTCGGGGGGAGTAATGGTTTTTTTCAATTTTTAACCTCATAATCTTTTGGGTTAACAATATTAGATTTAATTATTTTTTCCGCACTATGCTTAGTCGAAATTTAAGTCAAACAAAAGAAAATAGTAAATATTAATCAACATAATCAAACAGACCTCAAAAAGCTATTCTGAATATTTATATAGTCAATTTGAATGGCGTTATACTTCACTTGTCTTAGTTATTATAGCTCAATACAAACAGACTGGAGTGAACATGTATAGTGATATTTTTGGTAAAGAAGTACCGCTGCTTAAGAACTTAACTCAGGAGCAATTAGCAGCGTTATTTGTCATTCGTTGCTCAAGCATCAAAGAATTTATGGCAAAGGGTCGTGCTAAAAGTGAACTGTGGGGTGACACTGCTAAAGGCTTAATTATGCAGATGGCTAATGAAATCTGCTATGCCACTAATATTCAAACCAATGCAACTAAAACTATTGCAAAAGGTGTGGTACTTGAAAATGATAGCATTGAGTTGGTGAACCGGGTGTATTTTGAAAACTATACGAAAAATGACCTGCGCTTAAGCAATGGCATTATTACTGGATGCCCGGATATTATCGACCACGGCAAACGTATGATTATCGACATTAAAAGCAGCTATTCGCTTGATAGCTTTGCTAAAGAACGTTTTGGCAAGGGAACTGACTATACCGCTCAACTACGTGGTTATCTATGGCTTTACAATATGGATTATGGCTGCACGGCCCATACCCTGCTTAATACCCCAAAGGAGCTGTGGAAGTATGGGGATAACGCTTCGATGCACAACTATGACCATATTCCAGCCGAAGATCGAGTGATTATCGGTAATATTGTTTATCGTGATATAGCCTGGGAACAAGAAGTTGCAGAGCGTCATGCTCTAGGGTTATCAATGTTCTTAGAGTACGTTGAAGTATTCAAAAATAATGGACGTGAACTGCCTCAGCCACCAATAGAGCAAGTGGTTGATGATTTAGAAGAAATTGAAGATACTCAAGCCGCTTAATTTCGGCTATCAAGTTACCTATAAAAATTAGCCTAAGCAGAATATTATAAATTAAACATATAAAACAACGGGAGAATTGCCGCAAACTTAGGCTGATTACAAGTTTTTTTTAATTAAGGGAGAAAATTTATGATACTCTTAGAAAGAGCAGCACTATCTAGCACTAGGGCAGTATTGGGGTCCTGGCAAAGACCGTTTTATCAAAACCCAAAGCAGCTTAAAGACATAGAACTCAGCCACGTCAAATGCCCTCACTGTGGCAATACTGGCTTGGTTGACCCGGATATAAGTCATTGCCCTAGCTGCGATAAACATGGGCTTAGACTGATTGGTGACCAATCATCACAGCCATAGCTAGAAAAAGGGCTAAGAACTTAGCCCTTTTTTTGTTGTATCATACTTGCAGCTATTAACAAATCCTGATAGTTATAATCTTTTTTAGCTTCTGCACCAGCTTGGATCAGGGCTTCTTCTGCCTGATACATATATATTAATAGACTATCTGCTAACACATGTGTATCGGTATTATCCGGCAAATTTATTAATCGAATTTGTCTGATTATCTGACTACTGTTGGATGATTCAGTATATACACCTGTTACAATATACAATACATCAAAACCTATATCCCATAGCTTTGCAAGTAAGCTGGCAGGGATATTGCGTTTACCAGTTTCATAACTTTTATAAGTGGTTTGGGCAATATCGAGGCCCTTATAAACTTCAACTGCTTTCATTCCAAGCCGTTTTCGCTCATTTTCAAGCCGCTTTCCAATATTTTCAAGTTCAAACATGTATATTATCTGCAAAATAAGTTAATTTGAACGTAATATATCAGAGACTATTAGAACTAACAAGTAATACCTAAAATCAATGTTTATTATAGTATAAACAATTAAAAAGCCAGCAAATAGCTGGCTTTTTAATTGATGGTAAAGACTAAAAACAAACTGACTCACCACTTTTTGATGTTGCCATACAGCTACCAAATTTGGGCTGATTTTTTGTTTTACCACTATAATAATCATCACTGGCTTTTGCAACCGCCTTAGCTGTAGCGATCTTGCCAGTCTCAAGGTTATAGTATTGCATAGTTGCAGACTTGCCAACCACACTATAGCTGGTTTTCTCCTGCATATTCCAACTATCACCGCCAGCACCGCATAATAAAGACGTGTTGTTTTCTTGGATGACAGTACCGTTAGCAAGACTGTAAGTGGTGATTTTGTTTAAAAAATCAGCGGAATCGGCATTCTTATCAACAGTACGGCACACTTTTAGCGGCCCTTTTTTGTGTGTTTCGACGACATTTTTAGTGCAAGCGACTGGCGTGGTTTTACTATCTTTAACAACATAGCATGTAGCATTCTCGCCAGCGTGAGCTTGAGTAAAAGCACTGATGATCGCTATGGTAGCTGCTGATTTAAGTATTCTTGTCGTCCACATAATGCTTTCCTTATATTGCGGTGTGGTTTGCTGTTAAATAGTTTAACAATTCAGAACTTTTGTCATTAACTATAGTGGATGAATAGTATCAGCGATTAATAAAATCAGTCAATGATAATAAGAGTTTTTCCACTCTCACTTTTTACAGTAAATTTGTTTTTTGATCCAATCTTTATAACCGTGTAACCGGCTTGTTCAGTCAGCTCGAACTTACTTTCCTGTTTTATTTCAGGAAGAATTGAGGTTTGTATAGGCTGATAAAGATCTTCAATATTAAGCTCACTCCCTTGTTGGGGTAAGGGGCCGGCTGCTACTTCATTTTTATCAATGTATAATTTTATAGCTAAAGCAACACCAATACATAAAATCATTAAAAATAGTAAAATTACGATAATAAAAATATTAGAACTGTTTGATTTTTTAAATTTTTTACTTTTATATTTCACATCGTTTTCAAAAAAATTTTCTAAAGAACTCGGTTCTAGTTTTTCCATACAGCCTCCTTGATTGATTCCTAAAAATCCCATTGATACGTTGGCTTGCCGCCTCGGTAGATTATTTGCGGCTTGGGTAAATACTCGGGCGCAAATTGACTGATTTCCACCCATTGAAGCATGAAGAAGAAATCAGCTAAGTCTTGGAATACTTGTTTGACGATCATCATATCCTCAGTATCTAAGGCAATCGGTGTGATGTCGCTATCATTTAAAAGTAATAGCAATTCACCACTGACACGTCTTTTTAATTCAGAAAAATCGTTACTATTCACTTGCCAATACTGATTGAGACCTTTTATTAAGGACAATGCTCCAGGGCAGTGACCAATAGCATTATCGTTATGACGCGGATTCAATAGCAGTATTTTTTTAAATGCCTTATCGTTACTTGGCTCATTATCAGCACAGTAAACGCCACAATATTGATTAACAATCAGACCAATCCAATCACATAAAAACTCAAAAAATGGTGGATAGCCCATCGCAAGAAATACCTTTCGGACTTGCGAGAAACGCCAGTCGGCATTAAACCTGTCATCAAACTGGATGGTCTTTTCGAGCCGGGGCAGGGTATTGATGTCTATCATTTACTTGAGCGGTCCTGTTATCTATGGCATCACGCCAGCATTAATCTTAGCATTGTTGGGCGATAATGATTTATGACCAATAGATTAACAGGTAATAATAAATCCTGATAATAAATCGCTTAACTATAATAATATATATTAAAAAAGTATTATAATTAACATTTTTATAATTAATTTGGAGTATTTATGAATAAAACAACTGCGATTGAAAATGTCCCTAAGACTCAAGGTGAGGCGTTTGATTGGTTAATAAATTTGGATCGACAAATGCTTGAAAAGAAACTGGCTTTTGATGAAGCCTGTAGAGCGGTGGCAGAAAAATATGACATCAAAGTGGGCGATCTCAAAGCTGGCGTAAAAGCTCGCCGGGACTTGGAGAAGGGCGCACAGATGGTTCAAAAGCAAAAGGATAAAGCAGAGATAATGCAGGAGATTATGGATGCTTGAACAAAGGATTAATTATATGTCTGCAATTTTAATTAATAATTTAACCATTCCTATTAAGCAGATTATTAGGATTGAAGATATTGATAAAATATCTTCAAAAGTGGTTTTAGCCGATGGCAAATATATTATTTCACGAATATCAGCTAATGATATATTACAGAACATGAATAAAGTATGTGGTAGCAATAATTTTGCGCTTTTAGTAAAAAACAACATTAATTGCTTACTTAACCTTAATTACTTAGAAAATATGGAGCTTATGCGCTTATATTATCAAGACAGTTTTAATTATTTCGGATAGATTAAGGATAAATCATGAATCAGCAGCTCAATATATTTGATGTGATGACGGCATTACAAAATTGTCGTGTGTGGCTGGAACTTTATCGAGACAATGCTATACAAAAAGCCAAAGAGGGTGGTGTTTATCATTTTTTTACTGGCGAGGACTTGCCCGGGATTGAAACTGAACTCACTATTGAAGCATGTTACGTTTATGATGAGGAAGTTTTGCAAAAACATGATAGTAGTATTGAAGAAACGCTCAACCATAATCTATACTTAAAGCAAACATTGAGCAGCTATATTAAACAAATCAAAGCTAAAAATTTGGGCGATATCAGTCGTATTGAAGCAATTAAAACAGGTATTTATTTACTCGACCAGCAGATTACCAGCATTGAGCAACAAAAAAATGATAAGAAAATTCAAGTCTGCTTAAATATCACGCCAGCTTTCGAGCGTAAAATGGCCGAGTCTATTAAATTGTTGGATAAAGAAGCTCTACAACTGATGCGACTAAATCTAGGCATCAATTTTACGCCACCACCTAAGGGGTATAACGAACCATGTTAGAAGTAGCTGCTGCGGTTATTGTATTAGCCATTGTTATTAGTGTCTTTTTTGGGGTCATTGGCTCCAAAAAACACACTAAACAAAGTCAAGATAGCACAGGCGATACCCCCATCTATGCCAAAAGGTTAATGACCGAACATGAAAAAACCATGTTCACGCAGTTAAAAGGTGTACCAGGTTGTCATATTTTTTGTCAGGTGTCTTTGGGTGCTATTTTAAGAACAAAAAGCTGGAAAACGCGCAATAAATTCTCCCAAAAAATCGCTGACTTTGTGGTGACCGATCAAAACTTTAATATTCTAGCTGTTATCGAATTGGATGATAAAAGCCATGACGATAAGCAAGCACAGGATAAAGCTCGAGATGATATGCTTAAAGCAGCTGGGTATAAGGTGCTACGATACCGTATCGTACCTAGTCCACAACAGCTCACCCAAGATATTTTGACACTAACTCAATAATTTTTGGAAACATGAAGGCTGCTAGATAATGGTTGGCGTTATGATAAGCTATAGTAGAAAAAGACCATCGCTATAGGTTAAGGTGCAGATTATGGCTTTTTCATGTGTTATGAACGAAGAAAAAATTTACAGCTTTCATTTTTCGCCTGAACAGTGGATTAAGTTGAAGTGCGAGTATAAGCAGCATGTATTTAGAATGCCTTGTTGTGGTGCAAAAGCCTTACTCAAAACGAGCGCATTGGGTACACAGTTTTTTGCCCATAAGACTAAAAGTGAAAGCTGCCCATCACCGGCTCTTGAAACAAGAGAACACCTTTTTGCCAAATACTTAATCAGCAGAACCTTGTTTGAAATGGGCTGGCAAGTTGAAACTGAAAAAAAGGGAATCACACCACAAGGCAAAGCGTGGATCGCCGATATCTATACTGAGAAGGGTAGAGCAAAGATGGCAGTTGAGGTTCAATGGTCGCCGCAATCCTATGAAGAAACAACGTTAAGACAGCAAATCTATAAGGATGCCGGTATTCGATGCGTATGGTTGCTTAGGGACCTTAAAGATGGTCATAACAATGCGTTAACCGGCGATTATAGGTTTAGAACAAAAGATATTCCGGTGTTTACCCTGGCAAAAACCAAAGACGGTGCAATGCGCGTCCACAATATATATCAAGTCAATGAAAAAGGCATACATTTAGCCGAGAAATTTCAACCAGTCAGCCTAGAGCTAACAACGTTTATCAGGCACCTATTTAACGGCAGGTTTAGCTTTATACTAAGAAACAATGACCCTAACCAATACATGTCAGTACAACTCATTAATGATACCTGCTGGAGGTGTCGCCGGTCGATAGTGATTGTCGGACAGGTTTATTATCACCAAAATTTGTATGGATGGTTGATAAAGCTTTGGCCAAGTAGAACAATCAGAGAAATTTCTTTAATGGATGTTGATTTCATCAATCAGTATTTTCAGCCGGCTTTTCATTTTGCAAAGTTATCTAAGCGGTATAGCAAAACGGAGAAAACCGATTATATGGCCAATAGCTGCCCACATTGCAACGCAATCATGGGTAAGTTCTTTGAAGAAAATATGTATGACGACCCAAGTACCATAGAGACCCCGATCTGTACCATTGCTTGTAGTACCATGCAAACCGACACTCAAATGGCAGTTGGTCAATGGATTTTGGACTCGACCTTGCCAGCGACACCCGATACTAATGGTATTAACTATTTCAAGGATGAAAATCCTAGCGAAACGCCTGTAGATTATCTAGAAGAAGGGTACGAGCATGAGCATACAGTCGGCGTAAAACTAACTACCATATCAAAGCAAGCGGAAGTAAAAAGCTTATTAGCCCATCTATTCGGTGGCAGATGATTTTTTAAAAGGCCTAGAAAACTTATCCAAGACAACCAGGGAAGATGCTCACAATTTTAAGATATGACTAACTTTGTGAACTTAAGGAGAAACCATGCGGAATTTAAAATTTATCCTCCGTTGCCGTAAAACCACCCCCTTTAGGCGGTGGATATAAGGCAAACAACACGACGAACAATGACGTATAGCCAACCTAGCATCTTGAAACAGTAAACATAACTTGCCACACTAAACTTATGAAAACACTCAAGTTACGCATACGAGACAAACATAAAGACCAACTAAATCGCCTAAGCGGTTCGGTTAATTTCGTATGGAACTATGTCAATGCGTTAAGCTACGAGCATCTTAAGCGTACTGGCAAATTCTTTAGTGCGTATGATTTAAACGAATATACCAAAGGTAGCGGTGAACTGCTAGGCTTACACAGTCAGACCATCCAAGCCATCAATGAAACCCACGCCAAATCGCGTCGCCAATTCAAAAAAGCTAAACTGTCATGGCGAACCAACAACCCAAGCTCTAAGCGTAAATCGCTCGGTTGGCTACCGTTTAAACAATCTGCCATCAAACACATCGCCACCCATGCCATAGGCAAAAAGGGCTTAAAATCCACCTTGCAACTAAGCCTAGCCAAAGGGCAAAAACTCATCATCGACCTATGGGACAGCTACAACCTTAGCCTATATCAAATCAACACCCTTGAGGTCGTCCAAGACAGCCGTAACCGTTGGTATGCCTGTATCACAGTCAAAGACTATCCCAAACAATCATGCGGAACAGGTAGTGTAGGTATTGACTTAGGACTTAAAGACAGTGCTACCGCCTCAAACGGTGACAAGCTAACCATTAAGCAAACGCTAAAATATGCCAAAGCATTAGCTATAGCCCAACGCTCAAACAACAAAAAACGTATCAAGGCTATCCATGCCAAAATCAAAAACACAAGGCAAGACCTGATACACAAATTCACCACCCAATTAGTCAAAGACAATGCCCTAATCGTGGTCGGTGATATTCAGAGTAATCAATTTAATAGTAAAAAAGGCAAACTCGCCAAATCGGTTTACGATGCAGGCTGGTTTGAACTGAAACGACAACTGACCTACAAATGCGAGAACGCAGGTTGCCGTTTTGAAATCGTGAATGAGAGATACACGACCCAGCGATGTTCGTGTTGCGGTGACATCACCGCCAATAGTCCGAAAGGTAGAAAATCGCTTGGAATAAGAGAATGGATATGTGCTTCGTGTGGCACATGGCATGATAGAGATATCAATGCCAGTAAGAACATTCTTGCGGTCGGGCTTGACCGTCTTGTAGAAGGAATCCCCTTGCTTTAGCAAGGGGAGGAAGTCAATTAATAGGTACCCATAATTTAAAAAAAAGAAAAAAGTAAAGAGGGTGGTTCATCAAGCCCCAAGCGGCTTGCTGCTATGCCCAAATTGATTTTGAGGGGCGTGGGTGATTGCTAAAATAGGCATATCAAAAGCCAATAAGTTTAATCAACCTAGGAGAACCCTTATGCAACTTATTAAAACTTTAATGAACGCCATGATTGAAGCCGGACTGACCAAACCTGAAACTGCAACAGGTTTTGAGTACCTAACAAGCATTTATGATGACTTAGACAATGCGACCTTTAATGTCACTTATCGTAGTCCACGTAAGATTTTTTTCACTCATGTGCCAAGCCAGTTAGTGTATTTTTTCGAGAAAACGGTGTTTGAAAATGGTACTGAAATTTTTAGCCTTTATCTAAAAGATGAAAAGCAGGATGTGCTAATCACTAATTCTTACCGTCTTGATGATATGTCAAAAAATAAAAACCTTATCGCAGGTTATAACCGCATCGTGGGCATGGTGCGTAGCTATGACGAATTGGTGCGCCGCTGTGAAGCAGGGCAACAGGAGTTTTATATGCTCGTTGGTGGCTGTATGCGCTCAAGCAAAAACATTGTCATGACTGGCAAGGATGAATTTTCAATCCTAAATGAGATTGACGGTGAATATCAAGACGTGACCAAGGAAACCTTAGAGACCGAAACCAATATCATGACGGCTATTAATGAAGAACGCTTTTTTGCCTATGATGGTCAAGATATTGACCCCACTATCATTAGCCAAGCGTAAGTCTACCTGTCCCCTAGCTAGGTTCAAAGGTTAGGGGGCTTGTTTAATTAATTGTGAGGGATATTGTTATGGCCAGTGAAAAGCAAACAAATCAAGTTGCTTATGTCCTAGCAGAGGCTAACGGAATCAAGTTTTACCCAAAGGTTGATTATGATGAGCATGATGCTTGTTTGGTACGATGCAATCAGTGCATGAGTTTAGGCTATGCGTGGTATGGCGATGAAATATGCCCTGTATGCGGTTACGATGGGGCATTAATGGATTTAGAAGAAGCACAGGCGTAAAGTTTATATTGAATCACCCTTGCCGCTGGCAGGGGATTTTTTTGGCATCAAGCCAGCCAAATTGCCATTTAAAAGAAAACAGTAAGACATGCCAAACATTAAGCCGATGACGGCCAACTAGCTCATGCACAATTAGACTATGCGCTCGATTAAGCAATTATAATTGAGCCATCCCAAGCAGTAATGCTTACTTTCACTCAAACACACTGGAGTATTTTTATGTCAGCTTTTGCAGAGCTTTTTAAAAAAGCAGATAATTTTACGGTGACAGACATTCATGTCACGCGCAAAACCCATCACCACGGCATCGTCAATCAAGAGGGAACAGGTTATAAAGAGCTTGTTTTAAGCCGTGAAGTATCAATCAACTTGACTGACAATCGAGGAATGGTTGTCAACCTCAATGCAGAATTTTTTGAGAGCTGTGATAACTTAAACTTTGGTTTGGTTAATCGCTACAACCACGATTTTTCTAATGGCAATGGGGATGTTCGCCTTCGTCTTTCAAGCCATTGCGATACCCCAATGTGGCTCATACTGACAGAAAGCGATTTTGAAGATGATGATGTTACTCAATACTTAATGAGTTCAGAAACTTTAAAACCTGACTTTGCGATGATATTCGCCAGTAACTTGCTAGATGACCTTATAAAGAATGAAAGTGAGTACACGCAGATTAAAAATGCGTTTCATGCAAGCTTCCGCTAATCGCTCAAGTGCCATAATAGTGGGTTAATGATGACCCACTTTTACAAGGCCTATTCACTTTTGAGTTTCTATAAGGAATAAAAATGTTAAAAAATGAAGTGAAAGTTGCCACTAAGAATGCAGCACAAAGTTTTCAAATTTTAAAACTGGCAAATCTAAGTGTCGATTAAATTCGAGTTAAGTTTGCGTCGGCGCAAACTTTTGTGTCAATTAAATAATCACTAAAAGAAAATAGTAAATAAAAAATACATAATCACCGTATGCTGGTTATTAGCTGTGGGTGGTGATTAAGAGTAGGGGAGGAACAAAATACTAGGCAATGGGTTGGGTTAGTAATCAGTTTTTAAAAAACGTGGGCAAGACAAGTATTATTAGCCAAAAAAAGCTTATCATCCTAGCTTGTCTAGAATACCCTTGTCTTAACGTAAACCATGCGAAAATGTAGGGCATGAAAAAAATACCCATGCCAAGTAAAAAAGATACCCGGCGATATGACGCATCATTTACAAATTGTCGGTTAGGTAAATTGGCAATATTTCTGCGATTATTCCATCGAGCAGTGCGTGTGGTATATGAAATACCGCTGCCAGGAATGCCGATGGTTGAACGTACACCACGGCGGCTAATATTGGTTGTTAAACCGCGTTTGCCAACTGACAAACTGGTGCCTCTTGTACTAACGTTAACTCGAACGCCAGGCGCAATTTTGATGCTTTTTCTAAATCTTAGTCCCATATTAGCCTCTATTTACAAATGCTTTCGCAAGGTATGCCATCACCATCGCCATCAATCTGTTTATTGCCGCAAGCCAATGCTTGTTTAGCTTGACCACATGAACTAAAACTGCCGCAGGTAGCATTTTTATATTGATTGCACACTGCTGTTGAAGGTTCGCTTGGCACAATGACTGGTGTTGTTGGAGAAGTACCGTTATCACCGCAGTTACCAGTTCTGATGCCTTTGCGCCAATCCCACGGCGCGATCGGGCAGCTATCCTGCCACAAACCCACTTTAGCACCTCTCGCCAAAACTTCGGCATTTGAATAGGTTAATTGGTCCGATTGAGTTTGCTCACTTTGATACTGCTTATAATGCCAAGCCATGCCTTTTTTGACTTGCTCGAGATTACAATCTTTTGAGTTTACCAAAACCTTGCCTACCAGTCGGTCATATTGGTCTTTTTTGATCCATTCAATCGTGACATTGCCGAGGCTGACACAAGTTTCAAGTGATGACTTGCTAGTATTGCCATAAGGTTGGTCACTTTCAGGCGCATCAATCCCCATAAGTCTCACACGCTCACTTTGGCCACTGACAGGTATGACTTCTAGAGTATCGCCATCAATGACGCGGACGCTTTGAGCTTGGATTGTTTTTAATGAGGTATCAATTACAGGTGGCGTGACAACTGGCTGGGTATCGGTTGAGCCAGTCGTTGTATTACTAGGATAATTATTTTTTACATAAACGGATGGCAGTTCTCCAAATCCATCCGTATTACAAGCAGTTAACGCAAGCATTGCTGGTAAAAACAGAGCAAACCTTTTCATGATTCTTACTCAGTTGTTTCTTTTGATTAAATCATAAACACCATTCGACTAAAAGTAAAGTTAAACGCTATACGCATTAAATACCTTATTAGGCACATCGCCTAAAATCATGTAATCAAGTTTATCTCAACCACTTCTGCTAATCTGCTAAATGATTTTCCGTTTGGGTAATTGCCGCTTTTTTTACAGGATCAGTAGCAGCTTGAGCGCGACATGCTTGTTCGCTTGGGCAACTAAATGACAGTTTATTATCAACATACCAGCCTTGCTCAAAAAACGTATTGTCATTGATCCAAGTGCCTAATTTAGAGCGTTTGTCGCTTGCAAACGCGGCTTTAGGAACCGTTAGTTGGCCAAACCCCCAAGCCTTACCTTTAATGACATGGCCTTCATACACTATACCGTTAGCTCTTTGTGCTTTACCAATACCAGTCTGTTCATTATTTGCAAAATCTCCTTCATACCAACTACCATCGGGAAGAACTATCTTACCCTTACCGCTTATAACACCATCATCAAAATCGCCAGTATAAACATACTGATTTGGCACTATTTGCTTACCCTTACCTGATACAGTATCGTTTTCCCAATAGCCTTCATATCGAATACCGTTACTCCATTCACCGACCCCATAGCCATGCTTTTTACCTTCCTTCCATTCCCCATCATAAACAAGGCCTGTTCTCTTTGAGGTATATTTACCCTTGGATTGCTCATTATTTACCCATTGACCTTCGTATTTATCACCATACCAGGGGCTTTGCTCACCCCAGGTATAAACCCCATACCCTGATTTTTGACCAGCTACAAATTCTCCAACATAGGTATCGGTGTAATACTCATTGTCTTTGCCCCAAGTAAACTTGCCTCGATATCGCTCGCCACAGGGAACAAAATCACCCTCAAAGCGATTACCGTCGGTAAACTCTATCACGCCTTTACCAAGCATTACCCCATCGTTAAATTCGCCCTCATAACGCTTGGTCTCATTAGGAACCTGTGCGTCCCATTCAATAATACCTTTTCCGACAATTTTACCTTTCTCAAATGTGCCTTGATAATGGTTATAGGCATTGCCATCTTTGTCATACCACTGAGCAACCCCTTTACCGGTTGCATAACCATCGCGACATTGCCCTTGCCAAACCACGGTTTGATCGGTTTTTAGCTCGGCGTTATAAACAGCACATTGATTATTCGTGCTTTTATGATAGCCAGTAGCGTCGGCAGCCCATAAAGAGGTGGGCATCACACAAAATAGAGCAAAGCCAGCACTTACTTTTAACAATAATTTAAATGATTTTATGGAGGTTCGGCTCATAAGCGATGGTATTGCTATAAAAATTTAATTGGTGATAGCGTAATAGTCAAATTTTGTAAGGCTATAAAAGTCATCTATTATCTTATCTGAAAACAAATGTTATAACTAGCGATAAATTAGCCCACCTCCTATTGGCCAAGTATGTCTTGGCAGCCTGACTATCATCTACCTAAAAAGAAAACAGTAGAGTGGTGGGAAATGAGTCGAATACGAGCGTCAACTGTAACGACATCATTCGTTTTCTTTGGGCAAACTCACTACACTTGAGTTAAGCAGGTAAGGCGAACGCTACTGCTGCACTGACTGTTTTTAAGTGATTTTTACCATAAGGAATTTATGATGCCACAATCAATCAACAATGACGATTTAACCGCCCTCAAAAAGTCATGGCTAGACGACCCATGTTGGGATATTGAGGATAGCGAAGGCTTTGAAGCTCACAAGGCAGAATTGCTGGCATGGCGTAAAAACCATGAGGCTCGATACCAGTTAGAACAAAATATAATCCAAGCTCAAGGTAAAGTGAGTAGCATTGAGCAAGCTCTCAAAGAAGCCAACAAATTGCCAACAATGGCTTTACACGAGACGATGCAAATTAACAAGTCTCTTAGCGTCACTCGGGTTAATGATGGGTTTATTTACACCACGATCACTCGAGAAGAATTTGATACAAACTCACAAGATGCTAATGGTAACCGTGTATATCAATTAGCTTTAGCTAATAGCTCAGTTTTTGTGCCTTTTGGCGTAAAAGACTTAAATTTCCAACTATCAAAAGTCGCCACCCAAGAGGCACTTTTAAAAGCCGAAGATATGCTTGAAACTTATCTTATGCAGCTTGAGCAATTACCACAGGATTTTTAATAAAAATCCATTATCATAAGAGTTTTAAGGTTCGCGAAATGGCTTATTTATTAATGATATAGATTTTGCCATTTTTCTATATATATTACTAACAACATGTATAGAATTTCCAAAATTCTATACATGTTAATGTGAGCGCGCCTAATTTTGTATCTATCAGAATGAAATTTTTAGTAAATGAAATAAACTATTCTTTGGGATAATCATAAAGCAGTGAAGAATGATAGTGAATAATACTGATATTATATCTGTTAAAGAAACTCGAACTGATTGGGGTGATTTTCCTCCAGTTATCAGCAATGGAAAAATTGGTGAATTAAAAAATGAACCTGAATATCAAGAGGCAAAAAGTGGGGATTTTAATCAGTCTATGGCATTGGTTGAAAAACTGCTGAAAGATGAAACCATTGATAGAATTAAAACTTTGATAGGTGATGAAAAACCTATCATACTACCTGTTTTATCTGAGGAGCTGACTGGCAAAAATCGCATTCCACAAGCAACTGCTTATGCTCTAGCAGTCAGTTTAGAATTAGAAGTTGATACTAATATATATCAAGATAATACTGCTAAACGTACTGGTACAGGTATTTATCACCGCTATATTGCACCACCTGAATTTAAAGGAGAGGTTAAAAGCGGACAATCCTATTTAATCGTTGATGATACTTTGTCAGTTGGTGGCACGATTGCAACCTTAAAGGGATATATTGAAAATCTAGGCGGTAAAGTTATCGGCGCAACTGTTATGACTGCCTTTGATTACAGTGTAAATATTACTATCAAGCAAAATATGCTACAATCTATTAAAGAAAAACAAGGTTTAGATGAATATTGGCATAAAGAATTTGGTTATCACTTGGATAAGCTTACCCAGCAAGAGGCTGGGCATCTTAAAAAACCAACACTAGAGCAGATTCAGGCGCGTGTTCAAGAAGCTAGACAAGCTTTGAAGCAGAATTAGGAAAATCATTATGAAACAACAACCGAAAATCATCGTACCGAACAATAACCAATACACTCGTCATCTCAAATTGACCGAAGAACAGGAACGTGAGTTGATAGCTTATAATAAAGCAGGCGCGGAGTTTTTCAAAAAAGCATTTCAACATCGAGCCAAAAAAACCAGTCAAGTTGTTAAATAGTTGTCTATAATTGCATTTCATTAGTGCTGTTTAGTCAAACCGTCTCATTTACTGCATCTTTAAAAAGCCACCTATTTGGTGGTTTTTTTGTTTTTTGCGGCTATTAAGTCATTTAGGTATCAGTATGATAGGTAATTGCTCAGTATGATAATTAATTGCTCAGTATGATAGTTAATTAGTTCAAATTCCTGGCAAACATCGCCCGGAAAATTAACGATAATTGATTCAAAAGAAAACAGTAAAATGGTGGGGCAATAAGCGCAAAACCGCTTGTAGCCTCGCTCAAACTGCTGGGTTGGCAAGCTAATACCCCCTTATAATGGACTCATACCAAGCAGCAATGCTTACTTTCACTCAAACACACTGGAGTCCCAATATGAACCCAATTAATGAAACTGCACAAAAAGCTGAAACCATCGTAACTAACATCCTATCGCTGACACCGGATATCAGCAAAGACCATGATGAAGGTACAGTGACCGCCTCCTGGCGTAACTTTGGTTATGGCATTACCGCAACAGCTGTGACAGAACGTATTGACGGTATTGACCATGTGAATGTAAGTGAACGCCTTGAATTTTGGGTTGACGTCGATGGCGTTGATGACAATAGCTTTGATGGTGTTGAAGCAGAAATGGAACGCCGTTACCAAAAATTTATGCAACTATTTGCTGGCATGATGCCTTGGGTTGAGAATGTGGAATCGCCTGTGGTATAACTGGCAAACCTAGCCAGCCCCCAAGCTGGGGCTGGCTAGGGTCAATTCACTAAACGCCATCTTATAAACAATCGACCAAAGATAAATTTAGACAAAAGAAAACAGTAAATAGGGTAGGCATCAAGGTCCATGCCGGTTCCCAACGCGCCTAATATAATCGCCCTATCAGTCTATCACGCCTATAATCAATTTATACCTAATCGATATTCACCTTAATTTTTTATAGGAATAACATCATGAATTTTACTTCTTTTCAGCGCATTGCAACATTAATTGTGTCTTTATCTGCCTTAATTGCCCTGCCAAGCTGTGCAACGCTAGGCTACAAACCTGACCCTTATTTTGAGTTTCATAAAACGCCTGTCAGTAATCCCAATGGCTTAAGAACGCGCTATTTTTGTGAGGTCACTGACCAAACTAAAGATACCCCAACGCCTTATCGCGCCATACCGCTTGAACAAATCACCATTCAGGATAGCTATATTAAGTTTCAACGTAGCCCCAATGGGCAGATATACGCCATAGATAGAGAAGTGGCTCGTATTGACTGCTTAGAGACATTGATGGAATAACCGTATTTTCTTAGCAAGGGTAGCCAGTTAAATGGCTATCTTTGCTACCATGCCAAACATGCGATTGGCAAACTTTAGTTTAATTGAGATAGGCGATCAGCCTGATTTCTTTAAATTGAAACAGACGGAATTTGGGGTAATTTGGGGGTAGGGCGAGATATAATTTTAGTAGTATGCCATTATTGTCCGGCCAGCAATAATGGCCATTTAACTGCTTTAATCTGATTTTATTGGCGTAAAGTGTTGATTTTTAATGGCCTGAACAACATTTTGCTTCAACTTTCTATTTTGCTTCCAGCTATTTAATAGCTTAATCACTTCTGCTTCATCGGGTTTATCTTGGTATAACTTTAAAATAACGGTAACGGCTTGATGCTTCATATCGTGTTTTTTAGAACGCCGTGATGCTGGATTCATAGTTTTCCCGAGAACAGACAACAATTAAAATGAGAATTATTTTAATGTAATATATATTATATTACAATTATGAATAAATGTTTGTTTCCCAAATATTTTATTCAGCTTAACGCAAAATTTGAGTTTAGTTTTCCATAGGATTTAATAATGGTATTAAAGTTCACCAACGCGCCAATCACATTCGTTTATCATGCTAATTGCAATGATGGGATAAGTGCTTTAGGTGTTGGTTTGTATTATATAAAAAAACAGTTAAAACGCAGTGATTACAGTATCATTGAAGGTCATCACCAAATAGAAGTTTCACTAGATGGCTTTATAGGCCGAAATGTTATCATGTTAGATTTCTGCTATCCAAGAGCCATTACTGAAAAAATACTAAGCATCGCCGAAAGCGTTACTATCATTGATCACCATATCAGTATCTTTGAAGATTTAAAGGGTTTAAACCATCCTACATTACGCTATATCTATGACGTAAATTGTTGTGGGGCGACGTTAGCTTGGCAATGTTTTTTTCCGAGTATAGATAAGCCTCTATTCTTAACCTACATTGAAGATCGCGACTTATGGCGAAAGCAATATATTGAAAGTGAATACCAGTCGCTTGCATTAAGAGCAAAACGACTGACAGCCGATGAATTTACTGCGTTGGTTTTTGACATTATTGACGAGTGGCTCCATGCTGATGAACAAATCACTCACAACCGATTGGTAATGATAGGCCAACAATATGCCGATTATCATCATGTTTTGGTCGACCAAATTGCAGCATCGGCTTACCCAAGCGAGTTAGAAAATGGGGTAAAAGTAATGAAATGCAACGCACCATTGGCATTTGCCAGTGATTTAGGAGACTGTCTCAATAAAATCTTTGGGGTGACTGTGATTTATGAGCAAGCAAAGGATTGTACTAAATATTCCTTACGTGTAGCCAATGATTGTGATTTTGATGGCAGTGCGTATGCTAAATCGAAAGGCGGTGGCGGCCATAAAAAGGCAAGCGGCTGGCGTGATTTCAGCTAAAAAATTATCAAAAGGAAAAAAGTAAATTTACCGGAAGATTAAGCCCCAAGCGGCTTTGAATCTTGCCTGTCTTTATACTTTGCGTGTTAGTGGGTAGATATAATGAACGCATAGCCAGCGATATTCGCTAAGGCTTGTTTCATTTATCACCCATTTGCAAGGATAAGCCCATGTCAAACCATGCTGAAATTCAAAAATTAAAACAAGACGTTCAAATACTTGAAAAAATGCAATCATTGCACTTTTTTGACTGTATGCCTGTTAATTCTTGCAGACGAGTGATGCGTGTACCGGGTGGTTGGATTTACGACAATATTAATAAGCAATACTCAGCCACCACGGTAAGCGATAGCCTCAATAGTGTGTTTGTCAGCGATACTGATCTTAATATCAAATACTCGCTTAATCAGATTAAATCAACAATCGCAGAACTAAACGAACGTTAATTTGGTTCTAATTTAATGGTATTTGAATGTTTTAATCGCCTCATTATTGAGGCGGTTTTTTTGACAAATGTTCTATAAAGTTAAATTATTAATCGACTTAAAACTTCTCTTTAGTTTGTTAAAAAAAGAAAACAGTAACCAATCTTATATTAACCATCTTGCCAGTGGCATCCGTACTCAATCTGATCGGCCTAATAAGTGCAAATGCCTATAATAGTGACTACCAAGCAAGACAACTTGGTAAACCTTACACTCAAAGTTACTGGAGTCATTAGTATGTCTATTGAAAATACTGTTATTACCGCGCCTAAAGGCTTTGTTATTCAAGAAATTAAATCGGGCGGCTTCTATCACGCAAGCAGTATGCCAAATCTACACACCACTTACTCAATAGCGGTCAAATTGGCGGCTCAAAAACTTGAGGTGACGCTTAATGACAATGGCAATCGAGTGTTATTGGTCAGTAAAGAAAAGCACATTGCTAGTCGGGGTGCGGTATATTTAGCGGTTTATGCTGACTCAAGCAAAAACTATACTATCACCTTGCCAACAAGCAAACAGACGGTTATCGTCGATAAAACCACCTTGGACTTTCTTTTATCCTTCATGGTTTGGCAAGAAGATTTAAATACCCTGCAAAATAACAAAGACTATCCCTACAGTCATAATTTGCAGATGAAGCATGAATGCGTGTCTGACTGGCTGTATAAGCTTAAGTATGAGTTGTTAGAGGGCGAAATTCACATGACCGCTGATGAAAAGGCGTATGCCGTCTTGATTGAGCCAATCGTGAAAGAATTACTCGCGTTATAACCAATGGGCGAGTAATCGCCCTATATCCTCCAACTTTCTTGCCATGCTATAAGGGAAAATAAGCCATGACCTTCCAAGAACTCAAAGACGCTTTAGAAATTCGATTTAATGGGTATTTTTTTAATCATTACCTGCTAAAAACACAATATTATGACTTGATTGACTTAGCCCATGCGCTTAAGGCGTATTACACGCAAGCGGATGCAGGTATGTTTTATCACGCAAAAATCAGTTTGGTTGAGCAACTGATTGACCAACTTGAGACGATAGATGAATGATTATTTAGTGAAAGGGTTATCCACAAAATCGTGGATAACCCGTCTATTATTGGCTAAATATATAGATATTTTTATATAAAAAACAACGGTTTGTGTTAATTGGTTATTTTTTATACAGCTATTAAAAGACCCATTATTAGCAAGCAAAAGTTATAAAAATATAAGCTGATAAGCGACTTTAGGTTATGCCATTGGCTTAGTCATATTACAAAAAACCCCTCGTGTTACTGAGGGGAATGCGTTGGTTTTAAATGGTTTAACTCGCTTGTGGTTGAGTTTGAACACTGTTGACTGGCGCGTTCTGTGCTTCTTCCTCTGCAAGCATCCTTTCAATCTCACGTTCTTCAAGTTCAGCTTGGGTCAACGTCTCATTTCCCTGCGGTGATGACTCATTGACGGCTTCTTGGTGCATAGGTTTAATGCTATCGCGCAATTCATTAACAAAGTTTGCGATTATTTTTTTCCTTTCACCAGTTAGTTTTTCGGTCAATCCAAGCAAGGTATTGGCAACGGTAGCGTCTTTAAGGGCGGCATCATATATCACCTCAAAAAACGTGCATTTTGCTTCTAAAACCACTTGCAATTTTTGCTGCTGCAATGCCTCAATTTTGGCATTTCTTGCATCAACTTCCTGCTGTATCTTTTGCATTTCTTGTTCAATTTCATGAATGGTTTTTGTTTTATTTATTGGTTTGGCCATAGTCAGTCTCACTTTATAAAAAATAGGTTGAGGGATTATTGAGATTCATTGCTTGATGCAATCGAATTGCTGCAAACTATTATGACTTAACATATTATAGTGAATAATACTATTATATATATACAAAATATCATATAAAAGGAAAATAGTAGAAGGATTAATAGATAAGCCCAACGCAGCTGCCTACCACGCCCAAATCGCTGTATCACTGAATTTGCCCGGCCTATAATAAACCCATACCAAGCAAGATTGGCTTGCTTTTCTTAAACTCAAAGTTACTGGAGTGAATATCATGGGTACCGCAAATTTTTTATATCGAGACCGTTTGTTTGCCGTAAGTTTTGGCTGCAACTGCTGTGCAGAGGCCGAAGAAGCCGGGGAGAGCTATCATGGCTGTGATTGTTCAAGTTTTTATTATGATGACTTGCTAGACAACATTCGCTCAACGATGACTGGCATGGAGACCAAGACTAAAAAGGGGATTACCGTTAAATTTGACTGCTACCCATCTAGCCATCGTGAATGGGATGGTCAGCGTAATTTTGAGGGCAGAATTTTAGGTCGCATCATTGCCAATTCAACGTTTTTCGGTATCGACATTCAGCTTGAAAAAAATGTGATTGTTAGAAGTGGCTACTATGAAGGCGCAAATATTGACCATGACTTGTCACTTTCAAGTGATTACTCATACAAACAAACGGTAAGTGATAACGATGACCTAAAAGGCTGCATCGAAGGCATCATTGAAGAAGTAGTTTATGCAGGGGTATTTAGCGAGAAACAAGGCGAACGCTATCATCCGAACATTACCAAGCGTATTAACAGTATGGAAACCGCGCTAAATGACGCCTTTGAATATATTGCCACCCAAAATGCGACCGAATATGAAGTATCAGCGCGGTTCTCAAATGGGGAAACCTGGTACAAACCAAAGGAGGTGAAACAAGCCGCTTAGTGTAGATTGACTTTAGACGCATAGCAAGGCAAGTCAGCCTTGCTATTTTGTCATGTACTAAACAAAAGCAAAGTGGCTGGCGCGATATTTATGCGTATTTTAATAAAAGAAAATAGTAAATCATGTCGTATTAAGCATCGTGCCAGCGGCCACCAGTGCCGTTTTGGTTGGTTGGGATGAGGTGACTATCTATAATCAACTTATACCGAGCCAAACAGCTCATTCACTACTGCACTTAAAGTTACTGGAGTCATCATTATGAACCTACCTCAAAATCAGCAATTCGTTCGCTTATTAATTTCTATGGGCTGGCAACCGATTCATCCCATTAACGTTAAAACTGGCAAGCAAAGCCATGAGGTAGTGGGGTGCCTATATCCGCTTAGTAATGGAGATTCTGTTTGCTACCGGCGCTGTTATACCTTTAGCGTTTCTCAAAAAGACCATGTAAAACTTTACTGCAAAAACGACTCGATTGATTTTGGTGGCTGGCATGTGGTGATGACTGATGACCTGGCGGATATGGCCAAACAACTTCACGCGTATGTCGATGGTATGGCTAAACTACTGGTGTGGCTAGAAAAACAGTTAGAGGCTTGCTTAGCGCCGGGGACACAAACGGTTGACCAGTGGGTGAGTGCTGATAGCGAAGGACTAGATTGCCATATTTATACCAGCGATGATGAAAAGGCGCAAGAGGCTATCAAAGCCACATTTTATCCGCTATGCGAGCGTCATGGCGTGACTTCCACAGACACACAAACGGTAGTAGTAACAATGCAATTACCATTAACTGATTACATTGGCCTAGCAGGTAAAAAATATGCTTAAAAATTTTAATCGGGAGACTATTAAGGTTGGTACCACGCTTTTTTTGGTACCAGCCCACTTAAAAACTGCTAAGCCCCAACTCATTACGATTAATAAAGTGGGCAGAAAATTCGCCTACTTTGGTGTCCGCGGCAAAATTGATTTAGATACGCTATCGGTTGTCTCAGAAGGTTCAGGTACACCGACACTGTGGGATAGTGAAGCGGATTACCAAGCCTATCAACAACAATTAGCCGTAATTGCGGAATGTCGTGACGCGTTTTGCTCTTATGAATTGGCTAAACGCAAAAAACTGACCTACGAAAAAGCAGTCAAAATCTTGGCAATTTTAAATGATGAAGAATAAGGAAGCTATCATGGTATCTCACGCACAATTCACCCAAGTGGCCAATCAGTTAAACAGTGGTAATGATACATCAAGTTTGGTGCTGACCGCCTATAACGATTTTGCCGCTGAAAATAAGTTAGCCCAGGTTCGTAAGTTTGATGAAGATGAAATAGTGCAATCGTTTAAGAATACAACGTATAAGGCTCTCTATAACGCCGTCACACATGATCATTTCAATAGACGTGATAGTTATTGGTACGATAAGTTTGGCAGGGTAGTGACCTTTAGCGCACTTGAAGAAGTCAAATCACCCTTATCCGGTCATGACCGTGAGAAATTTATTTTTTGGTTATGCGAGGACGAGCGTTATCGTCGCTATGATTTTTTTAAGGATATGCCAAGCCTAGGCTAACTTGAGAAAAGCCATATAATATATAACTAATTTCTAAGACAGCATTTTTATGAGTATGTTAACATGAGCTTGATTAAATATTTTCAAAAGAACCACTGATTATGCGAACTAAACAGACGATATTGTTTATCCTACCGATCATATTTGCTATAGGCTTTTTTCTTCCTTTGAGCATTATGAAAGCGCATATACCGATGTCGTCCGTCTTTGGCCAAGGGGTTCAAGAGGATTTTGAATTAAGCTTATCTGCCTTCAATATGCTAACCGACAACAGCAAAGTTAAATACGACCCTATATTCATTAGTAGTCTTATTTTAATGCCAGTTTTTACTGTGATTATTGCTGTAACCCAAAAATACAAATGGTTGTTTACTCTTAGCTCAACGTTCCTCTTATATATTTTCTCTACAATATACTTATGGAAATTGAATACCACTGATGAGTTACTTCAAGACGTGCCGATAAGATTCGGTATCGGGTGGGCTTTTTTCATTATTCCTTCTCTTATAATGTTAGTAATGGGATTGATAGCTTTATCCAAAGATGAATGAAGAAACGTTTTATCTTTTATATAGTCTAAGGGTATAAATGATTGTTAGAGATAAGTCATATCAATAAATAGGTCAGTAATATCGAGGGAAAAATGAAAAAGCTTGTATTGTGTCTTGTATATAGTTTATTGGCCATCCACAGTCATGCAGAGGTTAACTCTACATGGGATGAAGAAAAATACTATATTAGCGAGAATGACTCAAAAGGCGTCAATAATGATGAACAAATGGAAAAGGCTTTAATTAAAGCGGCTAAAAGTTATGCACCTTACCATTTGTGCGGTGATTACAATGGTTCAGGCGACTTAAATAATACCAGTTATTATTACTATAATCTTGTAACCACTGAGTATGATAGAAAACTGATCAATAAATACGGAAGTCGTGAAAATGTAGCTAATGCTCTTTATGATAAATTAGACCGGCTAGTTAAAGATGAAAAGCAACGCTTAGTGCATAATGGCATTGGACGTGATATGTGTAAGAAATTGGAAGGCTTAGAAAGAGAATACTAATTTTTCATATCGACTTTATTGCAGGGAAACATTTAATATGCGCCTTAGAAATTTTACTTTAATTAATATTGCTTTATTACTGGTCGGCTTTAATTCAAGCTTTGCACAGGCTGCATCTATGACTGTTTTCAAAGATTCTACTGGTCAAGTTTTATTGACAAATGTTGTTAATAAAGACGGTTCACCTATATCGCCAAAGTGGAAGGAATTTAAAAAAATTCCCCAAAAAAATACCATGCCAAGAAAACAGGAATCGACACAAGAAGCTCGACCGGAGAACCGTGTATATGATGCAGCCGCAGCTGCCGCTGCAACTGCCTCTCTACCAGCTCCTTACACGCCAGGCCTCGCCGTTACTAAATATGCCTTCAATGAGGCTCCGTATAAAATGAGGGTTTTATTTAACGAAGATAGCTATCTGAATGGATCAATTCAAAAAAAGGTTAATGATCTAGCACCCTATGATTTATGTGGTTACTCCAATAATGAGGCTGAGTTTCAAAAATTTATAAACAAATATTATGAAAATTCTTTCTTTGACGGAAGCTATTTAAGAGGTATATATAGTTCAAAAAAAGACCTGGAGAAAGATTTAAAGCCATTATTAGCTGACGCCTTGGAGGTTAGAAAAGCCTACATTGTAAATAATTTAGGAATATCTAAAAATATGTGTAAAGACTTAAAATCGCCAAAATAGACTATTTGCTTTATTCCATCATTTAACAAACCGATAACGACAACTTATCGGTTTTTTTGTCGCCGACAACCCTTAAATCTAAACCAAAAGAAAACAGTAAATCGTAGTGGGTATAAGCAACATGCGACGGTCCAACATGCCCAAACTAATATCCTGCCAGCATCAAGCCCCCTATAATGAACCCATACCAAGCAAGAAATACTTGGTTAATCTTTCACTCAAAGTTACTGGAGTTTTGTTATGACCGATACCGTTTTCGCCGAAGCTGTTACCACACCAAACACCCTGCTAGATATGGTTAAAAAAGGGCAGATTGATGTTAACAAGTCCCCAGCAGCGTTCTTTCCATTATTTGACCAAGACATCAACGAAGGTATGCGCTTTATTGCAACTGTGCAAGATTTAATGTCTGACATTTCAGAAGAATTTGCCGAAGATAATAGTTATGGGATGCAAATTCTACCGTTTGCTGTGATAGATGACGTCATTTTATTTTATGCTAACCCTGAAAAAAGTTACCTAGCTCATAATTATGGCAATTATAGCGATGAAAACATTGATGGCGTGATGTTAGGCATTGTGGGGACGTTATACGCCTTAAATCAGCTATGTATCTATCACTTTCAGCACAAAAATACCAAATGGAATGAATTTTACGCGGATAAATATCACGCACTGCGTAACTGGTTTTATGGCAATATCGACAAAATTATCGAACATGGGACGCCTGATGAAGTCTTAGCAGCCAAACGCGCCTCAAACGCATTTTTTAGCCTGACTGATTAACAAACCCACCCAGCATTAAGAACCGCCAAAATCTTAGGCGGTTTTTTTTCGCAAGCGGATTAATGGCTAACCAAAAGAAAACAGTAAATTAATAGGGGAGTAAGTCCAAAGCCGCTTGCAGCCTGACCTAAACCGCTGTCCCCTTAAATTTGCCCACCCTATAATGAACCCATACCAAGCAAGTATGGTTATCTTTTTTTCACTCACTACTCAAATTAACTGGAGTAAAAATCATGACTAATTCAACCCCAAAATCCCCTGCGTATAGCCTATCTGACGCACCAGCGGAACGTCTAATCGAAGCGATGAACAACAAAACAGGTCTAGGTTTGCTTGCACTTGATGATGCCTATGGTCTTGATAAGAATGATAAGGGTTTCATCTTGCCAGCTGATTACCTAGAGGACAATTTGCCAACCTTTATCATCGAAAAGGCTGTAAAAAACTATGGTGAAAAATTGACTTTGGTGGACTTATACGACAACCAAGATGAATTTGGTGCCGTGATGCCTGATACCTTGATGATTACTTTATCATCCGAGCAGGTCGCCACGCTAAAAAATGAGATTAAACAGGTGCTATCAGTATTGCTTGGCATTCACTCACTTGACGATTACCGCGCCTTTTCTGAGCGCGTCCGTCAAGCCAACAACTCTTATGCACGTCTTGGACGTATGAGCTTTAGCTTAGACAATAGCAATTTTGAATTAGACAGTGAAGTTGAAAATGGCGAACACGTTGAAGTGGTCGAATTTCGTTACCGTACCAACGTATCACTGCATATTGACACCAGTGAATATTATTTCCATTTCAGTGATATGAAAGACTTTGCGGTGAATGTGACCCTATCGGTCGATGCGCGTGATTTTAATGGCAAATCGTATGTCGAGATTTATACCGGCATGGGTACATTGGTTGAGGCGGTATTTAAGTAACCAAACAGGCTGGCTTGCTGTCATCAAGCCAGCCTCAAACGGTTTATACCAGCGTTTGATATTTGAATAATAAATTGGAGATTAAATTGGCTACTAAATAAGGGGGTAGGCTATAAAATTTTAGTATTATCAATCAATAACACTCAAAAAAATCCCTTATCTAGTAGGGATTTTTTATCACCGCTTGCCGTAAAACCACCGCCTTTAGGCGGTGGATATAAGGCAAACAACACGACGCATAATGACGTATAGCCAACCTAGCACCTTGAAACCTTAAACATAACTTGCCACACTAATTCCGATGAAAACACTCAAGCTACGCATACGAGATAAACACACAGACCAACTAAACCGCCTAAGCGGTGCGGTCAATTTCGTATGGAATTACATTAATGACTTGAGTTACAAGCACCTACAAAAAACTGGCAAATTCTTTAGTGCCTACGACCTAAACGAATACACCAAAGGTAGTGGTGAACTGCTAGGCTTACACAGTCAGACCATCCAAGCCATCAACGAAACCCACGCCAAATCGCGTCGCCAATTCAAAAAAACCAAACTTAACTGGCGCACTAACCACTCAAACTCTAAGCGTAAATCATTAGGGTGGCTACCGTTTAAACAATCGGCTATTAAACACATTGCCACCCATGTCACAGGTAAAAAGGGCTTAAAATCAACCCTGCAACTATCCCTAGCCAAAGGGCAAAAGCTAGTCATCGACCTATGGGACAGCTACAATCTATCGCTGTATCAAATCAACACACTAGAAATCGTGCAAGACAGCCGTAACCGTTGGTATGCCTGTATTACCGTTAAAGACTACCCAAAACAGCAATGTGGAATTGGTAGAGTAGGTATTGATTTAGGTTTAAAAGACAGTGCCACCGCCTCAAACGGTGATAAACTCACCATTAAGCAGACCCTAAAATATGCCAAAGCGTTAGCCACCGCCCAACGTGCCAATAACAAGCAACGTGTCAAAGCGATTCACGCTAAAATCAAACACACACGCCAAGACTTAATTCATAAATTCACTACCCAATTAGTCAAAGATAATGCCCTAATCGTGGTGGGTGATGTGCAGACAACCGCTATCATTCAGCCACGTAAAAAAGATAAAAACAAACCAAAGAAACGTATGAAACTAGCTAAATCGGTTTACGATGCCGGTTGGTTTGAACTTAAACGACAACTGACCTACAAATGCGAGAACGCAGGTTGCCGTTTTGAAATCGTATCAGAGCGATACACTACCCAAACTTGCTCGTGCTGTGGCGATACTTCCAGTAGTCCGAAAGGTAGAGCAGGTCTGAGAATAAGAGAATGGACTTGTGCTAAGTGTGGCATACGGCATGATAGAGATATCAATGCTGCTAAGAACATTCTTGCGGTCGGGCTTGACCGTCTAGCTGTAGGAATCCCCTTGCTTTAGCAAGGGGAGGAAGTCAAAAATGACCACTTTTAGAAACCTGCCCAAAGTCGAATTATCATTATTGATAGCCATCGTCAGTCGCTCAAATCATCATTCAATATTTTCAAAAAGAAAATAGTAAAAATAGCGGGGGATCAAGCCCCAAGCGGCCGACAGCCTCGCTTGATATGCTTAATTCTCGTGGGTGTGAATGCCATAATAAGACATCGACAACGACAACACAGCAGGAGAAACAGCATGAAAACTCAAGATATCGTAACCAAACTAGCCGCTATTAATGTTGGTATGACAGTAACGGCTATTGCCAAAGAGGTATTTCCCGATATCCCACATCAACACTACCAGGCAGAAGCTCACAAAAACGTTTTATCGTATTATGCTTACCTAGATAGCCACAACCGCAAAGTGTTCTGTCGATGGCTTGATAATAAGGTCATCGGCTAATTGGTCAAGTTCCCCTTCCAAACATTCTGTATATAAGTTCAATAGAAAAAGCCCTCTTTATATTAAAGAGGGCTTTTTTATGCGGTAAATTTAGGAGTGGTTAGCTCCCCACTGGATAGGACTTACTGCATATTTTAAAGTCTATCATATTTGCAATCGCTGTCAACTTTAGTGTCGAGGCGCGTCGGTGCCACAATCTAAACAATCATAAAACCTGCCAACAGAAAACAGTAAACAGTCAGAACGTCAAGCCACAAGACGGCCGCCAGCTCGCCTAAGACGCTATATCGTCAAACCTGCACCGCCTATAATGAAGTCATCATAAGCAGCATACCCATAGGAGACATCATGCGTATTGATTTTTATGCAGACACAAATGAAAGATTTACCCAGCATGTCAAAATTGCTGAGTCATTGGGAATTGACATCGAAGAAGTTGAAAGCCAAGCCTGGGAAGTTTTAAGAGAGTTTGATTACGAAAACCTGCCAAGTCCTTCAAACACATTTATTGAGGCGGTTTATCGACAGATTAATCAAAAAGTATCATTGGTTTATGGTGATGCCATCACTGTATCGTACTATGCAAATTGTTTAGATAGCCATCTATACATGAACGATGAAGAAATTACTCGTCTTAGCGATTTTAAAGCAGTCATTTCAACCATCAATGAAGGTGAGGGCGCATAGCCCCACCCATATAGTTCACTCAATCACACTGGAGTATTTTTATGCCTTCTTTAGCCAATATCATCGAAAATATCAGTTCCACCAGCACGGTAAAATCTATCTCGATTCCTAAGTACAGTAAATTTGGCTTGACCGTCGCAAACGATTCGCAATCAGCTCAGGTGGACGCTTACCGCTGGCTGGATTTAACCCTAGTTACTGCTAACGGCGTCGAGGTATTAACGCATATTTGCCTGAAACAACCTTTTAATAATGTGGCGATAAATGATATTGGCAACTTAAATCAACAGTTTAAGGAAAGTCTGCCTGATTTAGCGTTTGCCCCTTATAGCCAACCAATTCAGCCAATTTTGTTTAATTTTGATGATGCCCAAAACATGACGATTGAGGACTTTAGCTTTGAAATGATAGATGACACTTATCCAATGGAGGATATCGCACTATTACTTGTGAGCAATATTATCGACGATATTAATGCCAGCAAGAATGGCTCCATGTATCAACGAATACATACTGCGTTTATCGAAAGTTTCACTGATTAAAGGATAGCTATCACGATTGGGATTGGCTGGCAAACTTGCCAGCTTTTTTTATGCCCAAAATCACCGTTTAACTGGTCAACAGGTAATCGGATTATCAGTAAAAAGAAAACAGTAAACTGGTCAATAGCTAAGGGCGAAGCCGCTTGCAGCCTAGCCTGAACTGCTATAACACTGCCCGACATCACCCTATAATGAACCCATACCAAGCAAGAATAGTTTGCTTATCTTCAACTCAGACACACTGGAGTTTACACCATGCTTAATTTCGCTTTAATGACGGAATTAACCGTCCAACTTGAAAACATTACTAGACGCAAACGCATCAAGTTATGGAACGAGTATGCAATAGCCAATGATAAGCCAAGAATCCTACAGTCAACAGCTGAAAATCTCATTGTTGCCCTGGAAAACGACTTGTCATTGTATCTATCTGCTAAGTGCGATGAAAAATTGGGTGTTTACCAATCATTTTCTATCATAGATAAAACGATCAAATTCTTTGATAACTTAGACGATGAAGATTCGCCATACGAAGATAGCAAGCTTGCATCATGGCTACTTAGTGATGACGTGATGAACAAATACGGTACTTATTTTGACCAATCGCGCCTTGAGCAATGTGAGCAAAATTCGCTGTCACTATCGCGTATCTACTCATGTTGTAAAGGCGTGATGTCGCTTGCACCAGTGCTTGACAACGAACCCAAGCTTGAGAACTTTCAAACACAGCAAGGCTTTTTAGCCGCATGGCTTAACTGGGCAGATTCCGAAATGCTACCTAGTTACCAAGCCATCTAAACAGCATTGAAGCTAGGTATGGAAGGTTGCCTAGCTAACCCAAATCTTTAATCTTTATAAGGTGGTCAGATATGAGCGTCCAATTCTATAAAAATCGTACATTAGATTTAAGCAAGCCTGTGCGCGTCTATAAAAACTTAAACAATGGCATGATGTCGATTCAGCAGAATGGAAAAGTGGTGTGTCACACTGACTATGTGACTTTACGTGACGTATTTTTTAAAGTCAGCGAAGCAAGCCGTCAACGCGCCATCCGGGATAAACAGCGCAATGTTCACGCCTTCGCCTGTGGCTTGGTGGTCAATTTTGATGCTCAAGCCATCACGACTGATGGAAACGATATCAGCTACAACCCTTTTAAAAAGCCTTATTTTTACCACAAAACTGGCTTAAGCGAAGCAAAGCCAAGTGGCAAGGATGTGCTGTACTGCTCAAGTAACCAAACTTGTTTTATCTAACCTATTAAATTGTCGAGAGGTTTTTATGATTCCACACCGTATTGCAACGCCATTACTAAGAAAATTTTTCCAAAGTTTCTGTCAGATGGATATTTCACAAGCTATCCAAGTACCACAAGACCATAGCCATCTATGCGTGTTTCATGATGTTGATATTGGCTGTTTTGAAGTCTCGAAAGTGGCAAATGATGCCATTTGTTTTAAGCACCTTGGTAGTGATTTATTATACCGCGTCAAAAATACTCAGATTGATGGGCGTGATGAAGTGGTGTTGCTTGCAGACCAACGCCAAAATAGCACGGTAATTTTTAATAGTCATCTGCTTAAGGAAGAAGATAACCACGACGATATCCTCCAGTGCTATTCTCAGATGCGCGAACAAATCTGTGGCATCTAGCCAAATCCAAACAATAAAGCCGTCAATTTTGATGGCTTTTTTTATAGCAATCAGTTGTCAGGAATTTGTCAGTATTGTTGGTCGCTCAAGCGCGATAATCTTTAAATGCAGTTAAAAGAAAATAGTAGAGCGATCCAATATAACCACAATGTGCTGGCCACTATTTCCCATAGCGCATGCTCGAGGCTCAGGTACGCTATAAAATAAACCCAACTCAATCTAACTGGAGTTACACAATGTCTTTATTACAATCTCACCCACTTGTTGCCACCACGCCAGCAGAACTTGACCCAATGCTGGCAGGTTGCAAAACCACCGCCATCAATAGTCAGACGTTTAGCTTTTCATTTTATCGAGCAAAGCCAGTCAATCATAAGAAGGCTATTGAGTTTTACCGGGTGGGTAACTTTTATACCAAGTCCCTTGAGCATGCCAAAGAGCTGAACTTTGAGTATGAGGTAAAGACAGCTATCCCGATGTTTTCACAAAGACAATGGCATTGTGATAAAAACAAAAACTTGCTGGAGAAAATTAAAAGCCGTCAGCTCAACATGACAGCCAGCACTCTGCATCTACTGGATAAGTATGGCTTTTCTTATTTGGAAATCTTAAGTCTAAATAATTTAATCGGTAAACGTATTGACATGTTGCCAGCTGCGGATATCGACAATTTAAACCTACTGCAAGACAAATACCAAGTTGTTTTTAATTTTGATGACAAGATGGATGGCAAGACCTACATCAATTTATCAGACGTTACCGGTGGCTTTGCCAACCCAGCAACACATTCACGCCCAAGCTTTGTCTTTATACTGCAACGCTTATGGTAATCCACACTCTTATCACGCCAGTACGAGGTACACTATGTCCCAATTTAACCAAAACGACTTAGCAACGTTAATGAGCCAACCAGTTAATCGGGAAATCCTATTTTTAGATAAGTCCGTCTTGCCGGAAGGCGAGATAACGATTGATGCGGTATTAAGTCTGTATCGCCAAAGTGACAAGGGTATGATGGGTATTAATCAGCTTGTCACCTTATTGGTCAGCGCAGAGCAGCTCAATGACTTGCTACAAAACAATAAGCCATTGGCAAGTTTGGTATTGCGTGATGACACAGACCTTGCCAGCTTTCATCTTGATATCGACGAGACCATGAGAACATTCATGCACACCGGTCACGGCGGACTCAAAGGGTTTGATAGTGACCATGATGTCATTGTCTCAGAACTTGACCAAACCTTGTTAAAAGATTGGGCAACACAAATTCAATCTGAAATAAATGCGTGGCGTGAGCCGGCGATGTTGGCTGATGCCCAAATTGAATTTTATCAAAGCGAGTAGAGAGCAAAGTCTGAGTTTGGAGGACTCGGCCCACAATATAGAGCAGGTAAATAAAGGAAAATAGTAAAGCGGCAAAACATAACCACAACAGCGTTGTTAACTATGCCTAGTTTAATGGGATAAAAACCCATGACCGCCTAGAATGGGTTTATCAGTTTCAATGACAACAACTAGGGAACTATTATGGATAAATTAGTTTTAGGTTTCACCAATGCCCAAACCGCATTTTTAACGGCTGCCACTCAAGGTACAGCGTTTGCTTTTTACGCCGTTAATACCATCGTATCAAACAATATCAAATTTGATGGTGAGGTTAATTTTATTGAAGGTAAATTATTTGATGATGAAGTATTTACCACGCCAGCGGCTACCGTTCAGCAATTCATTGACCAACAGACAGAACTGCCGCTTGTCAATCTATCAAGTTTTTTTAAACCTTTGCCAAATTTTGAGAGTCAGACTTCGTTTGATGACTTGCCAACTGACATGGTTATTCATCAAACCCCTGAACAGCTTGCCGCATTTAAAACTGTGCTTCGTGACAACTTAGCGTTCATGGGTTTTAATAATGCCGCAGACGTTGATGCGTTCATTGCCAAAAGAAAAGCTTTTAGCAAAGATGGCAAGTACCTAGCTAATCTTACCCTAGATTTATTTGATGTTGATTTCTCATGGGATAATGACAACCTTGACCAAGCCTTTACGGATGAATGGTTTAACTTTACCTCAGCGACGCTGGCCATTTTAAATGATAGAGGTTACTCAGAATTTAATGACCCACTTGTTTTGCTCACTTATGAAGTTTGCGACTCAGACGATTTATTCATGTTAAATTTTCAAATGGAATTTAATCTTAAGAAACTTGTTGAAGCCGTGAACACTTAATATCATCATGCCAGCCAAAATCACCCTGTCAAATGATGGGGTTTTTAAAGCCTCGAGCAGGGCATAGCTACTAAACAATAAAAGGAAAAAAGTAAATCATACCTGATTAAGTCGGTTGCCGCTGGCACGATGGTTTGTAGTGCAAGCTTTTTAAATTGCTGGTTTCTATAATGACCCTATCACGTTAAACATTCATAACTCAAACAAACTGGAGCAACCCGATGTCAGACTTATCTAAAATTGTTGAAAACATTTCAAACACATCGAATATTCAAAAGGTGTATGTCTCAAACTTCACCAAGCTAACAACCTGCTTTAAAAAAGATGCAACCAACTTTGAGAAAGTTACCCTGCGTCGTAATTTATGTGTCGAGTTGATAACAGCTAAGAATGTTGAAGTAAGCCTCGATGCCTTTTTACAAATTGATGTACCCAATGTTGAATTTCATGACATGGGTAAAGTTAATGATATCTTTGCTTCAAGTGAACCGTTACTGGTCAGAAAATTACCATCGGATGACGAGTCACATATCTATCTTGATTTTGAGAAGGCAACGGAAATTGATTCTAGTAAGGTCAATCATCTTATGACAGATAATGTTACCCCGATGAAATTTTATCAGTCCGAGCTTGAGCAAATCATAGTTCGCGATATCAATGAGCATAAAGAGCTTGGAATATACCAAGCAATTTTAGAAGCCTTTAGAACAAGCTTCACCAAGTAAAAATTTTAAAGCCCAATGGCAAGTTTGACGTTGGGCGTTGAGCTGGCATGATAGATGCCAAGAACCCTTAAAAATTTGAAAGGAAACCTCATGAAAAAAATCTTTATCACTTTACTTGCGCTTAGTGCATTTAATGCGAATGCTATTTTGGTGACAGGCACTTGTACCCCAGGGGAAAAAATCACAGCCTATACCATGCCAAGCAATCCCAAGGAGAAATCAAAAATCCTAGATATTGAACGTTCAAATTTTGACCGGTATGTTACCTCTAGCGTTAACTACTATGGAAAGGTTGCTGTGACCAATGGCAAAAAGACGTATATTTTTGATTGCAAAAAAAATAGTCCTAATGAGTGTACCTGGCATGGTGCAAATTTTCGTTAATCAAATATTTCAACAGACCCTAGTTACTTGACTAGGGTTTTTTATACCTGAGGTTGAAGAATAACCGATAACTTAATTTTAATTGAGGAAAAAGAAAACAGTAAGCCGTTAGTGTAGTGGTTAAGCACTTAGCGATCGACAACGATACCTGAATAGCTAATGAAATTTAGTGTTAGCACTTACAATGAAATCAAGCAAAGGCAGTAGGGCCTTGGTGAACGTACTCAACGTTACTGGAGTTAAAAATGTCTCACTCATTTAAGTATCAGATAAAATTTAAAATCGGTAAGCAACGTAACTGGCGTGATGTTTGCCGAATGGCTGATTATAACGCGGCGGTAGAACATGCCAAAGCAATGCGCCTACAACCTGCCAAAGATTACAAGGCTGCTGCACCCACTATCAAGATGGCAGTGATGGAATATAACCAACTGCTTGCCGAAGTTTAAGGAGAGCTATTGTGAATACCCAAACTGATTATCAGGAAGGCCAAGAGACAATCATGTCAAATACTCAACCCAACCACCAATCAAAAACTTATAACTTTATTGATTTAAGTTCGTCTGCTCAAGCACAAGCTTATCAAAACTGGCGTAAGGAAATTATTACCAAGCATGGGTATGACTTCATCACCGAATTAAATCGTTTGCTAGAGATTTTAGGTCAGCATGGTTTAATAGTTAGTTTAACTTCGACTGGTGAAGATTGTGATTTTAATATTTCGATTACTAACACCCCAACTGATAAAACTGCAATAGCATTTGCAAAAAGTGTATTACTGGATATTGAGAATGATAGCCTAATGCAAGGTTACGGTATTATAGGTATCGTTATATCTGACCTTAACTACCTGATCCAAAATGGTGACTATCATCTATTCGTTGATAGCTTATGTTATTGCATTGAAGAAGATTATGAGAGCCGAGTCTGTTATGAAGCTTTTGAACACAATTATTCTTATGAATATGAGTACGATTTTAATGGCTTCATTCTTAAGCGGTAAATTACATTAGATGAAAAATTGCAGGGCTTAAAAGTCAGCCATAATTTTTATACTACCTTACAAATTAGAGAGCCATCCTTCGTGATGGTTTTTTTATGCAGCCGTTTTAATTAGTCAAATTATTGTTATAAAAGTCGCAGCGGTGTTATCCAAATTTCTTAAAAAAGAAAATAGTAGGACAGTAAATGTATTAAGCTGTAAGTGGGTGACAGAACTATCAATATCAATTCATTCTGCAAAACTGAGTTGCTATAATGGCTTCATTGATAAGGCAAGGGGCTTTATCAAGACCACCCAATACCGGGTATTTAGTTTTAGACTTTTAAAAAAAATGGTAAGTCTAATAGGAGAATTTATGAACCGTGTTATTTTAACTGGCTTGGTTGGGAGCGAACCAAACGTTATTAATTTTCAAGATGGCTCTAAAAAAGTTACTGCTTCATTAGCAACTAGCGAAAGATGGACTGATAAAAATACTGGTGAACGTCGCGAACGCACTGAATGGCATACGATTGTATTCCCACCTAATAATCATGAGACTGTATTAAAATATTTAACCAAAGGCAGACGCATTGAGGTAGAAGGTAAAATCCGTTACCGCAAACATACCAATCAAGAAGGTAAAACCAGTTACTACACTGAGATTGATTGTTCGCATTTTGAATTTGTAGGACCAGCAGTACCAGGTTCGATTAACCCAGAGCAAGTACATGAAAGCACAATGCCTAACACTAATGTAATAGATGACTTACCATACTAATCAATTTTGATGCTGAGATTAAATGCCCTAGTTAAATTACTAGGGTATTTTTTTGGTTGGGTTTTATTACTAGAGGGTAATTGGTTAGGCAAAGAGACAGAAAATTTTTCGCGGTAGTGGTCATCTTTATCTAAAAGAAAACAGTAAAAATGTAGGAATAATGACCTAAATACATTCCAAACCAAACTGTACTTTAACTGAAAAAATACAACGAACGTTCATCATCATTTCATTTTAGTATCAGAATAGTGTCTCATTCCCAATAACAATCAATTCATGAGCTGCGCCAGCTTAGTGAACAACAATACTCAAAAATTGCTATAAATGGTGTTTTTGAACAAAAAATATAATACTTTTCTAAACACAGGGTTTTTGGATTTTTTTGCGTGTATGTCAACGTTACAACGAACAAAAATTAGATGGCAGGAAATAAAAAATCCATTTTTCAGGGTTAAAAAACCATTATATTTGCAAAAAAACCATTTTTTTACATGATATAACCATTTTATATTGGTAAAAAACCATTTTAAGCGGCATTTAACCATTTTCTATCGTATTTCATCCATTTTTTCTTAGCTTTATCCATGTTATCTAGATAAATAACCATTTTTAATGCAGAAAAACCAAAAAAAATAATAGAAAACCATTTTTGAAGCAGAAAAACCAAAAATTCGACTAAATAACCAAAAAAAACCCATTTTTACCAATAATTTGAAGGTTTAACCATTTTTAAGAGGTTAATAAACATTTTTGAACTTAAAAAACCATTTACTGATGGTTTTTATCCAAAAAAAATCGCTTTTGACCAAACTTAAAAAGCGTTTATCCAAAATAAACTAATAAATACCAAAAATAAGCCTATAAAAACCATATATTTTCTTAAATATACTGTTTTTTTGAAATATAAGTCTTTTTTTATATGATAAAATGCTGGTAGTAAGATAATATTTACCTGAACAAAATTTACTGAAATTGAGGGCTACTTAACATTTGAATTGGCTATATAGATAGATTTTTGTTTGTTAAGCCTTAGCTTTAAGTTAAGTCATTTTTTGTTTATCTAAGCAACGCATTTATTAATTAAGAATTTGGGATATTTATGAAAGCAACTCGCAAACTAGCAATGCCATTTTTAACTGCACTTACGATTGTTGTTACTGGATGTACTAGCATCCAAGGTGGTAGCTATTCATCCATTAATAAGTTATCTACCCTTCAAGTAACTGCCCCAAGTCCATTGGAGATTATCAGTCAAGAAACTCAAAAAGCGATGAACGCGCAACTGAGTTTGACCAAATACCGCCAAACATATAACGAGACCTTGGGGGCATATAACTTAGATTTTTCAAAGGATAAAATTCGTGTGAATTATATAGGTAAGCCACAAGGTATTTTAGAATCCATTGCCATTAAGTATGGCTATCGTTTCCTTGAGCAAGGGTATCGCACTGACAATTTACCAACTGTTAATTTTACCGATTACAATGCCACGCCTGAGGATATTGTGATTGCAGTTGATAGCCAACTTCAACAAACTGCCAATATTGCTATCGACAAACAAAATAAAACTATTGTATTAATCTATAAGTAAGGGCTGAATAAATGAGAATGACATTTAAATTAAACAGCCTTGCAAAGGGTGGCTTATTGGTAGCAGCTTCAATAGCTAGTTTTGATAGCCAAGCAATTAACTATGAACAAGATATCAATAACATCTATGACTTATTGCATTTTCAAAGTCAAACTAGAAACATGAATGATAAAAGTCGCAATGGTCTAGTTGAACAGCAAATGCGTTTAAAATTGATTGAAGATTTTGCCCGACAATCTGCTATTAAAGCTGCAATGATTGCAACCAATAAACAGATCAACAATATCATTCAAACTGATAGTCGTCAGTTGGACGCAATTTATAATTTCAATGCTTTAATGATTCAAGGAAAAGTTGTACCACCAGTTATCAGTGAAGCCAATGATTTATATAGCCAAAAAGGTACTGACCAAATTCGTTTAACTAAACGTGTTTACAACATTGAGAAGCAAGCCAGCTTTTCAAGTACAGCACCTAATTGGCGCAGCTACTTAAATGTAAATTATGAAGCGGATGCCTTCGATAAAATTTCTTTCATGGGTGGTGATCTTTCTCCACGCAATGAAGAAGAAAAGCGTGTTTGGGAAAAGGCAACGGTAGATGGATGGAACATCGGGGTTAATGAAGCTGGTATAGCATTACAGCAGAAACTCGAACGTCTTAACCGCGATTACATCGGCATGATTAAATTCCACTTGCTTGCCATGCAAGGTCGTATCACCATGCCAGCCATTTCTAGTTACAACCTATATGATAAGAACACTGGCATTCAATGGTCTATCGACGAAAAATTATTACGCATTGACACGCTACCACAATTTAAACAAGTGGGTGCCAATGAAATTTTATCTTCTTATGAAAGTGGTGTAGTGGTCAGACAACCAACTGGCGGAACAAGCATTGTACTTAATGAAACACCAGCTGCTCAGAAAATCAATCAGTCGTTAACTAATTCAAATAACGTTGATAGCAATAATATAGTCAACGCACGTCCAACTGATTTTAATAAGAACAACCAATCTATCCCACCGCTTAATACTATCGAGGTAAGTAAAGGGTTGGTGTTTAATAACCAATCTGCTACTGCACCAAGCGACGTTAATACACAGCCAGTTATCAATACTGCGCCAAATAAAAAAACCAAGCAAAAAGCTACTAGCAAAAAAAGCAAGACGTCATACCGTACTAACAATAATACAGCCCAGCAAGTCACACCCAGCTTTGCAACACCAGTAATGAATACGCCAACTGCTAAAGGCGCAGACCAAACTATTCTTTTGCATGGCTATATTAATCGAAGTTTGCCTGATCAAAGTGCAAACGTAATAAAACCATTGCCGACGATAGCAAGCAACAAAAGTGATAGTCGTGAAACGGTTAGCAAAACTTTTGAAAAAGTAAATAAGCAAGAAGATATTGCACCCAAGCCTAGCTTATCACCACTTGATTATGTCAAAAACCCATACGCGCCTACGCAAAACTTGGTGATCAATAACACTGTAACTTATCAAGTGAAACAAGAGGATGTTGTAAAACAATAATGGAAACTTTTGCGATTAAGAAGAAAGAAGCTGAACCACAAAAACCTGTTATTGTTCAAAAAGCCCCGGAGTCAATTTTGGGGACAGAAATCCCTGCCTTGGATCGTCGTACCCAATACGTCGATCCATTGGTTTTCGGAAACGAAGGTAATGACAATCACCTACGATTATTATTCACTGAGATTGCAGAGCAAGATAGCATTAGCGACATCATAATCATTCCTGGATATCCGGTATTGGTTAAGAAAAAACGTCGAGGGTTAAAGGCTATTACTTATCGCATTATGCAACGGCATGAGTGCGAGTACCTAGCAAGAAAGTTAACTGGCAACAATACCTTCCTTATTAATATCAGTGAAGGGAAATGTCTAAGTGGTCAAGCTAAGATGCTTGATGGAAATATTGTGAATGATGAAGATTATGAAAAACAGGCTAAACAATTTGCAGAAAGTAAACGTCGCCGTTTTCGTTACGAAATTACTGGCTGTGCATCTGCCATTCATGAAAATTCATTTTCAGTCATTTTAAGACCATTGGCTGACGAACCCACCCCTTATTATAAATTAGGCATGTCAAAAGAATTTGTCCTCGATTGCATTATTCCTAGCGGTATTGTCATTATTTCAGGGGCAACAGGGGAAGGTAAGTCAACAACATTGGCTGCAATTTATCGTTATATCTTAGAAGAAGATACCTTAATAAAAGGTATTTTATTAACTCATGAGGACCCGATTGAAATTAATTACGACAAGGTAAAAAGTAAACATAGTGCTGTTATTCAAAGTTCAATAGGTCCTGGGCAAAACATTCTTACCTTTCATGATGCTAACCGTTCCGCGATGCGTCGCTCACCGGATGCAATCATGGTGGGCGAGCTGCGAGATTATAGTACCGTCGATGCTGCTATTGAATTATCAAACACGGGTCACCCAGCTTATGCCACTACGCATGCTAGTAATGTCCCTGCAATTTTGCCGCGTCTCATTAGTCTGTTTCCTGAAAGCATCCAACAACAAAAAGCTTTAGAACTTGCCGATACCATTCGGATGTTGATCAGTCAAAAGTTAATTGAAGATGTAAATGGCAACATGTTTGCAGTACGTGAGAGTCTTAAATTCACACCAGCATTAAGAGACTATCTAAAGAAAAAAGCGAAGAACCCTGACGACATGGTACGAAAAATTAAGATGATTGTACGACATGGCAAATTTGGCTCAGTTAGTTTTGAAGCTCAAGGCAAACAACTACTGGCTGAGGGGAAAATCAATTTAGCCAGTTATCGTCATTTAGTCGAGGAAAGTGAAGAACTATCCAAAGAAGAAATTGAAGAACTTGATTCTTACTAATAAAAGGAAAATCTATGAATGGTCATTGGTCACAAGCCAGCCATAAACTAAATGTATTTGGTTTAAATGGTGTGGCTGCCTTTTTAACAATTCCACTGCTGCTGCTATGCAGTTTGTCTTGGTTCTTTTTAGTAATTTTGATTGGTATGTGGGCTTACTGCATTATCTTTGAAAACATACTCAAAATGCCACTACGTTGCTCATTTGCATTAATCAGAACAGCCATTACTGGCACAGATAAAAATAGTAAAAATATCTCGAACCCCTTTGGTTTTTAATGTTCATTAATTTATAGGATAAATTTATGTCTAATAATAGTCTTACGGACAATGTTTTAGCTGTTGGTATTGATGATGGTCATGATGGTATAAAAGTCGCATATTTTGAACCTGAAAAAAAAGAAATCGTATGTTTTCGTATGCCGAGCGTCGCACAAGAGGGTATCGGTGATATGGCCAGTGCGCCTGAGCATGAGTTAAATAATATGCTCATTACTATTCATAAAGGAAACAATGCCGTTCATTACCTTGTAGATGGTGAACGAAAAGTTATTAAAGAACCGATGGATACGCGTTTTGCAGAATATCCAATAAGTGATTTAAATATCGCTTTGATAGCGCAAGCATTACGAAAAGCAGGCGTACCTTATAGCAAGTTATTTATCACCGCAGGTTTACCAGCCAACCAATATTTCGATAAAGAAAGTGGAAAAACAAATAAAACCTTAATTGAAGCCAAACATAATAATATTAATCGCTTACCACAAGTAAGAAGCGCAGCTGCCCCTAATATGTTTTATAGCGTTGTTGGCGTTGAAACATTACCTGAGGGTTATGGTGTTGCCGTAGATATAACAGCTGATAATAACTTTGCTCAGACAGATTTTGGTATAGAAGCAAGAGAAACTGGTTTTATCGTTATTGATATTGGCGGTAGAACCGTGGACTTGGTAAAAATCATGGCTAATTTGCAACCACGTCCTAATGACTCCTATAGCTTCAATAGCGGTATGTTGTATCTGCGCGATGAAATGCGTAGTCGTGTTGCCGATAAAATAGGTTTATCAAGTATTAGTGACAAAATGGTGGATGCAATTATCCAAACAGGCTGGCATGGTAAGCCCAATAAGATGGGTTCTACTGATTTAACAGAGATGCGTAATTATGTACTTCAAAGCTTCGCAGAGCGCATACACCGAGAAATTATTGGGGTTTTAAACACAAGTGACGAAGCGATGGGTGGCTTGGTTATTACCGGTGGTGGTAGCTATGCGCTGGGCAACTACTTATTACAAGCTTTGCGTAATAAGGGATTTAGATACGAAATTATTTTGCAAGAACAGCCCGAATTTGGTAATGCGAAGGGTTTTTGTAAATGTTCAATCTATCATTTAGTCCATAGATATATGTAAGGTTAGGTAATGAGTCGGATATATATTAAACCTATCCAAATGCAACAGACAAGCACAAACAGAATATATTATTGGTTCAATATAGATGAAGATGCCTATGATTTATCTATGCTTGAAAAGGCATGGGTAAACCATCCGTGGCCAAAATTAAAAAATATCGCCTTAGTGGGCTTGTGTTTCAATATGATTCAAAACTCACAAGATTTTGACACGGACATAAGTTTAAAAAAACTAATTGAACAGGTTAGTCGCCGGGAGATTTATATGCAATGGAATAGCATGTTTGGGCAATCCTTCAAAAGTAATTTGCAGAAAAACAGAACTACTTTCCAAAAGCATTACTCGAAGGATGATTTTGGTATTCAATTATTCCAAATCTTAATGCAAGGCGTAGGTGTTTTTGCTGAATGTCAATATGAACTTGAGCAAGCTAGAACGCTAGGAGAAAGAGCAAAGGTCAATAAGTTGAAACGCATGATCGAGACTTGTGATGCTATGAAGTTATTTTCTGAGACGACCAAATTAATTAATAGCTCACCTGCTGCAATTAACTACTTTGACCAAGCTGTGCTGTCTTATCTACCTAAGTATGAGTTTAGGTACACTAATGACGATGTTATATTGGTAAGTCTATCTAGAAAAGAAAAAATTGACCATGCCAATATCTTTTTGGCAGGTCAAAGTCTATATTCGTTAAATACCTTGAAATCTATCAAGCGAAATATTTATGACAAGAATGTAAGACTTAATGAAAGCATTGCTACGGCCAATGTATTACCTATCGAAAACCACTCATCAATATCACTTCAAGAAAATTCGTTTTCAGAATTGGCTAACGAAGATTTCCTCCTTATTGATGTAAATCGCGTGAAAAAGGTCAGTAAAACAGTACAGATAAAAGACAACACTGTTTCTAGCAAAACACTCAAAGACGCCACCATATCTCAAGAGAAAATAGTTGCACCAGCCGTTAAACCCCAAACTATTGGAAAAGTGGACGAAAAGACCACTCAATCTTCTTTAAATTCTTCTACGCAACCTTCGACAAAACCTGCTCAATCAGAACCAGTGGTGGCGTCAAAAGAAAATGAAAAATTGAGTGCATCTAGCTCGACTCAAGTTGAAAAAGAGGTTAAAGCCACTTTACCTCAGACCGATACCGCTAATACTCCAAAGAATACTGAGGGTGACACCAGCGATAAAAAGGAATTATCAATTTTTGAAAAAGCAAAGCAAGCTAAATTAAACCCTGCTTTAGAAGCTATGTTTGATATCAGTAATTGGCGTGATTAACGATGACAGCACAACAACATAATAATCACCAGCAGCGAAATATTGATAGTCATGATGATTATATAAACTATGCGTTTATCGCATTAATGGGGTTAATCATCCTGGCTATTCTAATGAAATACTTAGCTTTTTTTGGTAGGTATATTTATTTTAGCTTCCTGTTTCCCTTTTACGCGTTAAGAAAAATTAATCCATTGTATGAAATGGTATTCGGCTTATTAATTTGTGGCATATTGCTAGGATATTGGTTCTACAAACGTATTTATAAGGGAAATAGACAAACAAGTTTATTACCAATATGGTATTCACTCGTCATTTTTGTGGCTACTTCTGCTGATTTTGTAGGCCTTAAATTACTTACTGGATTTGTTGATTTATGGTGTAAACCAAACTTCAATGAAAAAGCAGGGGTTTTGCAGTATTTTACGGCTATTTTTAATTGTAGCGTTAGTTTTGAGGAACTTGATAAAGTTGGATTATTTGAAGTCATGTTATTTGCCATCTTTCCAAATATCATTTTGGCAATGTGGGCGAATTACCAAGTTTATTCCTCATATATAGACTTAACGACGAAACACCCTAAAGCGGTAATGCGCGGAAAACTTGATTTAGAGAGTTTGATCCGTGTTAAAACCCAACAGCAACCGCATCTAAATTATTATCAATTCTTTGATTTAAATAAACTGCCGATTGATTCAGGACAATTTCGTAAACTAGATAGTGGGCGAAAATTTATGTATCGCCACAATTTAATTCAAGAGTTTGTGCCTAGAGTTAAAGTCACTTTATCTAATAGTAGGGCTGGTGGTGATGACACCAGTGATTTATCAGAAATTACCGTGGATAATGACTTAGTGCCTATCATTAAAACCGATGCGTTCAATAACCTCATGATTGAGCAGCTTGGCGAGCCATTTATTGATATTGATAGCCTTTCTCCTCTCTATACCATCCTTTTGGCTATCACGATACCAAAAGCCTGTCTTGCCGATACCTTACTTGATAATAAAGAAATTAATCAAAGTAAAGATAGAGACCCTAAGTACGTTGAGACTAAGATCAAAGGCATGATTGTCGAGTTGTGGGATTGGGCGTCTCAAAAAATAAATAAGCGGCTAAAAGAACAATCATTACAGGAAATTAACTTAGGTCCACCTTCTGATGCCAGTGATTTCCCAAAAATCGAAGAATACCGCCAGTTTTTAAAAGAATGGGTAGCGTTTAGTTATATCGCTCAAAACTTAGTAAAACAGCATGCCTACTGTAGTACGTTACTAATGGCATCACTGAGTATTCAAAATGGCGCAAGAAAGTTGGGTGTGATGGCGTCAGCAGATTTTAGATGGATAATCGAATACGACCGAACGTTATGGGCGATTATTCAAAATACGGATCGTTCAGCGGCTTTTAGTGAAAATATTGCTACTGTCAGTCATTACTACGCTGAATTAGCCGCAGGTATAGGGCTGATCGAACCGATGTTCCAATCAGCTTATGAAGGATTTATGAAGGAAGTGACTAGCTACAATTACCCTAAAGAACATATTGCTGCTTGGGAAGCCTATAACAAGGGCGATCCGTCACTGATGATCCGTTACCGCTTAATTACTAAAGATGAAAGCATTTATAAAATAGAAGATTAATAGGAACTTTTATGCCAAATATTGTAGTAGTAGAAAGTAAGGATAAAATTCAATCCGTCAGTAAATATTTAGGTGATGGTTATCTAGTGTTCGCAAGTTTAGGTCATGTGTCAGATTTACCCGAGACAGGGGAGTTGGGCGTTAATAAAAAAACCTTGGAAATGAATTATGTGGTCACGGAACGAGGCGAACGTCGATTAAATCAAATCCGTCCTCACCTTAAAGACGCAAATCGCATCATCCTGGCAACTGACCCGGACCGCGAAGGTGAAGCGATTGCTGCATCACTAAGACGCGAATTGGGTATTGGTGACAATTACGAACGCGCTAAGTTTAATGAGATTACGCCGGAGGCTGTCAGAGAGGCGGTTAATAACACTGTCAAGATTAATGATAATTTAGTGAACGCGCAGGTGGCGCGGCGCATCATCGACCGCGTAGTTGGTTGGGAGGTAGGACCGTCTGTTACCGACTTTGCTGGCGATGATAGTTATCCTATGGGGCGCGTTCAATCACAAACAGTTGCCATCATTGCCAAACGTGACGAGATTATAGATAACTTTACCCCTTGCAAGCATTTCACCATTCGCGCTCACTTTAATGGTTGGTCTGCTGAATTAGACACGGTACGCTCTAAATTGGGTGAAGTCATGGACTCAGAGCGGTATTGGACGGATAGCCAGGCATGTGACGCATTGCGAGCGAAAACCAAAGATTTTAAGGTTGTTGACTTTAACCAAAAGTTGACTGAAAGCTATGCAAAAGTAGCATTTGATACTTCTACATTACACCAAGCCGCTGCCGTGAGACTTGGATTTTCAGCGAAGAAAACCGATCAGGTGGCAAATAGCTTATACACCCAAGGTCATATCACCTATATGCGAACGGACAGCACCGCAATTAGTAACTATGGCTATGAAATGATTGTGAACTATGCGAAGGCTAATAACCTAAAACTTGCTGAAAAAAAACGTACCGGGTCGAAATCACCAGTCGCCCAGGAAGCGCATGAGGCCATTCGGCCCACCAGTTTAGACTTTGATGGTACCGGACTAAATGAAGAAGAAAAAGCTTTATATGAATTAATATTCAAGCGTACTGTTGCAAGTCAGCTGTCCCCAGCAATTTATCAGAAAACTGTTATCGAGTTGGTTTGCCATATCGACGGAAAAGACTACTTTTATGTGGGTGGCAACAGCATATTGGTTGAACCTGGCTACCTTACTTACTTTGATGACACCGCAGATGACCAGGAGGAAGAACCTACTCAAGAGAACCCAATTCAAGTGTTTGAGCGTGACGAAACATTGACTGCCAAAAAGACGGAGAAAGTGAATAAAACCACGCGCCCACCTAGTCGTTTTACCGAACCAAGCTTGGGCAAATATCTAAAAGCCGCTGGTATCGGGAGACCCTCAACATACGCTAAAATTTATGAGAAAATTGTTGAGCATGGCTATGTTGAAAAGAAGAAAAACCAGCTTATAAGTACCGTAAAGGGCAAATTTATGGTGAAGGCCACTACAGGCATTTTTTCGATTATGGAAGAAGAATTTACTCGTAATTTGGAAAAAGAGCTTGATGATATTGCCAATGGTGACATAGATTACAAACAAGTGGTATTTCGGTTTTTTTCAACACTAAGTCATGAAATTGAGAAAATGCGACTTTATCCACCCTTAAAACCGCGTACTGAATGTGAAAAGTGCGGCAGCGTCATGAGACGCCGGGAGTCAAAAAATCACCCAGGGGAGTTTTTTTGGAAGTGTAGAAATAAAGAATGCGGTCATTATGCGTGGGAAATTGATGGCAAGGTTCAAACTACTGCTGAAAAAGAGGCGATTGCCGCACAACGCAAGCAGCGTCAAGAAATGATTGAGCAATTTGATAAAATGGCGGTCAATACAGATGGAACGCCAAAATTTCCATGTACTAAATGCCACTCAGCAGTGGCCAAACGTCCTTACTCCGGCATCGAGAAAGAAGGTCTTTATTATTGGCGATGTACCAATAATGAATGCCAAAAATTTTATCATGACAATCCCGAAGAAAACGCGCCTTATCTTGATGAAATGGCGTATCAAATTAAAAAATTCACCGGGGAGGATGGCAAGCCGCTTTACCCATGCCTTGACTGTGGTAGTGTGATGCTGCAAATCACGCCTAAAGGCAAGAATATGTTTTATCGCTGTACTAATCAAGCATGTAATCATACCTTCAATAGTGACTTAAAAGGCAACCCTACTAAAAAAGCCGAGTGGCTAATCAAAGCTGAGGCGCGATCCAAAGATAAGAACGGTAAGTTTAAATGGCATTGCAAAAAATGTAAAAGCCCTGTGTTGCTACGTGATAAGAGAGAAGGTAAAGGCACGTTTAAAAAATGTTCTAATGCCGAATGCGGTGAATATTACAATGATTAATTGAAACCTCAGCAAAAAAATTTAACAGTAAAATTAGTATTTAATGAGTTCAGAGCGTTTCTCTAGCTCATTTTATTTTATAATTTTCAAAGGTTTAGTATGCTAATATGTGATTACATTAGATAAAACTACCTAAGAAATACATGGAGTAGGCAGCATGATAATGATTGGTAATCCGTTAAAAAGCGCACAAGAAAAAACAGGCTGGGGGAGCTTTACCCCACAATTATATACTCATGGCTATATGTCATCACAAGCTGAATTACATCGCGCCAAGGCGATTGCTGGCGCGGTTGATTATATGTTGAATCTACCTGCTTATAGCTATCATTTGACGGCCAAACAAGGTGAAGCATCAAAGGCATTTTACTATCGTTGGATGTTTCGCGAAAAAAATGGCGAACTCTTAGACAATATTCAACTTTCAGTTGCCCATGCCAAAAAAATCGAGGAAGTTCTAGAACGCAATGAAGATAAAGCGTACTTTAAGGACCGATTTAACGCACGATTGTTAGAAGTCATTGCAATTCGAGAGGCAACAAACTTTTTGCCGATTATGAGCCATAAGCGTGATAGTTTTGGTTATGAGCAGCTATATGATTTAGTTGGCAATCCTGTCGATATCACCGAGTATATTATTCATCGCAAAAAATATATTCATGACCTAAAATTATTCTTGATGAATATGGTTAAGGCTTACAATCAGGTGTGCCGCTATGTGATTAATTTAGACAAAATCGGTGAACGTGGTGATTCAGCTATGTATCTAGCTGCTGAATATGGCCGCATTGTGCATCGAAGCTTTGCTGATTCGCTTTTATACGGCTTCCATCTTAGCCCATTATACAGTAACAACCCACTGTTCATGGGTTACGATGAAGAAACCAGGGATGCGTTTAAACTGGCTGGGATGTGTGAAGATTTAAAAATTTCGCTCGAGCAAGGTACCGTTGAATACTTGCCAACCACGGAGTTTATATATAACTCACAGGCGAGTACAAGACAGTACCTCAAAGACAATCTAGTTGTCACGGAAATAGATAATGAGTTGCACACAAAATTGCTTGATGTCAGAGTGATTGAAGCATACTATCCATTCTTAGCAGCCAGCGAAAGCGAGCCTTCTGAGGAGTTAGAGGACAACGCGTTTGCGCTTGCTTGTGAGTATTGGGAAAAAACACAGACTATCACTTATGACCGGTCATTGTTGGGTAAATATAGCTACCTTATTGCACCCAATAGCAGCTTATTTGATATTTTAAATTCTACCGTATTGGATATCTTTGATATTCGTCAACTTGGGGAATTGGCAGTTGCACAAGCAAAATTTATAGACTACTACTTATCATTGGATTTGAAGCGTAAAGATTATATCGTCAAAATGCTATTTAACAGCTTTCAACGCTATGCCAATTTAGGGGATGGATTGCAAACTATTTTTAACCCTGCAAGTAGCGATTTTTATGCGGATGTTGATCTGATGGAAGATTTATACTTTTATCATGATAAAGGAGCTACATTTTTATCGTCGATTAATAAATTAAGTAATCAAGTTAGAAATAACATGCGTGATTTAGTCGCCAGTCAAGCTGATGGGCAAGAAAACCCAATCCACCATTATGAAACAAACACCTGGCAAGTCGCCATTGAGCCAACTTTAATGCCGGACGGCAGTTATAGTATTAGGTTTGACCTAGGCGACACTAAAATTGCTCAGAATAATAGGGGCGTATTAAACGCTGACAATGAAGTCATGGCAAATGTTATGAGCAGATTGCAATAATTCAGATTTAAAATTGACTTCCTCCCCTTGCTAAACCAAGGGGATTCCTTCTCCAAGACGGTCAAGCCCGACCGCAAGAATGTTCCGACTGGCATTGATATCTCTATCATGCCATGTGCCACACGTTGCACAAGTCCATTCTCTTATTCCAAGCGATTTTCTACCTTTCGGACTATTGGCGGTGATATCACCGCAACACGAACATCGCTGAGTCGTGTATTTCTCATTCACGATTTCAAAACGACAACCTGCATGCTTGCATTTATAGGTCAGTTGTCGCTTGAGTTCAAACCAACCTGCATCGTAAACCGATTTGGCGAGTTTGCCTTTTTTACTATTAAATTGATTACTCTGAATATCACCGACCACGATTAGCGCATTATCTTTAACTAATTGGGTGGTGAATTTATGGATGAGGTCTTGGCGTGTATGCTTGATTTTGGCATGAATCGCTTTAACACGTCGTTTGTTTTTGGCACGTTGAGCAATGGCTAAATCTTTAGCATATTTCAGTGTTTGCTTAATGGTGAGTTTATCACCGTTTGAGGTGGTAGCACTGTCTTTTAAGCCTAAGTCAATGCCTACGCTACCCGTTCCGCATTGTGTCTTGGGATAGTCTTTGACGGTGATACAGGCATACCAACGGTTACGGCTGTCTTGTACCAATTCGCATGTGTTGATTTGGTATAGGCTAAGGTTATAGCTGTCCCATAGGTTGATGATTAGCTTTTGCCCTTTGGCTAGGCTTAGTTGCAAGGTGGATTTTAAGCCTTTTTTACCTGTTTGGTGTGTGGCGATGTGTTTGATGGCAGATTGTTTAAACGGTAGCCAACCTAAGCTTTTACGCTTAGAGCTTGGGTTGTTGGTTCGCCAGTTTAGTTTGGCTTTTTTGAATTGCTTTCGAGCTTTGGCGTGGGTTTCATTGATGGCTTGGATGGTCTGACTGTGTAAGCCAAGTAGTTCACCGCTACCTTTGGTGTAGTCGTTTAGGTCATAAGCACTAAAGAATTTACCAGTCTTTTTTAGGTGTTTGTAACTCAAGTCATTGACATAATTCCATACGAAATTGACCGCACCGCTTAGGCGGTTGAGTTTATCAGTATGTTTGTCTCGTATGCGTAGCTTGAGTGTTTTCATGAGCTTAGTGTGGCAAGTTATGTTTAAGGTTTCAAGGTGCTAGGTTGGCTATACGTCATTATGCGTCGTGTTGTTTGCCTTATATCCACCGCCTAAAGTCGGTGGTTTTACGGCAACGGAGGATAAAAAACGGCTTTGATAGCCGTTTTTTATTTTGCTAATTTTTATACAGATTCTTTCATTTTTCACTCTATAGAATATTAGAATGTGAGTTCAAATCAGTATAAAAAACTTTTTTAACCAATGCTTTGTTTAGGTGCTACATAATCAAAATTTTATGCCCAAGTTATCTTTTTTGCCTGTCCCATAAATTTGGGTGCCTTTCTTTAATAACTTCAAGAGCCTTACTTCTTGCTTCTTTATCTTTATCCCAACAAGGTCTAGTAGAACTTTCAGGATGTCTGCTACAAGTGCAGTTGTCATAATAATATTGATAACTCGAACCTTTTTCAATTTTACCTGATAGGTAGCACAAACAACCTTCCTCAAAATATTCACATCCTTCCGTAATCATACAATATCCTTAAATCGTTAACTTTCATCGCCACCGTTATTTGTTTCGGTTGGAGTGGTTAAATTGTTGGCAGTAGGCAATTTAAATGTCATCTGATTTAAAGTTTGGGGTTTAGATGAATTTACATTAAGAGACCCACTTGCATTTTGATATGGTTTGAAACCATTTTCGTTGTTAACTCGCGTAAACTGCTGAACGCTTGGGCTGACTTGTACCGCTGGGTTAGCAGGGTTCACCGTACCAGTTGCTTGAGCGGTTGGCAT